>JBGSHS010000087.1:0-11014 GCA_041752115.1 Pirellulaceae bacterium | reverse complement strand
GTCGTCGGCCGAATTGCGCATTGTCGCACTGTGGCATTGTCGCGTTCCCTATTAACGTTCCACCTCCCACGGACGGTCATGTCCTGGAGCGTGACACGGCCGGATCTCAGCAGCAGTCGTCCTCTCGGCGCAGGGTGTCTGATTTCGTGCTCTCTGCTTACTTGCTGGCGTCGGTCTCTGTCGTCGGCCGAATTGCGCATTGTCGCACTGTGGCATTGTCGCGTTCCCTATTCACGTTCCACCTCCCACGGTCGGTCTTGTCCTGGAGCGTGACACGGCCGGATCTCAGCGGCAGTCGTCCTCCCGGCACAGGGTGTCTGCTTTCGTGCTTCGGTCTGCAGGGTGTCTGCTTTCGGTCTGCTTTCGACCATATCGAGGCGATTTGCTGCTGCCGACAGGGACAGGCCGTTGCGAAGTGGTGTGGAAATAGGGAATGCGACAAGGCCACAATGCGGAAATGCCACAATGGGCTACTGCGCCGCGGCGCGAGTCCTGCCAGGAGGTATCCATTGCTGGCATTGCTAGCTTCCTCCCGTGGTCCGTGGGCAATCCGTGTTGGATATGCTGCGGTTCCGTCGGCTTCCCGGCGCAGGGTGTCTGCTTTCGTCCTCTGCTTTCGTGTCGGCCGAATTGCGCATTGTCGCACTGTGGCATTGTCGCGTTCCCTATTCACGTTCCACCTCCCACGGTCGGTCTTGTCCTGGAGCGTGACACGGCCGGATCTCAGCGGCAGTCGTCCTCCCGGCGCGGGGTGTCTGCTTTCGTGGGCGCGGGGTGTCTGATTTCGTGCTCTCTGCTTACTTGCTGGCGTCGGTCTCTGTCGTCGGCCGAATTGCGCATTGTCGCACTGTGGCATTGTCGCGTTCCCTATTCACGTTCCACCTCCCACGGTCGGTCCTGTCCTGGAGCGTGCCGCGGCCGGATCTCAGCGGCAGTCGGCCTCCCGGCGCAGGGCGTCTGCTTTCGACGCGTGCGGGGGCGCCTTGACGCCCCCTGTTTCGGGGCGACGGTCGTCTGATGGACGATGGTATCGAGTCGGATCAAGTCGATTCGTGTCGTGGCCCGTGCTCAAGCCAGATAATGTCGGCCTGCCGGCTCTGCGTATCCAACAGAGCGCAGGAGGGCTTTCCATAGGTCCAGCCGCTGGCTTCGCCCGGATTAACGAACAGCCGTCCCTGCCCGTCGTAGCGCACCAGCGGCCGATGGGTATGAGCGAATACGACGATGTCACTTCCGTCGTAGTCTTTGCGCAGCAGTTCGAGCTGGTGGGTGATAAGGATCCGCGTGCCGTCGGCGACGCGGTAGCCGAATGGCGGATCGTGGATTTCGCCCACGATCTCCATGCCGCCCCGGATTCCCAGCTTGTTTCCTTCGTTGTCGCCGAAGCTGGCCACGACGCGGCAGGTCAGTTGGCGCAAGGGTGGGACGGCGAAGGTCGACACGAGATCGCCGGCGAAGATCACCAGATCGCACTGCCTGACGTTAAAGAGCGTCACGCACCGCTGGATGTTGTGCAGATGGTCGTGTGTATCGGCGAAGAGCCCGATCCGCATAGGCCGCGTGCCTCCTGACTAAATGACCGTGGGCGATTCGTCATTGGGTACTTCGTCATTCGTCATTTCCTTCGTCATTGGCAGCGGCGCGTCGCAGGATGGCGCTCGTTGATGGAGAAACGAAGGGGGGATCAATCTGCTTGACGAGGCAATTCGAAATGGAACGTTGCTCCGGCAACAGGATTGCTGGTGGCCCACAGTCGTCCGCCGTGCGTGGTAATAATGGAGCGGCTGATGGCCAGACCCATTCCCATGCCGCGTTCCTTAGTCGTGTAGAACGGTTCAAACAGCATGGCATGTTCTTCGGCTGTCAGACCTTTGCCGCCGTCTTCCACATGCACTGCGACACATTCCTCGAGCGATTCGATCAGGATGGCGACACGTCGCTTGGCCAGCTCGACTCCTTCGAGTGAGTCGAACGCGTTGCGCATCAGATTGACGATCACCTGCTGGATCTGCACGCGATCGGCCAGAACGCGTGGGGGTGGCGAGGCGAGTTCGATGCCGACGCGGACTTGACGCCTGCGCACTTCAAACCGCAGCAGGTCGAGCGAATCGATGACCAGGTTGTTGATGTTGAGTGTGGAGCGATGGGGAGGCGCTTTGCGCACGAAGTCCCCCAGTCGCGTGATGATCTCGCCGGCACGCCGTGCTTGAGTGGCGATTTCTTCGTTCCAGCGGGCGACCCGATCGATGGTCGACTCGGACAGATCGGTCAGAGCGTTTTGGCACGCGCCGGCGTAGTTGGAAATGGCGTACAGCGGCTGGTTGATTTCGTGCGCGATGCTCGCCACTAATTCACCCATGGTGCTGAGCCGCCCGGCATGAGCTAGCTCTTCCTGATGGCGTCGCAGCTGTTCGTCATTCTCCTGCAGCATCACGTGCACGTACACACGCCCGTCCAGTTCAATCACCGTTTTGAGGATCTGGACGGATGCCACCGTGCCGTCGTGACGTCGAAGTGCGGCATCGTTGGCAGATGCCACCGCCTCGACCGCGGCGAGTCCATCCGCAGCAAGGAGTTCATCGTGCGACGTGGCGGGGCGCCAATGCAGCGCCGGCAACACCTCGTCGACTTCCTGTCCCATGAGCAGGGCCGTTTCGCCCACACGCAACAGCTCGGCGGCCGCTCGATTCGCGTAACGAATCGTCTGGCCATCATGCAGCAGCGTGGCGATCGGAATGCTCTCAAAGATGGTCGAGAGTGGAAATGCCACTCTCGGCGGCAGAGTGAAGATACTGGCGAGAGCGTCTGCTTGGAGCGTGGCGTTCGACATCGCCAGAGGAGGCCGGACGGAGCCGGCGCGGCCTTCGCCTACCACAGGGTGTTCTGAGTCGGAATCGTTCATATATACCGCATGGCGGCCGGAGCCAAGGAACGCAGGACCGGGATGCCAAGCGTTATTGTTGCGCATCGGGGGACGGTCTACCAGACGGCGAGCCGCTGGGCCCACGGTCGATTTGGCCTCGAAGGAAACGGAATGTCCCATCCACGGTGATTCATGAGTTCGCGGCAGAACCACTTCGGTCGGTCCAAGCATGACAATCCCAACTGACGGGCAGACTCCAGGCCCAAGAAAGGTAGAGTTCAATCGGTTCCGGTTCACGCCATCGCCTGGGAGATATGCAGCCATGAAGTCACGCAACCTGCGCCGCCGAGGGCTAGGTACTGTGGAGTGGATCTGTGTGGCAGCCGCTCTGTTGATCGCCACCGTAGTGTTGATCACTACCATGGGGCAGCAAGTGGATTCCAAACTCAACGACACAGCCCAGGATGTGGCGAATCCGGCTGCACTCACGCAGCGGTTTGGCAACTGAGCAGCTTCCACGCAACCGATTGTTCACACGCTGCCAGCTGAGTTCGCCCCCCCTGGCCCAGTGGACATCCACGTTTTGTGAGAGCTGCTGAGGGGTTCGCCGCGGTCACCGTTGCGCAGGGGTCCAGAGCAGGTGACGTTTCTGACGCGATCCGATACGGTGGGCAGGTTAACCAGCAGGCCGCGGCCGGCAGCGGAGAAATGGCAGCGAAGAAATGACATCCAGCCGCGAACGGTGCGGCGCCGAGGCGAGCGCACTGCGGGATCTGGCAGGCGATTTTCCTGTCGCCCGGCAACAGGGAGCATGATCGCCGATGAAGCGGAAACTACATGGTACAGGGGCGAGATTCGTGATGACTCGATCTCTCACCTCGCTCGTCCTACTCCACAACTGTCTCACTTCCGCGCTCTCCTTTTCTCCTTCCTACCCTCTCCTTTCTTCTTCTCCTATCGGCACGCTTTGTGCAATATACTGAAACTTGCCAGGGCCCAAGTGGTCCACAGATCCGAAGATCCGAAGTCAGCGAACTGGAGGGTGAAGTGATGAAGAAAGTGATTTTAGCGCTCGTGGCAGTAGCCGTGGTTGGTTGGTGCACCGCGTCGGCCGAGGCCGGGCATCGCTACGGTCGGCGTGCTGTGCGGACGGCCTGGTATCCACCGGTGGTCCGGGTGCAGCCGCGTTTTGTGGCTCCGGTGGTGGTCCCTGTGGCGAGGCCGATGGTAGCCCCCGTGATTGTGCGTCGTCCGGCGTACTACTACGACCCATTTCTGTACCGCGGCCCCAGCATCTTTGTGGGGGGCGGCTACCACGGGAGCGGAGTCCACGTCCGAGTTCCGGGATTCGGCCTGGATGTTCGCTATTGAGTGAGAGCTGATCACCGGCAGGTCGCGATCATCTCGCTGACTCCGGCTTTGCTCCCCGTCTGCCCCTGGCAGGAGTATCCGCAGGCCCTGTCGCTGCTGACGACGGCAGCTGGCGACAGGGCCTGCGCCAGTGAGGGCCTGCTGGCACGGCCACCCGGCAGGAAGACGCAGAATATCCAGCAAGGAACCGCCGCATGAGGAAGGAAGCGGAGGCGGAGTGTGAGCGGCAGTCGAGCGAGGGCGGGGGCCCTGGACCGCGTCGTGTGTCCACTTCGAAATGGGACATTCCTTGTCCGATAGGCATTCTGCGGTTCGGATGCCAGGGAGACCGCGGCCGCCACCGACGTTCATTTCTGTCCCTGAGGGCGCCGTCGAAGCGAAAACAGGCGCAATCGAAATGATGTCAGTATTGACGCCGTCCCACAGCGGCTCTCGGGGGCATCAATTCAATTCCGAGGCCTCTTCCCAGTGTTCGAGTAGTTGTCCGAGCCGGGTGGCGAGCTCATCCAATTCGGCCTTGGTCTGCTTGACTCGCTCGCCATCACGCATCATTGCCGGCGAGGCCATATCCTGATGTAGTTGCTCGATGCGGGCTTCGCACGTCTGAATGTCGGCTTCCAGGTCAGCCACTTTGCGATAGGGGAATTTGCGTTTGCGGCGCGGCGGCCTTTCCCGCTCACTGCGCCGAGGGGAGTCGGCCTTGGATTCTTTTTCCGGGTCGGCTGGTGGGGCGGCCGACGCCAGTCCCTGGCTGACCAGGTGCTGGTAGGTGTTATAGTTTCCTTCGATCACCTGGGCTGGGCCATGTCCGATGACGATGACATGGTCGGCGACCTGGTTGAGGAAATAGCGATCATGGCTGACCAGCAGCACGGTGCCGTCGAACATGCGAAGGGCTTGTTCCAGCGACTCGCGCGCCCAGAGGTCGAGGTGGTTGGTTGGTTCGTCCAGCACGAGCAGGTTGGCATCCAGTGCCGCCATGTAGGCGAGCGCGGTCCGATTCCGCTCGCCTCCGCTCAGACTTGCCACTTTCTGAAATACCATGTCGCCGGTGATGCCGAATCGAGCCAGCAGGTCGCGGCGTTGCCCTTCCAGAAAATCCTTGTGGCGGGGGCGCACGGCATCCACGACTTCCACGTCCGAGTTCACGCATTGCAGCAGCTGATCGAAATAGGCCACCTTCACTCCGGCTCCCTGAGCGGTGCGGCCGGCGTCTGGTGCGGTCTTTCCCAGCAGGCAGCGCAGCAGCGTGGTCTTGCCCGATCCGTTCGGGCCCAGGATGGCCCATTTCTCGCCACGCAGGATATCGAACGAGAGATCTTCGAACAGGGTCCGTTCATACGACTTGGTCAGGTGTTCCACTCGCAGCACGATGTCACCTGAACGAGATGCCGCAGGGAAGGCCATCGGTGGTGCGGTGATTTCGCGTGGTTCATCAACCCGTTCGATCCGTTCCAGTTTCTTGCGCCGGTCTTCTGCTTGAGCATGTTTTTGTCCGTAGTGGTGTCGCCGGACAAAGTCCTCCATCTTGGCGATTTCCGTCTGTTGCTTGATGAATGTGCGGCGCTGTACTTCCAGTCGTTCGCTCTTCTGCCGCAGGTACGCAGTGAAGTTGCCGGAATACATATCGATGGTGCCGTGAAACAGCTCAAACGTCCGCGTCGTCACCTTATCCAGGAAGTAGCGATCGTGGCTGACCACCATCAGCGATTGACTGGTGGCCACCAGGAAGTCTTCCAGCCAGCGCGTTGCTTCCAGGTCGAGGTGGTTGGAGGGTTCGTCGAGCAGCAGCAGATCGGCATCTTCCAACAGCAGTTTGGCCAGCAGCAGGCGGTTCTGCTGCCCGCCACTCAGCTGCGTCACATCCTGCTGATAGCAGCTGCTGTCCAACCCCAGGCCGACCAGAACCTGCTCGATCTTGTGGTCGACGTGGTAGCCTTCGCGGCGTTGCAGCTCATGTTGCAGGTGATCGAACCGGCGTCCCAAACGCTGCCGCTGTGCGGGATCGGTACTCTGGGCCATCTGCTGCGCCAGTGTCTCGGCCTCCTGGGCCATGGCCAGCAGTTCACGCAGTGCGTCGCGGGCCTCATCCCACACGGTGCGCCCCGCGACGAACTCAGGCTGTTGTTCCAGGTACCCGATACGAACTCCGCTGGTCAGCTGCATGGTTCCGGCGTCGGCTTCTTCGTGACCGGCCAGGATCTTGAGCAGTGTCGTTTTGCCGGTGCCGTTGGGGCCGACGATGGCGATGCGGTCTCCCCGGCGCACGTCGCAGGTGACGCCGTCGAGAACCGGTTCCGGACCGTAGTGTTTGGCGATGTCTTGGATCGACAGCAGGATCATGGAAATTTGGCCGAGCCAGCTCGGGGCTCGGTAGTGGAGGGGGCAGGTTGAGGGGTAATTGGCCGTTTCCGCCGAGCGGTAGGCGAATCATATCGCAAACGGTGGCGGGGCAACATGGCGGATGGTGCCCTTCCCGACGGCGATTGCTCGGTCAGGGAGTGAGTCGTTGCGAAAATGCCTGGCGGGAGCCTATGATGGGGCCATGTTAAGCTTGAAATCGACAACTTCGGAGCGTTGGTTACGGCAGGTCGACTTGCACCTGGACGAGATCCTGATTGATCATGCGCATTGCGAGAAGAAGGCGGCCGGCACCGCCATGAACTTGATGTTCGCCTACGTCGAGGACGAGGAGCTGTGCCGCGAAATGACGCGCATTGTGAATGAGGAACTCGACCATTTTCACCAGGTGCTTGACCAGTTGCATCGTCGGAATGTCCGGTTTCGCCGGTTGCGGCCGAGCAATTACGGGGTCCAGCTGCACGCGCTGATTCGCAAACTGGAGCCGGGCCGCGCCGTTGATCGGCTGTTGATCGCCGGGCTGATTGAAGCGCGCTCCTGTGAACGGTTTTCGTTGCTGCGCAACCATGTGCCGGACAAGGAGTTGGCTGAGTTTTTCGGCAGCCTGTTCGAGTCGGAGGCGGGGCACCACAGCACGTACATCCGGCTGGCTGGACATTTTGCGGATCGTGCCGCGGTGCGGCAGCGTCTGGACGAGCTGGCGGCAGCGGAAGCCGAGATTATTGCTCGCGGCGATGAATTACCGCGCGTGCACAGTTGACCGCTCCGATCTGCTGCGTACCATTGCTCAGCGGTGGTGATCAGGAAGCTTATTCTTCGACAACCAGACGCTGAGAGTCACGGGGTCCATCGGTTCTTTGTGGCGGAATGTTCCGCGGGAAAGTCCGTACGGTCAGCAGATGTGGCTCACACGCCACCGCGGTCCTGTACCCTTTTCGTGTCCACTTCACCTGGGCGTTGTGCGGGTGTGAGTGGCAGCTGCACTGGAGATGGAATCAGGAGGTTCCCCCCGGTGCTGCAGCGCCAGGAAGGTAGCTGCTTTCAGGCATCTTTGGATGACTGAGACTTCTTTGCTGCCAGTTGACGGCGGCCCCAACGGTTTGTTGTGACGTGGTTCGTGATTCCATGCATCTGTCGCGTGCCATCGCAGCTCGATTCCGAGCTGGTGAGACCGCGCGGCGTATTGCGAGCGACGCGAACCCAGGCTCGTGAAAAGCGATAGTGCACCACCAGGTGCCGGTGCACTGAGGGGATCGTCAGACAGCTGACTTGCCATGCCAGAAAGGAGTCGTCCCATGAAACACTTCCCCGCTGCGGTGTCCTGCCAACCGCGAAGTTACGGCCATCCACGTCTCGTTCGCAAGGTGCACATCCACGAACCGACCGCCTCGCGACTCTGTCGAGCCAAGCCGGCGCGAGGCAAGCTGGCGCGATCCAAGCTGGCCATGGGTGTGCCTCGGTTCTGGGGCACGGTCCCGATGGTATTGCTGACAGTGTCCACGGCGCTGGCCGGCGCGCCCGATATCCGCTTCGATACGGCCAGCGTGGTCGGTTGTCGCGATGTCACGACAACGGAGTTCGAAGCATCCCATCCGAGTGAGCGGTTGGTGGAAGGGCGTTTTCGGATTTCTGCCATCGTGCAGGACGGCATGCTGCCTGAAGACGTTCAGTATTCGTACCAGATCGTCAACCCCGGCGCCCGGGTACAGATTGTCGACTACCAACCGCAGACGAGGCAAGCGACCGCTGTCGCCGGGAATGTGACCGTCGAAAAGACGAAGGAAACAAACAAGTCGCTGGGACTATCGCTTTCGGGAGGCTTTCAGCCGATTGCACAAGGGACGGCCGGGGCCGATCTCGGCAGCAAAGACATCTCGCAGATCCGTTACGAGCTCAAGCCGCCGATGGAGGTGGTCTTGGTGGCGGGGACCTTGGATCGTGGGACGGGGGTCTATTTCAAGCTGCGTCCTTCGCCGGACGAGAGTCTGGAGGGGTCTCGGGAGTTCAGTCTGATGATGCGTGTGCCCCACGCCTGGCGCGGCGACATGATGTATGTGCGCTGTGAAGCTCAACAGCACCGACGCGGCGGCTATGAGTCACTCGGCGTGACCCGCTTCGTCGTCGGGCTGTTCGCCCAAGGGGATGAGCAAGCGCGGCAGGCGGCCGAGGATCTTGTCCGCGCCGAGGCGACTCTGCGACGCAGCGTGGTGGATCATCGACGGGACATTCAGAAACGGTCGATTCCCACCGTTGTGCATCAGGTGGGCGCCTGGCTGGATGTGTACCATCCTCGGATTCCCGACACGTGGCTCGAACGGCTGATCTACGGCTCGACGAACCTCGAACAGTACGAGTTCTACGGATATCTGCCGCGCGACATCCGCCAGATCGCCGAACAATACCGGCAAGCCAAACGGCAGATATCCCGTTACAGTGGCGCGCGACGCGAAGCGTGAACCGCCGAGCGTGATGAGCCTAGCGCTTCCCGCAGCACCGATCGGGATTGAGTTGTCACCATGATCTTCACCTACCGATCGGTGCGCGGGATGCGCGCCGGACGAATCAGGCGGGGCTGCCAGCAGATCTTCTTATCCAGCGATCTGTGTAGCCTCATTGGCCCGCGCGTGATCCGGGCTGCGACGCGCTGATACTCACACTAGATCGCTCATCGACTTGACGGGAATCTCCGTGGCGTCAGGTGTCGCGAGTGGAGGCCACTGGGAACTGTCCAGGCGATATCCCGTGTCGGGAACGAGCGGCCAGACGATCGGGGCCAGACAGAGCACAGCGGCCTGGAATCCCTGCAGCGTTGCGCCGAGGTTGCCGGTGTGGGCCGAATTGTCTGCTTCATTCTCGATGACAAACGGTCCGGCAAACTCGCGCTGCATCAACGTCTCCAGGAAACCTCGCCAGTCCATGCTGTCGTTACCGCCGAATCCCGGCAGCATCGGTTCGTAGTGATGCCGGTCCCAATCATGAGCGGGAACCGGCACACCCGCCTTCTTGGCCAGCTCGGCGTTGACGACTTGCATCGCGTAGAGAGCGCCCCAATGCACACGGCCGGGCGAGCGATGATTACGCGTGCCTTTGACGTGCACGCGATGGATGCGTCGCATATCAGATGCGCGAATGACGTCGATCGGATCAATGTTCTGCCAGACGTCGTGCGACGGATCGTAGGTTTCGCCATGGGCCGAGCTGGGGATCATCGCGTACATCAACTTGCGTGCGGCCAGGCAACCGGGCAGATTGTTGTAGGTGGTGGGGGTGGCCGCCGGGCACCAGCCTTCCATCGGGCAGTTCTCATACATCACCGTCACGTTCAGATCCTCGGCGTACTTGATGATGGGCCCGAATACCCTGGCATACTCTTCGAGGTTCTTCTCAAAGCCACCCTTCTGGACGCCCAGGTCATGGTTGTATCCAACAAACGTGCCGACCTTCACATCATTCGTGTTGCCGCCACACAGGTGGGCGATGCGAATCAGCTTGAGCAGGTGGTCCTGGTTCTTGACCCGCTGGGCCGGATCGCCCCCGATCAGGTTCTCGTAAGCGCCCACGGAGAACCGCAACCCTTCACGATTGCAGCGGTCGACAAGTCGCCGGGCTTCGTCGGGCCCGAACTGCTCATAGTCCAGATGCGTCGCGACGTGGTCGGCCCGAGTCCCATCCCTGCGGAACACACAGAGCTCCATGCCCTGCGCGCCAACGCGCCTCGTGTAGTCGATGATTTGGTCGAGCGTGTAGCGCGGGAACGCCGAGGTCATCACCCAGATCGGATTGTTCATCGAATGGAATCCTGTGCCAGAACCAGTGGGACCGTGTGGCCGACTCTCCGGAGCAAGTCGGACTCAACTGCTTGGCCCATTTTACCGGAAAAGACCGTCGCGCAAACGGGGCTCCCGGCGACAGCGAGCGTAGCGCCGGGCGTCAGCCAGGGAGGACAGTTGCCACGATTCGCTGGTGAATGTGATCCCACACCATCTGGCCGTTTATCACCGCTCAGACGGGATTCGATGGTCCGAGACAGGGTTGTTGAATGCAGCCAGAGGGGTCATGATGAATGGCGTCTGAGAACGTCCCTTGGTTCGTTAACGACAAGACAGATGACCTAGGGTCTTCCACCGTCGGGCTGTTGTTGAACCGTGAGCGGCGGTGGTCACCGAGAGGTCGGAATCGCAGAATATCGAACAACGAATGTCCGATTACCAGGTGAAAGAATCAGGTTCTGCCGTGCTCTGCGATCACCCAGCACACGCCAAGCTTACGCTTTCTTTTTCATTCTGCGGCTGGTTGTGGGATATTCTGCGGTTTTCTGTCGGATTTAGAGGAGCTACTGCAGATGAGACTTCTTTCTCTGGTTGTTCGCGCGGTGGTGGCTGCGAGCACACCGCTCATGACCGCTGCACTCTCCGCTCA
>JBGSHS010000086.1:0-61490 GCA_041752115.1 Pirellulaceae bacterium | reverse complement strand
GTCGGATCGCGGCAGTCGCTCCGGGTGCCGACCGGCAGGGACATCTGGCTCCCCGCGCGGAGTGCGTGCCGCCAGCCAGGGGTATGCATCTCCGCCAGGCAGCACTAGAATCGGTCGTTGTTCGTCACCGGGACCTTCACCGCCTCTCGTTCGCATCGGATCACGTACGGATCGCTCATGACACGTCGCTTCATCAATCAGTTGGGCGAGCACGAGAACGTCGACCAGGTATTTCTGGTCGCGGACAAACAGCTGCGCACCAACCGCAATGGAAATCTGTACCTGCAGCTGCGTCTGAGCGATCGGACCGGATCGGTCACCGCCATGCTCTGGAACGCCAGCGACCAGGTTTACGGCAGTTTTGACAACGGCGACTACGTGCGTGTTCAGGCGACGACCCAGTTCTACAACGGTGCACTCCAGATGATCACGCAGCGTGTGGAGCGGGCCGACGCTCATTCCATCAATGAAGCGGACTTCCGCACTCTGGGATCGGTCGACATTGACCGGCTGACGGTTCGCCTGTCGGAGATGTTACGAGCGATCACCAATTTCCATCTCCGTTGTCTGGCGGAGTGCTTCTTGATGGACGAATCGTTCATGGACAAATTCACGCGGGCCCCCGCCGGCGTGAAGAATCACCATGCGTATCATGGCGGTCTGATGGAGCACGTGGTCAGTCTGATGGAACTGACGAGGGTTGTCGCGCCACGTTATCCCGATCTCGACGCCGACCTGTTGCTGCTGGGAGCGTTCCTGCACGACGTCGGGAAGGTCGACGAGTTGACGTACGAGCGAGAACTCGGCTACAGCGACGAAGGGCAGCTGGTCGGGCATCTGGTGATGGGTGTGGACCTGCTCGACCAGAAGGTCCGCGAAGCGCAGTCGCTCTGCAGCGAGCCGATTCCGCCGCGGCTGCACATGCTGCTGAAACACATGATCCTGAGCCACCACGGGGAATACGAGTTCGGCAGTCCCAAGCTGCCAATGACTCCTGAAGCGGTGGCTCTGCATTATCTGGACAACCTCGACGCGAAGCTGCAGATGTTCAGTCTGCTGATCCAGAACGATGCCAACTCGGACAGCAACTGGACTCCCTATCAACAGAACCTGGGCCGCAAGCTTTTCAAAGTCACGCCTCCCGTCGGTCCCGCAGAAGACTCCTGATTCGGCTCAGCGGCAGGGCCGTCGAGACGCTGCGAGGCGGCAGGAGGAATCTCTGTCGCTGCACCGACCGGGTGTCGCTGGAGTCAGAAATCATGACGTATACCGATCTGGAACTGCTGCTGCTCAAGCACATCCAAGCCGACAACTACCGACCGGTCAAACCGCGCGTGATCACCAAGCAGTTGGGTTTTCCCGAGTCGCGGCGGGGTGACGTGCGGAAAGCCATCAAGCGATTGGCCCACCGCGGCGACATCGCGTACGGTTCCAACCATCTGGTCCAGCCACTCTCCACGGCGTCTCCGTCGAGCGGGAAGGGCACCTCTTCACGCCGGGAAACGACCAAATCGAACCAAGAGATTGTGGGGACTTTCCGCCGAACGGCGGGAGGATTCGGCTTCGTCAAGCCGCGAGTCTCGGCCACAGGCCGCGCTCCGTTACCCGATGTCTACATTCCCGCCAGTCGCACCTCCGACGCCTCCTCGGGTGATCTGGTGCGAGTGCGGCTGGGAAAAACCTCCCGCTCCGGAGACGAGGAACGTTTGCGTGGTGAAGTCGTGGAAGTCGTCGAACGCGAGACACATCAGTTTGTCGGCACGTACAAACCGCGAGGTGATGTGCCGCTCGTTCAGGTCGACGGCAAGGTGTTCGCGCAGCCCATCCCGGTCGGTGACCCGGGAGCCAAGAACGTGCGGCGGGAAGACAAGGTGGTCATTGAAATGGTGCGGTTCCCATCGCACCTGCACGATGGTGAAGCGGTCATCGTCGAAGTCCTGGGACCTCGCGGCACACCCGGTGTCGATACCTTGTTAGTCATCCGCGAATACGGACTGCCAGATGCCTTTCCGGAAGATGTCCTCGAGGCAGCTCGACAACAGGCAGATCGCTTCGATCCGTCACAGCTGGACGATCGCCAGGATCTCACCGCGCTGACGGTCGTCACGATCGATCCAGCCGATGCCCGCGATTTTGACGATGCGATCTCCCTGCAGCGACTCGACAACGGCAACTGGATGCTCGGCGTCCACATTGCCGATGTCGCGTTCTTCGTTCCTCCCAAATCGCCACTGGATCGCGAAGCACGCGAACGGGGCACCAGCGTCTACCTCCCCGACCGCGTGATCCCGATGCTCCCGGAGATCATCTCGAATCACCTCGCCAGCCTGCAACCCGATCGGGTCCGCTTCTCCAAGACCGTGCTGCAGGAATTCACCCCCGAAGGCGTACGGGTTCACTCGGAAGTCGTACGGTCGGCGATCCGGAGTGACTATCGCTTCAACTACGACGAGATCCAAGACTACCTGCAGCAGCCGCAGCCGTGGCGCGACAAGCTCACACCCGCCGTGTTCCAGCTGGTGCACGACATGCACGAACTGGCCATGATCCTGCGTCAACGCCGCCTGGCCCATGGTTCCATCGAGCTGGTATTGCCGGAAGTGAAGCTTGACCTGGACGATGACGGGAAAGTGCGCGGTGCCAAGGTCGTGGAACATAACACGAGCCATCAGATCATCGAAGAGTTCATGCTCGCCGCCAATGAGGCGGTCGCCGAGCAGTTGACGCGGCAGGAGATCCTGTTCCTGCGCCGCATCCACGCTGCTCCCTCACCAATGAAACTGCATGATCTGACCACCTTCGTGCGCGAACTCGGCATCCGCTGCGAGGATCTGGTCAGTCGTTTCGAGATCAAACGCGTGCTGGAAGAAGTGGCCGGGCGGCCCGAAGAACATGCCGTGAACTACGCCGTGCTGCGCAGCATGCAGAAGGCCGTGTATGGTCCGCAGCAGGAACAGCATTACGCCTTGAACATGGACCATTACTGCCACTTCACCTCTCCTATCCGCCGCTATCCCGACCTGACCGTGCATCGGCTGTTCGACATTCTGGCCGCGGGAAAACGCCCCCGTAACAATCTCGCGGAACAAATGGTGCTCGGCGAAGTCTGTTCCGAGCGCGAACAGCGGGCGGCCAGTGCGGAGCGCGAACTGATCAAAATCAAGCTGCTCAATTACCTGAGTGAGCACCTGGGCTTGACGATGCACGGCGTGATTACGGGCGTCGAGGATTTCGGCCTCTTCGTGCAGGGCGTCGAACTCCCGGCGGAAGGGTTTGTCCATATCAGTGCCCTGCAGGACGACTACTACCATTTCGACGCCACCACCCACTCCCTGCTGGGACGTCGGGAAGGTAACCGTTATCGTTTGGGCGACTTGGTTCAGGTCGAAGTATCGCATGTCGACGTCGATCGGCGCGAACTGGATCTGAGGATTCTTTTTCCTGGAGGCACGACACCGCCCCGCGCTCCCAGCGCCCGACAGATCCGGACCAAGTCGTCGGACCCGAAACGCCGGCCTCCCAAGGGACGGGGCCAGACGCGGCGGCGCGGTCAGCGGTAACCATCTTCCTCAAGTGAACGCTTCGTCCACCGTCCCGCCGCATCCTGACCCCCGTGGATCCACCCTGACCACCCCGCGCATCTTGGCGACCGGGCTATTTGGCTTTGCGCACCTCACGAGATTGGTTGCGGACATGTTCGACCACTCGATCGTGAGCGTCCTTAGCCGCCAACCGTGCCCGTTGCCATTCGAGCGCCGGCTCGTCCCGGGCCGTCTGCTCCTTCCAACGCCGTTCCAACTCCGTTTCGCGGTCCTCGAACGATGCCTCAGGATCGTACGACTCCCATCCGAAGCGGTAGGTCGGTTCGACGGACTCGAAGGGCAGATCCCCATCATAGTAAGGACGGCTGGGGTAGGCCTCGCGCCAGTGGGCCGTTTCGACAGTAGGATCGATTCCTTCGGCTACCGCTTTCCCGGCGTAGGCACCCGCCACGCCCCCAATAATGGCACCCGCCACGGTTCCCACCGGGCCAGCTGCCATTCCAGCAGCGGCTCCTGCCACCACGCCTCCCAGCGCGGCGCCGGTACCTGCGCCAACCGGATGAGCTCCTGGTTCATCGGTGATCGGGTCGGCATTTCGCAGCGATTCACGCTCCTCTCCGACCGATTTCTGCGGACTGTTCCCCCGCTTCTTTTTGGGATTCTGAGCCATCGTGTTTTGCCCCATATCGAGTAAGAACTGGCGTTATCGAAGATCAGGTTTTCAATCCCGATCCTCGTCGCCGTTTTCTCCGAGCGAAGGTGCACTTCTCATGCCGCCAACGTGGCCGGCACACTTGTCTCTGGCGAACCTGCCGGGATGCCAGCGAGCGACCCCGCTGTTGCGCGGCTGATGATCCCGTCGAGGTACCTGCCGTTGGAAGAACATCGACCGGCTTGGCTGAAGGACGACCGGCACCCGACGCGTTGTGGGTGAGTAGACCGCGCCGCGCCGCGGGGCGCCTGTCGCGTATCGCAGGTCCAGTCGGCGGGGAGAATTTGGGGCCGGCCGGACCGCGATGGCTTGCCCAGAGGAGGTATCATCGTGGCGACCCGCCAACGGACAACTCCCCTGCCGCGGGACCTGGAATCCGGAGCCTGATCGGCTACAATGCGGAGGACAATTCGGCTGCGACCGGTCGGGCCGCCGCCAGCCGAACTGGCTCGTTGGCATCTTGATCCACACACGGAGTCGGTGGAGCACCGCGCTTCATCGCTCGCCAGGAGGCTGCGTTCACACCGCGGCGGAGTACGCATGGCAGAAGCTGCGCTCAATCAGACTCCTCTCTATTCGTGGCACGAATCGCACGGCGGCCGTCTGGTGGATTTTGCAGGATGGGCGATGCCCGTGCAGTACAGCTCCATCGTCGAAGAGCATGTAGCCACCCGCCGCGCTGTGGGGTTGTTTGACATCTCTCACATGGGCCGCCTCGAGTTTGAGGGTGAGGAGGCCCTGTCGCTGATCGATCGACTGGTCACTCGACGCGTCGCCGAGCTCAAACCCGGTGCCATCCGCTACGCACTGGTCACCAATCACGAGGGTGGCATTCTGGATGATGTGCTGGTATACCATCTCCAACGTCCCGACGGCTCGCCGCGCATCCTGATGGTGGTCAACGCGTCGAATCGTGAGAAGATTGTCCGGTGGATCGAACAGCATCGGCGTGCCGATGATGCTCGGCTGCACGATCTGACGGCTGACACAGCGATGATTGCCGTACAGGGCCCTGCAGCCATTGGACTGGTCGCCCCCCTGCTCGATGTGCCCTTGGCCGACCTGAAGTATTACACCGGAGCCCTGGGCCATCTCGAGGGCACGGAGGTCGTGGTAAGCCGCACCGGCTATACGGGTGAAGATGGCTGCGAACTTTGGCTCCCGGCCGACCAGGCGCTCGACATCTGGCAGAAGCTGCTCAGCCAGGGAACGTTGGTGGGCGCGGTCCCGGTAGGTCTAGGCGCGCGCGACACGCTACGATTGGAAGCCGCCATGCCGCTCTATGGACACGAGCTTTCCGAGCAGATTGATCCGCTGCAGGCCGGGCTGGAATTTGCTGTGCAGCTGCAACGGCATGAGTTCATTGGCCGAGCGGCCTTGGAGCGGGCCAGCCAGGCGACCGACCGGCCAGTTCGGGTCGGCCTGCAACTCGCCGGACGGCGGGTACCGCGGGAACATTACAACGTGCTCTGCGCCGGGGCGATTGTGGGGGAAGTGACCAGCGGCACGTTCTCACCGACACTGCAACGACCGATCGCCATGGCTTACGTGACTTCGTCTGCCCTCCAGGGCCATCGCGCCGCGTGGGAGATCGACATCCGCGGGCGCCGGGAATCGGCTGAGTTGGTCGATCTGCCGTTCTATTCTCGAACCAATTAGCAAGGAACTGAACGTGAAACCTGAGGATCTTCTGTTTGCCGAAACGCATGAATGGGCCCATGTCACCGAGGAAGCTGGCGAGAAGATCGCGACCATCGGCATCTCGGCCTTTGCGATCCAGCAGCTGACCGACCTGGTGTATCTGGAACTTCCTCAACTCGGTACGACGGTCGAGGCGGGAGATGAGCTGGGTGAAGTCGAATCGGTCAAGGCCGTCAGTTCGTTGTTCAGCCCGGTCAGCGGCACGGTCATGGCCGTCAATACCGAGCTGCCCAATCAACTCGAAACGCTCAGCAGCGATCCGTACGGAGCCGGCTGGATCGCTCGCATCCGACTCGACGGTGATGGTGGTCTGCCCGCGCTACTCGACTACAATGCCTATCAAAAACAGTGTGCTGAAGAGGGCGAGTAGTGCGAGCCAGTCCGGTGCGCGGATAGGATCGGGCCTCGCATGTCCGACTCGCACTGCCGGCCTGACTGAATTCGCCACGCCGCGCTGCCGCTGATGACCACTGGCCGTCTCATGTTCCTCGGGGTCAGCCGACCCCTTCCCGCTCTGTCCGTGACCGACATGAACTGAATGAAGGTGGCTATGTCCTATTTGCTGAACAATCCCCAGGACCAGCAGGCGATGCTCGACGCCATCGGCGCGGCGTCGGTGGAAGAGCTGTTCGCCAGCATACCCGAAGCGATGCGATTACGGCGATCGTTGGATCTTCCCGCGGCCATGGGAGAATTGGAGCTGACGCAGCACATGCAGCAGTTGGCGGCGCGCAACGCACATGCCAGCCGGGAACTCTGTTTTCTGGGAGGTGGGAGTTACGATCACTTCATTCCCGCTGCGGTGGATCTGCTGGCTTCGCGCGGCGAGTTCTATACGTCCTACACGCCCTATCAGCCGGAAGTCAGCCAAGGCAACCTGCAGGCAATGTTCGAGTACCAGACGCTGATCTGTCAGCTGACGGGCATGGACGTGTCGAACGCCAGCCTGTATGACGGCGGCAGCGCCGCAATCGAAGCGGTTTTGCTGAGCATGAGCGTGACGCGCCGTTATCGCCAAGTGGTGACCACCAGCAGTGTCCACCCGGAGTATCGCGAGATCCTGCAGACCTATCTGGCCAGTCTCGATTGCGAACTGATCACACTCGACACACCCGAGGGAACACTCGACCTGGCCACGCTTCAGGGAGTACTGAGTGATCAGGTGGCCTGCGTGCTGCTGCAGCATCCGAATTTCTTTGGCTGCCTGGAACATGTGCAGGAGGTCGCCGACGCCGCCCACGCCGCCGGTGCTCTGCTGGTTTGCGCCGTAGATCCACTGAGTCTCGGCATCTTGAAGCGACCGGGAGAGTTGGGGGTCGATGTGGTGGTTGCCGAAGGGCAATCGCTCGGCAGTCCCCTGCAGTACGGCGGTCCCTACCTGGGCATCATGGCCTGCCGCGAGCAGTTCGTACGGCGGTTGCCCGGCCGCATCGTGGGCGAAACCGTCGATCGGCGCGGCCGACGTTGCTGGGTGCTCACGTTGCAGACGCGCGAGCAACACATCCGTCGTGAGAAGGCCACCAGTAACATCTGCACCAACCAGGGACTCTTCGCGCTGCGAGCAGCCATTTATTTGAGCCTCATGGGTCCCCAGGGGTTGCGCGAGGTGGGCGAACTGTGCGTCCGCAAAGCACACTATGCGGCAGAACAGATTTCGGCCTGCGAACGCTTCGCGCGACGATTCGCCCAGCCGGTCTTCAAAGAATTCGTGATCCGCGATCAACACGCCAGCGTTCGGCAGTTGCTGGACGATGCGTTCCAGGCCGGCATTCTGGCCGGCATTCCGCTGGGCCGCTGGTATCCCAAACTGGACGATTGCTTCCTGGTGACCGTCACCGAGAAGCGAACTCAAGCAGACATCAACAAGCTGGCCGCGTGCCTCGCAAACACGGCCCAGGACAGGGCATCGATCCATGCGTAACACCCAGGCAACTCAGCTGATTTTCGAACTTTCGAAAGCCGGCCGACGCAGTTCGCAACTCCCCCCCTGCGATGTCCCGGCACCGGACGTGGCCGACCTGCTCCCCGCCACGGCTCGGGCAGAAACCCTTCCTCCATTACCGGAACTGGCGGAGCCGGACGTGGTGCGTCACTTCACCAATCTGTCAACCATGAACATGTCGGTCGACGCGAACTTCTATCCGCTGGGTTCGTGTACGATGAAGTACAACCCCAAACGGAACGAACGACTGGCCGCGTTGCCCGGCTGGCTTGATGCGCATCCCTATCAGCCGGATGCGACCGTCCAGGGACTGCTGCAACTGCTCTACGAGCTGCAGCAATTCCTCGGTGAAATCAGCGGCCTGCCAGCCGTGTCGCTCCAGCCCGCGGCAGGAGCCCACGGCGAACTCGCCGCCCTGATGGTGGCGGCCGCACATTTCCGCGCGTTGGGTGAGAAACGCACCCGCGTGCTGACTCCTGATAGCGCTCACGGAACGAATCCCGCCAGCGCGCGCATGGCCGGATTCGAGGCCGTGACGATTCGCAGCACGGCACACGGAGGTGTCGATCTGGAGTTGCTCCAGCAGCAACTCAACGGCGATGTGGCCGTGTTCATGATCACCAACCCCAATACACTCGGCCTGTTCGATGCGCAGGTGAAACAGATTTCCGAATTGGTGCATCAACACGGAGGGCTGATCTACCTGGACGGTGCCAACATGAATGCCATCCTCGGCATCGCGAGGCCGGGCGATTTCGGGGCCGATATGATGCACTTCAATCCTCACAAAACCTTCTCCGGACCGCACGGAGGAGGTGGTCCGGGAGCCGGACCGATCTGTGTCACGCAGGCACTTCGCCCCTACCTGCCATCGCCGGTTGTGGAGAAGAACGAACAGGGATATTTCCTGGACTTCGATCGCCCGCAGTCGATCGGGCGAGTGCGGTCCTTCTTCGGCAATGTCGGAGTTCTGATCCGAGCCTACTGCTATATCCGCACTCACGGCCCCGACGGCTTGCGCCGCGTGTCTGAAAACGCCGTGCTCAATGCCAATTACCTGCTCAGCCGCGTGCGGCATTTCCTGCCGGTACCTCACGGCCATCGGTGCATGCACGAGTTCGTCGCGTCAGCCGAAAAACTCAAACACGAAAAAGGGCTCAAACAACCGGCTATGGATCTGGCCAAACGCCTGCTCGATTACGGATTCCATGCCCCCACCGTCTATTTTCCGCTTACCGTGCACGACGCCATGATGATCGAGCCTACGGAGACGGAGAGCAAAGAAACGTTGGACGCCTTTGCGCAAGCGCTCTTCCATGTCAGTGGAGAGTCGGCCGAACTGCTCCACGAAGCCCCCCACTCCACCATCATCAGCCGTCCTGATGAAGTGGCTGCTGCTCGCAAAACGATTCTGAAATGGACACCGTAGTGCCGCCCCATCAACGACTCGGCACGGTGGCCCGCACTCCACGTGGCCCCGCACCAAGCGGACCCCAGGCCCTGAGAAGCTCAGGAGCCCTGACAAAGCCGATCGGTCAACACGCGGCGAGCTGAGTTCCCCCCTCGAACCCAGTCGACACCCACATTTTGTCAGAGCAACATACGCAGCTCCTAACAGCGACGCGTCCAGGATTCGTTACCCCCTCCCCAGCACAATGAACTATGACTGTGGCTCGCTTGATCATCGATCCCCCCGCATCGGGCAGCTGGAATATGGCCGTCGACGAGGCGCTGTTGCGATCGGCTGACCAGACGGGACGACTCACCCTGCGACTCTATCAATGGGATCAGCCGACCTTGTCGTTGGGATATTTTCAGGATTGTACGGCTCGCCACGCGCACAGCGCCAGCCATGCCTGCCCGTTGGTACGACGAGCCACTGGCGGAGGTGCCATAGTGCACGACCGCGAGATTACCTACAGCCTCACCGCCCCAATCCGACACCGCCTCGATCACTTGCTCGGCCAGTGGTATCAGCTCATCCATGGGACCTGGCTGGACACGCTTTCTGCACAAGGAGTAGCGGCTGAGCTCTGCCCACAGACCGACCCGCAACTCGAATCACGGTTCCTCTGCTTCGAGCGGAGAAGTGCCGGCGATCTGCTCCTGAATCGCGCAAAGATTGGCGGCAGCGCCCAGCGTCGCCATCGGCGGGCGGCGTTGCAGCACGGCAGCTTGTTGCTGGACCGCTCCAGCGCGGCACCTGAACTGCCAGGCCTGGCTCAGCTTTCAGGGCCAACACTCTCCATCAGTCAGTGGCAAGCGGAATGGGTCCAGCAGTTAGCACAGCGGCTGGAGGTGAGGTGGGAGCCGGGGGGGTTGTCAATCCCTGAACGAACCATGGCCGGAGAACTGCAACGCAGTAAATTCGGTCACGCAGAGTGGACCCTCCGGAGGTAGACGCCGCCGCTGGGGGCCCATTTTCGCGCTTTGACGTCGGATGCCAGTTTTGGTATGTTCAACCACGGCATCCAATCCAAAAGCCTTGCATAAGAGGCGGATAGCTGGCCATAATGGTAGGTGGGGTGAGTCAGGTGAAACGGCTTGGCACGCCTCGACTGAGCAGTTGATCAATGCACGTGGGCGGTGTACGTTATTTTTCATTTATCATTTCGTCTACGCCTGTCGTGTCCATTGGGACGCTAGCTGTCTGCAAGGTGCGAGTTGTCGTTTCGAGCGCGATCAGTTTTTATTAGCTTGGTCACGTCCTAATTTTTCGTCTGTCCGACAAACTGATCTTTTCATTTTGTCGATCGCTGAAACGACGCTTCATAGGGATGATGGGTAATGCGAGTCAAACTGAGAGTGACGCAGGGGGCTCAAGCAGGACGGGACGTTGTGATTTCCGTCGCGGAGTTTCTGATTGGCCGCGGCGAGGAATGCCATCTCCGCCCACGTAGTGACGCGATCAGTCGGCGCCACTGTGTGATCGCCGTGGGCGAGAAGCAGGTCGTCGTGCGCGACCTCGGAAGCAAGAACGGCTCCTACGTGAATGGAGAACGCGTAGAGGGCGAGCGTGTGGTGGAGTCGGGCGACCAATTTCAGGTCGGACCGCTGATGTTCGAAGTCGTGATCGAACATGCGTTGGGAGGTGCCAAGCGTCCGGCCGCCCGCGATGTGAAAGAAGTTGCTGCTCGCACTGCAGCATCGTCGACGGAGGATCTGGACATCGCACGCTGGCTCGAAGAAAGTGACGACACTGATACATCGCGCGCAGTGGCCACTCCCGAAACGCGACAATTCCGAGTCGACGACACCAGTAATCTGGCTCTGGAAACCAGCGTCGATGGCCAATCGCAATCCGGTGACCCGAAAGCCGCCGACCCGGCCAAGCAGGAGGAGGAAGAACTCGCTGCTGACGTCGACAAGGATAAGAAGAAGTCGGGCGGTCGCTGGAAAAAGAATGAGCCAGGCAAACTGCCGCCTCGCCCCACGAACTCATCCAAAGACTCGCGCGAAGCCGCAGCCGATATGCTCAAGAGGTTCTTTAACCGCGGGTAATCGGCCGCTCGGATTCGAGACATGAGGGTGGGATCGGCCAGGCGATCTGCCTCCGGGTGGCTCGCCGCGGCGATAGATCCGCAGGCCGGGAATTTCACGCAGGATGCCGGCATGCGCCCCTGAGTCACGTCGGCGGTGTGCTCGACGTTCGCGGCGCAGGTCGGCAATCTTGACTTTCGTCCGAACGCCCACTCGTCAGGCCGCTAAGTCGGCGATTGCGAGGCGGCCTGACGCTTCGGCGGAAGGCGTACCCCAGTAGCGATGACAAAAACTCCCGGGAATTAGCACACTCCCTCCAAGATTTCGGCCAAGCCGAGGAATAACTGAAGTCCAGAGCTCAGTGGCGCTCACATTTCCGCTCTGCTGAAACCGGGACGGCGTCACACGAGTATATTCCAGTGTAGAAGCTTCGGGTCGAGGATGCACCGTTGACTGACAATCTCCGCCAGTTGATTCGATCTTGCCTGGCCGGTGATCAGCAGGCGATGTTGGATCTGGTTAATCGATTCAAAGGACAAGTGTTTGGGCTCTGCTATCGGATGCTCGGACACCGCGAGGATGCCGAGGACGCGGCGCAAGAAGCATTCGCCAGGGCACTGCGCAACCTGCACAGTTGGGACAGTGAGCGTGAATTCGAACCGTGGTTGTTGGCCATTGCCGGCAATCGCTGCCGGACGGCGCTTTCCCGACGAATGCGGCGACCACCCCCTCGCTCGCTCAACGAACCGGTAGCGTCACGTACTCCCGACCTCCAAGCGGCAAAACAACTGACTGAAGAAGTCAATCTGGCCCTGAGCTCACTGCGGGATCAGTACCGCGAGGCGTTCATCCTGTTCCATCAGCACGAGTTGAGTTACGCTGAGATCGCCGAGGCCATGCAGTGTCCAATCGGCACCGTGCGAACCTGGATTCACCGAGCGCGTCGCGAGTTGATTCGACATCTTCAGGCTCGTGAAGTGGTGGAAACGCGCTATGCTGTGTGACGAATTCGAAGCTCGCCTCAACGATGTGCTCGATGCCCGCCAATCACCGGAGCAGGATCTGGAATTGCAGCGACACGCACACCAGTGCACAGCGTGTCAGGCACAGCTCCACGCCCTCACGTGCCTGCTGGACGGGCTGGAGTTATCCGAAGATCCACCTTTGCCCGACGATTTTGCCTGGCGGATCGTGGAACAGGCTTGCCAAAACCGGCGTCCCTTCCGGCCCCGTGCGGTCCAACTCGCCGCTCTCGCCATAGCCGCCACTCTTCTGCTGGCCACCCTTCCGTTCGGCTGGGTTGTGTTTGGCCCATCCCCTCAGATCACAGGCTCTGCCAGACAAATCGATGCGCCACCGTCCGACGCCGTCGCCTCCGCCAAGCCGCCGGAGACGAGCATCGAGGATCCAGACGATTCCCAGTCCGGTTGGCTCGTTCCCAGCAGCTCGATCCTGGAACTCTATCCCGCTGAAGCCCGCCAGCGGCACCGCGAGCAGGTGACCCAGCTGGCCGACGACCTGCGTCCCATCGCGACTCCGTTCAATGCCGCAATGGCCGCAATTCGCCGTACCATTCCGCAGCGGAGCAGCAGCTCGAAGGGGCAGCCGCGCGCATCACTCCAACCGCACCGATCGACTCAGAACATCTCGTAGACCGCAGACCGCGTTACCGGCAGTCTCTTGCGTGCGTCTCCGCGAAACGCGTCCCTTTCTGCGGCGAACAGAGAGCGCGCGGCCGTGGCTGGATCCTGGGAGCACCTCACAACCACTCCATCCGGAAAAACCGCAAAAGCTACCAAATCAGAAACCTCCGCCACAATCACCCATTTTCCCTAGTCGCTCAAATTCCCCCTACCCGCAAACCGATGGTTCTCTCATATCCAAGCGGCCCTCCACGAGGAAGGCCTGTTCGCTGTCTGCTCATGGGAGAACCACCACGTGGCCACAACGAAGAAGCGCGAAGTGCAGGTTGATCGACGAGTCGCAAAAGAGCGCCGAACAGGCGGAGATCGCCGAAAGAAAAGCGAGCCCGTGGCAGTTGAACGGAGGAAGTGCGAGCGGCGGAAGGTCCCGCGACGCCGCCAGATCGACCCGACGACCTGTGAGCGTGATTACACCGACGAGGAGATCCTGTTCATGCAGGCGTTGGATGCCTACAAGCGAGCCAGTGGCCGCATGTTCCCTACTTGCAGTGAGATTCTGGAGGTAATCCGCGACCTCGGCTATGTGCGTATTCCTCAGGGCATGCGATTGGCAGCTGACGACAGCGATCTCTATCCGTCGCCCACACCTTCTGATGCGACTCCTCCGGCTGAACCGGAGGCCTGATCCGTCACCGGGAGACGTACACGACTTAGATCAAGAGCCTTTGGGAGCTGCCATTCGATTCCGGCGACAATGAAGCGGGATGACGCGAGGACCAGACGCGAGGACCAGACACCCTGCGCCGTGCGCTTCACCCTAGTTCGTTGCTGCATTGCGGCATTGTTGCCTTGTCGCATTCCCTGTTCAGCCACCACTTCCCTGCGGCGTGTCCCGCCCGGTCGCGACGCAGGCCGCCGACTGTTGCTACGGTCAGGCCGCGGGACGAATCGTGGCAGGACAGGCCGGTGGGATGTGGAATGACAATAGGGAATGCCACAATGCGGCAATGCTTCAATGCGACAATGAAGCGGGATGACGCGAGGACCAGACGCGAGGACCAGACACCCTGCGCCGTGCGTCTCACCCCTGTCCGTTGCTGCCTTGCGGCATTGTTGCCTTGTCGCATTCCCTGTTCAGCCACCACTTCCCTGCGGCGTGTCTCTCCCGGTCGCGGCGCAGGCCGCCGACTGTTGCTGCGGTCAGGCCGCGGGACGAGTCGTGACAGGACAGGCCGGTGGGATGGGGAATGCGAATAGGGAATGCCACAATGCGACAATTCTTCAGTGCGACAATGAAGCGGGATGACGCGAGGACCAGATACCCTACCCTACGGAAGGAGGGGCAATACCGATCTTGTGAAATCTGGCGAATCCCGGTACTCTCCCGCCACTTGTCGCTCGCCCCGGCCCCCGCACCGTGCCCAGCCCGCACCGTGCCCAGCCGAGGCGAGTGGAACAAACTGATGGTGATGAAGTCGCGAGTTCTGTGGCTTTCGTCCATCGGCCGTCCGGCTCGTGTCGAGCAGGACATGCCTCCCTGGACGCCGGATTCACCCGCGCGGTTTGCGGTTGCGACGCGACGGACAGACTCGGCTGAGCGGAAGGGAACCGGCAGTGGACGATTTTGAATCGGCAGAGGTGTCACGGTGCTAGAGAAGGTCAGTCAGCAACCGAGGCCGGTCACGTTGCGTGGTGCGGGCGCACTTCTCATCGCCAATCTGCTGGCGGTCACCTGTGGTTGCCAACTGGTTTCGACCGGGCAGAACATGAAGGGCGTGCAACTCTACGAAAAAGGACAGTATTACGGCGCGTTGGAGGAGTTTCAGCGAGCGATGGCGAACAATCCCAACGATGCCGACTCCTACTACAACATGGCCGCCACGCTGCATCGGATGGGGACAGCCAACAAAGATCAACAAGCACTGCAGCAGGCCGAATCGCTCTACAACGAATGCTTGAATCGCAATCCCAACCACGCCGCATGCTATCGCGGACTGGCAGTGCTCCTGGCCCAGACCGAGCGTAGTGACCGAGCCTTTGTGTTGCTGCAGAACTGGGCGGTCCGCAGCCCCCAGAACGCCGACGCGCGGATTGAACTGGCTCGCCTGTATCAAGAGTACGGCGACACGA
Source organism: Pirellulaceae bacterium (assembly GCA_041752115.1). GTDB lineage: Bacteria > Planctomycetota > Planctomycetia > Pirellulales > Pirellulaceae > JAJRVM01. The sequence continues at coordinate 46,340 of JBGSHS010000086.1, read as the reverse complement.
AGACGGCGGAGTTGCAGCTGCAGCAGGCGATGCAACTGGATCAGACCAACAAGCGCGTGTGGACGGCCAGTGCTGCCTTGCACGAACAGAAGGGGGACTATCAGCAGGCGCTGGCCAATTACCAGCGCGCTTACACGCTCAACGGATACAACCCTTCCCTTGCCAACCGCATTACGGCACTCAATCAAACCACAGCCGGACCCCCCAGCACTGCGCCACTGACTGGCAACGGGACTCGAATGGTGGACGCGTCAGCACCAACCGCTCGCTATTGATGGTGAGCGAGTCCGTCGCGCGGCGCAGCCCCAGGACGATCGATTTCTCGGCGTATGGCGTGTGACGGATGCTGAAAAGGCCACTTCCGCGTTCTGCTTCGCCGGTCCGATTCGCTTCGACGGAGAGTCGTTCGATGCGAGACTTCTGTCAGTCGCCCTGGGCGTCCTTCTCAGCGATTGCTGCAGAGCTTAGAATCCTGGTTTGAGTAACCTGCCGGACTGTCTCGACCAACTGTTGCCGAGGCCCTTCTTCGCATGTCGATGGGGGGCGTTTTTGTGTGTTCGCTGCGGAGGCGGTGATCCGCATGGCCGGTGGCTAAGGCACACCCCACGGTCAGGGTTGAGCGAAGTTGCCGGCTATCGGTGACGTGAGGCCTAGATCGGCTCTGGCGGTTCAGCTCACCGGATCCCGGATGTGACCGACATCGGGTTCCTGTTTGGCAGTAGGGTTAAACCACCACGAGGATTCTTGCTATGGCCGAAAGTGCCGCCGCGAAACGTGTCTATAACTTCTCCGCAGGACCAGCGGTTCTGCCGTTGCCCGTCTTGGAACAGGCTCAGCGCGAGCTGGTCGCGTTGCCCGGCTGTGGTGCCTCCGTGATGGAAATCAGTCATCGCAGCAAGCCTTTTGAAGCGATCCTGGAGGAAGCCAAGAGCAGCCTGGCCCAGTTGTTGAACCTCCCCCCCAACTACAAGATCCTGTTCCTGCAGGGAGGTGCCCGTCTGCAGTTCTCGATGGTTCCCATGAACTTGGTGCGTGGCACAGGGCAGCCAGCCGATTTCATTCTGACCGGCTCGTGGGGCAAAAGCGCTCGGGACGAAGCGGTGCGCGAAGGGACCGTGCATCTGGCCTGGGACGGCAAGGACTCCAAGTACACGCGGATCCCGGCCGACTCGGAGTTGCAGTTGAGCGACAACCCGGCGATGGTTCATATCACGTCCAATGAAACCATCGAAGGCGTGCAGTTCGCTACCGAGCCGAACGTTGGCGATGCGCCACTGGTCTGCGATGCGTCGTCAGATTTTCTCTCGCGTCCGTTGCCTATGGAGCGGTACGGCATCATCTACGCGTGTGCTCAGAAGAACGTCGGTCCCGCCGGCGTGACGGTCGTCGTGATTCGGGAAGACCTTTTGGAACGTAGTCAGGAGTCGCTACCGGGCTATCTGAACTACGCCACCCATGTCAAGAACAACTCGATGTGGAACACTCCCCCGACGTTTGCCGTCTATCTGGTCGGGCTGGTGGCCAAGTGGCTGCAGAACGACATTGGCGGCCTGGCCAAGATGGCGGAGCTGAATCGGAAGAAGGCCCAGTTGCTGTATGAAGTCGTCGATGAGCTGAGTGATTATTATCGCGGGCATGCTCACCCTGAACATCGCTCGCTCATGAACGTCACGTTCCGTCTGCCGACCGAGGAGTTGGAGGCGGCATTTGTCACAGCAGCGAGCAAAGAAGGCTTGACCACGCTCAAGGGGCATCGCAGTGTAGGGGGAATTCGTGCGTCGATCTACAACGCCATGCCGATCGAAGGAGTGATCAAGCTGCGCGACTTCATGCGTCAGTTCGCCGCACAGCACGGCAAGTGAAACGATATCGATGTTACCGGCTCGACGACGGCGTCGAGCCGCTTGTGGCAGCCTGATGTGTCATCCCTGTGTAATCTGATACCCTCTGCTCCGTTCGGCACACGGTACGGTCGGCAGGCAGCGAGCGGCGGGTCCACCACAGAGAGCCAGCATCACCAGAGGGCAGCCGAAACCAGTAGGAAACCAGCGAGGAAACCATGTATCGCGTCATCGTTCTCGACAGCGTGGCTCAAGAGGGTCTGGATCTGCTCGATGCGGAACCGGATATCCAATACGAAGTGCGCACCGGTCTCAAAGGGGAACCGCTGCGAGCGGCTCTGGCGGAGTTTGACGGAGCGGTCTGCCGCAGCGGCGTGAAGATCACCGCGGAGTCGTTGGAGGGCAATCGCCGCTTGCGAGCGATTGTACGGGCCGGAGTGGGTACCGACAACATTGACAAGGCGGCCGCCACTCGACAAGGCATTGTGGTGATGAACACGCCGACCGGTAATACGCTCAGCACGGCCGAACACGCCTTCGCGCTGATGCTCGGCCTGTCCCGCAGCATCGCCGCGGCGCATCGCAGCCTGCAGGAGGGGAAATGGGATCGAAAGTCGTACATGGGTACCCAGTTGGCCGACAAGACGCTGGGCGTCATCGGCCTGGGGCGCATTGGTCAGGAAGTGGCTCGCCGCGCCATCGCCTTTGGCATGCGAGTCCTGGGCTACGACCCTTTCCTCGCTCCCGAAGCGGCCACCAAGCTGGGTGTCGACAAGGTCGAATCGGTTCACGAAATGCTCCCGCAGGTCGACTACCTGACCGTCCACACTCCGCTGACTCCGGAAACGCGTCACCTGATCGGCAAGGCCGAGATCGAGATGTTCAAACCGGGCGTCCGGTTGATCAACGCCGCGCGCGGCGGCATCTATGATGAAGCGGCGCTGGTGGAGGGACTCAACAGCGGCAAGCTGGCCGGTGTGGCACTCGACGTGTTCGAAGAAGAGCCGTGCACGAACAGTCCGTTGTTCCAGCTTCCCGGTGTCCTCTGCACGCCACATCTGGGAGCCAGCACCGAAGAGGCTCAAACGCAGGTGGCGGTGGAGGCTGTGCAACTGCTCATCCGCTTTCTCACCGCAGGCGAAGTGCGCCACGCCGTCAACATGGCCGCCGTCGATCCCAAGACGCTGCGCAGCATGATCGGCAGTATCGACGTCGCTTATCGACTCGGTCGGCTGCTCGCCCAGTGGCAGCGTGGCGCGGCCAGCTCCTGTCAGCTCAGTTATCGGGGCGAGGCGGCGGCACAGGACACGAAACTGCTCACCGCCTCGTTCTGCGCGGGCCTGCTCGAGAATACGCTGGAAGAGGAAGTGAATATCGTCAATTCGGAAATGCTGATGAAAGAACGAGGCATCCAGCTGTCCGAAATCCGCGAGAGCGAGATGGGTGACTTCAGCTCGTCGGTATCAGCCGAGCTGATCACCGAAGGCGGCCCCCTGTGCGCCGCCGGCACGCTGTTCGGCAAGAAGATGCCCCGCCTGATTCGACTGGCCGATTACCGGCTGGAAGCCTACCTCGACGGCGTTCTCTGCATCTTCGTTCACCAGGACGTACCGGGAATCATCGGCAAGGTCGGTTCGGCCTTCGGAGCGCACAAGATCAACATCGGTCAGATGTCGGTGGGACGAGCCGGCAGCGCTCCCGGCGGCACGTCGATCGGCGTTCTCAACCTGGATACCGTCCCGCCGCAACAGGCGATCGATGACGTCCTGAAGATCGATGCCATCCAGTCCGTGCACCTGATTCAGCTCCCGCCGGCAGGCGAACTTCCCAGCTGGCTGCAGGGACTGGTATAGACTTCCACCACTCGCCGATCGTTCCGGCAAGGCGAATTATCACTACTGGGCGAGCAGTTCTCGATGCTGCTCGCCAGCCCCGACCGTCTTGACGACGGCCTTTGCCCGCAGGCCGAGCGATAGATGGCCGCAGGTCCACCGCTCGCTGCTGCCATGGAGCCAGTCGATGACGCTTCATTGTCACTTATTCCGTTGCCTCTCCCTGTGCCTGCTGCTCCCTCTGAGCTCCGTTGCCTCAACGGGCAACGTTGCAGCCGCAGTGGACGAACAACCTCCGTCTGCAGTGCCGGCTGATGACGCGGACAAGCCCCCTGCGGTGCCTCGCGCAGCATTGCGGCAAGAACTGCTCGAACGAGTCAAGAAGGACCAGGATGTTCGCATGCGTCTGATCGCCTGGATGCGCGAACAGACAACTGGCATGGAGCCGTCGACACTGCCACCAGACTCCGCCATCGTCAAGGAAATGAGCGAGGTCGACGCTCGAAATCGTGACTTCCTCAGGAAGCAGGTCGACGAGTCGGGTTGGCCCGGCGCCAGTCAGGTTGGCCAGGACGGAGCTCATGCCGCCTGGCTGCTGCTGCAACATGCCGACGATGACCCTCCCTTTCAGGAACGCTGCCTGGCCTTGATGAAACAGGCTCCCGCCGGAGACGTCGACTCGAAAGATCTGGCCATGCTAACCGATCGAGTCATGATCAAGAAGGAAGGGAAGCAGCTGTACGGAACGCAAGTCAGAATCATGCAGGGGAAATGTGAAGTCCTGCCGCTCGCCGAACCCGATCGCGTGGACGAACTTCGCCAGGAGGTCGGGTTCCCTCCGCTGGCTGAGTATTTGAAATTCGTCGAACAGATGTACATCCAGCGGCCGAACGATACTCCCGCTGCGAAAGTCCCTCCCGGCAAGGAAGACCATTAGGCACGGAACCTCTGGTTGCCCCGACAATCGGATGTCAGAAATCCGGACCGTCGTCGCGATGTCATGAGATCGTCGCTTCGCGACTGCGTCTTGTCACGCGTTGGCGCAGCATCGTGCTTGATTCTGGTACTTCGCCGCACGATAATGCCAACGTCTTGAGTGCGATTTCACAGCTGGAGAGAAATCGATGAGCTCACCGCCGTCACCTCCGAATCCGTTTGCCGACGATCCGTCGGTCGTCGACCCTGGCCTGGCAAAGCCCTCGCCGCAGGAGACCGCAACGGGACGCGATGCCTACAATATCGTCTCAGATATTGTCGTCGGGATGAACGTCCGAAAGTCGGACAACTGGTTTCAGGTCAAGGTGATGCTCGTTTGTGTGCTGCTCGGAGCACCCGTGGGGGCAGTCCTCGGAGCGGTCGTGGCGGAGGCCGGCCACCGCGGGATGGGAGTGTTGGCAGGCGGCCTGGGCCTCGGCTTTGTCGGAGTCGTGCTGGGCCTGTTCGGCAGCGGCATCTACCTGATGATTTACCGCTTCGTCCGCCACCTGCAGGGAAAACACGACTGAAGTCGGCGGGGCCAAGCACGCTCTTCTCACAGTCACCCGGCTCCCAAACGCTACAATCGCGCCGCATCGCTCCTCCAGACATCCTTGCCGGCAGAGCAGATTCTTGTCGGGCCCCGTCCGGCTGACTAGTCTGGAATCCAACCGCTCGATGGAGCATCGCCGCGAGTCAGTCAGGCTGGGGCAGTTGTGCCGAGCGGTATGTTGCGAACAGCTGACGGGCCTATCGCCCGTCTTCGGGCACTGGTCTTGTGGGGCACCTTATGCAGCTTGGCATTCTGCTGGCCGTTGTGGCCACGATCATGATATCGGAACATGCTCCGGCACAGAGCGTCGAATCTGGATGGGCTTACATTCTGCTGACGTCCGTAGCCTGTTTGGGGGTTGTGGCATTCGCTACCGGCGGATCATGGGCCATTTCGCGCGCCATCCGACTGGATGTGGAACGGCGTCAAACCTGGCTGCAATGGTTTGCACGATTCCAGCAGTGGCACATGGCCGTGTGGCTGGCGGCAATCGGCTGCGTGATCTACTTTCTGCATTGGCCACAAGTCGTACGTTACAACTGGGGGCTCGATCAGACGATCGTACTGCGTGACCTGATTATCCTGGGTCCGATCTGGATTCCCCTGCTGTTATCGTGGGCCGCCTTCTACGAAGTCGAACGTGCTGCCTGGCAAGTGCCCCCCGAGGCATCCTCTGATCGCGCCACCGGCTCGCGGCGAGGCGAATTCGTCTGGCTGCGAGCGCGGCACTATCTGGGCCTGTGCCTTCTGCCGATCCTCGTGCTGCTCGCCTTCCAGGATCTGGCGACGCTGCTTCTGCCAGGCTGGAAGGACAGTCCGTACGGTTGGGTGCTGTACCTGGTTCCACTGGTCTTAGTGACCCTGTTTTTCCCCCAGTTATTGAGCCGCATCTGGCAGACCGCATCGCTCCCTGCCGGAGGGCTTCGCACGCGTCTCGATCGGCTCTCTCGTCGCTTCGGCGTGGGCACGCGGGACTTCAAAATCTGGTGTACTCGGGGACAACTATTCAACGCCGCCGTCGCGGGCATGCTCCCTTCGCTGCGTTACGTGCTCATCACCGACGCCCTCCTGTCCGTTCTGCGGGACGAAGAGGTGGAGGCCGTGGTAGCACATGAGCTGGGTCACGTCCGGCGCCGGCATCTCTGGTTCCGCATGCTCTTGCTGGCGCTGCCCGTCTGGATCATGGGAATCGTTCAGGTTCAGGCCCCTGAATTCAGCGATTACTGCTCGGAGTGGCTGAACCTCCATGTCGGCAACTCGATGTTGCTCAACTCGCTGCTCATCCCTGCATTGGCCGTCAGCTATGCCGTCATCGCTCTGGGATACTACTCACGCGCTCTGGAGCATGACGCGGACCTTTCCGTCTACGAGGATGGCCAGGGCGCGGTCTTCTGCATCACGCTGGATCGACTCTCCTGTCTCTCGAGCGATCGGCGTCACCAGCGGAGCTGGCTGCACCCGAGCACAGCGGCGCGAATTCACCTGCTGCAGCGGGCGATGGTCGATCCGCAAGTGGCCCACCGTTACCGGCAGCGCGTCAACAGGTTCAATTACCTGCTGCTGGCGGCCTGGATCCTGACTCCTGCGTTTATCGCTCTCGTGTGACCGCAACGCCCAGACGGGACGAAATCCCCCGCCACGACAAACTCCGGCACCCCGCGCTGCTCAGCACGTCGCTGGCTCCCCGAGCGGTCGGCTGCCGGCTGCCCCGCGTGGTACAATCGACACAGCCCCACCGGTCACACTCAGTTCACGCAAATTCGCAGCACTTCTCTGCTCACTTCCAGCACCAGGATGACCGATTCCTTTCTCAGAACAATTTTGTCGCTGACGCTAACAGCCTGGGATCCTGAATCCCGACTCCACGGCTACTGCCAGCAGCGGCAGGATTGTGGCGGTCTGCGTGCAGCGGGCACGCATCCTGAAACGCACCACCTTCCGATCTTGGACGCACTACAACATGACAGGGGCACCAACCATGCACGAATGCGGGACCGGCCTGATGGACCGACTGGGAGAAGCGCTGACCAGCAGCCCTCACCTGTACGGTCGCAAGCTCGGCTATGAAGCCGAATCGGGCGTCGTCGTCCTGACCGGCAAAGTCAACAGCTACTTCCAGAAGCAGATGGCGCAAGAGGCCATTCGTCGCATCGACGGCGTCGAGCTGATCGATAACCGCCTGGAAGTGGACTGGCGTTGAGAAAGCCTTGAGACGATGGGACACTGCGGCGCGGTCGCTTCTGCCGCGCCCGCAGTTACTCTACCGCGGACGACTGCGGCGAATCCCCAGGACCGCGTCCTCTCGCGATTCGTAGTGCGGAAAACATCGCTGCAGGCGAGTCAGCTGCAGGGCATCCAGATTGGACTCGTTCAATCCGCACAGCCGCATCAGCCCATCTTGCGATTGGATGCGCCGATAGAGCCGCACCAGTTCACCGATCAACGCACTGGGAAAAACCGCCAGCTCATCCAGCTCGAGTACCAGCCGATGCGTGAACTGCTGTCGCAACAGTTTCCAGATCGACTCGGCCAACCCCGCCACATCCGACCAATGAGACTCGATCGGTCGCAGACGCACATAGAGCCAATCGGGACCACGCTCCATGTCGATCGACCAACCAGGGGCGACTTCCACCATTGTCTGCCACTCCATGCGAGTGCTAGTGCGTAGGGCAATCCTTGAGCGTGCTCCGAGCAGGCCTGATGCCATCATAAAGAATGGGCGCGCAGCGACAAGGGCCGTGGGACGAGAAAGTCCGATCGATGGCCAATCGACTGCGCGGACCAGCGAATCAACACACTGTCGATGGTTGATATCAGCAAAAAGGGTCCATCCTCCTGCCGCGTCCAGCGCTTACCCCATGCGCTGCAACATCTCGACAATCACGCGGCGAGCTTCCTGCAGGGCCGCCGGCAACTTGTCTGGAGACTTGCCACCGGCCTGTGCCATCTCGGCCCGTCCGCCACCGCTGCCACCCACGATGGTAGCCGTCTGCTTGACCCAGGTGCCGGCGCTGGCGCCCCCCTCGACGAGAGTGCGACTCAGCCCGGCAACGAGCGTCACTTTGTCCTCTGCCGGCGCCGAGGCAAGCAAGACCGCTGTCGGATCCTTCTTCTTACGCACCTGATCGATCAACTGCCGCATCAGATTCGGATTAGCGCCAGGGGTCTCGCAGATCACGACCCACACGTTGCCAACCATTTCGCCTCGTTCCAGTAACGCATCCGCCGACAGAACACCCGCCGCCGACAACTCGGCAACCTGCTCCTTCAATTGGTTGACCTCTGTCTTGAGAGCGGCAATGCGCTCAGGGACATCAAATGGAGCAATGTTCAGAAGTCGAGCTGACTCACGCAAGGCGGCGCGCGTCCGACCGTAGTCGCTGGACGTCGCGGCGGCGCCCGACACATCTTCGGACTTCGAGACGCTCTCCTGTTCGCTCGACGCGACTGTACCGGACGTCAACTGCTTACGCAGATCTCGCAGCGCACGCGTCAGCTCTCGCACCGCATGCGGGACAGTCAACGGCGCCACTCCCAACTGCTGCCCCGCTTGTTCGAGCGTCGCGCGGGTCTGCTCCGCATGCTGCAGGGCCTTATCCCCCGTCAGCGCAACCACGCGACGGGTACCGGTCGCGACACTTTCCTCCGAAACAATCTCGAAGGCCTCAATGTCGCCCGTATTCTGCACATGAGTTCCGCCGCACAGTTCACGGCTGAAGGCCCCCATCGTCACCAGCCGCACAGGGTCGGGGTACTTCTCGCCAAAGAGCATCATCGCTCCTTTCTCCCGAGCCTCGGCCAAGGGCACATAGTCCCATGTCACCGACTCGTGCGCGGCCACCTGCGTCTGCACATCGTGTTCAATCCGGACCAGTTCCTCATCGGACACGGCCGACAAGTTCATGAAGTCAAATCGCAGCCAATCGCTGTCGACCTTCGACCCCTGCTGCTGGGCGTGGCGGCCGAGATGTTTCTGCAGCGCGTAGTGCAGAATATGCGTTGCCGAATGCGCCCGCCGAATCGACCGACGTCGATTCGAATCGACTCGCGCCGTCACGCGCGCCCCAGCTCGCATTTCGCCCGATACAAGATGACCGAGATGAACAATCAAGTCGCCGTCACGCTGTGTATCGGAGACGCGGAAGTCGAATCCCTCCCCCACGAGATCTCCCGTGTCACCCACCTGCCCACCCGATTCGGCGTAAAACGGCGACTGGTCGAGAACCACTTTGATCACGGCTTCGTGCCCTACCTCGGTGAGCCGGTCGCAGAGTGTATTCTGGGCAATAATCCCTTTGATCTCGGCCTCAGACTGTTCGGTGTCGTATCCGACAAACTGGCTGCAGTGCACAACCTTCTTGAGCGCCTCAATGGGCCCCGTCTTGAACAGCTCAATCTGTTGCTTACCCGAATCGAGTCCATGTTGGATCATGGCCTGACGGAACCCTTCGGTGTCGAAGGTGAAGTTCCGCTCGGCCGCCAACGATTCCACCAGCTCGGGCGGTATTCCGTACGTCGAATACAGCTCGGCGGCATCGTTTCCGTCCACGACCACGCGTCCCTGCTTCTCCATACCCGAAAAGATCCCCTCGACCCGGGCCAGCCCCGCATCGATCGTCGAGAAGAAGCTCTGCTCCTCCTGCTGAATCACCTGCGCAACGCGGTCCACCGTATCGGCCAGTTCCGGATATGGCTTCTTCATCATTTCGACCACGACCGGAACGATGCGGTACAGGAAGGGCTCGTCGACGCCCAACTGACGTCCGTCGAGGACAGCGCGGCGAAGCAGTCGCCGCACCACATACTTCTCGGCTTTCGCACCCGGGTAGACATTCTCGTGCACCGCAAAGGTACACGCTCGAACATGGTCAGCGATCCGCCGGAAACGACGCCCGTTGGCATTGTCTGGATCGTAGTGCTGACCACAAATCGCCGCCGCCGCCTCGACGATCGGACGAAGGATATCGATGTGGAAGTTGGTCGACACGCCCTGCAAGGCGGCGGCAGTACGCTCCAGCCCCATGCCGGTGTCGATATTACGGCTTGGTAGCGGACGCAAATTGTCAGGCGGGCTTCCGACCCGATTGAATTGGGTGAAGACCAGATTCCAGATCTCCACAGTCTCGCCAAAATTGTCCTGAAAGAAGATCTCACTGCACGGACCACAGACGCCGTCTGGCCCCTCGCTCGGAGCACTGGCCGGCCAGAAATTGTCGCTCTCCCCCATCCGCTCAATCCGACTGCTCGCCAGCCCGATGTCGTCAGCCCAAATGCTCGCCGCTTCGTCGTCGTCCAGATAGACCGTCACGGACAGCCGCGCGGGGTCAATTCCCAACCACTTCCTGTCGGTGCAGAACTCCCAGGCCCAATGAATCGCTTCGCGCTTGAAATAGTCCCCGAAACTGAAGTTCCCCAGCATCTCGAAAAACGTGTGGTGATAGGCGGTCCGCCCTACGTTCTCAATGTCTCCCGTGCGCAGGCACTTCTGGCAGGTGGTAGCACGCGTGAACTCAAGCTTGACCTTACCCAAAAAGTGGTCCTTGAACTGATTCATGCCGGCCGGAGTGAACAAGACCGATGGATCCCAAGTCGGAACCAACACGTCACTCCCACAAACCGTATGCCCCTTCGACGCAAAAAAGGCCAGGTACTTTTCCCGCAGTTCGTCCGCTTTCATAGCAATTTCCGCTTCGTACTCCAGGAGTTCCGTCCGATCGTCGCAAGCGCGTCATGATATCGAACATGGCACATTCTCACCAGATACCCCGCTTCAGCCCGACTGAACGGCCGGCTCGAACCTGGAACCGCTCCAACGACTCCCCATTGGCGGAAGACCCGCAGCCCGGCATCGCACCGAGGGGGGAGGCCGGCGCGGGCCACATGAGGACCTACTGAACGGCCGGCACGACACGGACGACGTCCTCACCGGATCCGGCAGCAAGCTGCAGTCGGACCTCCCCCGACTGAGCAGCGACGGCCTCGAAAAAGGCCTGCGGCGAGTCGACTCGTTGCGCTCCCACGTGCGTAATGCACTCGCCCGGTCGGAGCCCAGCTTTCCAAGCCAGAGAATCACGCTCGACCTCCAGTACCGCGACACAGTTGCCGCCATCCACCGCCAGACTTCCTGTCGCATTCCATTGAGGTGGAAGTGCTGAGGGAAACTCGACACGCAGACCACGCCACATCGGTTCCGGAACCAGAGCGAACGGAGCCTGCACGGCTGCCACGAACTTCTTGGACAGTTCCACGTCCATCCTCATCGTACGCGGGCGAGCCAGCGCATCGCGGCGCTGAAGGGTCAGAGTCGCATGAGATCCCGCTGGCAGCCTGCTCAGCTCTCGAAACAGCGAACTCCGATCGTACACCTCTTCCCCGTTGACGTGCGTAATCACGTCCTCTTCCTGTATGCCAGCACGATCAGCCGGCGTGCCCGGAACAACCCGCAGCACCTGCGCCCCGAATCTTCCATCCTGTCGCTGAGCCAACGGCAGATGCTCCGGCTGCACGCCCAGAAATCCGTACGCAGGCAGCTTCCCCTGCTTGAGCGTTTCGATTGCTTTGCGAAAGGCATCGTCGACGGGAATGGCAAAACCAGCCGGCTGCTCATACCCGGACAACGCGGCAAGCGACGTGGTCAGGCCGATCAGTTCGCCTTTCAAGTTAATCAGAGCACCACCACTGGTGCCAAGATTAAGTCGAGCGTCCGTTTCGATCAGGGTGCCATACTGGTGAAGTGACGAGATCTCGGCACCCAGCCTCGCCGCCTGGTCTCCCGTAGGTGCTGCACGACGCAGGTTCGCCACAATCCCCCAGCTCGCACTCACCTCGCCATCCCGGGCGATGCCGTATGGGTTGCCTAAGGCGATCACAAACATGCCTTTGCGGAGCGACGTGGTATCGCCCATGGTGATTGGCACCAAGTTGTCAGCCGACACTTGCAGCACCGCCAGATCCGTCCACGGGTCTCCCGCCTTAACCTGCGTCGGAACCTCCACCTTGGTGACCAGAAAAGGACGACGCTGCACCCAGACGTAGTAGTCGTTCTCCTGGGGGTTTCCCAACACGTGGAAGTTCGTCACGATATGCCCGTCGCCGTCAATCACGACCCCGGTTCCAAACTCGTTCGGTACAAAGTCCGGACTGGTTGGACTGGCGTCCATCAACCCCGCTGACGATCCATTGAGTGGCCCCTCCTCGCGTGCCAGATCGGGGATCTGGCCGCGCAGTCCCGTCTTGCGCACTCGCGCGATGGCCACCACCGACCGCTCCGCCCGCGCAATCGCGTTGACAACCGCCTCCTGAATACTCATCGCCGCCTGCAATGAATCAGGCTCTTGAGCATCCGTGAGCTGTCCGCTGGCCGCAACGCACCATGCGCTGAGAAGATAGGTCGCCAGGAGGTAACGCCGCCACCCCAATCGCTTCCTCGCCATCCACGTCGGTGCTCTCCACCGCGCCCGCAACCGCCCTGACTCAAACCTCATCTCGTAGTTTCCCCCCAAATCGCCAGTTGCTTCGCGACCAGTTGCTTCGCGACCAGACACCACCGGCAAGATGTCTTGCAGGTTTTCTGTTTGCGTGGCGTTTTCCTGAGCGAGCGAGTGCGACTCTGCCATCATCCAGAATTTCCCTTGGCGAGAAGCGTCAGTCTGTCAGTCTGTCAAGGGGCCCCCTCGGCCAGGGCCTTTACGTGCGCGAGCAAGTAAATCGCACGCTCCGACCGTCGTCACATGCTCCGTATCTTCGATTCGAATTCTTCCGGATAGCGTGAGCAGGTCCTTCATTGCCCTTGCCTGGAATAGCCGGCTGGCGCGTCGCAGACAGAACCGGCATCTGCCATCGAGTCAGGCAGACACCGGAACAAGTGGGCACACGGGCTATTGTAGAGTCCAGGCCCTCGGCAAGGGAATTGCCAGGGAACCTGTCATCCATCTTTCCAACGTTCGGAACAGACAGCGCGTCTCACCGTCCATCCGCCCGATGCTCGAAGCTTCTCGCCTGGCCGTTGGCGAGCATGGCAGCGGTGACTTACTCCGCGTCTGCGCTGGCTCCTTCCTCGGCGCCCCCTTCGTCCGAAGAACCACCGATGCCGTAGCCGCCCGCCGCCATGACCTTCTCCTGAATCTCGCGTGTGGCGGCTGGGTTGTCGATCAGGTACTGCCGAGCCTTCTCCTTACCTTGCCCGATATGAGCATCACCGTATTTGAACCAGGATCCACTACGAGCGACGATCTTTTGCGCGACCGCCAGATCGAGCACATCCCCCTCATAGCTGATCCCGTTGGTGTGCATCATGTCGAACTCGGCCACACGAAACGGCGGGGCCACTTTGTTCTTGACCACCTTGCACCGCACGCGCTGCCCGACGACCTGTTCACCGTCCTTGATCTGCCCGATGCGGCGAACGTCAATGCGACAGGAACAGTAGAATTTCAACGCGCGGCCGCCAGGAGTCGTTTCCGGACTACCGAACATCACGCCGATCTTCTCGCGGATCTGATTGATGAATATCACCGCCGTTTTGCTCTTGGCAATCGCGCCAGTCAACTTCCGCATCGATTGGCTCATCAGCCGAGCCTGCAGGCCAACGTGCGAATCACCAATCTCCCCTTCCAACTCCTGCTTGGGGACCAACGCCGCGACCGAATCGATAATGATCACGTCCACGGCATTCGACTTGACCAGCATCTCGGTGATCTGCATCGCCTCCTCGCCCGACGTCGGCTGGCTCACCAGAAGAGTCTCCAGTTCGACCCCCAGCTTCTTGGCCCAACTGGGGTCAAACGCATGCTCCGCATCAATGATCGCGGCGATCCCCCCCAACTTCTGTGCCTCAGCCGCTGCATGCAAGGCCAGCGTGGTTTTACCACTCGACTCCGGACCAAACACCTCGATGATCCGCCCGCGAGGAATCCCCTGGCCGCCCAAGGCAATGTCCAGCGACAGACTTCCCGTGGGAATTCCCTCGATCGTCATGTTCGTGTCCGCCCCCAACGCCATGATCGACCCTTCCCCAAACTGCTTCTCAATCTGCTGCAGGGTCGTCTTCAAATGGGGATTGCCATCGATCAGCCGATCCGTGGCCGATTGCGGGCCTTTGACCCCCTTGGCACTCTTGTTCACTTTGTCCTTCTTGGCCATGGAATTGCCCGTCGTTTCTGTTGTCGTAACCATTCTGTGACTCCTTGTTTTATCGGCTACTTGCCGCTTCAGAGCAAGCGAGGGTCCCGTTCTCTCCACGAGGCAAACAGCCCTCGTAGTGTACAAATGAATACCACATCAACGACCGCTCGTCAAGCCAAACCTCTTGGCTGTCTCTCTATCAAGAAAGATCGCAAACCGCTGGACACGTTTGGTCACACCCCAGCGGGAATTTCCCAGAAAACGGAAAAAATACCGGAGTCGTCTTGGGTGCCCGTGGTTCTGCCGGATGCCTGCCAGGCTCCTCACCACCCCAACAGCCGCCGCCACACACGAGCAACGAAGCCCGGATCAATGCTCCGGTCCAATGCCATCCACACGCGCGAGTCATCAACGCCGAATACTCGTCCCTCGTGGCGCATACCTTGCCCGGACCTGCAACCAACGTTGACGCGGGCTCCGCTGAGAATTTGCCGCGCAACATGAAAAGACGCCTGCTCAACAGGATCACTCCCGATCTGCTCGCTGCAGGAGCCCGCACAACTCGTACGGCAGAATGCCGCACGGCAGAATTCGCCCCACCAGATTCCTGACGGCTGCCGCAGCGCGACTCGGCCAGCGGCCGCAGAGAACGGCATCCGGCCCCTGTTGCGGCATCGACACGATCTGGCCACGGTACACGACCGACGCGACCGCATCACGACGTGAGTACTGCCCGCAGCGACGGCGACGTGGCCACGCCAACGTCCTTCCCCCACTCGAAGCTGCCAAGTCAGGTTGGGGATTCACCGCCCGCAAGGTGAGACGCGTCCCCAACCGGCCAGGCCACTGTTTTCGGCCAGCTTCAACGCCGCTGGCGGTGCCGGCGATGCAGGGCAAGTGCAACAACCAGCGTCCCCCAACCAAGCAGCGAAATCGTCGACGGCTCAGGCACGACGTGGAGCACGCTGACGTTGTCGATTGCAAAGTCATTGCCGTAAGGGGCGGTGATCAGATTGGCAATGTGGACCTTCACCGAACCAGTCTTGGTGGCCAGAAACTGGCCGGTTCCTGTCTGCCACGCGTTCTCACCCGTGATGCCTGTCAGGTCGATGGCCGCTACTTCGATCATCGAGAGAGGATCGACAGGATCCAGCCCCACGTAGAAGCGAAGTTGAGCGGCGTTCGCTGGATAGAGGCTCGCCGCGGAAAACGACACGTCGTACAACGCACCTGCGACGACCGAGATATCCTGGTACCAGACGAGGTCACCCGCATTACCGCTCCCGTTGGCAATCAGCATCGTGTTGCCAACCGGTAACTCCGCCGAATGTGGAATGACAAAGGCCGGGTTCCAGGCACTGGGATTCGACGCCACCGTGTACTTCCCTTCGCCCGGATCGTTAGCGACTTGAGCCGCCAGTACCTTCCATATCATCAAACCTGGCTTGCGGGGCACGATTCCCGCATACGGATTGCTGTTGGTAGGAACGGACAACCGGTAATCCGTGCCGAAACCGGCGTTTCCCTGCGAGAAATCACCATTGATGATCAACTCGCCCAATGCCGTCCCAACCAAGAGGTAGCAGAAACTCCCGACAATCGCTGCCATGACATGTTGCCGACTCATGGTCCTAAGCTCCCACTAGAAACCATCACCAAGGACTGCCTGCGCTACGATCAACGGCCGCCTTCCCTGCACCAGTGCGAACGACAATCACTCGACCGCAACCATCGAGCCTGACCTCCCATCCTGTCAGAACCGTGGTAGCTGCGGTACATCCAACGGCAAGCCGAAGCTGGCGGGCATTATGACAGAATTGTCCTAGTGCGAGTCAATACCGGCTCCCATTTTTGAGGAACTGGCAGTTAGCTTGGAGAAACTACCGAACATCGGCAAGCCAAAGCCGCGCCGGGTGAGTCATGCCAGCGGGGCAGTTGCCAGCACTTCGTACTGGGGCCCCCCGCGTTGGAGATAGCTGGCGAAGACCAACACCTCATCCACAATTGACACACCCCCGTCCATGTCCTGGGCTTTCGCGAGAAGTTCGGCCAGCTCGCCCATGGCGGCTCCTCCCGAGCGGACCCGGCCGAACGTCAAGTGGGGCTGGAAGCCCCGCCGCTCGGACGGATAGCGGTGTCGAGCCAGTTGCTGATCAATCGCCTGCTGCAGTTGTCGCAGCGCATCGGTCCCATCGCGCACGCCCATCCACAGCGTGCGCGGACGCTCCATGTTGGGGAACGCACCCACGCCACGACAATGAAACGCGAAGGCTGGCACGGTAGTGGCCGCCTGTTGCACGGCTTGGCAGACGGTGGCGACCTCCTCATCGGTCTGGTCACCGAGGAATTTCAAAGTGAGGTGCAGGTTTTCTGGCGCCACCCAATTGACCTTGGCATCGCTGCTGCGCAGACGCGTAATTAACTCGGTTATGCGCGAGCGCACGTCAGGGGCAATCTCCACCGCGACAAAGGTGCGGGTCTTCTTCATGGCAACCTCGGACGTTCCGGCCTCCCCAGCGGCCCTAGAAGCTCAACATACGACGATATCGCTCCATGCGCAGCACGATATCGTCCCGCTCGATACTGCGCAGCCGATCGAGGCCGAAATCCTCCACCGTGAAGCTCGCCACCACAATGCCGTACGCCATCGCCTGCTTGAGCGTCTGGGGTTCAAAGTTACCTTGCTCCGCGAGATATCCCATCATCGCTCCTGCGAAACTATCTCCCGCCCCCGTGGGATCAACGACATCCTGCGTGGGAAAGGCCGGCAACACGTACGTCTCGTGCTTCGAGAAGAACATGGCCCCATGCTCCCCTTTCTTGATCACCACGAAGTTGGGCCCCATATCGCGCAGCATGGCTCCGGCACGAACCAAGTTGTCCTGCCGCGTCAGCAGGCGGGCTTCACTGTCACTCAGTACAAGACCTTCGACGCGGCGCAGCAGCGATTCAAGTTCCTCACGAGCCTCTCGAATCCACATTTCAATGGTGTCGGCGATCACCATCTGCGGGCCGGTCATCTGCTCGAGGATCTGCTGCTGCAACACGGGAGAACCGTTGGCCAGAAACAGACTTGGGCAGCGCCGCAGGCGATCCGGCAAGATCGGTTTGTGACTCCCATACACATTCAGCTGCACGTCAATCGTCTGCCGTTCACACAGGCCCGGCAGGTATCGGGTATGCCAGCGAAACGTCCGAGTACCCGGAATGACCTGCAGCCCTGTCGTATCAATCTGCCGCGATGCCAGAAGCCGCGTATTTTCGTCGGGCCAGTCGTCTCCCACAACGCCCACCAGATGCACCGGGCAGAAGTAACTGGCGGCATAGGAGAAATACACTGCCGATCCCCCCATCAGCGACTCGCGCGACAGCTCCGGCGTCTCGATATGGTCCAGCGCAATGGTTCCGACCACCAGCAGCGGCATAATCCAAGTCCTTTCGTGAGAGCCGTCGAGGAGCAGTGCGGTATCGCCAGGAAATGAATTATTAACCATTCGATTCGATCTGCAAGTACCAAGTGGCGGCCCAACCCGCTGGCGGTGACGAGTCCGCCGCTATAATACTCACCAGTCCCTGCTGCTGGACCAGTACGATGGCCGCAGCAGTGTAGTCCTCCCACGATCGAAGCAGCCTGATCGAGTGCGATCTTGAGTCATTACAACGTTCCGTGTCACGTGTGCGCAGGCGACAGAGGCAGGACCGGTCCCGCAACTCCCCCGGCACGGCATCGCCACGCCGCGACAAACCGGGACCGGCGTTGGGTGACCCTGGCCGTGTTCCTCCTGATTCTTGACGTCACGGCCAGCCGCACGGCCTGGTCTGCTGCTCGCGTGAGCGCTCGTTTCGAATTCGGCTTTGCCGACGGTTCGCGAGCGACCGCTCAGCAAGTGACCGGCTGGTCGAATGACCAACCACTCGTGCTGCACGCGGACGAGCGTGAACTGCGTGATGTGGAACCGGCATTGCGTTGGCTGCGTGACCATCATGCGGCCGAACCGACGAGCGCCTCGTCGTTTGTCGAAACATGGACGGGCGATCGGCTTGCTGGTAACGTTCTGGAGTACCACGAGGCGACGTCCACCGGCGGCAGGCATGTCCCGCCTCTGCTGGTCGTGGAATCGGTTACCCCTCCCTTTCCACCTCAGCAGCAGTCGCGGGCACTGGTCCGCGTGGCAACCGATTCGGTGCGGCGGATTGTCTGGCAGATCACCGGCGCCGAGAGCCATCCGGGGACAGCCCTTTTGCGTGACGGGCGGCAACTCCGCTTTCGGGCGATGCGATGGAATCGCACCGGCGTCGCTCTGCTGGGCCACGAGGATCACTGGGCCTGTTCCTTCGGCGAATTGGCCGAGCTTCATCTGCTCCCTCGATCCCCCTGGGATGCCTGGCTCCATGAACTCGCGGCACTGGCCCCGCAAGGCGAGAACGTGCTGCTGCAACTCGAGACGTCACAGGGGCTCCGTGTCACAACGTCATGGGCACGTCAGCGCGTAGTTCGGCCCTTGGACGAGACGCTCTCGGACAACTGGCTGCTGGGTGTACAACCTGCCTGGAGCCTCGATCCGTTATGGCTGGCCGGAGATGCCATCCCGCTGCGGTGTTTCTTCCACCCACACGAACTGCCGCTGAGTCGCCTTCACCCCGACCGCGTTGAGCAGAGATCTCCCTTGGCTGGGCACGGTCGCCCCTGGCAACGCGATCGCAATGTCGCAGGAGGCTGGCTGGACAGCGGTCCAGGGGTTTTCGGGTGGGGGTTCGGTGTTCACGCCCACAATGAACTCTGGTTTGAGCTGCCCGATTATGTGGTCGGGTTGAGTACCTTCGTGGGGCTCGATGCGCTGGCCGGTTCCGACGGCTGCGTGCAAGCCCGCATCGTCGCGCCGACCGCGCCGAGTGAACCACTGTTCGCCACACCCATCATCGTCGGCGCGCAACAGGCTTATGCCACGGGCCGGATATCTCTTCCTGCGGGATCCTCTCCGCGCCAACTCGTGCTGGAAGTCAACGACGCGCACGACCAGCGTCCTGCCGGCGCCGATCCGCTGGATATGCGCGATTCTGCCGACTGGCTCGATCCAGTCCTCTACCTCGACTTGCCGAGACTGCAGAGTCGACTGGCCGCAGAGACCGCATCTCACTTCGCCGCTTGCCATGGCTGGCAGTGGAACTCCATCGCCCCGACAAAGCTGCACTTCCGCAGCGTATGGGACGAGTTGTCGGAAGCAGTCAGTCACTTCACCTTGGCGGTGTGGGTCGAAGGATCGGAACCGCTCAGCTTGCGACGCAGTCAGATCCTGGGTGCGGCCCGGGAACTGGTCCTGACCGTCAGCTGCCCCCAGGAAACCAACACTCCGGTGCGACTGGAAGTGCTGGCCGAAGGACAGCAGCTGGCAGCCTTTCCGGTACCGGTGCTCGATCGTAATCACGTGGAACTTGTCCCCCAACGCATCTCATTCTCACAGCTCAATCTGCCTGCCGACCAGGCGGTCAATCTGGAGATCCGACAGTATCCAAGTTCTGCCAATGCTCCTGTGGTGTGGCACGCCATTGAATTCGATTGAGTACTGCGCGGCAGTCAGTCCATCCGGTACAATCTCGTCTGACAGCCGTAGAGCTTCGTCAGCTTTCACCAGCCGACCTGGGAATGGGTTCGGAAGGCGTACCAGACTGCTGCTCAGAATCCTGTCGGCTTTCGAACTTCCGGCGAGTAGAAGTACAACGATGAGTCACGCGTCGGCCGAACGGACAGATCCACAACCAACTCTTGGCCCTTCACCTGGTCGCCTGATGTCGCTCGACGCGCTGCGCGGCTTCGACATGTTCTGGATCATCGGAGCGGACGGGTTGGTGGAGGGCCTGCGCCAGGTCAAAGACAACAGCGTCCTGCAAGGTCTGGCTCGTCAACTTGAACACGTCGACTGGGCTGGGTTTCGCTTCGAAGACCTGATCTTCCCCCTGTTTGTGTTCATCGTGGGAATCTCGCTGGTCTTTTCTCTGACGCGCACCATGGAGCAGCACGGGAGGCGTGCGGCCGTGGCGAGGATCCTGCGGCGTGCGACACTCCTGTATCTGCTGGGAGTGTTCTATTACGGCGGACTGAGCACTCCCTGGGAAGAGATCCGTTTGCTGGGTGTACTGCAGCGCATCGCACTCTGCTACCTCTTTGCCGGTTTGATCTTCTGTTATTGTGGCCTGCGCGGTCGTGTGCTCTGGTGTGTGGGCTTGCTGATCGGCTATTGGCTGATGATGACCTTCGTGCCGGTACCGGGCGGAACAGCCGGCAGTTTTGCTCCTGGGGAGAACCTCGCGAATTGGATCGATCAACATTACCTGCCCCTGCGCAAGTGGGATGGCGATTTCGACCCCGAAGGACTGCTGAGCACGCTGCCGGCGATCGCTTCCTGCCTGATCGGAGTGCTCGTCGGCATGTTCCTTCGCAATGTGCGGCTGAGCGATTGGAAGAAAGTCGTCACCCTGGCGGCGGCCGGCGCACTGTTGGTTACTCTGGGCTGGCTGTGGAATCTGCAGTTTCCTGTGATCAAGAAGATCTGGACCTCTTCCTTTGTGCTGGTCGCCGCCGGCTATAGCTGCCTGCTGCTGGCTGCCTTTCACCTGTTGATCGACGTCTGGGGCTGGCGCCGCTGGGCTCAACCGTTCGTCTGGATCGGGATGAACCCGATCACGCTCTACATGATCAGCAATCTGGTCAATGTCGAGCGAATCGCCCGGCGATTTGTGGGAGGTGATGTAAGCCAGTCTCTTGGCAGCTATGGACAGCTGGCCATGGCAATCGTCAGCCTGCTCATCATGCTCGGGATCGCCCGGTTCATGTATCGTCGCCAGATCTTCTTGCGTCTTTGATCGGCGCCGCTCGCGCGCCGCTCGCACTTCAGTGCGTGACGCAACGTCCACCAACATCACCACCACCAAACGGCTCACCAGGATCCGTCGCGGACTGAAGTCCGCGTTACGACGTCAACGTGGAAAACGTCACACGAGAGCCGACATGGAAATCGAAACAGTGCTGGGGGAAGGCGGACCAGAGTGCTGCAACCGCGCGACTGCCGGTACAATGAACCGGCCCGACTCGCTTCACCCCGAGCTGGACCAGAGCCTGGATCGTCTGCTCAAGCCGCTCGTCGGACGCCTGTGCCAGATGCATGCCACCGAGCACGGCGTGAATCGGACGCCCGTCCGTCAGCTGCTGGACGTAGTGAAGCGTATTGATGACCCCGGCATGCGCACACCCCAGCAACACGACGGTCCCCTGGAGCGTCTGGAAGTAGAGTGCCTGATCGTCGGCAATCGGATCCAGCTGCCGCGTCTCTGGATCTCGATAAAACGCTCCGCCGACATCCTCAAACTCCGTGCGACGCGGAATGGGCCCGGTCACCATGAGGTGAGCCGTGATCGGAGTGGGTTCGGTCGTCTGACGGCACACCGTACCTTGCCGCCGACAGACGTCGAGCGACTCGGCAGGCACACCGATCTCGCGTACAGCGCCCGAGGTCGTACGCAGGTACCTGGCGGCACGCCAGTCCGGGTGCGCGAAGAGAGTGGCGGAGGGAGCCCCTTCGAGGGCCTGTGGCAATCCGCCGGTATGATCGTAATGCCCGTGGCTCAGCACGACCGCCGTAGCCCTCTCCAACGCGATGTTCAGTTTTTGGGCGTTGTGCCGCAGCGTCAGACCCTGCCCGGTATCGAAGAGCACGTTCGCTTCGCCATCGCGGATCCAGCAAGCCAGACCGTGCTCGGCCAGCAGACCGGCACTGGTTGCCGTGTTCTCCACCACCACCGTGATCTCAAGGTCGCTCATAAGTTCGCTGCTCCTGAGGCGGGACGGACGCCCGCCGAATCGCGAGACCGCGGACGGCGGAAGTACGGAGCGTTGGTCCGTTCACAGGACAAGCACCCGGCCGGCGTGCATCCCACCGCCGCCAAGAGCATACACCATGCGGCCGCAAATGCCAGGAAGGGCGATTGACCGAATAACCGCTGACGAAAGATGTTTCCACGGTGCATCGGCGAGCCGGAAACGAGTCGCGTCGAGTCTTCAGGGCAGGTTGGTACGCCATTCGGTTTCGTCATGACCTTCGTCAGTGGAAACTGCGCCACCGAAGCGCGTTCATTACATTCAGCTCTCTGACAAACCAATCTCTTCTGCACGCTGCATGAATCGTGCCCGTGCGGTGGCTTTGATTTCTCCGTCCTGCTCGAGGTGAGCCGCTAGTTTGTACAGGGGTGGAGTCGACTCTTCAATCCAGGCTCGAACACAGGCCGACCCGACCGCCACGACCGGCTTGCGGAAACGCACGTGAAGATCTCCGGTCATCGCCACCTGCCCCGCCGCAAACAGACAGTTGGTCATGGCTCCGTCGAGCAAAGTGCAGATAACCCCTCCGTGCAGAACCCACGGATAGCCTTCCAACGCTCGATCGCAGGGAAAATCGGCTTCCACCATCGTCCCGGCGACGTGACGGAAGTCCAACTCCCAGCCGGCTGCCGCTTGCTTGCCGCACACGATGCAGCGAGGGTGCTGCTGCTGCTGAAACTGCTCATTGATCATCCAGACCCCACTCCATCGCCCCGCCAGACTCCGCCTGCGCTCCACACTCGCTGGGATCGGCAGACTCCAGTATCGCCGCCTCACTGACCGCCGCCTGCAAGGTCCTGCAGGCGAGCTGGGCACAATGCTGCGACTGGGACGGCAGCCCGTCCAACGCGCTCAGGACGTCGCCCGGCCGGACCCGCGCCGCGGCCTCTAATGTCTGGCCCAACGCCAGTTCGGTGGCCATGCTCCCGGCTGCCCGTGATGTTCCACATCCGGTCGTCGAGAAACCGATCGCCACAATCCGACCGGCGTGAGCGCGGATCCAGAATTCCATCGTATCCCCACACGGTCCGGTGATCTGAGCGTACCCGTCACATGGAAAGAGCGGTCCGTAATTGCGCGGTTGAAGTGCCCGCTCCCGTACGGCGGGCGAAAGTCGCGAGTGTCGGTCCATGGAATCAACTCTGTGGCTGGCAGAACAACAGGAACGCTACTGGCGAGTGAAAGTCGAACGGCGTGGTGCCAAGCAATCGCACTCGGCTCTCTACTCCTACGACTCGTGTCCTTCGACTTCGACTGCTCCGTCTCGACGGTCGGCCTTCATCGCGTCTGGATCGCTGGAAACGGCAGGTCCGTCCGAAGCGGAAGCTGGTGCCGCCTCCGGTGAATGCTCCACAGGTATCTCCCCTGCGGCCGCGACAGGCTGCCAGCACGTGAGTCCCATCGCCTGATCGAAGTGCCCATGACGGCCACCGCGGCGCTGCCCCCCTGACGGGACCGCCCCCTGGCCATGACGATGCCTCTTCTGAGCTCGGCGACCTTGGCCCGGTGCACGACCACCGACTCCCCGGATGTCGGCAGTCGCAGCACCGGACCTTGGTTCGCTGTCATCACCAGAACTGCAGTCACTCCCAAAAAATCCCATGCCGCAGCCTGCTGTAGATCCATCCCCCAGCCGTCCCCATCGCTTTCGTCCTGGCATGACGTGTCGTCCTTTCAATTCAAGCTGTCTGCGTCGATTCGTTGAGCGCCACCGCTCCGGTCACTCCGGTGAGCCATCTCCCGGACGGTCGGCAGCCACGCTGGTGCCGCTCCCCTGCGGAACGCGCGCTCACACCATGCTCAGTCATCCGGCCAATCCTGCTGCCCCCGGCGTCGCTGGCGGCGAGCAGACCGCCCACCGCGGAATGCTCCTCTCGATTGCGCCGACTCCTCCTGTGAAGCAACGTCGGACCTGTCGCCGGAGCGCTGGCAGCAATCTCCTACGGCAGGCACCTCGACCGGTACCAGTTCACCTCGCGTCAAACGGTCCAGGTTCTCCTGAATCGATCCCGTCAGCCAGGCGAAAAGCCTGATGCCGGCCGCTCGCAATGACTCGGCTGACCAGCGATCGATGCCGCCACACACCACCGCCTCGATCTGCAATTCCACCAGCCGATTGATCCGCTCGTGCGGCGCCCACGCCGCCGCCGACACTTCCTGCCGTTGCACGACGGTGGCAGCATCGATCGACACGACCAAGAATGACGCCGCACAGTCGAAGCGGGGTGATACACGATCTCCAAAGGTGGCTACGGCAACGCGCATCTGAGACAGCCTTTCACACTCTCCCTTCAGCACGACGTGTGCCAACCCCGACTGGACTCGCATTGAGCACCATAACCCATTTCCTGGTAGAAACTTACCGCTGCCGCTCCAGAGCCGGACCATGTTCCTGACTCATGCAAGTACGCAACGCCATTGCACAAGCAATTGCAATTACGCAATACTGCACCAGGGGTCCGTCGCAGGGCCGAGGGAGGCAGCGTACCGGGGGGGCGTCAATCAGGGAAACTCGATGGCGTACTTTTTCATTTTGCGCCAGAGCGTGCTGGTATTGATGCCCAGCGCGGCAGCCGTCCGACTGCGATGCCCCTGATGCTGATGCAGCGTCTGGCGGATGGCATCGACTTCCGCCAGGGTGAGAGGATCGAGGGAAGAGGGAGTTGCCGCGAGTTCCCCATTCGCCTGCTGCAATTCACCGGGCAGGCATTCCAGGGGAATCACGTCTGCACGGCAGAGCACCAGAGCATGCTCGACCACGTTCTGCAGTTCGCGGATATTGCCCGGAAAGGGATACTGGAGCAGACGCTGCATGGCCTGTTCGGACATGCCGAGAATCTGCGTACCGCGTTGCGCGTTGAAGCGTTGGATGAAGTGTTGTACGAGCAGCGGGATGTCCTCGCGTCGGCGTGCCAGCGGCGGCAGGTCGAGTTTGACGACGTTCAGGCGATAGAAGAGATCCTCGCGGAACAGGCCGCGAGCCATCTGCTGCTGCAGAGGCTTGTTGGTGGCGGCGATAATCCGCACATCGGCCTGGATCGACCGCGTACCTCCCAGCGGCTCGTATTCCTTCTGCTGCAGCACGCGGAGCAGTTTGACTTGGAGTGACGCCGAGATATCGGCGATCTCATCGAGAAACAGCGTGCCGCGCTGCGCCAGATCGAAGCGTCCTGGTTTGTCACGTACCGCTCCGGTGAACGCCCCTTGTCGATAGCCGAACAACTCCGATTCCAGGAGTGTATCGGGGAGCGCACCGCAGTTGACTGCCACGAAGCTGGCCGGCGCTCGCGGACTGAGGTTATGCAGGGCGCGGGCGACGAGTTCCTTGCCGGTCCCGGTCGGTCCCTGAATCAGGACCGTGCTGTCACTGGCCGCGATATCGGGAAGAATATCCAGGATGCGACGCATCAGATGGTTCTTGCTGATGATGTCGTGAAAGGTGTAATGCTGTGTGATCTCGCGACGCAACTGTTCGATCGTGGACAGATCGCGAAACGTCTCGACGCCCCCCACCGCCTTCCCCTGTTTGTTCCGCAGTACGGAGGTGCTGATGCTGACGGGAATCTGAGCACCTTGGCGATTGAGGATGTTGATCTTGCGATCGACCCATTGCCGGCCGCTGCGCATGGTATCGCGCAGGGCGCAGTTGCTCTGGCAGATATTCGCCTGGAACACATCGAAGCACTTCTTGCCGATGGCTTCTTCGCGCGCGACACCGGTAATCGCCTCGGCCGCTCGATTGAACGAGGTGATGATCCAATCCTCGTCGACAGTGAAGACACCATCGGCGACCGAATCGAGAATCACTTCGTACTGCTGCGGGTCATTGTTCATGTTGGCGCAACGAGCGTCCGTGTCCGAGAAATGATCGAGTCTGCTGCTGCGGCATCCCTGTCGCACCAGCCGGCAGCCACCACCAGGAGGACGCGAGCATCCTGACACACCCGAGGGAAAATGGCTCGAGTCCCTACCCCAACGTGGCGTGGGCCACGGGAAGTGTCCTGCTGGACACCTGCTGGGCATTATAGTCCAAGAGGTCGGCAGGACCTACCGCAGTTGCTCCGTGGCCGGCGCCAGTGTCGACCGCCTGGTCACAGCGCTGGTGACCCTTTTGCACTGAGCGTCGAAAAGCCCGGCGCGGCCTCGGCGCACTGCCGACGGCCGCGGCGTCAAGACAACTCCCGACCATCGGATCTGGCTCCAACGTCACGACGTCGACGCGTGCCGGCGGTGCCCACTCCCCGGCGAAGCCGCCGGTTCGCTCCGGTTATGCTGGCCCTCCCTGTGACTTTTCGATCTTGGCCCACGTGTCGCGCAGAGGAACCGAGCGGTTGAACACCGGGCGGCCGGGCTGTGAGTCCTTGTTATCGACCACAAAGTACCCGATCCGTTCGAACTGAAAATGGTCACCCGCGTTCGCTTCGGCCAGACTCGGCTCGAGCAAACAGGCGGGCAGCACTTCCAATGACTGCGGATTGAGGTTGTCGAGCCAGTTGTGGCCGGGCGGCACGTCGTCCGGATCCATCACCAGGAAGAGGTGGTCGAACAACCGCACTTCGGCCCGGAAAGCATGCGGAGCCGAGACCCAATGCAGCGTTCCTTTCACTTTGCGGTTGGCAGCGGCCGTGCCGCTCTTCGACTCGGGATCATAGGTGCAGCGTACTTCCGTCACCGTGCCGTCGGCATCTTTCACGACGCTGACGCATTGGACGATGTAGGCCGATCGCAAACGCACTTCGCGGCCGGGCGAGAGGCGGAAGAACTTGCTGGGTGGGTCCTCGCGAAAATCATCCTGCTCGATGTAGAGTTCGCGTGAAAAAGGAACCTGGCGGGTCCCGGATGCGGGATCCTCCGGATTGTTCGTCGCCTCCATCATTTCGACCTGATCGACCGGATAGTTTTCAATGACGACCTTGAGCGGGCGGAGCACGGCCATCGCGCGGGGAGCTCGTTTGTTCAGATCATCGCGCAGACTGTTTTCCAGCACGGCCATGTCGATCGTGCTGTTGAACTTCGCGACGCCGATCCGGTCGCAGAACAGTCGAATCGCTGCCGGCGTATAGCCTCGCCGCCGCAGGCCGCTGATGGTCGGCATCCGCGGGTCATCCCAGCCGCTGACATGCCCTTCCTTGACCAGCGTGAGCAGCTTGCGTTTGCTCATCACCGTATAGGTCAGATTGAGCCGAGCGAATTCAATTTGCTGCGGTTTGTAGATCCCCAGCGCATCACAGTACCAATCGTACAGCGGCCGATGGTTCTCGAACTCCAGCGTACAAATCGAGTGGGTGATGCGTTCGAGCGAATCCGATTGCCCATGCGTGAAGTCATACATGGGATAGATGCACCAGGCGTCGCCGCTGCGGTGATGCGTGGCATGCAGAATCCGATACATGACCGGATCGCGCATGTTCAGATTCGGCGAAGCCATGTCGATTCTGGCACGCAGCGTCCGTTCCCCATCGCGGAACTCACCGGCCCGCATCCGCTCGAACAGATCCAGATTCTCCTGCACACTGCGCTCGCGGTAAGGGCTGTTGCGTCCCGGTTCGGTCAGCGTCCCGCGATACTCACGCGTCTCCTCGGCGCTCAGATCACACACATAGGCCTTGCCCTCCCGGATCAGCTGGATGGCCCACTGATAGAGCTGATCGAAGTAATCGGAGGCGAAGAAGAGGCGGTCTTCCCAGTCGAATCCCAGCCACCGGACGTCCTCCTGAATCGACTCAACGTACTCGTCCTCTTCCTTGGTGGGATTCGTGTCGTCGAAGCGGAGGTTGCAGAGCCCGTGGTATTTGGCGGCCAAGCCGAAATTCAGGCAGATGCTCTTGGCATGGCCAATGTGCAGATAGCCGTTGGGTTCGGGTGGAAAGCGGGTATGCACCCGTCCGTCCCATTTCCCCGAGCGGTTGTCATCTTCGATGATCTGCTCAATGAAATGCAGCGAACGTGCGGCCGACGAATCACCTGCCTGAGGCTCCCCCGCCCCGCCAGCTCTTTCGCGCGCGGGTTCTGTCGTCACCGGCTTTTCCTTGTGAGGTTCCTGAGGCGAACCTGGGTTGTTCTCTTTCGAGGCGGCCATCTCCTGTTTCCTCCGTCAACAAGTCTTCGCGTTGCTCAACAACCACCGACATCCACCAGAAGGCTGCCCGCACCGCCGGCGCTTGCCTGCCGAATTCCGGAGCGGTTCCTCGGCAGAGTTCGTCGCGGCGTGTGCGTATCTTAGAGCAATTGCAGGGCGTGGTCGATGCGTTGGAGCGTCTCCTGGCGACCCAGAATCGCCAGGCAATCAAACATCCCCAACCCCACCGCTTTGCCGGTCACCGCCACCCGCAGCGCATGAATGACATCACCCAACTTGACCGATTCGGCCAGCAGGAAGTCCTTGAGACAGGCCTCGGTCGCGTCGGCATCCCACGTCTCCAGGTCCGCCAGGCTGGCACGCAGCTTCCGCAGCAACTCGCCGGCATTTCCCCCGCGAACTCGCTTGTCAAACGCCTTGGCATCGTACGGAAGATCGGCTGCGCAGCAGAAGAATTCGTGATAGTCCAGAATGTCTCCGGCCGTCTTGATGCGGTCCCCGGCAGCCGCCGCAATGTCGGCCAGTATCCGAGCGACATCCTCCCCGGATGGCGAGGAAACCCACTGGGCCCGCTCCACAAAGGGGCGCATCAGGGAGACCTTTTCGTCCGAGCTCAAGGCCAGCATGTCCCGCTGCTGAAACGCCCAGAGCTTCTGCGGGTCAAAACTCGCCGGAGCTTTATTCACCCGTTCGAGCGAGAAATGGTCGATCATCGACTCCCGGCTGAACTGTTCCGTCTCCCCATCGAGTGACCAGCCGAGCAACAACAGATAGTTGACCAAAGCGTTCGGCAAATAACCCACCACGCGATAGAAGTCGACAATCACCGGGTTGAACGTATCGGCACTCGCCGGATGCTTGATCAACTCCGCGATCCGCACGCCATGGTCGTAGAGCTTCTTGAAATCGGGGTGTTTCAGGTATTGGTCCAGCTTGCGTTTGCTCAGCTTATTCGAACTTCCCGGTTCTGCCACGTAAGGCAGGTGGGCGTACGCGGGCAGGGCGTATCCGAGACTCTCCGCAATAAAAATCTGCCGGGGCGTATTGGACAAATGCTCCACAGCCCGGATCACATGAGTGATTTCCAGATCGCGGTCGTCCACCACGCTCGCTAAGTGGTAGAGGCACGTACCGTCGGCCCGCTGAATCACATGGTCCTGTTCCTGCTGCCAATGGAATTCAACCTCGCCCCGGATCAGGTCGGGAAACCGACAGACTCCACTGCGCGGCATCTTCAGGCGTACCACCGCCGTACGTCCCTCCGCTTCGAAACGCCGTGCCTCCGCGTCGGTCTCCGCCATCCAGCGGCGACTGTAAGTGAACGGTTGTTTGGCCGCCTCCGCCGCCCCTCGCTCTGCCTGGAGTTCTGCGGGGAGTGCATAGTCGCGATAGGCATGCCCGCTGGCGAGCAACTGGGCCACGGCTGCCTGATAACGCTCCGCCCGCTGGGATTGGAAATAGGGTGCATGCGGTCCACCCACTTCCGGCCCTTCGTCCCAGTCGATTCCCAACCAGCGAAAGCCGTCCAGAATCGGCTGCAGCGATTCCTCCACATTTCGCTGCCGGTCGGTATCGTCGATGCGCAAAATGAACTGCCCGCCTTGGCGGCGGGCAAAGAGCCAGTTGAACAGCGCCGTGCGGACACCACCGATGTGCAGGTAACCGGTCGGACTGGGTGCAAACCGTGTGCGAACCATCATAGAAGCCTCAAGTACTCGCTCCGTGGCTGGAGCGGCTCTGGACCGCAGTCACCACCTGCTCAGAGTAGAGGCGCAGCGTAGCGTTGGTCAAAGGGGTCACAGCCTATTTCAACGATTGCGACCTGGCGGCGTGCCGCTGCCCTGGACCGGACTTCGAGCAGTGGTGCTTCGGACGCCGCGTCAGGGGTGATCAGTGCGGCGATGTTTCCGCAGCCGCTTGCGTTCTGCTTTGGAAAGTCGGGACGAGTCCTCGACCTGGTCATCATCGAATGTGCACAGGCCCTTGGAACCAGGCCGACCTTGATCTGCCCTGTCCTCGGCGGCAGCCTTCTTTTCTTTGCGAACCGCTGGCTGTCCAGATGCCACCTTCGGCTGCACTTCCGGAGCCGAAGCTGCCTTCTTATCAGGTGCCAGCGGTGCTGGAGCTGCCGGGTCTGGTGCTGCCGGGTCTGGTGCTACATGCGGCGGGTCCTGCCGCAGAATCTTCCCCTTGAGTCGGCGAGTGACTTGCCGGCCAGTGGCCACGGGCGATGCCGGTTCCTTGGCCTCAGAACGCGAACGTCGGGACGCTCGCGCAGGCGTCTTGGGCCGCCGAACTGGCCTGGCGGACACCACTCCACTTGCCTCGCGATACACGTGTCGAGCATTCAGGCAGAACGCCATCAGTATGGCAATGTGCCCGGCTAACAGCAGGCCCGATCGAACCATCGTCGCAAATAGGTCATCGCCGGGGAGGAGCCACCCAAGTCGCATCGTTGCGACGGCCGCAAGACAGGCAAGCGCGATGGTAAGACTGAACACCGCGATGCGGGAGGCCCACATCTCGATCGCCAAACGCACCCCAATCAACCCCACCACCACGGCCAACAGAGCCAGCCATATCAGTTGCGGATCGGCATACTCGGCCAGGACGGTCATCTCGAAGAGCCCGGTGCGCAACGAAGCCAGCAGCCCCGCCACCGCGTCGACGCTGGCCAGGACCAGGACCAGCACCATCCAATACCACATGCGGTAACGACCTCGATAGTCATCCGTGCGGTATCGCCGGATCTGGTACGTCAGAACGCCCAACACGGCGCAAGCAGCTAACATGGCGGCCCGCAACCACGTAGCTACACCACGCGTTCCAGCCAGATCGATCGCTGGAAACCGACTCACCTCCGCCGGTAGCTGCCGCAACGCGAGGTGACCGTAAGCCGCTTCCAGTCCCACTGTCATGGACGCGAGCCCCAGCAGCAGGACGAGATTCGTCCAGGGCCGCTTGGGAATCAGGTCGATCACGCGGGGCTGACGTGGAGACAACGCCGCCTCCGAATAGCAGCGCACGGGCTCCATTCCATGCCCAGCAACCGCCCCCTCATGCGACGCCTCCTGAGACGACTCACTCCCCACGCCGCCTCCACCTGTCTCCTCCAACAGCACGCGCCGGCGACGCTCGTCTCGTTGACCACTTCGTCGAAAATCCATGACGTTTCCTGCCACACACGAAGGCCAGAACGGCCATGACGGCTGCGAGAAAAATACACCGCCAGAGACTTCGTCTCTACGAGGGAATTCGGCAGTTGACCTCGCAAAACCTGAGCTGTTACGAACCAATTTATCTCGCCGCTCAGGTCCCGGTTTCGCAGGCCCTCCCCGGCGGTGCGGACCAGCCTGAACTGAGGCAAGATGAAGGAAACGGGAAACACACAGAAACGAGGTCCCTGAGCCGACTCAGGGGAAATGGAGGAAAAACACTCCCCTGGCACCTCGCTTCCGCTCCGTCGGGCGGCGATGTGGATGCCTGCCGCGCGCGCTCGCGGTGATGGAGAAAATGGACTTGGGCCGCACCACCGTCAGAACCGGAGATCAGCGGCGAGATTTCCCGGAATTTCCCGTGCGGAGTCCACCAACGCGGCGAGGGTCCAATCGCTCCGGAACTTCCGCTTCGAACGTGCTGATGGAGCCCCTCCAAGGCCATTTTTCGGTCGACACACTGAGCGGAGCTCGCAACAGTGCTCAGGTCCCCGCCGAAGGGGTGGATTCCTGTCCCTGACCTCTCGACAGATCCCGGTTGCCACGGGGCCCGTATGTGCGCGATCCGGACAACCACGGGAACCGGACGACGGAAGGTCGACGCGTCAGCGTTTTGACCTTAGTGCGGCTACGACCTAGGTTTTCAACAGCAGCAGGCGCCGTATGCCGCCCTTGGCTCCCCTGATCGAAGCAGCAACTTGGAATCGTCCGCCCCGCGGTGAGCTCTCGTGCGTCCCGGCACGACACAGGCCCGTACATGGAAAGCACGCCCAACCCGATACAATCCCCACCCTCTGGCGCGGAGAGTCCGTCTGTATCCAACTCCGACGCAGCCCAGCGTCTGAGTACCATTTCGTCGCTGCTGGACCACCTGGAGCAGCCGGCGTCGTCCGATCCTCGTCGTACCAACCCGATCTCCGGTCCCGCCTCGGTCGCGTTGCAGTACCAGAATCACCTGGTCCAGGCTCGGTTAGGAGTGGCGGGAGGTCTTTATACGGCATTGCGTGCCAAGCATGCCCCCACCGCCTTTCATTGCTTGCGAGTAGCGCTCGGCTGTTCGTCCTGGAGTCTGACGCTGGGCCTGTCGGACGCCGAGCGTGACGAGTGGGAGATTGCGGCGCTGCTGCACGACATCGGCAAGATCGGAGTGCCAGATCAGATTCTGACGAAACCGCAGCGACTCAATCGCGAAGAGTCCTCGGTGATGGAGCGTCACCGGATGATCGGCGAGCAGATCCTGCAAACCTGTTGCAGTTCGCCGGAGGTCTTGTCAATCATTCGTTACCTGCCGGCCTGGTATGACGGCAGCCGAGCCGGCTTCGACCGCTGCGGCGCCGATCTTCCCTTGGGCGCTCGAGCGGTGTCGATCGTCGACGCTTATGATGCGATGACGACCGACCAGGTCTATCGTCGCGCCATGTCACGGGAGCGTGCGATCGCGGAGCTGTTAACGTGTGCCGGGACCCAGTTTGATCCGGCCTTGATCGAAGGCTTCTGTGCGCTGTTGACGACCGATCAGACACAGCTCACCTCGGATCTGTCGCAGCGTTGGCTGAACGAGCTTGGGCGTGACGACTCCAATGCCCTCTGGGGCTGCAGCGGCGCGTCGTCGGCGGCGTGGCAGCAGCAGACGACAGTTGAAGGTCTGTTTCACCAGAAGCTGCTTGATAGCATGCATGACGGCGTGGTGTTCATTGACACGAACCTGCAGATCCTGCGATGGAACCGCGGTGCCGAGCGTCTGTCGGGCATTTCGTCAGCCAGCGTCGTGCACCGGATCTGGACTCCCCAGATTATCGGATTGCGCGATGAGACCGGTCATCCGGTCGACGGAAGCAGCTGTCCGGTAGCCCACACACTGACGCGGAAGGTACAGACTCTGCGTCGGCTGACGATGGAAGGTCGGGGTGGCGATCGAGTGAGTGTTGACGCACATCTGGTCCCGGTCGTGGGGCGCGACGGCATCATGCAAGGAGCAACGCTGCTGCTCCACGACGCCTCCTCCCAGATCACACTCGAAGAACGGGTGCAGACACTCCATCTGAAGGCCACGCGTGACCCGCTGACCAACGTCGCGAATCGGGCGGAATTCGATCGTGTGCATGCGGAGTTCGTGGAGACGCACCTGGACAAGGGACTCCCGTGCGCTTTGATCATCTGTGACATTGACCATTTCAAGAGCGTCAATGACACGTATGGCCATCAGGCGGGCGATGAGGTGCTGGTCAGTTTCGCTTCGTTGCTGCAGCGGTCGGCACGCCCCGGCGACCTGGTCGCTCGCTATGGTGGTGAAGAGTTCGTCATGTTGTGCGCCGATTGCGACAACGCCACGATCACACAGCGGGCGGAGAAGATCCGACGCGAACTGGAGGACACTCCGCAAAGTTACCTCGACAACCGGCCGATCACGGCCAGCTTCGGTGTGACCGAGATCCAGGCGGGTGATACGCCCGAGACGATGCTGCGGCGGGCCGACCGCGCATTGCTGCGTGCCAAGGAGAGCGGGCGAAATCGCGTGGTGCAGCTGGGTACCGGGATCCCGGGCGAACTGAAGCGGGAGCGTCGCCAGCTGTTTCGTCGCTGGCTGCAACCAGCCCCCTCCAGCCACTTGCTGGCAGAGACGCTGGTCACGGCTGTCCCCCTCCCCGTCACGATGGAAAAACTGCGGGGTTTCATCTCCGATCATCACGCCGAGATCGTCTCCACCGAAGACGGTAAACTGCGTCTGCAGATCACCAAGCAATCGCCAGCAGCGCGGCGCGCCGCGGATCGACCCGTCTGCTTCATCGTCTCACTGCAGTTCATAGAAAAGCGAGCCAAAGATCCGGTCCAGGCCCTTCCCGGTTCAACCCGCACCATGATCCACGTCTCGATCCAGCTCGCCAATCATCGGGATCGACGACTGAACGATGCGTTCGAGCGAGCCCGCCAGTTGTTCGCCAGCTTGAAATCGTACTTCATGGCCCAGACCTTCGACGGACCGTTTAGTCCGGACGAGTCGCACGCCAATCCCACCTTCTTCCGTCGCCTGATGTCCTTGCTGCATCCCTGGAGCCACCAGCCACCGCGATAGGGCAAGTCGCCGTGATCGGCACCCCGTTGAACCGGCCGCGGGGAATCGTCGAAGTCCCGTCGTACCCGAGCGCGGTGGGGCATGGCGGGCCGCGAGAGTCCCTGTGCGATCACGCCTGCCGCAGCCGTCGCTCCGTTCGCTGGATCGAGTGCGCCTTGACACAGCACTATAACTACGTAAACGGCGCCGCGAGGCTGCGGCCACCGGTGCCCGTCGGCGCCCCAGCCCATTGCCTCCCCTGTTCGATCGGACGTTGCCACCTGACGCGCTTGATAGCCCCCTGCCAGGCGCCGGGGCCGAGCCTCCCCGGCGCAACTGGCCCGCCGATAGAATCTGCCTTGTTGCCTTGTGTTCTGAGAGTGAATTTCGTTACAGCGGCCAACCGCAGGAGCCCCCATCGAGGCTGCTGCCGAACGACCGCCGGCCATCCCGGGCCCACGATTATTAGACTGAACTGAATCACCGTTTCTCCTGAAAGGAGCCTGCTCATGGCTTACACACTGCCCAGCTTGCCGTATGCGTACGATGCCCTGGAACCGCACATCGACGCCCAGACCATGGAGATCCATCACACGAAGCACCATCAGGCCTATATCAACAAAGTCAATGAAGCCATTGTCGGCACCACGCTGGAGAACAAGAGCGTCGAAGCACTGATCACCGATCTGGGGAGCGTCCCCGAGAATATCCGCACCGTCGTCCGCAACCACGGCGGCGGGCATGCAAATCACTCCCTGTTCTGGTTGATCATGGCGCCCCAGGCCGGTGGCACACCCCACGGTGAGCTGGCCAAGGCTATCGAATCGACGTTCGGCAGCTTCGAGCAGTTGCAGAAGGACTTCAACAACGCGGCAGCGACGCGCTTCGGCAGCGGCTGGGCCTGGCTGAGCGTCGAACAGGGCAAGCTGGTAGTGGAGAGTACGGCCAATCAGGACAGTCCGCTCTCGGCCGGACGTACACCGATCCTGGGACTCGATGTGTGGGAACACGCCTACTACCTCAAGTATCAGAACCGACGCCCCGATTACATCTCGGCCTTCTGGAACGTGATCAACTGGGACGAAGTGGCTCGGCGCTACGCTGACGCCAAACGCTGAGATTCCGACCATCAACCGCAGAATATCGAACGAGCAGCCGCAACAATCGAGAAGCAGGAGAAGGGATGGCCTGGGCGACGGTCCAGCGATTGCGCGGGACTGAAGAGGTGGTTCCACCCACTCGGTCACGGGACATTCCTGGTTCGATATTCTGCGGCCGAGACGCCTCGGCGACCAACGCCACCATCGGTTCCAACCCGGTGAGTCGCTGGACGGTCCCTGTTGTTTGTCCTGTGGCAAGCGGTCCGGCTCGCCAACGCACCGCGCTTCCGACTAGGTTCACTCCCCTGTACCGGAGGCCAGATGCAGGCCAG
Source organism: Pirellulaceae bacterium (assembly GCA_041752115.1). Lineage (GTDB taxonomy): Bacteria > Planctomycetota > Planctomycetia > Pirellulales > Pirellulaceae > JAJRVM01. The sequence continues at coordinate 10,362 of JBGSHS010000086.1, read as the reverse complement.
GCTGAGCATTGGTTGACCGAGTTGTAGAGCGGGTCCAGGACAACAGATGATGCGGCGATGGTTCGCCTGCTCGATCTCCCCGCCGACGCTCGAGAGAAAACATAACTTCGGCGTTTCTCTTGTAGCCATGCTCGCGCAGAGCGTGGGAAGCCGGCTAACCACGGGAGTTGTTCTTCCCGCGATCCTGACGCCACGCCTCCGATTCGTCTGCAGCGTGTCGTCCTCCCGGCGATGCGACATCCCAGTCGACCGTCATCCGACCAATCGCCGGCATCGGCCTGCTCCCTACGATCCGCAGCATCGGCACTGGTCGACCCAAGCTCCGGACAGCTCTGCGCTCTCCAACGGTGCGGCGGTGAGGATTGTGCTGCAAATCGGCCCGCGAGCAGTGATGTAGACCAACCGCCAAGGGCTGAAAGGAACTTGGTAGTTTCGCACTAGAGGCGGGATCAGCGCCCCAGAGGGCCGAGACGTTGGCAGCGAAAAAGGGCGGATCGACCTTGTCAGGAACTGGCCTGCGGCAGCGCAACTTCACCACCAGTTCAACCAAGTTGCGATCTTTCGACCCCTGCGCGAAATCGAAGCTGACGTTGGGGCGCAGCCTGTTGTTGTGGGACGGTCTGGCATTGTGTAGGATCAAATCAGGCTTGGGCTGATCTTCTGCCGCCGCGCGAACGCATGCGTTGCACGGCCCCATCGGTGGTGCGCAGCGCGAGATATTCTGGACGACGGACGGGCCATCCGATCCAGGTTCACTGTGTTGGCCCGATCACGTGCAGGCCAACTTTCTGTCGCGCGCCGCAGTCGACTCTGGCACCATGGACGCAAGAGGTCAGGCATCATTCGCAGCTTCGACGCTTCCCTGCGCTGTCCAACAAGTCGCTCCGCATCAACTCGGCGCGGACAACTTTCCGCAAAGCATACGACAAGCGATCCTGGCAAGAACGTTTGCGGCAATGCGCAAAAAACGACGGAATCGACTTGCTTCCCTGCGCGCTGAGGGATTAGGATGACAGGTGCATCAAGTCTCTCGCGAACGGCCAAGGGAATACGTTCGCTCTTCACATGTTTCATGTAAGGACTCCGAGTGATGATCCATTACTCGTGCGATCGCTGCAAGCGGATAATCAATCCCGAAGAAGATCTTCGGTATATCGTGAAGTTAGAAGTACAGGCTGCGATGGAACCGCTGGAAGTCGACGAGTTCGAAGATGATCGCGATCACTTGCTGGAAGTGCAGGAGATTCTCGAGCGTCTCGAGGATGCCGACAGCGAGGCGATCAGCGAGGAATTGTATCAGCGCTGCCGGTTTGATTTGTGCTCGGAATGCTATCGCGAATTCATCAAGAATCCAGTCGGCCATGAAGGACGGGCCCACTTCGGATTCAGCCAGAACTGACAGCGGGCCCCGGTGCGTGCCGTCCCCGCTCGCTGCGATGTTGGCGCCAAGTCGCCCGCAGTTGCTCCTCTCAAGTGAGCTACCGCGTGGGGACTGCTTGAGGAATGCGAACCGGCTGGCAGCGCTATCGGAGACTCTGTCTTGCCGGGGGCACTGTGTTGCCGGGGGCACTGTGGCGAATTGATCGACGGTCAGGTCCCGTGATCACTCCGTTTGCTGGTCGTCGGGTCCCCAACATCTCTGCTCTCTTGCTCACTTGGGGCGGTCGCTCCCTGCTCGCTCCTTGAGGTCATCTGGCACGACTGCTAGAATCGGCGGTTTGGCAGCTCTTCGTCAGTCTTACCGCAGCATACCGCAGGTGTCACGACGCCGGGTGACCGCGTCTGGGACGCGGGCTTGGCCAGATCTGCGATTGGCCTGCAGGCACGTGGTGCAGTGCGAGCTCGTGCGGTACGAGTGCAAAGCGATTTCAGAAGGTTGGTGTGCAAGGCTATGGAAAACGAAAAAGATTCGATCAAGATCGCAGTGATTCCCGGTGACGGGACCGGTCCGGAAGTGACAGCGGAAGCGTTGAAAGTGCTCCAGGCAGTCGCGTCGCTGGAGGGTTTCCGCTACGAGCTCGAGGAGTTTGACTATGGCGGCAATCGCTACCTGCGGACAGGCGACATCCTGCCGGAGGGAGCGGTTGATCAGTTGCGGACCTTTGACGCCATCCTGCTCGGAGCGGTCGGACATCCGGACGTGGCGCCGGGCGTGCTGGAGAAGGGCCTGCTGCTGCAACTGCGCTTTCAGCTCGATCAGTACATCAACTTGCGTCCGGTCAAGTTGTACCAGGGCGTCGAAACGCCGCTGGCCGGGAAGGGTCCCCAAGACATCGACTTCGTGGTCGTGCGTGAGAATACTGAAGACATGTACTGCGGCGTCGGCGGCTTCATGAAGAAGGGCACGCCAGACGAAGTGGCCGTGCAGTCGGCCATCTACACCCGCAAGGGCTGCGAACGGTGCATCCGCTGGGCGTTCGAGTTCACGCGCAAGCGAAACAACCCCAAAGGCAAACGCCTGACCCTGGTCGCCAAGACCAACGTGCTCACCTACGGACACGATTTGTGGGACCGCACCTTCCGCGCGGTTGCCAAGCAGTACGCTGACGTGCAAGCCGACTACAACCACGTCGACGCCTGCTGCATGTGGATGGTCAAGAATCCCGAATACTACGACGTCATCGTCACGACCAACATGTTCGGTGACATCATCACCGATCTGGGAGCGATCCTGCAGGGCGGCATGGGAGTCGCCGCGGGCGGCAACATCAATCCCGATCCGGGTGGTTGCAGCATGTACGAACCGATGGGTGGAAGCGCGCCGAAATACACCGGCCAGAACGTCATCAACCCGATTGCCGCTATCAGCGCGCTGGCCATGCTGCTGGAGCACTCAGGCTTCGCCAAGGCTGGCAAGCGAGTGCTCGACGCCATCCAGATCGTCACGGGCACCAAGATGAAGAGCCAGAGTGCCGGTAAGATGGGCTATGGCACGACGCAGGTGGGCGATCTGGTCGTCGACGCGCTGACCAACTGCTGAGCCGACGCGGGACGCCGAACACCGATCAGGCGGCCGTGCGGCCCAGGCCGCACTGCGAGAGCCTTTGCCAGTCCTTGGGCAGGGGCTGGAGAAAGCGGAGCTCCCGAAAAGGGGGCTCCCCTGCTGCTGGACTCTCGATTGCGCCGCCGCTTCAACGCGCGCTTCAACACAAGGAGCAGACACATGTACGAATCGCTCTTTGACCTGTCAGGTCGTACGGCACTCGTGACCGGCGGCAGCAAGGGAATCGGGCGCGCCGTGGCACGCGGGTATGCCGAGGCGGGGGCGGATGTCGTGATTTGTGCGCGACATGCCGACCAGTTACAGGAGGCGGCGGCCGAGATCGCCGCCGGCTTGCCGGTCCGCGTCGAGTGCATTGCGGCCGACATGACTCAGCGCGACCAGGTGCAGCAACTGGCCGATGAAGCCATGCAGCGCATGGGCCAGATCGACATCCTGTTCAACAATGCCGGCAGCAATCACCCGCAGTCGCTGCTCGATACCACCGAGGAGGTCTGGGAGAGAATCCTCGAATTGAACCTGACCAGTTGTATGCTGCTGACCCGCGCGCTGGCGCCCGGCATGATCCAGCGTCGCTGGGGCCGCATCATTCATACGTCGTCGATCATGGCCCTGGCCTCCAATCCCGGACGCGGGCTCTATTCCGCCACGAAAGCGGCGCTGATCGGCATGGCCCGCGCTCACGCCTTGGAACTAGGCCCCTCTGGCATTACGGTCAACTGCCTCGCCCCGGGTCCGGTCATGACCGATCTGCCGATGAGTCTGTTGAACGACCAGCAGAAGCAGTTGTTCGCACAGCGGACGGCCGTCAAGCGGTGGGGCGAAGTGGCGGACATGGTCGGCCCTGTCCTGCTCCTCTCCAGCGACGCCGGCGCATTCATTACCGGCACCGCGCTGCTGGCCGACGGCGGACTCCTCTGCCGCACCTTTGATTAACAGACCGTCTGATTAACAGATCGTCGTCCAGTCCCATCTTCTTGTCCGATCATCTGTTGTGTCCTCAAACCTCCCCACCCTTCGCGCCTGAGGCAGTGGCGAAGCTGCCATGCTCGCGCAGAGCGTAGCCATGCTCGCGCAGAGCATGGGCACATCGCAATCCGCCGGCTACTTCCCCCGCGGTCTACGCAACCGCAGCGACTATCTGCATTAAATCCGATAGCAGGCGAAGACCGTCGCCCACGTCTGCTCCGACCAGACATGGACGCCATGATCGGAGGTGACGTCAATGTCCAGCGGCCAGTTCACCAGCCGATGCGTTCCGGAAGTTTGCAGCTGCAGGTGATCGATCTGGCAGCCCAGGCTCAGGTGTCGGGTGACCAGGAACTCCGCGGTGAACGCCAGGTGCCCGGAGCCGCCGTGAGTGGCTTCATACGTGTATCGCTCGCCTTCGCGTATGACATGGAAATCGGTGTTGCGACCCGCCACAAAACCGGCATCGAATTCCAATGTCAACTGTGTTGGCAGCCGGGACCACAAGGTGACCAGCGTGCACAGCTGTGCTCCCGCAAACGCACAGTAATAGTCCTGTTGGAAGTCGATCACATCTCCAGCATACACATAAGGGTCGTCAGGCCAGACGTTGCCTTCTTTCACCTGAACCAGGTCATAACACATAAGGTGAAATCGCTGCCAGCGAAATCCCCCCAACGGCCACACCTCGATGGGACTTCCCAGCAGTTCATCCATCAGCTTCACATCCAGGCGGATCTCCAACATCTGGCCGTTGATCCAGCGCTCGCGCGTCGTCCCCAGATCGGTGTATGAGGAATCAGGATTCGGAGGCAGCCAGTCGTAATCCCTCAGCTCCCCGTGGATGCCCGACTCAGCCGGTGTCAACCACTTCGCACTGACCTCCCAGTCCGGGCGATCCCATCTCAACCGCAGGCCATGCCATGATGAATTCAGTGCGAAGTCCAATCGACTCAGCGGTGCCCATCCTTCCGGAGGCAACTCAATCGTCCCGAATTCATAAGACGTGCTCCCCGTCAACGAGCTGAACTGATAGTCAATGCTCCCCCAGCGCGCTGGTTGCGGCAGCGTGCCGGATCGGACACGTTCTGGCAGAGAGGTCGTGCCGGTCGAACCGACATCGTCGGAGATCCCCGGGCCAAAGTCATGCGGCAGTTCGCTCGAAGCTGACATCGCCGCGAGCGGAACCTGGCTGCCGTCGGTCGAGTTACCATACATGCTGCTCGATTCCGACGTCGCTGACGCGTTCCCGTCTGCCCAGGTAGGCGTATCCGCGCCGCGTGCTGGGGCGGACAACCATCGTACGGTGAACAAACCGATGAAGGCCGTACACCAGACAGCGCCCCGCCATTGTAAGCTGACAGCACCCTGAAGCGGGCACATCGTGAATAGTCCATTCTCTCATTGGAAGCCGGCCAGCTTCGTGTCCGAAAGGACGACAGACCAATAAGTCGAAGCAACCGACAGCTCCGGTTGGGAACATAGGAGGTCGATAGATAGCAGGTACCGCTGGGTAAAACAATCCCGACCAGCCCCCCAAGTAACTCTGGGAGGAGCGGCCGGGCAACGACGTGCCTGACTCGGCTAACCCGACTAGCGGCCGACGGCGGTCGACGACCCGACGGGCCGCTCCTGACAAAGGCAAGCCGCCGCGAAGTGGAACGGGAATAGGGATTGCGACAATGCCACAGTGCGAGAATGCCACAACGAGTTCCCACACCGCGATGAGCCTCCCCGCCGCAAGGTTGCTGTTGCTGACACCGCGTGCCTCTTCCCTTGGACATTGGACATTCCTTGTTCGATATTCTGCGGTTCAAACACCCCCAGGCGCAGGGTGTCTGCTTTCCTTGGAATTCCGCAGTGTCGCACTGTGGCATTGTCGCAATCCCTATTCACGCTCCACTGTCCATCGGCCTGTCATGGCCTGAAGCGTGACGCGGCGTGATGGCAGCGGCAGTCGGGCTTCGGCGCCGGAGAAAGGGGCCAGACGCTGGGTCTCTGCTTTCCTCTGGCGAGTATCTGAGCGAAGATGATTTCGTGGCATTCATAATTCGTCATTGCATCCGTCTTTGCATGTTGTGGCATTCGACATTGCCATTAGGTGTTGCCGCAGCACTCGCGGCCATTGCGATCAGTAGATCCAAACGGCTTGAACCAGCCACGCATCGTGCGGCGAGTAGACCGATGTGTCCGACACGGAAACGTCGCGGGAAAAAGCGTAGCCTATCTCGCACGACAGTTCCCGTCCCGATCCTCGCCATAGATTGACCCCCGCCAATAGCCGGAGGTCGCTGTACCCCAGGAGCACGATGTCGTCAGCGCCATCGTCGACTGCCCAAGCGCCACCACCAAACTGGCCAGACAGATAGGCCCAGACATCAACCTCGTGCGTCTGATGTATACGTCGGGCGAGCCGTGGTCGCGGAATAGTTACCTCGCATTGCCAGTCCTCATGCGGAATCCAAAGCAGTCCTCCGACCGGCAGCCAATGGGATTCCAGCTGTCGCACGACCGCAACTCCACCGACGACCGTCCATTGCGGGTTAATGCAATAATCACCCATGATGCAGCCGGTCACTTGAAATGATTCAACCTCGATCCGCTGCAGGTCGCTGTAGAAGCCGGGCACCACTTCAAGCGTGACGCCGGCGAATCCACCGTTGAGCACTCGCCATGAAAGATCGACGTAGGCGTCGTATACCGTCGAGGGTAATTCGAGCCAAGCCGGTTCCTCGAACCAATGCACCCCCAATCCCGGCGCCACAATTATCGGGTGAGAGTCCTGTCCCAGTCGCCAAGTGCGATTGAGTCCGAGATCAACGAGCCCCAAACCTTTGTCCCCGTGCGCTGCAATGTAGGTTGCCGCAACGCCCCAAGCCGGCGTTCTCACCGCATCAGGATCGGCCGCCAGTTCGAAATCCGCCACATCGGGTGGTGCCACGATTGAATCCGGCAGTGTCAGTTCGGAGGTCGCTGCGAAGTTGGACGCGGCTCCCCACTGCGGTTGGACATTCCCGGTCCTTGCCTGCTCAGGGAACCCGACCGACACGTCGCCCGAAAACTGGGCCAGCGAAAGTGAGACGATGAGGTGCCAGATCGGTGCCATTGTCCGGACCAACAACAAGAGAGCGATGGTACTTGTCGCGTCTTATACGAGGGAAGCCAGTCCCTCGTCAAGACTCCAGATATCTTCGTCCTGTCTGCACCTGTCGGTCCATGCAGTAACCGGCCAAGCGGCTAAACAGGCACCTTCCTCAACCACGCACACCCTGCATTATCCCCAGACATCCAACTCAAACATTCAGCTTGCGCGCGGTCCTTAGAAATGCGGTAAGAAAAAGTTCCCTGCTTGCAGCCTCCGTCGTCAGACGGTGGCTGGCAATTCCCCACGCTCTGCGCGAGCATGGCTACGGTAGAAATGCCGAAGGTGTTTTTGGCCCGTTCCTGATGATGCCGCCAATGGGAACCGATAAGAAGACTGACCGGTGAAGGACGGCACTGGCCTGCATTCGCCAGATCACCAACCTACCCGTGACGCCCAGACTTCGCATCTTCACTCTGATCGTCACACAATCCACGAGGCTCGCCCATGCGGATCGTATTGATCTTCTCGCTCGTCATGGGATCACTGATCATAATCGTTCCCACCAGTGCACTTGCTCAGGGATCTGGAAAGGGGCTGGGACAGGTGGTCCGAGGCTCGGGAAATCATCTCGCCGCAGGAAAGACAAACGGCACGCGAGCCTTAGGCCTCGGTAATCGTCATGCGGAGTTGAACAGTGCCGCAATGGGACGTTCTGCCCAGAACACGACGCGGCTCCACGCCCAACACGGCAGTGCTCGAGCAGCACAATCCACGTACTCGAGCGGACTGAACCACTCACTCAGAATGCGGCCCAACAGTCCCGCTGTGAACGCCGCGATGACGACGAGTGAGCAGCAGATGGCCGTACAGAATCGCGAACGGATCCGCAGCCATCAGATGAATCAGGCAGAGCATTTGCGTCGGGTGAGTGAAGCCAACGGCAATGAGCAGTTGCTGCATACGGCCGAGCGTATGGAGACCGACGCGCAGCTGCGGTATGAACGTCATACGAGAGCGACGCAGACGACGTCGGAGGACAGCTCGCCAAAGACCTCGTGGATTCCGAACTGGCTACGTCGCCGCACTGAACACTGAATCAACGATCGCAACTCTCTGGTGCGCCGCTTCCCATGACGCTCTTGTTCCTGTTTCCCTTTACGTCGGCCGCTGGTGACATGCGACAGTCTGTGCCAACTTCATAACGAAGCGTACCCGACATCACGTCCCGAGCAACCACCTGTGGCCTGTTGATGCTGACCCTGAAGAACAGCAACCGGGGTCTGCGACGGCGTCCCGGTAATAGTGGCTTGGAACCAGGTTCAGCACTGGCAGAGCCAGCGCCTCCGTTACGCTCTTCATCTGGCCAGTGGCAGCCAGACTCGCATCTGCGGCTCGCCGCGGTTGTTCCAGGCGAAATAGGGTATGAGCGTGACCCGAGCTCGGCGTTGCGTGGCTGGCTGGATCGATCCGTAGAGCGGGGTATTGCGGCTGAGGTTCAGACCAGGCTGCACAGAAACTTCACACCGCAATCCGAGCATCTGATCCAGCGGTGCAGAAAGCGCGACTGTCTCAAACGCAGCATCGCGAGGTAGACGAACCTCCTGCAACTGCACACCGTCAGGCAGGTCCTTCGATTCGAGGCAGTAGACGACCGGCCCGCACATCACGGCCCCCTGATTGACTGTCGATTCCACCAGTGGGTTTGCCTCCATCACTCGAGGCTGCAGCGGAAGGTGCAGATCCACGGTGTCACCTGGCTTCCACTCTCGCGCAATCGCCACATAGCTGCCCGGCTCGGCCGCAACCGGCTCGACTCGGCCATTCACGGCCACGTGTGCGTCCCGGGCCCAGCCAGGGATGCGCAGCCGCAACGTCGTCTCGCTGGCCGGTGCAGCCTTCCAGACGAAACGAACCTCGCCGGACCAAGGGTAATCGGTGATCTGCTCCAGCTCGACGCGGCCTCGCTCAGCCAGGTCGGTTTGGAGCCTGCAGGCTCCATAGAGGTGCACCCAGATATCGTCGCCACGTGTGCCATAGACCCAACGGTGCAACTGGCCGAACATCCGGGCCACCTGCGGCGGGCAGCAGTAGCAGTTCCAATCGCTCCAGCGCTCGCGCGCATCGTTGCTGAGCAATGTCTGTTCTGCGCCGGTCCAGGCCAAGGGATTCGAATAGAAGAAACGCTCACCGTCGAGCGACACGGCCGCCAGGCAGGCATTGAAGAGCGTCTGTTCCATCCAGTCGGCATAGCGAGCCTCACCGGTCGCTTCCAGCAGACGGCGGCAGAACATGGCGAATCCGAAACTCGAACACGTTTCGTTGTAAGCGTGCGCCAAGGGCAGGTCGAAGGCGTTGGCAAAGGCCTCGTGAACATCATCGCCGCGAGGCGAGTGGCCACGATGGTAGGCCGCAATGCCTCCGGTGATATACAGCTTGGAAGCCGCGATGTCTTCCCAGATGCGGACGAGCGTCTCTAGCAGTTCGCGATCTTCCGTCTCCCGAGCCAGTTCGGCGGCACCGCAATAGAGATACGTCGCGGTCACGGCGTGTCCGACCGCCTCGGTCTCCTGGCGGAGCGGCCTGCGCATTTGATTCTGATCTCCCGGATGTGGTTCGGTGGCGGTCGGGAAACGGGGCGTCGGTTGTGTGCCGCGGGCGTTCAGGAAGACTCGGCACAAATCCAGATACCGCCGGTCACCGGTGGCGCGATAGAGGTCGACCAGTCCCATGAGGTGCGACGGATTCCACCCGAAGTTCGCCGCGCGCGCCGGCTGCTCGGAGAATTCCGTGCACAGCAGGTCGGCGGCGCGACGCGCCACGTTAAGCAGGTTGACCTTGCCCGTCACGTCGTGATGCACGGCAGCGGCTGTGAACAGGTGGCCGAAGTTGTAGTCCTCGTGGTCGAAACGAATCGTCAACGGAGCGGAGGAGCCGGCGAGCTGGTTCACCGTGTGCAAATATCCGTTCGGCTGCTGCACCGCTGCAATGACCCCAATGCGTTCGTCAAGCTCCCGGTCCAGTTCCCGATCGCCCGTCGCGGCCAGGGCGTAGCACAGCGCCTCGAGATACTTGTAGACGTCACCGTCGCCCCAGCGACAGTCTCCTCTTGCTTCCTGGGACAGCCCCGCGACCAGCTTGAAGTTAGTGAATGCAGCTCGGCTTCCCGGTTGGTCAATCACGCGGCGGATGCTGGGGATCGTGCGGCTGAAACAGAGGGCCTGTTGCCGAGCCCAATGGCCCTCGGTCCAGCAGCACTCGCGCCATGAGAACGGCCGGATGTGGGGCGGGGCTGCGGGGATTTCCGCGG
>JBGSHS010000085.1:0-9137 GCA_041752115.1 Pirellulaceae bacterium | reverse complement strand
CGCTCAAGGCGAACGCCAGAGCCGTCTGGGACGATCTCGTCGGCCCAGGCGAAGCTCGCACAAGGGGCCCATGTACAGGCCTTCTTTGCCGGTCTTGGAGCATCGACCGGCCGACCAGGCGGCCTTGGTGGCCGTGGCGTTTTCACGGTCGGGGCGACGACGCGGCGACGCTAGCTGATTTAACTCGAAAGAGGGGATGAAACTGGGAATCTGGGGATTGGTGTTGTGACTGGGGGTTTCGACCGGATATTCTTATGGTTGGGCGAAGGAGGGGCCAGGAGGAGTCGAAGCGAATTCTGTAGAGTCCCGAGCGAGGAAAGGGATGGCGATGGAAAGCATGATTGAGAATCGCATTCGCATCGACGAAGCGGCGAGTCCGACTGGCGACGTGTTGGATCGGGTCAAGTCAACGCTGTCACGAAGTTGTCACTTCACGCGGCATTGGCGCGAGATAGTCTGCGACTATCGCGAGGGTATTCTTACGCTTCGCGGAAGCGTACCGAGCTTTTACCTCAAGCAGGTCTTGCAGTCGATTCTGAAGGATGTTCCCGGTGTCGATCGGATCGACAATCGTGTGGACGTAGTCTCGGCTGCGGGGCTAAGCAGTGTGCGCCGATCTTGATTCGATCGTATGCGAGCCAGGGGCATTGACGCCGCCGTGTGTCGACAAGGGTGCCGTGGGAAACGACGTTCGGTCTTCTCGGATCCCCGCTTGGGGTGGCCGGCGTCGCCGGGTCGCGGTGTAGACGTTCACGATCGGGGCTCTGGATACGCATGAGGGCTCTGGCGACGCGTTGAGGGATCTGTGCCCTCAACCGGCTCAGACTCTCCGGCGTCTTGGAGTCGGGGCCAGCCCCAGCCCGCTCGCGGTCGTTGCAGCGAGGCGGGCTGCCATGTCAATGGGCGGAATGTCGACAGGCAGTGGCGGAGTTCACCGGTCGGGTTGCGCCGGATTTGCTTCGCTCAGGGCTGCCTTTCTTCGCTCAGGGCTGTGTTTCTTCGCTCAGGGCTGTCGTCGAACTCGGTCTGGTTCGGGAACGGGGCGTGAGAGCGTGGCACTGGTTGGCTGATGGAGTTCACGGTGCGGATGCAGTTCGCGATCGAGGTCGATTTCCTGTCGTCGGTCGTGCGGTCCTTGGAGGAGCGGAGGGGGAGTTGTGGTGTCGACAGATTTCAGGACGCAGTAGAAAATCATCACGTGATCACTGGTGCGCTGCATGGTGACCGCCTCGTCGGGGATCCCGGCTTTGCTAAGCAGGTCGCGGCTGTGTGTGGCGGTTCGCTGCAGGAAGCCGGACCAGTCGACGAGCCAGTGATAGTCTGGCGTATCGTAGTAATCGCAGTCCTTGAACACGGCGATCAGGACACCTCCGGATCGGAGAGTGGCGAAGAGCGCACGAAGCAGGCGGACCAGGATCTCGTCGGTCAGGTAGTCGAGCAGACCGATGGTATAGATGATATCGAACTGGCCGAATTCACGCACGTTCTTCTGTGCGTTGACCATGCGGATGGCGTTATACTGCCGAAACGCCATGTGGTTATCGAGACCTGCGGCGCGTAGTCGTTGTGCGGAGAAGAGCAGGGCGTCGGTATCGAAGTCGATGTTGGTGAAATGCGCATTGCTCTGCAGGATGGTATCGGCCAGTTCCAGGACCTCACGGCAGGGGCCGCAGCCGATATTGAGCACTCGCGGGTTGTGACGCGACAGGAGTTCGCGTTGCAGCGTTTCGCGCATCTGTTCCCGTCGTCTGCGGATCCCCTGTGCCAGCGTGGTGGAGAGAAAATACTGATCGAGCAGATGCCCGATGCCAGCTGAGACGGGCTGATTGTTGTAGGCGGTTTCAATAATCTCGTAGTCACCGGGATAGCCACGCGGCCAGGTCCGTGCCCGGTTCATCAGATAGCTGTGTGCGAAGTACGGGTCGGTGCGCCGGCGGAATTCCTGCTGCTTGCGGCGTAGCGCGTCCTGGTCGGTGCCCGCGCTTTGCTCCCATGTGCGACAGACCTGCTCTACTCGCCGCAGTTGCGTGGTCAACTCCAGCAGCAGCTGCTGCTGCTGTGTGTCAGCCTGTCCATGGGTGCAGTCGAGCGACATCTGCGCCAGCGATTGATTGAGGTGTTCAATGGCCTGATCCAGCTGCTGTTCGGCTCCTGGGACCTGTGCCGCGGCGCAGGCGGGCAGGGGGTGTGCGGGCAATTCGTTTTGCGCTGCATGGTGACAGGAAATCGGTTCGTGAGAGTGGCTGGTGGTCTTACGCATCGTTTGCCCCGAAGTTGATAAGAGGTTGACCGAGGCGGCAGGGCCGCCTGTCGAAACAGAACTAGGAGACCGCTCTGAGCCGGTGCGTCGAGCAGAGGAACGCCGGCAGGAGACGCCCACCCGGGGGCGAGCGTCCTGCAGACGCGCACTCTTCACGGGACGAACCTCCGCGGAATCTGCTGCAGCGCACCGGTTTTCGTTTCGCGGACTGGATCTAATGTAGCAGAGCTGGGACATTCTCCAAGCTGCAAGTGCGACGTCGTGTCGTACCCAACGCCACGGACGGCGCGCTGGGTGCCAAATCGTAGCAACGGCGCAGGCTGTACTGGGGTGCTGCCCGGCATCGGTGGCGCCGCGATGAAACGTTACCGAGCTGTCAAAGTTGATCAGGACGGCCGTCAGGGCTTTTGTGGTTTACTCAGATTATCGGCCAGGGAATACTTCCTGGGGGCGGCTTGGCGCACCACAAGCACGGCTCCCGGTAGCCAGGCGGGCCAGGGGCAGGTTATGACGGCAGCGTGGGCGGAATATTTTCGCTTTTTTCCCGGCGCGCTGAGGGGGTACCGATCCGGTCCCCTCCACACGCTCCTCGACCGGTGGTTCGGCCGTGATCGGGTCGTTGCGGTGGATCGTGAAAGTGACATATATATGTCAGTTCATGGGAAATGACGCGGTCTCCGGCAGGCGGCTGTTCACCATCTGCGGTTGCCGTAGACCGAGCTTCACGTCGTACTCGGCTCTGGCGATCCCTCCAGGCAGAGCTGTGCGGACAAGGCCGGGCCCGGGGGATCCGCCGCCGCGGCCGCCAGGGACTCGACCACGCGATAGAGCGTTTCCGGCTGGAACGGCTTGCTGATGAACCCATCCATGCCCGCCTCGCGACAAGCCTGCTGAAAACCGCTTTCGGGATGGGCGGTCATCGCAATGATCGGCACTCGCCGGGTATCGTCGCGGTGTTGATGTCGGATCAGCCGTGTGGCGTCGAGGCCGTCCATGTGCGGCATTTCCACATCCATCAAGATGAGATCGAAAGGATGTTGCCGAGCCGCCTCGACCGCTTCCTGGCCGGTTTCCGCGACGCGGATCTGGTGGCCACGGAGTTCCAGCAATCCGATGGCCACTTCCCGATTCACCAGACAGTCTTCGGCGAGCAGGATCTGGAGCGACCGGCGTGGCGGCAAGGCGGTTTCTGTTTCGGGGGTCGATGTCGTCCTCTGCGTGGGATCGAGCAGATCGCACAGACAAGTTCGCAGTTCATTCCCACGGATGGGGGTTGTGGCGTGGTGCACGCCCGCCCAGTCTTCGGAGCGAGCGAGCGTTTGAGGATCTCCGGCAGCCGACAGGAGCAGCAGTGGCAGGGAGGATGTCGGGGCAGCGGCGCTGAGCCATTGGGCGATGCGTGCGGCGGAGAGCTCGGGATTGGCCCGACCGACAACGATCGCCCAGGCGAAGGCAGGACCGCTTTGGGAGGCGATCGTCAGCTGTTCCACCGCGCCCCGCAGGGTGGTCGCCGACGTGACCAGGATGCCGAAGGAAGCCAGCAACTCCTCATAGATCCCGCGACTCGTCGCATGGTAGTCGATCAGCAGGGCTCGCAGGGGTGCGGACGGCGGGGATGCGGACGGCGGCGATGCGGACGATCGTGGCTGGAGCGGGGACGGGAGCACGACCGCCGCTGGACGGCCAGCAGGGACTGCCAGTCGAGCGGTGAAATGGAACGTACTTCCTTGTCCCAGTGTGCTTTCAACCCACACACAACCTTCCATCAGTTCGGCCAGCTGCGCCGAGATGGCCAGCCCGAGGCCGGTACCGCCGAATCGTCGTGTGGTGGAGGCATCGGCCTGTGCGAACGACTCGAAGATCCGCTGTTGCTTGTCTGGGGGAATTCCGATACCGGTATCGCGGATGGCGAAATGGACATCGACCCAGTCGTTTCCCCAGGTATCGACAGAGACATTGACGTAGACTTCACCTTCCTCGGTGAACTTCAGTGCGTTGCCGATCAAGTTGACCAGTACCTGGCGTACTCGCCCCACATCGCCGAGCGTGGTGGCAGGTACGTCCGCTGCGATGCGGCAGGTGACCTCGACGCTCTTGCACGTTGCCGCGGCACCGAGCATGCGCACGGTGTCGATGACGACTTCGTGCAGATCGAACGGAGCACGTTCCAGTTCCATCTTGCCGGCTTCGATCTTCGAGACGTCGAGGATGTCGTTGAGCAGGCGCATCAGAGCGACGGCGGATTGATGGACATTCTTCAGGTAGGCCGACTGCTGCTGGCTGAGCGGTGATTTCAGCGTCAGTTCGCACATGCCCATGATGCCATTCATGGGGGTGCGGATCTCGTGGCTCATGGTCGCCAGGAACTGGCTCTTGGCCCGGTTAGCCGCCTCGGCGGCGTCTTTGGCCTGCCGCAGATTATCTTCCGTTTCGATCAGTTCTCGTGTGAGTCGTTCCAGTTCGCTGTTGGACTGAGCCAGTTCGCGCGCGCGCGCTTCGGCCGCGGCGGTTCGCTCCGCGACACGTTGTTCGAGCGTTTCGTTGAGGCTTTGCAGCTGCTGGAATCCTTCGGCGTTTTCCAGAGCGGCGCCGGCCAAAACCGCAATGAAGCTGGCAAGCCGCTCTTCATCGGGGCCGAAGAGTTGCCTGACATGTCGATGCGCCACGTAGACGCTCGCCGTCACCCGGCCACGGACGAAGATCGGTACACAGAGGGCCGATCCGCAGCGGGGCCCGGCGTCGTGGAAGGCATGCTCTTCGGGATCGCTGTCGGCGAAGGCGATCGCACGTCCTTCCCGTGCACATTTCTCGACCATCGCCCGATGGAACTCCACCTCCGGTTCACCTGGAAACGGGACCACTTGGATGATATCGCCGAGCTGCTGGACCTGCAGCAGCAGACACTGTTCACCGCGCAGCAGCAGTTGGGCCGCCTGCCGTACTTCGCTCAGCGCGTCGTCGGGTGACAAGGCGGAGGCGATTTTGCGCCCGGAGTCGAGGACGGTCCCGAAGCGATCGACCAATGAGAGAGTCGTTGGTTCCGCCTGGCCGCGCTGGTCGGGGAGGGACGCGGTGGGTGGCAGCGTCAGTTCGTTCAACAGTTCGTCGGCTTCAGCCAGCTGTTCTGCCGCGTCGGGCCAGCCGGCTTCCAGGCCGACTTCGGCGCGCGCCTTGAGGGTGAGCGCGTACTGGTAACGGGCTCCCATCGTGAGGGCCAGGGAGAGGCTTCGGGCAAACGCTCGTTGCGCCTGGCCCGGTTTTCCCTGCAACGCCAGGATCAATCCCTGTTCGCGCAGCACCTGGGGAATGTCGCTGCGGCAGACGCACGCCGCGCGCAGCGCCTGGCGTACCGCCTGTTGAGCCTGTCGCAACAGCAGACGCCCCCGTCTCGGGTTCATCAGGCTGCACTCTTCGGCCAGGCGACGGCGGCAGGTGACCAGCCACGCCAGCAGAGGTACGGTGTAAACCGTTTTGACATGCGTGTCGTTGATCAGGCGGACCGCACGCTCGATCAGCTCCGCCGCGCCCCGTACGTCATCGTGTCCGAGTCGGCGAACGCCCTCGGCCAGAAGAACCTGAGCGATGCTCTGAGTGTCTCGTCGGTCGCGAGCCAGTTCTGCCGCGACAATCTCCTCGGGAATCCTCCCACCCGCAGCGCGGGACCAGACGTCGAGGATGATCCCCGACGCCTGCTCATCGCCCAGCTCCAGTCCCGACCGGTAGTTGCGTTGGGCTTCATCAATTGCCTCCTGCATGTTGCCCAGACGGTAGAGCGAGGCAGCGACCTGGTAGCGGGCCGTGTGGACTTCCCAGAAGTCCCCGGTTCGTTCGAGCAGGCGGAGCGCTTCGCGGCAGGCTTCAATGCACTGCATGAACCGCGATTCGGTATATAAGAGAATCCCGCTGTAATGGAGCGACTGACCCTGTCCCCACAGATCCCCGAACGACTTGCGGATCTCCAGCGACTTGCGCGCATAGAGCATGCCTCGTTCGAGTCCGGAGATCAGACCGCGGGTGAAGGCGGAGATGACCCCCATCGCCACGGCGTGTGAGGAATAGGCATGGGCCAGTTCCAGCGTGGGAGGAAACCGCTCCGCCAGATTCATGCAGCGCAGATGGGCCCACAATGAGATGTAGGTGCTGCGACCATACCAGTACGCCAAGGCCAGATTGTTAAACAGTCGGACGGTCAGCTGTTCCTGCTCGTTCGGGTTCCGCTTGCGGCGATGGACGAACAGGCGCGGCAGCAGGGTGTGCAGCAGCTGCACCCAGACTTCCCAGAAGAGCAAGGGGAACGACATCAGGTCGGACCGGGGCACGATCTGTGTCAGTCCGCGCAGTGCCTCCTCGGTATACTCGATGGCACACTCAATGGCGCCACGCTTCTGCGACAGTTCCCCCAGCTTGCCGCAGATCTGGGCCCGTGCCACTCGTCCTTCGGCCAGATCGGCCGCCTGTCGAAACAACGCCTCGGCCGCGTCGTACCTTCCTCGGAGCATCAGGACATCACCCAGTCCCTCCACAATCTGAAACCGCACCTGTGCCGACGCCGTCTCGGCACCGCGTTGGGCGATCCGGTACTGTTGTTCCGCGATCTCGAGGGCGTGGCGAGCGCGGGCCTGATGCGCGGCTTCCAGCGCGTAGCCCAGCGCCTGGCAGCTGTCTCCGGCCGCGTCGAAGTGATAGGCGAGTTCGGAAACACGCTGCGGTGCATGGTGTTGCAGGTAGATGGCGGCGCGGCGGTGCAATTCCGTTCGTTCTTCCTGCGGCAGGCGGGCCAGCAGCGCTTCGCGGATCTTGTCGTGCACAAACACGCATTGAAACCCGTTGGCCCGCACCCAGATCATGTGGCGACTGCGCGCTTCGTGCAACGCCGCGATCGCCTGGGATGGCGTCTGGCATGCCAGCCGCGTCGCAAACGACAAATCGAACTCCTTCCCGATCACGGCGCCGCTGCTCAACAGCTGCACCGTGGCACGCGGTAACAACTCGATCCGCTGAGTGAGGAATGAACCTGCCTGGTTGGATGACTGCAGGTTGGCGATGGCGAGCGGTTCCACACGCCATCCGTCCCGGTCGGACACCAACGCACCGGATTCCACCAGGCCATGCAGGACCGCGGACGCCATGAACGGACTGCCGCCCGACAACTCCCGCACGACATCCACGGCCTGGTCGGGGAGCGGGCCGGCCATCGATTCGGCCAGACGCCGGATCTCGCCCGGAGTGAAGGGACCCAGCTGCAGGTGAGCCTGGGCGTTGAGGCGGCGCAGATTGTGATCACCTGGCACTTCTTCCGACCGCATGGCCAGGACCAGCAGCACGTGCGAATGTCCTGCCGCGGCTTCCGCCCGGATATTGTCCCACCGCTCAATCAGCTTGGTCGTCAGCTCATCACTCCACTGACAGTCGTCGAGGAAAATGACGGCAGGGCGCGCGGGAGTCCCCAGAGCGTGCAGGAAATGGGCGAGCGCCTGGACGCTGCGGTTCTCACCGAACTGCTCGGGCATGTGGCCGCTGCCGTCACGCCAGCCGAGTTCCTGAGCGACGTGAGGCAGGGCGGCAATCACACCATCGCGATAGTCGCCCAACCGCTCCAACACCTCCTCTTCCACTTTCGGATGCGCTTTGGCCTCAGCGACAAACTCCTCCACCACTCCCGCCAGCAGCTGGAAGGGGCGAGGTCCGACATCGCGCATGGCCATGCCGCGCAACATCCAGAGGTGCTGATGAACCGCGCGGCGCGCCATTTCCATCAGCAGACGTGACTTACCGCTCCCCGATTCACCTTCCACCACGATCAGGGTCGATGTACCCTCCTTCACGAGGGCCAGGCACCGCTCGAACTGCTCCAGTTCCCGTTCGCGTCCGACCAGTGCCGGTTCGGTCAAACTGGACCGGACGTCTGCCGCGCCGATCGTGATGTGCAGATCGAATTCGCCCCGGTCGAGGCCCGATAACACGCTCTGCAGATCGGCCAACACGCCGGTCGCCGATTGGTACCGGTCGCGAGGATCTTTGCGCAACAGCCGCAAGACGATCTCTTCCAATACCCGCGGGACACGAACCCCGGCTTCCTGCATGGGCGGCACCGGAGCCGTCATGTGCTGGAAGAGCTGTTTTCCCACCGACTCGGCGGCAAACGGCGGATGTCCGCACAGGCATTCGTACAACAGAATGCCGGCGGAATAGAGGTCGGCGGGCTCGGCCACATCGACGTCCATGGCGCCCGCCTGCTCCGGCGACGTGTATCGCACGGCGGAGGGCGTCAGCTGGTCGGGCAAGGAGTTGGCCAGCAGGGTGTGGGCCAGTCCGATATCGATCAGTGCGGCGCGCAGCGTGGTACCGTCGGTTCGGACGATGACGTTGCCCGGCTTGATGTTCCGGTGCAGGATGCGGCGGGCGTGCAGTTCCCGGAGCGAATGAAACAAGCAGATGCCCAGCTGCACCGTCTCTCGCGCACTGAGCGGTCCCCCAGACAAACGCTCTTCCAGAGAGATTCCCTGTACGTAGGGAAGCACCAGATAGACCTGATCATCGTCGTTGCCGAAGTCGAGCAGCGGGGGGGGATCGACGTGCCGCAACTCACACAACTGGCGGCACTCCTGTTCCAGTCGCAGCTGCATCCCCTCCGGAACGCTCGCCCGACGCATGGTCTTGACCACCACCCGGGCGTGGTCACGCTGGTCCTCGGCCAGGAGTGTCAGGGTCGTCGTTCCCCCCTTGAGAATCCGCGTGGCTCGATACCGGCGACCAAAGACCAGATCGCCCTGGAGCGCGGCAATCAGTGACGATGGACTGTCACTGTCTGCAGGAAGGTCTCGCCGCTGCGTCTTCTGCGGTTCGCGGGTCATGGCGGAATCGTTGGTTAAGGGAG
>JBGSHS010000084.1:0-5709 GCA_041752115.1 Pirellulaceae bacterium | reverse complement strand
GACGACCTGATGGCGTACAAAAGGAAGGATGACGAGACCAGGGAAAAGGTGCTCGACCAGCTTTCCGCTGACGCTCAGGAACTCAAGATGGGTTACTGATGGATCACCCCGTTACTGCCGTCTACGACGCCAACATCCTGTACCCGGCGCCTCTTCGGGACCTGTTTATCCGGTTGGCGCAGGCGGGACTAGTACAAGCCAAATGGACCGATGCCATCCATGATGAGTGGATGCGAAATGTGCTCAAAGGCAGGCCCCAACTGTCGCCCGAACGACTGGCCAGAACAAAGGAACTGATGAATGGCGCCGTCCGCGACTGCCTCGTCAGCGGTCACGAGGCTCTGATCGATTCGCTGGCCCTACCCGACCCGGATGATCGCCATGTGCTGGCTGCGGCCATTCATGGCGTGGCCAGTGTCATCATCACCTTCAACCTGAGAGATTTCCCCGCCGACATCTTATCGCGATATGACATCGAGGCGTTGCACCCGGATGATTTCCTGAGCGACATGATTGACTCGGCCACGGCTCTGGTGGTGGCGACCGTCAAGCGGCAGCGGGAGAGCCTCCGCAATCCGACCAAAACGGTTGGGGAACTGCTGGAGACATTCGAAAACCAAGGACTCACGCAGTTTGTTGCCCGGCTACGCCCCTTTGCCGAATTGATGTAATGCAACGCGAAGTTCGCGAGAATTAAGAAGGGGACGAATCCCCCTTGTCCGCCCGTGCCGCACGCGAGCTGTTGCTACCACCTCGATGCGACACGTGCCGGAGCGACCTATTTGCTCCCCACACGCTGAAGGATGACTCCCTCAGGCGGTTTGGGATCGTATGGTCCACCGTGTCCCGCGGCGAGAAACAGAAGGAGTCAGCCGGCCGCAGCAAATAGACCCGCAAAATCGACTGGGCTTTGGGACCAAGTTAAACGACGCGCGAGCGACCATGATGTTCGGTCTTGTGCTCGCTCGGGTGATGAAGCCACACGTCGCCACTTGTATCCACATCGCATGGTCGGAGGATGCAGACCTCATTGGGACGCATTCCGCTCAACCGCTGCAACCGGGCCATGTCGGCGACAATCGTGGGCAAGTGAGGCAGCGTGGCCTGAAAGACATCCTCGGGAACGGGCTGAATCGGCGGCCGGTCCGGGGCCGGAGAGCGCCCTTTGCGCAGCCCGGCCACCGTGGCCAGATTCTGGAATACACTGCCCGGCACCAGCTCTTCCTCGACCGCCCATTTGAACATCCGTTTGATCCGGCCAATCTGTTTGTTGATATGGTTGCGGGTCCAGTGGACCGCGATCATGGTTTGACGTACCGCTTTGAGTCGTTTGGGGCCGAACTCTGTGGCGGGTGTCCGACCGTAGAGCTTCTTGAGTGGCTTGATTGCCGCGTCAATAATCTGCAGCTCACAAGCAGGCTTTCCGTGCTTGACGTAATAGGTCTTCGCAAAGCGGCGGTAGGCGGCGATGACCTCCACCATCGTGATGGATCGCTCAGTGTCGGGACTGGCCAGCCGTCGGCCGTTGGCCAACCACTCGTTGACGATGCGATCGTATTCGAGGTAGCTGGCCTTGGATTTGTAGGGTCCCAGGTAGAAATCGACGCCATCGATCGTGACGCGCGCCAAGCCACGGGCTCGGTGCAGACGGTACTTAGGGACATAGTCAGAAGTGACTTTGGGCATAGTGCAGGCTCCCGAAACGCTGAATGCGGGTACGTACCCGCATTAGATCGCGCCATTCGGTGCCGCACTGCCGATCGCCGGCAGGTGATAAATGCTTATCTCGGCGATGTTTAGAAGAAAGTTGTGCGAGCCAAGCAGGTCTCGAACATCCAAACAGAGACACTTTTTGTCGCGCGCCTTCATAACCCGGACCAATGGTTGGAAACTGCGACTGGTGGGTTATGGGCTCTCCGTGCGCGAGAAGTGGGACCAACGCACACAGATCGCGGCTATCGGCTGTTGTGACATCTCAATCAGCCGCAACCCTTGCATGCATTTGGGCTCCGGTGCTCGGTGTCGGAAACCGAACGACGCTCGAAGGTAAAGCTCGGCCGATATGGCACCGCATTTTACGCAGGCAGAATCATTGACATAATCGTTAAAGTCTGTGTAATCCACGTGGCGATAAAGACGGCTGGAGGAATCAAGTGGAACTCAATATGCGCCTCGCGGCCCGAGGTCCGTGCCTCCAAGCGGGTCACCGGAACGCCGACAATGCACGAATCACCCCAAGTGTTGCGAGTGCGGGGAACGCTAGCTCTGCTGGCATTCGTCGTCGTCGCCATCACCAGCGGGTGCTCGCGTGCGAAGTACCGAGTTCAAGCGGATCGCGAAGCTTACGAGGTAATTGCTGAGCGGAACGCCGACCCACGCTGGTGCGCGACGGACTTCGGCATCGACATGGACCCGCGCAGCCGGTTTTATGACCCCTACAACCCAGATCGTTCCCCCATGCCGGCGGACGATCCCGCCTCGCACCAATACATGCAGGTGGTGAGCGGGAAAAAAGGCTGGTCGCACTGGGATGACAATGGCGAGCGGATCGGTCTGGAGAACCCGGCTTGGGTCGGGGCGCTGAATGACTATGTGGCCGTTGCTCAAGACGACGCGATCAAGCTCGACGTGGACTCCGCGCTCCAACTCGCCTACATGCATTCGCCCGCTCAGCAGACTCAACTGGAAACGCTTTACTTGTCCGCTCTGGATGTCACGGCCGAGCGTTTTCGGTTGGATACGCAGTTCTTCGGCGGCTATGACGCGAAGTACGAACACCTTGGATCATTAATTCCACCGGCGTTGCGGTACGACCCAGTCCTGGGACGCTTCATTGTGACCCCGCCCATTCACGGAGCGGGAGTCGAGAACAACCGCGTGACAATCGGGCGGCCCTTCGGGGCGGACCCGGCGCTTCAGGCTCGTCGGCGATTCGCGACGGCGGGTGAACTCCTGGTCGGGTTTGCCAACTCCTTCGTCTTTGAGTTCACCGGCAACGACTCGAATCTCGCCGCATCGTTGGCCAATTTCTCGTTTATCCAACCGTTGTTGCGGGGGGCCGGCAAGGATGTCGCCCTGGAACAACTGACGCTGGCGGAACGCGGGTTGCTGGCAGATTTGCGTGCTTACTACCAATATCGACAGGGATTCTACACGCAAATCGCCATTGGCGAACTGGGGGTCGTCGGTCCACAACGAGGCAACAACAGCACCCGGCTAGTCTCCTACTCGGGACAAGGCTTTGTTGGTGGCTATGTGGGCCTGTTGCAGCAGCTACAACAGATCCGCAACGCGGAGGATAATCTCAGCCTGCAACAGAGGACGTTGGACCAGCTGGTGGCATTGTTGAATGTCGGCATTATTGACCTGGTGCAAGTGGATCAGTTTAAGCAGAATATCTTTACCGACAAGGCTCGCCTGTTGCAGAGTCGCAATGATTTTGCTCTCGCGCTCGATCGCTACAAGACCCTGACGCTCGGCTTGCCACCCGACGTGCCGGTCGAACTGGATGACCAGCCGATTCGCCAGTTTCAGCTTGTCGCGCGCGAAGCGACGGCCGTCCAGGACTCCATGATCGCGTTGCGAGACCGCGTCGGGCAATTGCCGAACGACGCCACGATCGATTCGCTGCGCCCAATTCTGGACGATATCTTCGCCCTGCTCAACCTGGCGGAACGCCAGCTGAACGACACGCAGGGAGACCTGGTGCGGATGAATGCGGCGGTACCGGCACGCGAACGATTCATGGACGATGACGAGCGACAGCAGTACCGCCAAGATCGAGAACAATTGGCCGAGACCCTGGCCGATCTACGGCAGCAATTCCGAGTGGCTGAGACTGCATTGAATCAGCTTCAGGACAGTCTCTCCACGGAAGCCCCGGCTGTGGTCGAACGACGGCTGACCATCTGGCTGAACAGCATGTTGCGTCTGGTCCAACGGTCCATTCTGGTGCAGGCACGGGCTCGCCTCGACACAGTGACCGTCGATACGGTGGAATTGCAGCCCCGGGCCGCGTTTGACATCGCGTTGGCCAATCGACTGGACTTCATGAACGCCCGCGCATCCCTGGTGGATAGCTGGCGTTCGATTCAGGTGAATGCAGACGCTCTGCAATCCGTGCTGAATGTGACGGCGGACGGCAACTTGCGAACAGCGCGAAACAACCCCGTCAGCTTCCGCGCCCCGACAGCGAATCTCCGGATGGGATTTGAATTCGACGCCCCCTTCACGCGATTGCTGGAGCGCAATGCTTATCGCGAGTCACTGATCAACTATCAACAGAGCCGTCGCGGCTTCATTCAATCCTGCGATGCGCTCCACCTGGGACTCCGCCAGTTGCTGCGGGAGATCGAGCAACTGCGCGAAAGCCTCGAGATTCAACGCGGCGCCGTGGCGATTGCGATTCAGCGCGTCGATATGACGCGGGCCTCGCTCTACGCGCCCGTACCACCGCCTCGACCCGGGCAACGTGCGGCCCAATTCGGCCCGACGGCGGCAATCAACCTGCTGTCAGCTCAAGCGGCGCTGCGGGATACGCAAAATGCATTCTTAGGTGTCTGGCTGAACTACTATGCAGCCAAGATGCGACTGGCTCGCGAAATGGGCGTGATGCAACTGGATCGCGACGGTGCCTGGACGGAGAACGCGATCAACGGGGACGGCGCCGCTCCTGAGGAGCTGCCGCCTCCCGTGCCGGCCGATCTGATCAATGCAGTGGACGTCGATCCATTGCCACCGCCTGCTGCACCTGCCGAAATACCCGCCGAGGCTGGTGACGGCGCGGCCGTAGACCGCCCAAACGAGTGAATGCCCCAGTGGATACAAATGGATACAGTTGTGCTCACTGGACCCTGGCGATACGCAGTGAACCCTCACGCAACCTTCGTCTCAGTTGGTACAATGGACGCTGGGTAACGCTGTCAGTTCCGCTTCCTGTGGCTGGCGGAGTCCTCCCGCGGTCCTATTTTGCGATGGTGGGTGATCATGTCGACCGATATGCTGGCGCAAGCCGGGCGAGAACCTGAATCGCAGCTCGATCCACAGCTGCAAGAGCCACGGCAGCAGAGCCCGACTCCCTCTGCTCCGCGCAGCCGGTGGTGGAAACGTGGACTGCTCGCAGCCGCGGTGCTCGCAGTGCTGGTGGTCACTATCACGCTGATTCGGGGCAGTCTCATTCCGCAAGCGGCCGCGCCCAAGATGACGCACACCATTTCTCGCGGTGAGCTGATTGTCTCCGTCATCGAACAAGGGACGTTGGAGAGTTCCAACAACACCGAGATCAAATGCAAAGTCCGCGGTTACAGCACGGTCAACTGGGTGATCGACGGTGGTTCGGAAGTGGCCGCAGGCGACGAGCTCGTACGTCTGGATACGAAGCGGATTGAGGATGCTGTCAGCCAGCAAACGACGAATGCCCATACAGCGCGGGCCACACTCGAGCAATCCAAGGCGGACGTGGCCAAGGCGGAGATCGCCATCTCGGCATACCTCGAGGGGACCTATCGATCGCAACTGGAGACGTTGAAGAGGGAATTGACGATTGCCAGGACGAACCTGGAAACCTCTCAGAAGATGCTCCGTCATTCGGAAGATCTGTTCAAGCTCGGCTACGTGACAGAGTTAGAGGTCGAAGGCAATGCGATCACGGTCACGCAGGCCGAATTGGAGCTGAAAGTCAAAGAGACTCAGCGCACCGTGCTGGAGCAA
>JBGSHS010000083.1:0-4648 GCA_041752115.1 Pirellulaceae bacterium | reverse complement strand
GGTTTCGCGCTGCGCACGCGGAAGCTCAGAACTCATTGAGTTCAACGGACTCACCCTCGTCCACGTGCCGATCGCGCCCCCTGAGCCACCGATCCACCCCCCCGAAATAGAAAGGTCAAATTTCGTGCCGAACAGTATTGTTCCCCGACCCCCACGAGCTCCGCTCGTGCGGTGAATCAGATGGTGAGCTACCACGGCGTCTTCTCACCCGTCCCCGACCCCCACGAGCTCTGCTCGTGCGGTGAAGCAGATGGTCAGCTACGGCGCCGCCAAGCGATTCCAGGACTCCAGACGAGCATGCTGCTCGACGACCAGCACCAGGGGCAGGTTATACCAGTACCGACCGCGGTTTCGCTCCATCGGCTGCGACAGGTCGACATCCGGGTGGACGACGATCAACTCGGCCATGCATTGCGCGAACGGCGGGTCCACGAATTGCTCCTTCGCCACCTGTCGCTCCAGATAGGCCTCCACGTCGCGCCGTGTTTTGTCACCGACGGCTCGGACCGCCACCTTCCGGCTGAACGGGACTCGGAGACCGGCCGAGCGGAGCGCGTCGGCCAGCCGACCTTTCGCTCGTTGCGCCACGACGATGGGGGTGATCTCCGGTGTTGTGCTGAAGAGAATCTGCACGCCGTCGTCGGTCCCGCGGTATTCCCATACTCGCCAGCTGCCCCGCTCCCAGTGCGGCTTCGTCTGCTCGATCCGTTCCCGGACCGAGTCTCGAGCCAACGAGTAGCCCCGCGACGGCCAGCCGGTCCAGGCATATTCGGGTTGAGAAAGCGGCGCGGTAGCTGACCATCTGATGCACCGCACGAGCGGAGCTCGCGGGGGTCTGGGAGAGAGGAGAAAGCGGCGCGGTAGCTGACCATCTGATTCACCCACGAGCGGAGCTCGCGGGGGTCGAGGAGGAAGGGGGCGAGCGGCGCGGTAGCTGACCATCTGATTCACCCACGAGCGGAGCTCGCGGGGGTTGGGGGAGGTTGAGGGGGCTGCGTGGTAGCTAACGCAGTCTGAAAGAATCGGCCGGCTAGCAAATCTCGCGCCGAACGAGATTGGGAATGCCCAGTTTCCAGGGGAGAAGAACCGCAAATGACCGAACAAGGAATGTCCAATTTCCCTTTGAGCGGCCCGGCTCGTCTTCCTTCATCATTCTGCGGTTCTCTGCCTTCTCAAGCTCGTGCTTGCGCTCGAATCCGCCCCGCCCCAGAAAAACCGCAGAATAATCGGAAAAAGGGTGATATTCCCCCCAGACTAACCCGATATTCGATGGCAGATTCGGCTGAGCAGACTGAGCTCGACGCCCGACGTCGGACGTCAACTGTCACTCAGCTGGCGCCGCCTCTTCTGACCTTGGACCTGTGGCAGGTCTGCCATGATGCGACAAACGGCAACTGCGTTGGCTCAGACTGCTGTGGGGCAGTATGTCTTGGGGTCCGGGCAATTGCAGGGCCGGGGCAGCGAGGCTGGAAATCGAAAATCTTCAGAAGAATCAGAAAAATCCGCAAGTTCGTCCTAAATTAACACGATAACTAGGGTAGCGATAATCAGTAGCCCGGACGAGCTTATCTGCGGGCGAATGGATGAATCAACTGGCTGGTCAATTCCCGACCGCATGACCGCTCATCACGTGACCATCAAGGAAGATCAGATGTCGCACAAGCCGCTTTCCGCCGCCCTCTGCATCGTTACGGCGCTCCTGGTTTTGGGAAGCACCGGGTGCATCCGTCCCACGATGGGGCCGATGCTTCCCATTCCGATTCCTGTCAGCCCTTATTTCCAGGACAAGAAGGAAGACCAGGCTTGGGCCCATGAACGATACGAGCGGGTCCCGATTCTGGGCCCGATCACCGCGGGCGGGCCGGCTGTGGCCTTGGATCCGCCCAGCGACGATGAGGTGATGGTCGCCTTCGAGAAGGCTCGCCCCATCGAGGGTGGACTCCCCTTCCTGCATGAAGTGCAGCGGAACAACGTCCGGATCTGCAAGGAAAAGATCGCCGATTACGTCGATCCGCCCCGATTCGTCCCGATGATTGGTCCAGCTCAGCTCCATCACGCTCACTACAAGTGCACGGTCTACTACGAAGAAATCACCTGGGTCGGCTGGCCAATCCCGTACTCCCATCGTGACGAGGACGCTCGGGAAGTCATCTACATCGACCATAACCACTTCCATATGGTCGGAGACGTCGACACGGGTGCTTGTTCTCCATATTAGTAAGCTGATTAATATCTGGCCCCACACACACACACCGATCCGGTACTTCACCCGAAGGACCGGATCGGTGTGTTTCTTGCCTGTGCTCTCTTGCCTGCGCGGCGCAAAGGTGGGCGGAGCTTGTCGCTCATCGTGTTACTCTGTCCAGGGGGGGGTGGCAGGAGGGGGCTTGGATATCGTTTGCTTTGTCTTCAGGGATGATTAATATGGAAAGAGCTATGCACATTCTGAGGTAGAAGCAGCGGAACCTCTGTAGAGACGACGATTTCCCCAAGACCAAGCAGTTAGAGTACTTATGATGCGCGCACAAACACGATTCCAGCCACGAGCGTTGCGTTCTGACCGCCGCCGGCGGGCCAGACTGGCCAAGCGACAGCTGTCGATTCAGCCGCTTGAGTCCCGTTGTCTGCTCGCTTCGATCGGCGATTGGGCGTACATCGACCTCAGCTCGGTCATTACCGATGGGGCCAGTCCCTTTAAGGACCTGACCGGCGTGGCCTTTTACGGCAATCAGCTGGCGGTGGTCGGCAATTCCGCCAGTGGAGCGACTGAGGCGGGTCATCTGGTGCTGCTCAATTACGATCTGGAGACGAACACTGCCAGTGTGGCAAGCAGCCAGTTGATTCCCACTTTGGGCGGCAAGACCCGAGTGGACGACATCAACACGGACGGGACGACGCTCTTCATGACCGGGTATTCCGTGTCGGCCAACGCTCCGGTGTTTGGCGAAGCGTACCGAGCGACGTATGACGGCAGCAGTTTTGATACGGTCGGCCTGGGAGTTCTGGCTGGTGCTGGAGGGACCTCCACGGTTCAGGCGTCCGAAGGCCTGGCGGTGAACGCCAGTGGTGTCGTGGCGGGCACGTCCGACGCCGCGCGAGCGGTGTTTGAATACGATCAATCGCTGGTGAGCGCCGGCAGTGTGACGAATGTGGGCGTGATCTTCGGCATCTCGGATGATCGAGTGAAGGTGGGCATCAGTTCCGTGGGCACGGTCTGGGAAGCGGACAATACCACACGCCGAGCGGTGACCGATCCCACAGGTCGAGGAACGGGGCTCTACGGCATCTCGCCCGACAGTAGCCGGCTGTTCGGCTCGTCAGACGTTGTGGACCAGGTGGCAGGCACTGTCTCGGAGAAGCTCACTTGGTGGACTTATGACGGCACTCCGACTCTGGTGCAGGACGGTGAGGGGAATCTGATTGACGGTCGATTCACCGACGGCACCAACTCGGACATCGGCTATTACGTGGCCGTTGGAGAGTCGATAGATCCGGGTGACCTGCTGCACATCGAGCAGACGAATGAGACGGTGCGGATCGAAGAGTGGTTTGAGGCGATCAGTGGGCAGGACCTTGCGGCGCTCGAGTCATTCTGGGGTCCGGAACTGGCCTACGACTACGTCAATGGTGTCGTCGCCATTGTGTCGGGCAGCCATGCACTGGTGGTGAAGATCAACAACGAGCCGTTTGCTGCTGACGACAGCTACGTGATGGCCGAGAACACGACGCTTGAGGTTACTGCGCCGGGCGTGCTGGGTAACGACGTGTGGGAAGACGGGCAACTCGAGGCGGTTCTGGTCCAGGGCCCGACGCACGGAACGATTGATTTGCAGGCGGACGGCAGCTTCATCTATACCCCCAAAACGAACTTCAACCGCATCGACAGTTTCCAGTACCGAGCGGCGGATGGGGCTTTTGACAGCCAAATCGCGACGGTCACGATCACGTTGACCACGGAGCGGCCGTGGCACAACGGCAGTCTGCCGTTGGACGTGAGTGACGATGGGTCGATTTCGCCGAGAGATGCGCTGTTGGGCATCGATCTGCTCAACCGAGTCGGTTCGCACGCGCTGCCGCTGGTGCGTGACCTGCCGTTGTCCGATCCCTTCTATGATACGTCGCGCGACGGGCGTTTGTCCCCAAGAGACGTTCTGTTGGTTATCGACTACCTGAACCACAAGACCTCCAGTGCACAGGGCGAAGGAGAGGCGGTGGGAGCGTCCGATTCGGGCAGTTGGGCGGTGGCGGCGTTGGTACCAATGACCGAAATGAGCTCCGAATCGATCGTGACGACTGGTGCTGCGGCTCCGATCGTCGCGACTCCCGTGCGGTCGGTCCTCAGTCTGGAGTACGGCGTTGACCGGTGGGCCAGCACCGTGGCTGCCCGCTCGGCTCAAGACGTCTGGCGCCGCTGGGACAGCTCGGCCTGGAGTGAGCAGCTCGAACCGCTGTTGGACGACCTCGTCCAGTAGCCTTGTTCCTGTTCCTGCTCGTGCTCGTAATCCTGCTCGTGCTCGTGCTCGGAAAGCGTCGGGATAAACCGGTTTGGAGTTGAGAATGAAAGAGTCTTACAGCGAAATCCTAGCCAGATACGCTGGCCCCGAGTCGTACGCTGGCGGTGGTAACACCGCGGGTGTAGCCACGGCAG
>JBGSHS010000082.1:0-11841 GCA_041752115.1 Pirellulaceae bacterium | reverse complement strand
GCCGCCGGTACGACCCGGTCAGCCGCCGGGCGGTCGAGGCGGCTGGTCATGCGGTTCGCCACGGCCCCGTTGCCCTCGGTCGGTTTCACCATCAGCTAGTAGCCCTGTCAGTTAGAAGCCTCCTCGGTCAGTTGGTGGCCGAGGGTGGTTCACCCACGGTAGTTCTCTCCTGGCCGGCGGTGATTAAACTGGAAGGACAACCTGGTCGATTTCGTCTCCTGAGCTGCACCTGGTGAGCGAGGTGCCCAAGGTGATATTGCATGTCGGACGACACGCCCCTGTTCACGATCGTGCTGGCCGCTGGAAAAGGGCGGCGGATGCGCAACCGGTACATGCACAAAGTCTGCTTCGACATTGCGGGTGTGCCAACCATCGTCCGCGCTCTGGATACGTACAATCGTCTGGGCGCATTGCAGAACGTGGTGGTCGTGGGGGAGATGGCGGGGCAGGTGGTCGAGACGGTCGGCGAGCGGTTTTCGAACGTGATCTTTGCCTACCAGCCGCATGCCTTGGGAACGGGCGATGCGGCGCGCTGCGGACTACAGGCTCTGACCGCGGCATCCGATCGAGCGCGTGTGCTGGTCTGTGCCGGGGATAAGATTCTCAGCAGTGTCGTCTTGGCTCGCCTTCTGGAGCAGTTTGAACAGACGCGGGCCGATCTGCAGATGCTGGTTTCTCCCGCAGAACTGGGGGGCGCTTCGGCTGGCCGCATTCTGATCGACGCGGCCGGTCGACCGGCGGGAATCGCCGAAATGCCCGACATTCAGCTGCGCGGATGCCGCGCAACACTCCGCACTCTGCTGGAATCGCTCGACGGCGATCCGACCGTGGCGATGTTGCAGGGAGCGATTGTTCAGCACGCGGGCAAGCCGTTGCCTTTGCCGCTCGTGTTCGGCCCGGCCGTCGGGACCCCGTTAGAGCAGCAATCGTCGAGCGAACTGGTCGAGCGTCAGATGCTGCTGGAATCCCTGGATTCGCTTCCCGATTCGTTTGCCTCAGGGGCCGGTGAGCCGCCGTTGAGTGCGACCGATGCGCTGCATGCGTCACTGCGGAACGAATCAGTCTATCTGGTGCGCAAAGGGGCGCTAGCCTACGGCTTACAGCATATGGCCTCCGACAACGCGCAGGGTGAGCAGTATTTGACCGACGCCATCGGCGCTATCCTGACGGCGCGCGACGACGACGGTCTGCGTTATCAAGCCGGCTATCTGGCGACGACCGGAGCGTGCGATGTGATGTCGTACAATAATCCGGAAGAACTGCTGCGCATCAGTGACTATTACCACGGCCAGCATCAGCAGTCGCGCAATCAGCTGCAGAACCGCCTGGGGATCTCGGTCTGTCGTACGATTGCGTCCTGGCTGCAGGTCCTACCGGCCGAAGAGCCGCTGCCGCCCGATACGCATCAGGCACTGGCCGGGAACTACGGAGACGAACCGGCTTTGCTGCACGAGCGGCTGCAGGCCTATCGTGCCGCTCTGTTGCGGTTTGCCGCGGAGTTTGGCGACCAGCGTCTGGCGGTGATCGTACGGTCACCCGGCCGCATCAACGTGATGGGGCGTCACATCGATTACCAGGGAGGCTGCTGTAACCTGATGGCCGTCAATCAAGAGGTCATCATGGTGGTCTCGCCGCGGGACGACGATCGAATCGAAGTGCGTAACGTGCAGCCGGATGTGTTTCCCGATGCCTCGATTTCGCTCGGACGATTAGTCAGCCAACTGAATTGGGATGACTGGCTGAGTTGCATCAACTGCAACGAGCTGGAGCGGCATTTGCGTGAGTCGGCAGGGCGTTGGAGCATCTACATCGAGGCGGCGATGCTCCGCATGCAGATGGCCTTTCGTGATCGTCTGTTGCAGGGGATGGATCTGGTGGTGCACGGCAACATCCCGGTGGCGGCCGGGATGAGCTCTTCGTCCGCCCTGGTGGTGTCCACGGCGGAAGCGGCCACGGCACTGCATGGACTGGAAGTCACGCCGAGCCAGTTTGTCAATTTCTGTGGGGAAGGGGAGTGGTTTGTCGGCACGCGCGGCGGCAGTGCCGACCACGCCGCCATGAAGTATGGCGCGAAGGGGACCATCAACCACGTCCGATTCCACGACTTCGAATTACTCGAACAGATTCCATTTCCGGAGTCGCATCGCCTGGTGGTGTGCAACTCCTTCATGCAGGCTCGCAAGGCTGCCGGCGCCAAGATCGCGTTCAACGCCCGCGTGGCTTCATATCTGCTGGGAGTGGCGCTGACCCAGCTCCGCTTCCCTCAATTTGCCCCGCTGATCCACTATGTACGAGACATCGACCCAGCAGTTCTCAAGGTACCTCCGCAACGGATGTACGAGATCCTGCTGGAGCTGCCCGAATCGATGACTGCGGAGGCGGTTCGGCGTCTGTTGCGCGATCAGCCGAGCTGGCCGGTGTTGGCACCGCACTTCGAACGTGTCGAGGGGCAAACGGTATACCCGGTGCGAGGCGTGATGTGGTTCGGCATGGCCGAGTGTGCGCGAGCCCGCGAAGCCGCCGTCTGCCTCACGAAGGCCGACCTGGTCGGACTGGGCGCGCTGATGCAGATCTCCCATGATGGCGAACGGTGCTATCACGTCGACGATCAACTGCGCGAAACACCCTACGTCGCGGACATCTCGGATGACCGCCTGCACGCCCTGATCGATGACCTGATCAGCTGGGACCGCCTCCGTATCGAATCGGCCCAGTTGCATCGCCAGCCGGGAGCGTATCGGTGCAGCATCCGTGAGATCGATGCCATTGTGGACATCGCCGGCCGTACGCCGGGAGTGCTGGGAGCGCAGATAGCTGGAGCGGGCCTGGGGGGCTGTGCTATGGTGCTCGTCGAGGCGAAGGCTGTCGACCAGCTCACATCGCGTCTGGATCGGCTGTTCTATCGACCTTCCGGCCTCCCCTCGGGAGTGACGGTCTGTACGCCCTCGGCCGGCAGCAGTCTGCTGCGTGTGGAAGAGACTCAGCGCTGATGCCGCCAGGAGCCTTCGATCGTCCACGCAGGCGTGGTAGACTTGTGTTCTGTTACCGCCAAGCATGAGGGACGGCGAATTACTGTTTCATGCTGCCAGTGATGCCAACACCGGGAGTACGAACCTGAAACTCAAGTTGTCACGCAGGCATGAGGGAAGATTAGTACTGGTAGCCACGCTCGCGCAGAGCGTGGGAAAGGCTCGCGCAGAGCGTGGAAAAGGCTCGCGCAGAGCGTGGAAAAACGCTCGCCGTCTGGCGTCGGCATCTGCCAACACACAAGTGAATCTCCCCGCCGGCTAGAGGATACTGTTGAGGGCCACAAGACCGTGAAACGACAGCCACGCATCGGAGACTCCGGAAACCTGACATTCACTGTCGGGCCTGCTCAGACAATCAACATTGCCGATTCCGCCGAACTGGCTGTATTGAGCACGCCCTCGTTGATCTGGTTTCTGGAGCATGCCGCTCGCGAGGCGTTGGCGCCGCTGTTGGACGAGGGCGAAACGTCGGTGGGCGTGAAGGTTGAGGTGGAGCATTTGGCCGCCACTCCGCTCGGGCATGAGGTGATCTGTCGAGCTCGGGTCGTGCATGTCGAAGGGCCGACGGTCACTTTCCAGGTATCGGCCGATGACCGTCGCGAAACGATCGCTCGCGGGCTGCACAGACGGCGCGTCGTCAGCGCGGAACGCTTCAACGCCTATGTCCGCAAGAAACTCGTCGAGAAGCTCGCGTGACACCCTGTGGCACCATGGCTGGGGAATGTGTTAGAACGGTGGCGCCGGAGCGATTTGCAGAGCCGGCTGCTGGTTGTATCGTGGTTCGGCGTTCCCAGGACCAGTTGCCACTGGTGTCAGGAGTGGATGGATGAAGACGTGGCAGGAAGATACAGCTCGAGGGATCCAAGGATCTGGTCTGCCGATGCTCAGTCGGCTGTCGCTGATGATGTTCCTGCAGTATTTCGTGCAGGGAGCTTACCTGCCGATCGCCTCGGTTTACGTGGAGAAGACGCTTCACTTCACCCCCATGCAGGTCGGGCTCTTCAGCTCCGCACTGGCGGTCGGGCCGATCCTCGCTCCGTTCATCGTCGGTCAGTTAGTGGATCGCTTTTTTGCCAGCGAACGCGTGATGGCAGTGTGCCATGTGGTGGGGGGCATCCTCATGCTCTTGCTGGCGACGCAGACGCATTTCTGGCCGGTGATTGTCCTCGGCACGGTCTACTCGGTCCTGTATGTGCCCACCATGATGCTGACCAATTCGCTGGCGTTTCAGCATCTCAGGAACGGCGAGATGGAATTTCCCTGGATCCGTTTGTTCGGAACGCTGGGGTTTATCGTTCCGGCCTACATCATCGAAATGTGGTGGCTGCGTGATTTCAAGGGCATCGAACTGGAGCAAGCTCGGGCGGTGGCCTTTTCTCTGTCGGGAATCATGGGGATCGTCATGGGCGTGTATTGCCTCACCTTGCCGCATACGCCGCCGCAGGGGAGGGTCCAGGACTATGCGCCGGGGATTGTTGTGAGAATGTTGAGGCACCGCGACTTTCTGGTGCTGGTCGTGGTCAGTTTCCTGGTTGCCATTGCCCACAATTTCGTCGTCTTGTGGTTCAGCCCGTTCATGCGGGACATTCTCGATTCGGGCGGATGGGGGGCCCTCGAGCAACGGATCAGCTCGGTGGGGCAGATCTGCGAACTGGTGGTCCTGGCCACTCTGGGACTGATGCTCAAGAGTCTGGGCTTCAAACGAACCATGCTGTTGGGGCTGATCGCTTATCTGGTCCGCTGCCTGTTGTTTGCTTCGGTCTTCTATTTTGATCCCTCGGCGACCGTGAAGGTGGTATTGGCAGCGGTCGGACAGGGGTTGCACGGGTTCTGTTTCGGTTGTTTCCTGGCCGTGGGTTACATCTACGTCGATCGCATTGCTCCGGCCGATGTGCGAGGGAGCATGCAGACACTCTACGGTGTTTTCGTACTGTCATTGGGCTTCTTCGTAGGTGGTGTGTTTGGCGGGAAGGTCGGCGAGGAGTTTTCCACGCAGGTGGGAACCGTTGTTCACCATCAGTGGACCGGCATCTGGATGACGTGTGCCGCTGTCTGTGCCTTATGTGTGTTCCTATTTGCGGCCCTGTTTCCCGGTGATGAGCCACGCCGCGGGGACGAAGGGACCACCGGGAGCAACAAGGAAGGAACGGCGTGAGATGGCCAGCATGCTGTGGGCGACCGCCGAGCAACTGGTGCTGCGGCTGAGTGAAACGGGTCGCAAGATCGTGTTGGCCGAGAGCTGCACGGGAGGACTGGCCTCAGCAACGCTGGCCCGGTTTCCCGGCCTTTCACAGTGGTATTGCGGCAGCGCGGTGACGTACCGCAACCAGACCAAGATCGATTGGCTCGGCGTACCGCCGGACCAGATCGAGCAGGCAGGGGTTGTGAGCCCTCAGGTGGCGTACGCGATGGCTTGGGGAGCTCTTACGCACACAGCCGAAGCCGATGTGGCGGCCTCCATTACAGGGCATCTGGGTCCGGACGCCCCGTGCGCGCTGGACGGAGTGGTGTACATTGCAGCGGTTTCTCGTGGGACGGGCGTGCTGCAGCACGCCGAGCGGACGGATCTGCCAGCCTGGCGGCACCAACTGCAGACCACCCAACGAACCGACCGCCAGGAGGAAGCGGCAATGCTCCTTCTGCAGCGGGCCCTGGAGGCCCTCGACACGCGTTGAGCCCGTGCGCCGCGATTCCCGTTTCCATGCAGACGGAGGATCATCGGCCGGCGGAGGATGCCGTCACGCGTGTCGGAAAGGAAGCTGGAGTCGTTACTCGAAAATCCCGGCGCCGAACGGCCCTTTGCGCTGGACCACGCGGTTGGCGGGAACCTGCGAGGGCGGGCGATGTGGAGGTCGCGGTTCGATCTCCGCCGGCTCGATGTGCGCATGTTCCGTGACGATCCGCTTGGCGGGCGTCGCTGGCGGCTGGGACTCGACTTCCAATTCGGCCGCGTCAAACGAGTCGTCATCGTAATCGTCGTCATAACGGGACACGTAGTCAGGCTGCGTGGCACGTTCTAACTCAGCTCGATACTCCTCGATCACGTGCTTCTGGATCATCTCGCGGCATTGCGAGTTGATCGGATGGGCGATATCGGCATAGAGCTTGGCTCGCCCGTCCTGATCGCGAATGGTCCGATCTTCCTTCAGTCGGCTGCCGCACTGGTTACAGTACTGGCTGCGCAGGTGGTTCTTGGTGCCGCACTGCGGACAATGCGACGTCAGCTTGCGACTTGGCATGGCCACGAAGGGGCCACTTGATCCTTCAATGATCTTCAAGTCGCGGATGACAAAGCAGTCATCAATCGTGATCGAGCAGAAGGCCTGCAGTCGATCGTCGGAATCTTCCATCAGCTTGATGCGAACCTCGGTGATTTCCATGCGGTTCTCCTTACTCTTCGCTCGCCCAAGCGGGGATTCGCCAAGGTGTTGAGTGGGTCATCGCCACCGAGACGTAACCGAGTTCTTCACCTCGCAGGCGAGCCGCCACACGTCGTGCATGGCGGGCATGACGACAAATGCCGAAATAACTTGTCCCGCTCCCGCTCATTTGGTGTCCCAAGCAATCGAGGCGGTCAAACGCACTACGTAAACGAGCAATCCATGGTGTCAGGCTTGCAGCCGCAGGTTCCAGGCGATTGGTCAATAGTCGACCAAGCCCATTCTGCTGGCCGCCACGCAGTGCCGCCACGAGCGGCTCAACATCAGCCGGCCGAACGGCAGGCGAACAATGCCGATACACTAACGCTGTCGACAATCCTTTCGGAGGGCGAACCACGACCACATGCAGCGCTGAAGGAAGAACCAGCGGCTCAATCAGCTCGCCCCGGCCCCGGCATATCGCCGCGCCGCTGCCAAAGAAGAACGGGATGTCGCTCCCCAGCTCGGCCGAAAGGGCCGCCAAGCTGGCACGCGACCACCCTAGCTTCCAGCAAGCGTTGGCGGCTGACATCGCCGCTGCCGCGTCGCTCGACGCTCCACCCAGCCCGGCCGCCGAGGGAATGCGTTTGATCAGTTGTATGGCTGCCCCTGCCGTCACACCGGCTGCTGCTCGCAACCGCTCGACCGCCCGCACGATCAAGTTGTTCCCGTCTACCGGAACATCACCCATCAGCTGGGCCTGTCCGCCCATCGCTTGTTCCCGGGCGCGGCTTCCGCTGGGTACACTGCACGTCAGTCCGATCCGATCCTCAACTGTGGCCGAAAAAACAACCGTGTCGAATATGGTTATCGCCACCATGAGCGTTTCCAGCTCATGATAGCCGTCAGATCGCCGACCCAGTATCTCGAGGTATAAATTCAGTTTCGCCGGAGCAAGCGCGACAATGCGATCCGCCAAATGACTGACAATCATGCTGCATGAGCTGCAATATAATCAACGACTCGTGTCTGCTCCCGCCTCCTCCACTCTGACCGACTCGTGATACGAGTTCGGTGACGCGACGTATTTGTTAGTCGCCGTTGACTTTATGCCAATTAGGATTGTATCGACCGTCCTGCCCTGGTCAACACGAATCCGCAATTCCTGATGCGATAGTCACGGCTTATCTTCCTTCGACCAACCACATCACGTGAATTGAGGAAGAGTGGGTTAACTGCAGGGATTTCCCGCCGCAGCCTATCAGCGGTTTCGCCGACCGGGGGTGCGCCATCAACGGCTGGCCCCCCCCCGACAGCCGACCATTGAGTATCGTCGCATTGTGGCATTGTGGCATTCCCTGTTCATTCGCCACTTCCCGGCAGCGTGTCCTTTCCGGCAGTGGCGCCGGACGAAGCTGCTGCTGCGATCAGGCTGCGCCACGCTTCCAATCCAGGTCAGGCCGGTGGGAAGTGGGACGAGAATAGGAAATGCCGCAATGCGACAATGGCACAATGCGACAGTTGAGGCGGGGGCGTGCAGCGGCGAAGCCCGACGCGCTGCGTTTCCGGCGGTCTGAACCGCAGAATATCGAACAAGGAATGTCCCATGGCCAAGGGGAAGAGAGTGACTTAGTCGAGATGCGTTAGGTCCGCTCTTCTTCCCTGGACATTCGGCAGTTGGATATTCGATATTTTGCGGTTTTCGCCGCACAGGCCAAGGCGCCAAGATGGCCGGGACCAGGCATCGTGGGGCCGGAACCGCACCGCATCGCCATGGAGCATTGTCGCATTGATTCACAGGCTCTCAGGAATGCCAAGAGTGCGTCACTTCCTCCGGCCCTCGGCCAGCCTTCAGCTGGTCTCGGCCGTGTCGTCGATGCCTTCCTCTTCATGCAAACCATCGTCCCCTTCGTGCTCGTCGGGAAACGCGTCGCTGAGCGACGCCTGATCGGCCTCGTCATCCTTGCTGCCACTGAGCTTCATTTCATCGCTGCTGCGATAGTCGAGCATGGAATCGATGGCCCTGCCTAATCCGAGTGAAGCGCCGGGCACGTTCTTGTACCGCTTGAATCCGTTCTTGGTGCGGTGCTGAATGTCGCCCGCTCCCAGGATCAGGAGTTCCAGCAGGTCTTTCGTTTCGCGTTTGAGCCCCCGGGCAAAGATCGGTTCGCGGGAGGTGCTCTGCAGGAATCGATGCTCATAACAGTAGGACTCGTCGAGCTCCACCCGATTGAACAGCCAGGCCCAAATCACTTCGGCACTGATCACCAGGGCGAAGACCCAGGCCGCCGCAATGTAGAATCCCTCAGAGACAGTGACCTGGAGGTTGGTGACATACGTGGCGACAAAGGCCAGCGGGTTCCAGGCCCATTCTGCGCGCGAAATGTAAGCGAGCCCGAAGACGGCCACCAGGCAGAGCAGGAGGACGCCTGCTTTGAAGATATCGAAGTTATAGATCACCGTCAGGAAGCAGATGGCCAGCAGGACGAACCAGATGAGCAGCGGCCAGCCAGGACTCACCACTCCACTCTTGACCACGAAGAACAGCACCACGCTCCCCCAGGTCATCGGATGCAGGTAGATCGCATCGCCGTACCAGATGAACTTGATGCTGTAGATGCGCTGATCGCCGCGACGCACCTGACCGAACAGATACGAAAGCCAATGTGTGTACAGAAGGCTCCAGGTGAACGTGAAGGGCCAGAAGAGGATCTTGAGGGCCAGCGGCATGCCGGACCGTTTCGAGGATTCAGTCTCTTTGAGTTGTTCACTCATGTTCGCCTCCCATCACATGGATTGGTCACGTTCGGTCGCGTGGGTGCCGGCCGACACGGGCACGGTTCCATTCGCCTGCTGCGCTTCGCCTGCCGCGATCCTCAGACTGCGCGTGCCGGTGCAGCGGCCAGAACCATAGGGTCGTATTCGCTGCCAGGGTCGATTTCTTTGCACCACACCCCCTTCCCAAAGGATGCGCGGCTGGGAGGCAAGGGGCTCGAAGCCATCCCTTCCATTCGCGGGAGTCACGG
This sequence comes from Pirellulaceae bacterium, assembly GCA_041752115.1. Lineage (GTDB taxonomy): Bacteria > Planctomycetota > Planctomycetia > Pirellulales > Pirellulaceae > JAJRVM01. Next base: position 2,427 of record JBGSHS010000082.1, on the reverse strand, counting down.
TGTGCGGCAAGTGCGGCTGGTACGATTCTACTCTACCTGCGCCGCTGATGCGCTATCGCCCATTTTCCTAAGCAGCTTTCATGAAACAAACCGCTTGTTCAGCACGCTGCCAGCTGAGTTGACCTCTCTGGCCCTGTCGACATCAACGATTGGTCAGTGCTCCCGAGCGGCTCGCTGCACCGGTTCAGGCTGCCTGGTCCGACCGGCCGAGTTCGGCCGCATCGATGGCCACCAGGACGAGTCGGTGGCGGCGGGCGAATTCTCGGACCTCCGGTTCGTCCACCACGATGGTCTTGCCGGCTTCGATGGCCAGGACTTTGCCGCCAGATTCAACCAGCGTTTGCACGGTGCCCAGGCCAATGGTCGGTACGTCAAACCGCATATCCTGCTGAGGTTTGGCGACTTTCACCACGGTGAAACCCCCTTGCGGACAGAGTTGTCCGGCGCGCCGAATACACTCGTCCGTCCCTTCGACCGCCTCGACGGCGATGGCCGCCAGCCCTTTGACCACGACGGTCTGCCCCACGTCGACACGTCCCAGTTCTTTGGCCAGCTGCCAACCGAATTCGATGTCTTTCAGCTGACGGCCGCTGGGGCGGCGGTCGGTCAAGGATCCGTAGTTCACGAGCAGCTCCGGGGCAAAATCGGTGGCCGGTGCGAAGATGATTCCATCTTCCGCGTAAGCGTCGATCAGGGTCGTCATCAGCGTGTCGTCTTTGCGGTCTTTCGTGCGGGCCACGAAATGGGGATAGAACGTGCGGCAGCATCGCCAGTCGGGCAGATGGCGTACCCAGCCCCAGCGATGGAACAGCATCTTGGCCTTGAAAATCTTGCCGGCCATCGTCGCTCGACGCACACCGTGACGGCGGAAGTAGCGGATGTGCCTGCCCAGCTTGGCGATGCCGACCAGCCGGAAATCGTCGCAGATCGTGGCCAGCTGAGGATCGGCGTGATCGCGGATTCCCAGGCAGTAGACACAATACCCTTGCCGCTTCATGGCACGAGCGACCGCCAAGGGGAAGTTTCCCCAGCCGGCCACCAACCCGATCTTTGGCGTACTGCTCATGTCGGCTCAGCTTCACCATCCGCTCGTCGTATGTAGTAGTGCCACTGCTCGCACCCTGGCGAGATCCTCCTGCTGCTGCAGCGGCGTTACCACGAGGCCCTCACGCCGCGTCCTTGTCCTGTGCGAAATCTGACCCGTCCGCCGACTGTCCCAGCAGCTGCTGCAGCTTCTTCAGTTGACGCCGCATATTGGGCAGCTGCCGAACGTGGCCCCACATGCGCCATTGATCGCGTTCGGGAGTCGCCGGCACGCCGATGAAGACGGCATCGTCGGGCACGTCGTTCATCAAGCCGGCCTTGGCACCCAGAATCGCTCGGTGACCAATATTCAGATGATCGGATAAGCCGACCTGGCCGGCCATCACCACGTAGTCGCCGGTGGTACAACTGCCGGCAATCCCGACCTGCGAGCAGATCAGATTGTGTCGGCCGATACGGCAGTTGTGTCCAATCATGACCTGGTTGTCGATCTTCGTTCCGTCGCCAATCGTGGTGGCATCATAAGTACCTCGATCAACGGTCGTTCCTGCGCCGATCTCGACGTCGCAGCCAATCTCCACGTAGCCCAACTGTGCACCTCGCACGTGGACGCCGTTCATGGTCTGGTAGCCGAATCCGTAGGCCCCAATAATCGCGCCGGCATGGATGACCGTACCAGCGCCGACTATCGTGCCGGGATATAGTACGACGTTGGGAAACAGCACGGCGCCTGCTCCGATCCGGCACCCGGCCATGACATGGACGCCACCATGGATCACCACGCCCGATTCCACTGTCACGTTGTCGCCGATGGACGCAAACGCGTGTACCGCAACGTCGGCTGCCAGGCGAGCCGTGGGGGATATGTGAGCGTGAGGGCTTCGACCGGCTGTCGCACTCTCCTGACTCGGCCGGAAATAATCCACAATCTGGGCGAACGCAGCGTGGACGTCGGATACCACAAGGCGTGCAATCGGAGTGGCCGGATAGCCTTCGCTCACCACCACGGCGCAGGCCTGACATTGCGCCAGTTGGCGCGCCAATCGCGGCGCGTCCGCCAACGTGATGTCGCCGGACTGTGCACGTCCAATGCTCGCGGCACCAGTTACAGCAAGTGTAGGGTCACCTTCCACTCTGCCGCCCACCAGCGCGGCAAGCTTTTCCAGAGTTGTTGTCACAAGCGGGTCCCTCCTTGAATTCGGCGAGACGGATGAGTCCGAGGTCGGCGAGATCCAAGCCGGTTTTGCCGCGGGTCCACCCGGTCCGCCATGCGCTGTCGTCCTGACAGGGCAGCCAACCCCTGACGGGGGCGGGCAAAATAGTACTCTAACTTCCCCGCTGGGTACAAGGCGGATTTGGAGGAAAGGGCCGGGCCTACCGGCC
>JBGSHS010000081.1:0-6038 GCA_041752115.1 Pirellulaceae bacterium | reverse complement strand
CCATGCGCTGCGCTGGTGGCCGCGGTCACGCAGACCGCGGGGGAAGTGGCAAGCGTAGGACGGTTTCCCATGCTCTGCGCTGGTGGCCGCGGTCACGCAGACCGCGGGGGAAGTGGCAAGCGTAGGACGGTTTCCCATGCTCTGCGCGAGCATGGCTACAGCGCTGCGCGAGCATGGCTACGACGCTGCGTGAGCATGACCATGCCGCACTATCGCACGTCACCTTCGACCGGATTGCTGGCGGTCGCTTCGGCCGGCAGAAGTTCCTCTGTGAAGCGGGCCAAGTACTTCATCAAGCTGTCATCGCCACTGAAACCGACCACGGTTTCATCCCAGTCGATCTGCTGCGACAGGATCCGGCCGGCATCCATGTCGAATCGCACCTGGCCGTTGGTCATTTGCTGGACGAGCTGCGAACGGATCGAGGGATCATTGACGGGGGTCACCACTTCGGTGCGAACCGAGATGGTCGCTACGCCGGTCTTGACTCCTTCGAGCGTGTAGACCAAGCGTGTCTTGATCCGCTCGACGCGACCCGTCTTGCCGGCGCGAACTCGTATTTCGTTGGACACATGCCAGCTGTCTCCCACCTTCACCTTCTCCACGGGCAAGGGCATGATGATCTCACCCAACCCTGAGTTGGCCTGAGACGGCGCCTTGTCGCGTTCCAGGACCTTCCCCGAGTTCGACACTTTGACAGTGGCAATGGGCACTCCCACGCTCTTGGCCACCTGCACATACTCGCTCGGCGGCGATGCGTCAGTCGAGCTGTTGTAGCTGACTTCGGGCCGGCCAGAAACCTTCTGCCACATGTCCACATCGGTGACCATGTACACAAAGGTGCTGTTTCCCTCGCCATCCACGCCCGTCACCTTCCACTCTTTGGTCGAGTTGGCACGCATCTTGGACGATTGAGTCGTGCCGTGCACGGTCGCTTCGGTCGTGCCCAGGTGACGGACTTTCCAGCGGAGCGTTTCCCCTTCGTGGAACGTGTAACGCAGCAGGTATTGATCGGCAGTCGCGTGTGCGCGCGCCGACTCAAGTTCACGCGTAAGTTCCGATTCGTCGGCCCGCACAAGGGTGGAAGCCGAGCAGACAGCAAGCAGGCTCACCAGGGAGCTGAAGGCATGACGACGAGTGATCGCTCTCATGATTCGTGCATCCGTGCAATAAGGGAATTCTTCGCAGCGCGAGGACAACAACATCCATGGCCGTCCCCGTCCACCCCCAGAACGCATCCCGCGCAACCGACGGGGTTTAGCGGCGGAAATGACCGCGCCAGTCCAGTTTCTCTCGTAACGATCGATAGTAGTTCTGGCCACCCACCTCAATCATGCGGAACTGAGGCTCCGCACGACAGACGCGAACCCGATCGCTCGGCCTGAGCTCGCAGATCACACAGCCGTCGACCACCACCGACGCCGACGCTCGCGGCTGGTGCACGACCGCCTCGTAGAGGCGATCTGCACGATCCACCACCGGCCGGACCGTCAACGTGTGCGGATTGATCGGTGATATCACAAAGGCCTGCAGGCTCTTGCGGAGGATGGGGCCGCCGGCCGACAGGTTATGCGCCGTCGATCCCACCGGCGTACTGATAATCAGGCCGTCGCAACTATAAGTTGTGGCCAGAATTGAGTCAACGTAAAGATCGATATCGAGCATGGCGAAGGGGGGACCGCCGAGAATCGCCATTTCGTTGAGCCCCAGCACGTCGTGGATGACAGCACCGGCGCGCAGCACCGTACATGCCAGCATCAGGTGTGAGATGATGCGGCAGTTGCCCGCACAGACATCGGGGAACACTTGCAGGAATTCGTCGGGAGTCAGAGCCGCCAGAAACCCCAACTTTCCCAGATTCACCCCCAGTACGGGGAGCTGGTGGGATCCCATCTGCTTCACGGCATGCAGAATCGAGCCGTCACCTCCCAATACGACGGCGAAGTCGGCCTCCACCTCGCGCAAATCCGCCCGGTGCTCGAAATCGATCAGCACGATCTGCGCGTACTGGTCGATCAGCGGCTGCAAGCGTTTGGCTTCCGCCACAACATTCGCGCGCTGGCCGTTTCCCAAGAGCAGGACGCGGATCGGTCGCTCTGCGCCACACCATACAGGTGGACTCGCTTCACCACCGTAATCGATACTCATCCTTTGCCTCGCGTTCACCTTACCTGGTCGTCGTCATCGGCAACGCTCGAGAGTCGCGCACCGACCGCCTGGTGACAGCGGGCCGCCAGATCCCGGCACACTCGAGCGATGCCGGGGGCATCCAATTGCAGGTCGGCCAGCAGTTCCGCCCGATCACCATGTTCGATATATCGATCGGGGATGCCGAGACGTCGGACTTTGGAGCAATCCAGTTCCAGGTCGTTGGCAACCTCCAGCACGGCGCTGCCGAACCCTCCCATCAGTGCTCCTTCTTCCACAGTGACCACGAACGCACAGTCGGACAGAGCGCGGCGGACCATGTCACGGTCCAGTGGTTTGACGAAACGTGCGTTGACCACGCCGACCTCGAACCCTTGCTGGCCGAGCATTTCGGCGGCCTGGAGGCAGTGGTGAAGCAGAGCGCCGCAACAGAGGATCACACCATCTTCGCCCCAGCGCAGCGTTTCCGCTTTGCCCAGACGAATCGGTTCGACCGAGCGTGGCACCGTCAGGGCTGACGTCTTGGGGTAGCGCAACGAGCAGGGCGTGTCCTGCTGCAGCGAGAAGTCGAGCATCAGCGGAATGTCGGCGTCATCCCCAGGGGCCATCACCACCAGGTTGGGAAAGGCCCGCATATAGGACAGATCAAAGACTCCATGGTGGGTCGGGCCGTCGGGGCCGGTGAGGCCCGCACGATCGAGGGTGAAGACGACCGGCAGATTCTGTAAGCTCACTTCCTGGAAGATCTGATCGTAAGCCCGCTGCAGAAACGTACTGTAGATGTCCACCACCGGACGCATACCGGCTTTGGCCAGCCCCGCAGCGAAGGCCACCGTATGCGACTCGCAGATGCCGGTATCGAAGAAGCGATCAGGGAACTCTGCTCGAATCGGCTCCAGCTTGTTCCCCTGGCACATGGCCGCCGTCAGGACCGTCACGCGAGGATCCGCTCGCATCTGTTGTGTGAGCGCATCGCGCAGGCAATCGGTATAGGCACGGCCGCTCCCGGAACGGGGAATGGCCTGTCCGTTCTCTTCCACAAATGCCGGCGGCGTGTGGAAGAACACAGGATCGGCTTCCGCCGGACGATAGCCCCGTCCTTTTTCGGTCACCACATGCAGCAGGACGGGATCGGTCATCTTCCGCACCATCTGCAGGTACTTGCGGAGCAGGCCGATGTTATGGCCATCGATTGGTCCGATGTACCGGAATCCCAGGTCTTCGAACAGCATTCCGCCGTGCAGTCCGGCTTTGATGCCTTCCTTCAGCTGCGCCAGAAACCGTTCGGCCGGATCCCCTAGCACAGGCATCTTGTTGAGCGCCTTGACCACTTCGGTCTTCAGGCCGGTGTAGACCGGATTGGTCCGGAGCCGGTCGAGATAGTTGGCCATGCCACCGACGCGCGGGCAGATCGACATCTTGTTGTCGTTGAGAATCATCAGCAGGTTCTTCTTCATACCGCCGATGTTGTTCATCGCTTCGAAGACCATACCGGACGAAAACGCTCCGTCACCGATGACCGCCACGGCATGCCGATCGGTCGATCCGAGCCGTTGGTCGCCGACGTTGATACCAAACACCGTCGAGACGCTCGCTCCGGCGTGTCCCGTCATGAACAGGTCGTAAGGGCTCTCCGACGGATTGGGATAGCCCATCAGGCCCCCTTTTGTCCGGATCGTCGCGAACTCTCCATAGCGTCCCGTGATCAGCTTGTGCGGATAAATCTGGTGGCCCGTATCCCACATCAACCGGTCGTGGCCAAAATCGAACACGCTGTGCAGGGCCAGGCAGAGCTCGACAACGCCCAGATTCGACGCGAAGTGGGCCGATCGGGTGCTGAGCAGATTACACAGGACATCTCGAATCTCCTCGGCCAACTGATTCAAATCGGCCAGCGACATCTGCCGCAGCTGTTGGGGCGAATCAATCTGCGAAAGCAATGCATGCATAGGGTTCTACCGCGTTCGTTGCACTACGTATTGTGCCAGTGACTGCAGACTCTCTCCCCGCGGCCCGAAAACGGCCGCGGCCTGACACGCTTGTTCCACCAGGGTCGCTGCGCGCAACTCGCTCTGCTCCAAGCCCAGCAACGCAGGAAAAGTCAGTTTGCCTCGACCGGAGTCCTTTCGCAGCCGCTTGCCCATCGTCTCTTCGTCGCCGTGCACGTCCAGCAGATCGTCTTTGATCTGGAAGGCCAGTCCCAGCCTCCTGCCGTACGCGTCGAGCGCTGCCATCTGCTGGCCGCTCGCGCCACCGATCAGTCCGCCCAGTTGCAGGGAAACGCGGATCATGGCTCCCGTCTTGCGCCGATGAATCGACTCCAACAGCACCAAGTCACCGCCCTCCGATTCGGCCTGCATATCATCCACCTGCCCCCCCACCAGCTCGCGCGGCCCGGCAGCTCGGCCCAACGCGGCACAACAACGGGCCGCCACCTCAGGCGGATGGACATCGCGCGCCAGGATCTCGAACGCCAACGCCGGCAGGGCATCACCGGCGAGGATCGCCAGCGCTTCGCCGAACTGTGCATGACAGCTCGGACGCCCGCGCCGCATATCGTCGTCGTCCATCGCCGGCAGGTCGTCGTGAATCAGGGAATACGTGTGGACCATCTCGACGGCACAAGCAGCCGGCAGGGCGGCCTGATAAGCGCAACCGCAAGCCTCAGCCGCCATTAACACCAGAAGTGGCCGCAAACGCTTGCCAGGTCCCATCAGGCTGTGCCGCATCGCCGCCAACAACGGAGCCGGCGCCTCCTCATCGCAGGCGAGATATTGCCCCAAAGCACGCTCGATGGCTTCACGCAACTTGCGAGTATTCTCGGCGAATGCCTTCACGGATGCAGATGTCATGGACTAGCAATGGCTTCCTTGGGATGCACAGGCTCAGCGCCCTGCTCTTCGTCTCCGGCCCGGTCCCCTTTCCTCCAGCCCGATCGCTCGGCGGTTCTCCACGCAGCAGCGCTGCCATGGCGGGGTAGCAGGGCGACCGACCCACACCCCACAAGGGATTGCACCGAGCAATTTGTCCGCCAGTGCCGGCCCAATAACGAGGATCTCCCACGACCCGACGCAGGGCCACATCTCGGGAGCCGCACGACCAGCATCCCTCCAACAGAGGAGACTCTGCCAACCTGCGGGGCCAGTACCATTCTAAAACAGGGTTGCCGAGTCGTCTATTCCCGATTTGCCCGCCGAATCGCGGCCCGTGGACTCGCGTGAGCGGCGTCGGCTGCGGAGCGACTGCTTTTCTTCCAACGACAGCTCGGACTCATCGAACGGTTCGGTTCGGGCCCGGCCCTGCTCGTCCACGCCGGAGAGCAGCTCGATCTTCCGCTCGGCCCGCTCCAACTGGCGAAAGCAGTGTTTGAGGTACTTGATCCCCAGCTCATATTGGGCCAGCGCATCGTCCAACCCGAGCTGGCCTCCTTCCAGCCTCGCGACGATCTTGTCCAGCCGCTGGAGTGTCTGTTCGAACGAGAGAGGCTCCCGTTCCCGCTCCTGCTCCTGCTCCTGAGTCGGTTTCTTCTTGGCCATGAATTGCTCTCAATACTTCTGACACAAATATGTCACACAGTGAAGGTTCCCCCAGCTCCCGCTCGGCCGTTTCATGCATGCGGCGTGCCCCGGATGGTCATGGGGGTGGTTCCAGCAACTCCACGCGACTGACGACCTGACCAGCCGCGAAGCGGGTACGGAGCAACTCGCCGGCCTGCAGCGTCGCGGCGTCCTTCACGACGGTACCATCCCGTTGCCGGAGCGTGACGCTGTAACCGCGAGTCAACACGGAGAGCGGACTGAGCGATTCGAGGTGACTGGCCTTCGCCTGCACCTGCTGCTGAGCCACGTGCAGGGTGTGATCGACAGCGCGCGTGGCCCGCGCCTGCAGCT
>JBGSHS010000080.1:0-14502 GCA_041752115.1 Pirellulaceae bacterium | reverse complement strand
TCGGGGCCGGACGAGCAGGTGTCGGGTTGGATGGCGTGGCTGGGTTTGATCGAGTCGGTGCATCGAGGCGGTACACGACGGCCGTGGGAGTAAGGACGGGATACGATCACTGGGGGCTTTATGGCCGAGACTGGTACGGTCGGTATCCGGGAGCGTGGTTTGCAGCTGGGTGGGCAGCGGGGATGCCGTGGCGATACTGCGGGTGGGCAGAGGCAGCAGCTTATTGTGGTGATGGCGGGATGTCTCCCATGTACTACGACTACGGCAACAACGTCACCTATGAAAACAACAATGTGTATGTTGATGGCCAGGATGTTGGCACGGGGGAGCAATACTATCAGCAAGCGAGCACCCTCGCATCGACCGGGGCGTCGGCCAATGCACCTTCCGACGGCGATTGGCTGCCGTTGGGCGTGTTCGCGCTGACCAAACCCGACCAGGCCAAGTCGGATGTGAGTATTCAGCTGGCCGTGAACAAGCAGGGGATCATTCGTGGCAATTACACCGACACGGCGACCAATAAGAACCAGCTCGTTCAAGGTTCTGTGGATAAGAAGACACAGCGTGTGGCATTCACCGTTGGTGACAACACTAATGACGTGGTGGAAACGGGACTCTATAACCTGACGAAAGACGAGGCTCCGTGTCTGCTCCACTTCGGAAAGGACAAGACGGAGCAGTGGCTGCTGGTTCGCATCAAGAACCCGGACGTATCCGACGCGTCCCAGAACTGACGCGTCCCAACGACCCGATATGCCCCTCGGCCGATTCGCCGGGGGCTTGAGCGGAAGTGAATCGCGGCGACTGGTTTGTGCTCCCTGAAGCCTGCCTAACGCCGCGTTTTCATTTCTTGTCAGACGATCTCTGCGGGACTTGCCTCGGCAGACTGGCATCCCGGATGTGGAACATCCTGCTCAAGGGAACAGCCAAGTCCCTGCGAATCCCAACGCCTTGTGGCAAACCGGGAAATTCTTCCGTCCACTCTCTATGGTTCGTCGTCGGCCGTCATCAATGATTGACCCGATCGAGGGCGTCAGTATGAACGACATCGAGTGTTGGCGTTGTGCGGCGAGCGAGGTTCCGTGGAATGCGGTAGGCGGGATCTGGGTGGGTGGATTGGGAGTGATTGGGTGGTGTGGGTTGAGTTGGGTTCGGCTGACGCACGCGATAGCGGATTCGATTCGTACAAATTTCTGAAAACCCTGGTTTCAAATAGGAGATCTGCGTTGACTTTGTCGATAATGCCGACACTGTCACATCGGTGATTCTTCGTCTTCGCTGCTGCCAACGGGCTGAATCTCATCATGGCCGTGGCGAGGATCACATTGGTCCGATCGGGCTTACGCAGGATGCGTCCGTACCGTCTACTTCACTGGTCATTGTCTGGCTTACCGTGGGGCTTCGCCGTCCTGGCGTGGATGGTGTCGTCGCCGCTTTCAGCCAACACGGACCGGATGGGGAACAGCCCGGCGGCATCGCGCGCGATTAGCTGCAATCTGCACGATGTCGAGTTCTCGACTTCGGACAGCTGGGCCGTGGCGGAAGATGCTTCATTTGTGCTCCCGGACAGTTCACAACGCGCCCTGGGGCTGAGTGCAGACGTGCTCATCTGGACGGTTCGTGAGGGGGGCGCGGAGAACTGGGCTCAGATGATCACTCCCCAGGGACTCTTGGGGACGTATGCAGGATCTGCGCAACTGGTGGATGCACCCTTCGAGTGGAACACTGGCTTGCGGATCGGTTTTGGCTCACCACGGATCGATGATGGGTGGGACGCGAGAATCTACTACACGCATTTCAATACGAGTGCAACGGGCCACGCGGCGGGTGAGGTCTATTCCGCGTTCTTGGGGAATTTCTATGTCGACAACACGGACGGTGACTCGTTCGGCCCGCATTACCGGAGCGCAAGCATCCGGTGGGATTTCCAGTACCACACGCTGGATTGTGAAATCAGTCGGTCGGCTGTGGTGGCTCCCAACTTGATCGTACATCCGTTTGCGGGCATCAAGGCAGCATGGATTGACCAGACGCTCCGCTCCCAGTGGCGCCATCCGATCAGCAGTCTGGAAAAAATCTATCTCTTCAGCTCGGCCATCGAGGATGTGGAGCAGGAATTCTGGGGAATTGGTCCCTCGTTGGGGGTGAAGTTGGAGGTGCCTCTCCATGTGCGGCCAGGCTACACCTTAAGCCTTTTCGGCACTCCGTCCGGGGCGCTGATGTATGGGCACTGGGAGTTCCGCGAGCGCTATGCAAACGACGGCCCGACATCGCTGACGGTTCTCGCCCCGACATCGATTTCGATCAACAGCAGTCCGATCAGCGGCGCAGCTACGATGGTCGGGGGGGCCATGGGGATCGAGTGGACGCGGCGTTTTGCCCACGTGACCACCAGGCTGCAGGTTGCGTACGAAACACAGGTGTGGCTGAATCAGATGCAGTTCTATTCGTACAACATGGGCAGGTTGAATAATCTCACGTCGATACACGGTGGTGTGTTGGAGTTCTGCCTGAACTATTGACCCGGACTTGCGATGACACTGTTTGCTCGTCTAGTCGTGCTGTCTGCTGTCCTGAACAGTTGTTCGGCTGTTCTGGCCGAGGGCATGGCACCATTTGGCGAGTTGTTATTCTGGCATGCCTCGCAAGAATCTTCTTCCGTCTGGGCGAGTACAATCAGCGCGTCGGAATCGAGGAACACATTCTCTGCCGAGGACGTTCGGTTCAACTGGAACGCGGCTTTCCGCGTTGGCATCGCGCATGAGTATGACGAGCAGTCATGGGACGCGCGGCTGTATTGGACCAGCTTCCGCACAGCGGACAGCGTCAGACTGGATCCGGGCGGTCAGATGATCATGCCGGAGTTCTTCAGCGGCTTTGTGAGTGGCGCGATGGCAGAGTTTGACAGCGCAGCGCTCAACTGGGATCTGCACTTCAACAATCTCGACTTCGAGGTCGGTCGCACGATTGGCGTGGGCGAATTCATCGCGCTGCGGCCGAGTATGGGTCTGAAGGGGGCCATCATCGATCAGCAGATCCTGGCGCACTGGGCTCGCTTGAATGCTCCTCAAGGCCTGTCGGCAATCGAACGGGTCGATCACGAATTCAGAGGCATCGGTCCCAGTTTTGGTATCGATGGTCGGTGGCAGGTTGCCGCAGCCAGAAACCTGAGCGTGATTGGCTCGTTCTCCATGGCTCTGCTTTGGGGCGTCTGGAATGTCGACGACACGTATGAAAGAACGGACGAAACGTTTCCCGCGTTCAGTTACGGAGCACTCACGACGAGCATGCATGATGCGAGCCTCGGCACCGTGAATCTGAATTACTTCCTGGGGGTGCAATGGATCCGTCCGGGAGACGTAACCATCACAGGGCGATTGGGGTACGAACTGCAATGGTGGGCGAATCAGCAGCGGCTGCCCACCTTTCAGCAACTGCCCATGCACGGAGATCTGACACTGCAGGGGCTCACATGCGGTATCTCGGTTATTTTCTAATTGTCTGCCTGCTGCGGGCACCTGGAGCGCATGCGCTGGAGGTCTACGGAGACTTACTTTACTGGCGGGCGACAGAACCAGTCGACTGGGTTCTCAATACGAACCGCTCTCCCACTGACCAGTATGTCGCGTACGAGACAGTTGCTTTCGACTTCGCGCCTGGATTTCGGATTGGGTACTCGCACGACCAGCCGTGGCATACCGCGGGCGCCTTTTCCCATTATCGGACCCACTCTGTTGCCTCGGCGTCGGGAAATCTGACGCCGACATTCCTCGGTGGAAAGCTGGCCCTGTCGGACGATCCGGCGTCGTCACCGCCTTACTTTGCGCAGGGACAGGTTGACGCCACAATCGACTACAAGGTGCTCGATTGGGATCTGGGCGCATTCTGCTGGGCACATCCGTCGCTGCGACTGCGCCCCCTGCTTGGACTCAAGGCCGCCTGGATCAGCCAGACGTTTGACTCCATGTTCGAGGATGTACGGACGAACCCGGCGGCGTCCAAGTGCGTGATGGAACGTATTCAGAACGATTTCTGGGGTTTAGGTCCGAAAGTCGGTATCGACGGTCTCTGGAACGTCTGGTGTGGTGACGAGTGTCAGCTGAGTTGCGTGGCGGGCTTTCAGACCGCCTATCTGTTGGGACACTGGGCGATCGACGATGTGACCGACCTCCATTCCACGGTCAATTCTCAAACCACGACGTCCCGCAGAATTGTCCCGATTCGCAGTCGTGACTTCGGAGCGGTGACTTTTCAGGTGATGGTGGGGGTTGAGCTGACGTACCGGCGCTGGTCGGGGCTGGTTGGCTACGAGATCAACGATTGGCTGAACCAGTGTCAGATCTTTGACGATGCCACAGGTCCCCACAATAACGATCTGATACTGCAGGGATTGTCCGTGGTGGTCAGTCGCACTTTCTGAGGCACCCGGCGCGTTCTCTTTGCGCGCCGAGCGATGGGGCCCTGTAGCGGCGATCGGACGTGCGTGCTCTGCCCCGGTGGCACACAGGTCGCGCAGCTGGCACAATGCAGTTGCCTGATCCGATCGACAGCGACCTGCATTCGGTGTTTCTTGTTCGGGGCTCTGCGGTTTCTCTCCTGTTCGAATGAGTGGCACCGCGCGGGCTAGACATGGAACGACCATTCAACCTGGCTCGCTTAGGCAGCAGATAACACAATCAACATCAGGGCCATGTCTGTCGGTCTTTGTCCCTCCCGCTGTGCGACTGCCGGGTATTCCTTCACGAGGGGTGATTCAATGAGTGCGATGTGGAAGAACGCGTGGTGGGCAGTGCTGCTGCTGGCGGTTGCGTTGGGCGGACCGGTTGTGGGTCAGGAGAGTGCACTGGAGGCGGGTTGGGCCAATCCGCCGCGCGAGGCGAGACTGCGCGCCTACTGGTGGTGGCTGAACGGCTGCGTCACGAAGGAGTCGATCACTCGCGATTTGGAGGAAATGAAATCCAAAGGGTTTGGAGGGGCTCTGATCTGTGACGCGGACGGTTCCAGTCAGGACGGCAACGAACGGGCTCCACATGGTCCCACGTTCTTGTCACCTGAATGGCGTGAACTCTACAAGCATGCTTTGGGCGAGGCCGATCGACTTGGTCTTGAAATGAGTTTGAACATTCAGAGCGGATGGAATCTGGGTGGTCCGATGGTCACCGCGGATGACGCGGCCAAGAAGCTGGTCTGGTCGGAAATTCGCATCGAGGGTCCGGCGGAAGTGGAGCAGGTATTGTCGCAACCGGAGGCGCGCGACGGCTACTTTCGCGATGCGATTACGGTAGCGTATCCGCTCAAGCCGAGCGACGCGATCAGGTCGCTGCAGGCCAAGGTGACGGCTTCTGGCGAGGAGTCGAATCACACGATCGGCGATGCCATTGATGGCGATCCAGAAACGTTCTGGGTCGCATCGAGTGCGGGCAATGGTGGCGGGCCGTCGCGGAGCAATCCGGCTTGGGTACAGATCGCGCTGCGTGAGCCGGCTACTATCGATCGGATTGCGCTCCAACCGCGACCGCTGTACGGGCCAAAGGAATGTGAACTGCAGGTTTCTGACGATGGTGAGACGTTTCGCTCCGTCACTTCATTGACGCTCGATAATCAGAATGAGCTGCGGGTGACTTTTGACCCTGCACTTGGACGCGTGTTCCGGTTGGTCGTCTTCAGCGCCTACGATCGGGGGTCGCCCGATGCGCCTCGCAACGTGCAGATATCGGAGTTGGCGTTGGGAGGACCGGATGGTTCGTGGCCCGACTGGCGATCGACCAGACGGCCGATTGAGAACTGGCGACAGAAGGCAGTCTATGCGCCGCTGAGCTTTTCGGCTCCCGATACGACCCCGCTGCTCGAAATGTATCCGGCCGAACCGGGAGAGGAGGACACGAACACCGCTGCGGTCGTCGATCTGACGGCCCATGTCGGAGCGGACGGGAACTTGCGCTGGCGGGCTCCTGAGGGGGCGTGGCAGGTGCTGCGTTTCGGCTACACGATCGGCAACCAATCCTACGTGTCGACCTGCAGCGAAGGCTGGGATGGCTATGCCCTGGACGTGCTCGACGAGGCGGCATTGCGTCGCTATTGGGATGCCGTGGTTGAGCCGCTGATTGAGGATGCCGGCCCGCTGGCCGGTTCCGCGCTGAAGTATCTGCATACCGACAGCTGGGAAGTGGAACCACTGAACTGGACGCCGGCCTTGCGCGAGGAGTTTCGGAAGCGGCGCGGCTACGACCTCCTTCCGTGGATGCCCGTGCTGGCGGGGCGGATCGTCAATGATCGCCTGGCGAGCAATCGCTTCCTCAATGACTTCCGCAAGACGTTAGGCGATCTCGCCATCGACGAGCACTACGCTCCCTTTCGTGCGGCGGCCCACCAGCATGGTCTGTTGATTCATCCCGAGTCGGGAGGTCCGCATGCCGTGCCGATCGACGCGCAGCGCTGCCTGGGAATGGACGACATGCCGATGTCGGAGTTCTGGGCCTGGTCGTGGCGGCATCGGGTTGGCGACGACAACCGGTTCTTCGTCAAGCAGCCGGCCTCGGCGGCACATACCTATGGTCACCGATTGGTGGCGGCCGAAGGTTTCACGACGATTGGCCCCCATTGGCAAGAGACCCTCTGGGACAACTTGAAACCGTCGTTCGACAAAGCGTGCTGTGAAGGACTCAATCTGCTCGTATGGCACGCCTTTGTCGGTTCTCCTGCGGAACAGGGGGTGCCTGGAATCCAGTACTTCGCCGGTACGCACCTCAATCCGAATGTCACCTGGTGGACGAAGTCGGCGCCGTTCTTCGAGTACATCAACCGGTGCCAGTTCATGCTTCAGCAAGGGCTGTTCGTGGCCGATGCGTGCTACTACTACGGCGACCATGTTCCGAACTTCGCTCAGCACAAGCGGACCGATCCGATCAAGATCCTGCCCGGCTACGATTATGACGTGATTACCGAGGAAGCACTGCTGACACGTGCCAGCGTTCGAGATGGCCGGATTGTGCTCCCCGACGGCATGAGTTATCGGCTCCTCGTGTTGCGTAACAGCGCCGCGATATCGCTCCCGGTTCTTCGCAAGGTGCAAGAACTGGTGGAAGCGGGGGCGATGGTTCTTGGTCCGAAGCCGCTGAGGGCGATGAGCCTGCAAGACAGCGACGCCGAAGTGAAAGCGATTGCCGAGGCGCTGTGGAGCAGCGGTCGCGTGGTGGAGAACCGCACCGCCCGCCAAGTCCTTCACTCGGCAGGCGTCCAGCCGGACTGCGAATTCAGTGGTGGAGATGCGCAGGCCGATCTGGACTACATCCATCGCCGCGATGGCCAGACCGATATTTACTTCGTTGCCAGCCGAGGCACAGCGCCCCAACAGGTCGTCTGCACCTTTCGCGTCGAGGGCAAAACACCGGAGCTGTGGGATCCGGTGAGTGGTCAGCATCGAGTCGCCGCCGCTTACACGCTGGCAGATGGCCGCACCTCGCTGCCGCTGGATTTCGCTCCATGCGGCTGCTGGTTCGTCGTGTTCCGCGACCTCCGTGGCTCGTCGCCCACCGCGGCGACCAATAGCTCTCGATGCGAGCCACTCCGCGAACTGGATGGCCCCTGGCAAGTGTCATTCGATCCCGACTGGGGAGGCCCCGGACAGGTCGCGTTTCCTGAACTTGTCGATTGGACCCAACGTGACGAGCCGGGAATCAAGTTCTATTCGGGCACGGCCCTCTACTGCCAGACGTTTGATGTGCCGGCCGATGCACTGCCCAAGACGCCCGCGAGGAAACTCTGGCTCGATCTGGGGTTTGTGCGTGAACTGGCCGGCGTCAAAGTCAACGGGCAGTCGTGCGGGATCCTCTGGACGCCACCTTGGCGTGTGGACATCAGCAAGACTGTTAAGCCGGGCCTGAACGAACTCGAGATTGAAGTCGTCAACTTCTGGCCGAATCGGATCATCGGCGATGCCCTGCTGGTTCCTGAGCAGCGACTCACCCGAACGAATATCCGCAAGCTGACCAAAGACACCAAACTGATGCCTTCGGGACTGCTCGGGCCGGTCCGATTGATGAGCGCGTCGGACGGGCACGGGGGAGGTGAACGATAAGGCACTTAACTACCGTGGGCGATTCGGCAACCGATGCGTGAAATGACGAATGACGGGTAAAATGACGAATGTCGAATGAGAAGCCAGCTTGTCTTCTGGGGGTCGACGTGGGACGCTCTTGGCTTGACGGCTGATCATCGGGCCTTCTTTGGTCTGGAGGTGGGCCGCTTTAAAGGTTCGTAGCCTGATAGGAGAACGTCCCATTATCGGCCACAGGCAATAGCGGCAATCCGTAGACTCCTGACACGTTGGGAGAGACTGATTTCGCTCGGCGATAAAACACGATCCCGAACGAGACGTTCCACGCTTCCTGAGTGAAGACGTCGTCCACTCCCAGGGTCGGATGTACGTCTCCGCGGCGTGTGCTGGGAATGATGTAGTGGAGGCTGCCGAACAACGCCGCGCGAGAACTGAGGGGCACGCGGCCGTCGAGTCCCACAACCACACTGCCCGGATCGTCGGCCCAACCCACATAGGTTGTGGTATCACCACCAAACTGCCAGGTGTGGTGCCAGAACACGTTGGCTTGATCGGTCGGGTTGACCATTACGCGCTGCGAGGCCGCGTAGTCTCGCATCAGCCGAAACGCCGACCAGACTCCCAGTTCATCCCGTTCGGTGATCGCATAGCCGACGACGCTGCGGAGCTGGGCAAGTCGCAGGCTATCGGCTCGTTCGCCGGCTTCGTCGGCAAACAGCACGTCATAGACGGCTCCCCACGCCCATCGGTCGCCGCAGTTGACGCTGCTCCGCTTGTACAGACCGGCGGTGCCAAAGACTTGCTGCTCAACCGGATCATCGCGCGACAGCAGTCCTTCTCGGCCGCCGAAGTCGTACGCGCCATAGCTCATTCCGACCTGGCCCCGCACCGCTCGGTCACCGGGCAGGTCGACGCCCAGGTTGAAGCCACTGCGAAGACCGAAGTTGTTGTTGTCGTCATCGTCAAAAATGTTCTTCCAGCCATCTCCGGCCAAAAAGACCTGAGCGTTGTCGAACCAACCTTCACGAGGGTCGCGGTGACGGCATTCGCAGGCCAAAGGGCTGCGGCCGCAGGTGTGACAGGACAACTCGAGCGTCACTTCCTGGGGCAGCGTCATTTCCTGGGGCCGCGTCAATTCCTGGGGCAGCGTCATTTCCGGCAGCGTCATTTCCGGCAGCGTCAGAATGGGCGAATTCGGGTCCAGAGGAGGGAGCGTGCGCGGTGCAGCAGGGGTCTCTTGAGGTTCCAGCGGCGCTGAGGTGACCGTGGGAAGAGCCTGATCCGGCAGGTCCTTTGTCAACGCACCGGGAGCGCGCAGGAAAGCCGATCTGGGGCCGTGATCACTCAGGCGAAAACTGGCCGTTTGATCGCGAGTCGGCAGGGGAGTGTCTACACCGTCGTCGGTCAGGTGGCGCGTGGGCGGATCGGATCCCTGGAGTACCGAGCCGCTCCACAAACCGGTTGACACCACGATTGCTGCCCCGACCAGAAAGGTCATGTGTCGATTGGTGCAAAGTGTCATCCTGACCCCCTTGTGAATATGCCCCGGCAGGGAAGACTGGCTGACTCCGCCTGATTTTCCTCGTGCCACCTGCAACATGGACCGCGTCACGGTCAGTTAAGATCGGCAGAGATTGACGCCGAAGTTTCGTTGCAATCGGTAGAAGTGGCAGTGTTTGCGCAACCGATACAGTTTATCGGGGGTCAACTGAGGCGGTGTTATCGGCTGGAGCAAGTGGAGCAGCTGCAGGAAGCAGCGTCACGGCATAAGAGCTCGAGCAGGGAGTGCCCCCTCAGCAGGAAGGACGGCGCTGGGACGTGCGTTGCGCGCGTACGTCCGGATGCGCGATCGACTTCTCCGGGGGGCCAAGATGGAGTGGTCGACTCAATCTGCCGGCGAGCCGGTCTCCTACGGGTAACGGATGATGCTGACGACCTCGTAATCGGCCAGACGGCTGGCTCCCTTGAGTCCCAGCAGTTCGATTGCGAAGACGCAGCCGACGATCTGTGCTCCGCACAGGCGGAGCAGCTGGCAGCAGGCGTCAACGGTTCCGCCAGTCGCCAGCAGGTCGTCGACGACCAGGACTCGTTGTCCTTGTCCGACGCCGTCGACGTGCATCTCGAGTGTATCGGTTCCGTATTCCAGTTCGTATTGGAACGCCCGCGTGGCGTAGGGAAGTTTACCTGGTTTGCGGATCGGGACGAAGGCGGCGCGGAGTGCCAGGGCGATGGGAGCCGCGAAGATGAAGCCACGTGCCTCAGCCGCGACAATCACGTCGACGTGTCGGTCGCGGAAATACGAGGCCATGCTGTCGATACACTGAGCGAACGCGTCGGGAGCTGCCAGCAGTGGAGTGATATCGCGAAACAGGATACCTGGCTTGGGGAAGTCGGGTATGTCTCGAATGTACCGCGTCAGGTTCAATTGGGGCGTAGCACTCATTGGGTAGCTGTGAGGGGGTCTGGTCGCAGGGCTGCCGGTCATGCACGGGCCATGTTCATCATCCGACACGGCAAGGGGTACCGGTTCATCCGAGGTGGCGTGCTATCGCAACGCCAGTCGTTCGAGCGCGAATTGGCGTTCGCGGGGGTCTTTCAGGCTATCGGCGAGCTTGTTCAGGGCTTCCGTTTCGATCTGTCGCACGCGTTCGCGAGTCAGTCCCAGACGCTGCCCGATTTCCTTGAGGGTATGGGGTTCGGTGTCGTTGAGTCCGAAGCGCATCCGCAGCACTGTTGCTTCGCGCGGATCCATCGTTTCGATCATTTCGAGCACGTGCTTCAAGATGTCGTGTTCGACCAGTTCATCTTCCGGGCTCTTCATCCGCTCGTCCATGATCAGTTCTCCGAGCGACCAGCCGGCCTCAGCCTGATCGGTTTGCGGGGTGGAGTTATAGATGCGGATGGCTTTCTTAATAATCGGGAGTTTCTTGCGTGGCAGTCCCAGGACGCGGGCGATTTCCTCAGGCGTCGGGGTGCGGCCCAGTTCTTCGGTGAGGCGTGCGTTGGCTCGTCGCCACTTCGAGAGCAGTTCGACCATGTAGGCGGGAATCCGGATCGTCTTGGCCGAGTTGATCAGGGCGCGTTTGATCGACTGCTTGATCCAATAGCTGGCATAGGTACTGAAACGCGTTCCCACCGAGGGATCGAAACCTTCCACAGCGCGGAGCAGTCCCAGGTTTCCTTCCTCGATCAGGTCCTGCAGGCTGAGTCCTTTGCCGGTGTAGCCACGAGCGATGTTCACCACCAGGCGGAGGTTCGCCCGCACCATCCGATCACGTGCGCGCACGTCGCCGTCGGCGATGCGTTCTGCCAGATCCTGCTCGTCCTGGGCCGAGAGCAGCGACGTTTCGTTGATCTCGCGCAGGTACGTCTCTAAGGGCGTCTGCAGGTTGGTGGCGGCACGTCGGCTGCGCCGAGATGGCTTGATCGGTTCATGGTCATCTTCGGTGAAGTCGTGTGGCAGGTTAGAGGGCATAGTCGTCGCTTCTAGGAGTGCAGCGGTGTAGATATTCCGACAGAGATGACTATCGACGTACCCTTGCGCAACACTACAGGTTACCGGAAACTCGACAGAGTGCGCCAACTGTGCCAACGATGACGTGTGTAACGAAGAAATCGACTCCGACGAAGATGCCGTCGGAGTCGTAGCACAGTCTTCCGATCGTTGCCGCTGTGGCTCGTAGCGCGGCCCGCTCTGGGGAGCCAGCGTGATCGGGGCAGGGCCCGATAATCAGATCAGAAGCAGGAACCGATACAATCGCTGCCAACCCACGTGCCGACGCGGCACACGCCCGATTCGGTCCGGCCTTCCCCGCACCGGTCTGCCCCCGTGCTCCACGTCCTCCTCCAGAAAGGAGTGACGCGGAAGATGGTCAAGCTGGCAGCGGTCTGCTGGCCGGCAGGAATCTCGTGCTTCGTGACAGCTTAACTTCCGGCCTGGGGTGGCACTGGGGCTCCGCCCGTGTAGCCTGACCCGATCGCCAGAGGAGCACTGGGAAAGCCAGTGCCCCCCTGATTCTCAGCTGTCGCAGCCCTTTAGGCGTTTCCTGCCGCGTTGCCGTCGTCGTTCCGCGGTGCCTCGGGAGCTGGCTCCATGGGCTTGATCAGCGGACCCGCGTCGCCCAGTCCACCCTTTAGCTCTTGCCGCGGACGATGAGTTTGTTGAGTCGGCTGCGAAGGCCCGGAGGTCTCTTCCTCTTCAGCCCATTCGACACGTTTGCGGGACAGACCGATCTTGCGATCTTCCGTGTCGACGCGCAGGATCTTCACCTCGATCTCTTCACCAACCTTGACGATCTCTTCCGGATTCTCGACCTTGTGATCGGCCAGTTCGGAAATGTGCAGCAGGCCTTCCAGTCCATCTTCGAGTCCCACGAAGACACCGAAGTTGGTAATCTTGGTGACCGTGCCTTTGACCACCTGGCTCGGCTGGTACTTGGTCGGAATATCGTGAGCCCACGGATCCTGGTCGAGTTGCTTCAGGCCGAGTGCGATTCGGCGCCGATCCTGATCGACCGACAGCACCTTGCAGGTGACTTCCTGACCCTTTTCCAGCATCTCGCTGGGATGGCTGATCTTGCGGGTCCACGACATGTCGGACACATGCAGCAGTCCATCGATACCTTCTTCCAGTTCGATGAAGGCGCCGTAGTTGGTCAGATTGCGAACCTTGCCTTTGACGACGCTGTCGACCGGGTAGCGGTCGCCCACGGTCTCCCAGGGGTTCTCTTGGGTCTGTTTCATGCCGAGCGAGAGTTGCTGGCCAGCTCGATCGACGGCCAAGATCACTACGTCGATCTCGTCGCCGATCTGGACGAGTTCGCTGGGGTGGTTGATCCGTTTGGTCCACGACATCTCGCTGATGTGAACCAGGCCTTCGATGCCCGGCTCCAGCTTCACGAACGCTCCATAGCTCATGACGTTCACGACGCTGCCGCGCACCTTGCTGCTGACCGGGTACTTCTCGGCGACGTTATCCCACGGATTCGATTGTTTCTGCTTGAGTCCCAGGGCGATCTTCTGCTTCTCGCGATCGATGTGCAGGATCATCACTTCGATGTCCTGGTCGATCGAAACCATCTCCGACGGATGGCCAATCCGCTCCCAGCTCATGTCGGTGATGTGCAGCAGTCCATCGATTCCGCCCAGATCGACGAACGCGCCGAAGTCGGCGATATTCTTGACAATACCTTTGCGGAGCTGTCCGATTTCCAATTCACCGAGCAACTGCTCACGGTCTTCTTCACGCTGCTTCTCGATCAGGGAGCGGCGGCTGACGACGATATTGCGGCGGGCTTCGTCGATTTTGAGCACTTCGCACTGCACCGTGCGACCGATGTAGTCGCCGATATCTCCCGGGCGGCGGATGTCGACCTGGCTGGCCGGGAGAAAGACGTTGACGCCGATATCGACCAGCAGACCGCCTTTGATCTTCCGCGTTACGGTGCCGGTGACCACCTGGCCTTCCTGCACCGTCTTCATCATGGTTTCCCATTGCAGGATCTTCTCGGCCTTCCGTTTACTGAGGCGGACCATGCCGTGGGGATCGTCGGCCATCCCCGTTTCGTCTTCCATTTCTTCGATCAGGACCTGAATTTTCTCACCGACCTTGGGCGGCTCGTCGTGCTCGTCCCATTCGTCCAGTGCAATGGTTCCCTCGCTCTTGTACCCCACATCGACCAGCACCGCGTCTCCGTCGATGCGCACAATTCGGCCTTCGACGATCTTGTTGACGTCGAAGTCGCCTTCCGCCTCAATTTCGTTCACGATCGTGTCGGTGGCGCTTTCGACAGCGGCCTGAAACACGGCTTTCAGTTCGGGGTCACTTTCCAGACTACGAATGAGATTTCGATTTACCATTGCACACTCAATTTCGGTTCACCACCACGCTGGCAGCGGACCAATGATGTCGTAAAGTTTCCGCTCGCGACCGCACGCGTGTGTCGGAGGGCACTTCACAGGACAAGGGAAGAAAAGGGGGACTCAGTGAACGGCCCGGCCGCCACCTCGGCGGCTCTCACGAAAAGGCCTTTTTCGAAGCCCGTTACTCTATCAAATCTCCCGCGACAGGACAACTCCGGCTCACGGCTCACGCGTTGACGATGGACCCGATTCGTGCTAAACATGCGGGTTGAATTTGGCCTCCGCAGGCGGGGCCGTGACCCGATCTGTGCCGCAGATTGTGAAAGGAATACTGACTGTGGGAAGCAGTGAACGAAAACGTGAGCTCCGACGCAGACGCCATCGACGAGTGAAAATCGATCAGTTCAAGCGGAGGGCGGCGCGCGCCAATACGTCCGAAAAAGGGGTGATCGCAGAGAAAATCCGTCGCCTGACTCCGGGCATCGACGTAATCATCACCAGTTTGGGGCTTGAGGATCGCTAGCGTCGAGCCGCCGGCATCGGCGGCGCGATCGCCGCGGCTGCCGTCAGTTCGCATCACCCGG
>JBGSHS010000079.1:0-38827 GCA_041752115.1 Pirellulaceae bacterium | reverse complement strand
GTGCCCGGATCGTCGCTGGCGACTCCTACGCCGGCTCACTCCCGCTCCACCGCCAACGACCGCACTCCACACGCCCACGCCGCAGGGAGTCCACCCGGCAGGAAGCCCACTCAAACTCGGGATTCCTCGTGAGCTTCGAGGCGTGCGTCGCGGCCGGCTACGTGCCCCGTTCATCGGCCCGCACGACTGCGCGATGGGCGTTGGGGAGCAAGATACAGGAGTCGCAGTTTCTGCTCAATCGAACAACGTGTTCGGGGGCATCGATGTAACCGATCCCCAGCGACTCGACGCTGGCCTCGTCCAGACAGCTCAGCAGAAACACGTGAACCGTGTCACGCAGCTCCAGCAGGAGTGAAGCCGACACCGCATCTTCCGATCGATCGTGACGTACTTGGTGGAGCAGGTTACGATCGGCGCGGTAGCCGGCCAGCCGTTGCAGCGACGGGCCCAACGCTCCGCTGAGCTCCGTGCACAGTACTATCGTACCGTCGTGCGCGCAAACCTGTTGCGCTGCATGCAGCGCGCGACCGAAATTCGCCCAAGACTGATCGTCCTGTGATCCTTCAATGGTCGCCACGACCAGCTGTGCTTTGCGAGGTACCTGGAAAGACCAGGCCGCGTCAACCAAAGAGCGTCCGCGACGGTACGCCGCGTCGGCCTGGCCAGCCAGCACGTGCAATACGGAGTTGCCCGAACCGGCCACGATCTGCAAGGTGAGCTGAATGCCCAGCAGCCAGGCGACTTCGTCCGCCTCAGCCCGTCGCCGCTTCTGTTCCTTGCGCGCCATCGCCGAGTGCGGCATGCGAAATCGATCTTGCGTGGCCGCGTCGGAGAATGAAGCCACCATTCCCCCGTGTGGACCGGCATAACCGAGCGCGGTCTCCGGACGCAGCAAATTGACGGGCAAGACCAGATCGGCATCGCAGAGACACCGGTTCAACAGGATCGGATGGGCATCTTTCGACGCCGCGAGATAGGCCAGCTGAGTCGGATCGTGCGCGGCATGCAGCTCGATTCGGACCGGTGTTCCCAACGCTGCCAGGTCGGCTGCCCATGAGCCCGCCTCACCCGCCTCAGACGATAACAGAACCGTCACGTTGGCCAGATCGACTCCCACCATCCGGCAAGTGTCCAGAAGCCCCGCGACCAGGGCCGCCGGTTGCGGAACGTCGGGATCAAGGGCAATCGTGATGCGATCTCCCGGAACGACCGTGTCGGCCAGCGGCGGATAACCGAGCGGGTTCTGCAAAGCCGCCGAAACCACCGGCGAAAGATCCTCAATGATCTCCTCCGTCCCACGCCTGCAATTGGCAACCAGGGCTTCCGGTGCCAATTCCACAGCGACCACGGCCGATTCTCCATAACGTAGCTGATGCTGCATGCGCACGACGCCGTATCTCACATTGATGAACCGCTGAAATGGAACTAACGAGCTCGACCAAAACGTGGTTGTCGACTGGACCAGACGGGGGAACTCAGCTGGCAGTGTGTTCACCAATCGGTTTTGTCAGAGCTACTATGGATGAACTGATCGTGAGCGGCAACGGGATGTGATGTCGAGCGGCCGATATCGGCGAGGCTCCTCCCAACCGCGCGCCGCCCGAATCACCCCGCTCTCGCTCCGCAAGCACTTCCGAGCGTACCTGTCCCGCGAGGCCCATGCTGCGGTCTGCCCCTCCCTCTGGCCCGACTACCGGAAGAGACGAAGCGGGAATGAACCATGAGGAAAGGATGCCGGCCAGGCGGATCTTTCCCTGGCCAGCCGGGCCGACACGGGCCATTCACTCCCCTCACCTGACCTCATTTCCGCATTCATCCTTGGTTATTTCCAGCAGGTGTCGTCGAATCGAGTTCGGCGATTTCAGGAACCCGGTTTGTTGAAGATTCGAAGTAGTTCGGCCGAATCAGTGAATGATAGCGACGAGCTTGCGCGACGGTCAAGCTGCGGGGATTGCGGGGTTCGGTGATTTCCGGGCGTTGAGCTAAGCATTCGCTTTGCCATTTCTGGCACGACGCGTCTTGGGAAATGCGTGAGCTGTCATCTCTTTTGCGGGAGAACTCCTAGTGCGCTCTACTTCCATGCGTGGGATACCCTGTGTAGGCCCGATTCTGATGGTCTTCGGTGTGCTGGCAGCCAGTGCGCTCGTCACCGGTTGCGGGTCGAACCGAACGGTCCCCGACGCCGCGACGCTCGACGCGGACCAGATATTGCAGCGAATGACGCGAACGTATCGCTCGGCCAGTAGCTACGAAGATCAGGCGGTCGTCCATCTGCAGTATCGTCAGGATGGCCGGGACTATGAGGATGAATCGCCGGTCTCGATCTGCTGGCAGGCCCCCAATCGTATCCGCCTGCAGGTGTATCAGGTCGAGGCGGTGTGCGATGGCCAACAATTCATGGCACGCCTGCGTGATGAGGCGACGCGCGATTTCGATGGCCAGGTCGTCCGGCGACCGGCCCCGGAGCGGCTGACGTTGCGGGACTTGTGGGACGAGGACGAGATTCTCAGTCTGGCCTTCCGACAGGGACTGACCGGTTATCCCCTGCAACTTGACCTGCTGCTGAGTCCGACGCCGCTGGCGGCGCTCATGCAGGAGGGGGCTCGACACACCCTGTTAACTCCAGCCGCTTTGGAGGGATCCACCTGTTTCCGTGTTCAGGTAACCAATGACGACGGACCGTTTGTGCTCTGGATCGACCAGCAGTCGTATGTCTTGCATCGCGTTGAGTACCCGGCAGCCGCTTTCGCTCCTGACGTCGCAGCCGATCGGTCGGTCCAAGACCTGCAGCTGCGCATTGAGTTTCGGATGGCCAGGCTGGGGAAGCAGCCGAGCGCTGATGCCTTTGCATTCCGTGCGCCTCCGGAAGCGAAGTATGTCAAACGGTTCATTGCGCCGCCGCGCGAACTCCCTTCCAACCTGTTTGGCAAGACCGCGGCCCCGTATACGTTTGCCACGCTGCGCGGCGAAACCGTTTCACACGAAACGCTTCAGGACCGGATCAAGGTCCTGGTCTGGTTCAACAACCATCCGGCCTGCCAGTCGACCGTGCAGCAGTTGAATCGAGTCTATCTGCAATATCAGACGCAAGCACGTCTGGCCCTCTATGCGGTCTGCACTGAGCCATCGAGTGTCAGCAACGAGCAGATCGAGTCGTTATGCCAGGCGTGGCAGGTGGACGTGCCGGTGCTGCGCGATCTGGAGGCACTCGGCCGCGATCTGTTTCAGGTACCCTGGGCCCCGACGATGGTCGTTCTGGACGGCCGGAATGTCGTGCAGATTGTCGAGGTGGGAGCCAATCCGAATCTGGTTGCCGAGTTGCCGCAGGTACTTGAACAGTTGCTCTCAGGGGAGGACGTCGCGGGAGCGATCCTCGATCAGTTCCGCCAGGAACAAGCTGACTACGAAGCGGCGTTGGCACGGGGCGAGCCTGATGCCATCGCCGCTTCATCGCAGGGGGCGGTGGCCAGTCAAACGATGCCGAAACTGCTGCAGCTGCGCCCCCTCTGGAAGAACGACCAGCTGCAAGCGACCGGCAACATTTTCGCTCTCGAGGAATCGAGCGGAAGGACCCGCTTTCTGGTATTCGAAGGCTGGCGCACCCTGACCGAGATTGACGCGCAGGGAGAGGTGATCGCTCGTCACCAACTGGACCTACCTCCGATGGCCGCCGCCAGCCAACTGCAAACGGCGGTGGACGGCAAAGGCCAACGGTACTACGCCGTGTGGTCGCTGCGAAGTCCTCACGTGTGGGTGTTCGATGCTCAATGGCACCGTGTTCTCAGTTATCCGGACGTGTCAGTTCAGCACGACGGAGTACAGGATGCCGTGCTGGCCGATCTTGACGGCGATGCGCTGCTCGAACTGCATGTGGGTTTCTGGGGTGACCAGGGCGTGCACTGCGCCACGCTCAACGGCAGAAAGCTGTGGCACTGTCAAGAGATTTCGCACGTGCTGTCATTGATGACCAGCGCGGCGGCCGACGAGCGACTCGACCTCTGGGCTTCGTCGGCCGGTGGCCAGGTCATTCGATTGGATCATCATGGCCGCAGCGAACCGCTGGGTGGCAATTCCGGACAGTTGGTTCATCATCTTTTTACCAGCCTCGAAAACCTCAACCTCGAAAACCAGAACAGCTCGATTCCGTATTGTGGCATCACCTACGGTCCGGAAGGGCGGCGTCTGGCCATCGGGCTCTCAAGAGATGACCAGTCGCAGTGGCGCTATAACCTGCCAGCCGGCGCCTTCGACTCCCAGATCCGCTTCGTCACCTCCGCTCCGCTCCTGGATGACCAGCAGTGTCAGTGGTTGATCGCCGGCACCGATGGGAGTGTGCACATCATCAGCCAGGACGGGCGATTCACCGATTTCTTCCAGAGCGGCAAGACGCTGGTTGGATTAGCCGGTGGACGGCTGGCGTCGGCCGGAGTGATCGTACTGAGCTCCCGTGATGGGTTGGCGGCCTTTGAAGTCTCCCCCATCGCAACAGCACGCAAATAGAATCTGAATACGGCACCTCGGATTGCGAACGCTATTTGGCACGCGAATTGCATTAATGGGGTCGCGTCTGCCCAAGGCGGACGTTGCCCCTCGGGGCCGGAACGGAGAAGAGGCAAGTTCCCCGGGGCCGGCGAGAGAGGCAACTGAGCACGGCGGTTGAGAGCGCTATTCCGGTGCCGTCCGCAAATTTCCGCTCGGAACAGCTGGAAACGAGGCGACGAGGAGCAGTTGACGAGGCAAGTTGAAGGGTCGCCGGAACCGCTTTCCGTGCAGATGCAGGCGTGATGGGAACAAGTTGCTGTTCGAGTCCCATCACGCCTGTTTTATTTTGCGCGTATTATTCTGCAACAGGTGTTGCAAAATGGCGCATGTCTGGCCGGGGACGCGGGCGGCCTGGGGCCAGCAATTGTTGACGAACGCGCCAGGGCTCGGTAGTTTGAGCGAGGAGTTGGATCTGCCGATGTTCGGATGATGCGGCCGTCGGGTCTCGGTTGGCGGTGGGTGCGATCAGCGTCGATCCGTGGAGAGGGCAGGTGGGTGACATCGGCGAGGTCCGAAAGTGGGATACTGTCGCTCGCGGTGCGTAGCGGGTGCGGCGTGATGAGATCAACTTGTGCGGTGGAAAGTTGACGGAGCCCGCCCGATTGTTTTCTTGGGAGTCGGTCAGGAGCGGGTCGCCGGGCGAGGCGATCCAGGGATCGGAGGCGTTTCCTTCGCCGTTACGGGCGGGGAGCCGTGCGGACCTGTGATCGCAGCGCGTTGTGCTCGGCGCTCGCATGTTGTTGCGGTGGGGGGAGCCATGATGCGTGGTGTATCTCGCAGACCTCGCGGCGTCCGGTGTCGGTTGATGGCATGGCGTGTTGCCGTGTTGTGCGTGCTCTGTTTGGTGTGGAGCACGACGTCGCTGGCCCGTTCTGGCCGCCAGGCGGCTCCGTCCGATTTCCCACAGGTGCAGCTGATCAATCAGCACATTGCCCGGGTCTGGGAGGCATATGCTCTACGACCCTCGGAGCAGGCGACGGACGGGGAGTGGTGTCGGCGTTTGTATCTGGACGTGATTGGACGCGTGCCTTCGGTGGTGGAGCTGCGGGAGTTTGTGTCGGATCGCAGTGCGGACAAGAAGCGGGCCTTGGTGGATCGTCTCTTGTATGAGGAGCGCTATCGGGAGGAGTTTGCTCGCAACTGGACCACGATTTGGACCAACCTCTTGATAGGCCGCAGCGGCGGCATGCAGCGTGACAGCCTGATCAGCCGTGACGGCATGCAGGACTACCTGCGAGGTTCGTTTGTCGACAACAAGCCGTACGATCGCCTGGTGTATGAGTTGGTCGCGGCGACGGGCACGACGGTTCCGGGATCGGATGGTTATAACGGTGCGACGAATTTTCTGATTGACAAGGTGAACGACGAGAATGGGGCGCAGGCGGCAGCGCAGACAGCCCGGATTTTCCTGGGGCTGCAAGTGCAGTGTACGCAGTGTCACAACCATCCGTTTAATGATTGGAAGCAGCGGAAGTTCTGGGAGTTCAACGCTTTCTTTCGGCAGACGCGGGCCGTCCGGCACATGGCCGAGGGTACCCGTCGACTCGAGACGGCGGAACTGGTCGACCGCGACTTTGCCGGTGAGGGGCAGACGCCGACGGAGGCGGAGATTTACTACGAGCTGCGCAGCGGCGAGTTGGAGGTAGCGTACCCCGTGTTTGTTGATGGGGCGGCGATTCCGCGCAGCGGGTTGGTCAAGGATGTCGTGCGGCGTGAGGAGCTCGGCAGGCTGATGGTCAGTTCTCCGTTACTGGCGAAGACCTTGGTGAATCGGATGTGGGGGCATTTTCTCGGTTTCGGTTTTACGAAGCCGGTTGACGACCTCGGTCCCCACAATCCTCCCTCTCATCCGGAACTGCTGGATGCCTTGGCCGACGAGTTTCGCACGTCGAGTTTTGACATCAAAGCGTTGATTCGTTGGCTCACACTGAGTCAGCCCTACGGTCTCTCGAGCCGGACGAACAGCACCAACGTCGCCTTGGACGATCCGGCTTTGGGGGAGCCTCCCAAATTCAGTCGGTTCTATCTGCGTCAGATGCAGGCCGAGCAGTTGTATGAGTCCCTTTTGGTGGCGACGGAGGCACACAAGTCACGTGGGGATGAGGCTGGGCAAGAGGAGGCCAAGCGAGAGTGGTTGCGGCAGTTCACCATTGCGTTTGGCAACGATGAGGGAGGGGAGACGACGACCTTTAACGGAACGATTCCTCAGGCGCTCGTGATGTTCAACGGGGACTTCATTCGTCAGGCTGTCGCATTGGAGCCGGGAAACCTGCTGCGGACGGTGGCCGAGAGCGAGGGGAAGCCACTCGACAAAATGAACTACCTGTTCGAAGCTGGGCTGGCGCGGCGGGCGACACGTGAGGAAATTGACGTGGCGAACCAGCTCCTGGTGGCACGGCAGGGCAATATGGCGGCAGCGATGCAGGACCTGTGGTGGGCCGTACTCAACAGCAACGAGTTCATCATGAATCATTGAGACGCGAGTGCGGAGCGTCGGCGCGTGGGAGCGGGCACAACCGTCACCTCCGCTGGCGGCGAATGTGACTCGGTCGCAACGACCGGCTCATGGGAGCCAGCAGGCAACTTCTCACGGAGATATTCTTGTTATGAAAACCCAGGTTCCTCACGGCATGACTCGCCGTCACTTCGTGTCGCATCTGCTGGGTGCCGCGGCATTTGCCGGTCCGGCGCTGCTGTTTGGCCGCGCCTTGCGGGCCCATGCCGACGATTTGAAGAAACGCGGCAAGTCGGCCATTTTGTTGTGGATGGGAGGCGGCCCCTCCACCATCGACCTGTGGGACCTCAAGCCGGGGGCTCCCACCGGCGGCTCGTTCCGGCCGATCAGTACCAGTGGCGATGTGCAGATCTGCGAACACCTGCCCCTGCTGGCCAGACAGATGCAGCACCTGGCCGTCATCCGATCGATGAGTACGCGCGAGGCCGATCACGCCCGCGGCACCTACTACATGCACACGGGCTACGTACCCAATCCGAACATGGAACATCCCAGTTACGGAGCCGTCGTGGCGCATGAACTGGCGGAACACCGTGAGAGCCTGGAGATTCCGCCTTTTGTCGCCGTGGGAGGAGGGAGTGTGGGACCAGGTTTTCTGGGCATGGCCTGGTCGCCGTTCACCGTCAACAGTTCCGGACAGGTACGCAACTTGTCCATGGGGCTGGAGCAGGACCGGCTCTTTCAGCGCATGACGGCCCTCGATCTGATCGAACGCCAGTTCATCGCGCAGCAGCGGGGAGTGGCGGCCGAGGATCACCAGAAGATCCTCAAGAAGACGCTCTACCTGATGACCAGCAAACAGATGGAAGCGTTTCGCGTGGATCAAGAGTCGGCCGCCGTGCGCGAACGCTATGGTAACAACGACTTTGGCCGCGGGTGCCTCATGGCACGCCGGCTGGTGGAACAGGAAGTCCCTTTTGTGGAAGTTGACTTCGGCGGCTGGGACAACCATCAGGGCATCTTCCCGACACTCAAGGACAACAAGCTGCCAATCATGGATCGGGCCATGAGTGCCTTGGTGGAAGACCTGGACCAGCGATCGATGTTGCAGGATACGGTCGTCATCTGGATGGGGGAGTTCGGGCGTACTCCCCGCATCAACGGGAATGCCGGTCGGGACCATTGGGCTCGGGCTTGGAGCGTCGTGCTGGGTGGTGCCGGACTCAAGGGTGGCATCGCCGTGGGAGAGACGAACGAAGACGGAACGCGGGTGGTGACCGATCCTTTCACTTCCGAAGATGTGATGGCCACTGTGTGCCAGGCCCTGGGCATTTCGCTGGAGACGTCCTTCACCAGCCGCAGCGGACGTCCCATGAAGATCGCCAATGGGGGCAAGGTCATTCGCGAGCTCTTCACGTAAGAACCTTCTCGTTCCGTGCCTTCCTTGGCCACCTGCACGTTGCGGGGGGGCTGTGACGACAGTCTGCGGACTATCCTCCGGTTGTTGACGTGTCGACAGGCGCCGGGGATACTGGAGGCCGGCAGGCGATCTGGTTCGCAGTCATGTCGCGGAGCTTACAGCTCGTTCTTCGAGGAACGGGATCGAGATGATTCGAATCGCGATGCTCGAGGCCCGTTATCTTGAGATGCCTGTGGCGTTGCGTCGTCTCTGGCTCCAACGGCAGCCCCCCCTGGAGTTGCCACCTCCCGGATCGATCCTCTTGAAGGATCATGGGAGCGAAGACGATCGACCGGCATGGTGATCCTTCCTTCGATCTCTTCGCTCGCTCGTAACCGAAAGCAGTCTTCCGTGCATGTACCTCTGACCAATGCCACCGGCACACTGCGCCCGTTACTGCGTCTGGCCTGGCCAGTGTTGACCGAGCAGATGTTGGTCATGATGGTGGGATTTGTCGATCTGTGGCTGACCGGCAAGTACCTGCAGTCGCAGCACTTGGCCGCAATCGGTCTGATGTCGTATGTACTGTGGCTGATCCCTTCGATATTCGGCATTGTTTCCATCGGTGCCACGGCACTGACAGCGCGTTTCACGGGCGCTCGTGACTGGCGCTCCGCCAATCTCGTCACCAACCAGGCGTTCGTAGTGGGCGGCGCTCTGGCGGTGGTGGTGACGATCCTGGCGATGGTCGGCAAGACGCATTTCGTTGCTCTCACCCAGCTCAAGCCCGATGCGGCACCGTTGGCGGTCTCTTACCTCGGTATCATCGCCTTCGTGATTCCGGCCATCATGGTGGAGGTGGTGGGCATAGCCTGTTTGCGCGGGGCCGGCGATACCCTGAGCGGCTTTCTGGCGATGGCGGCCGTTAACCTGGTGAACATCGCCGTCGGAGCGTCGCTGGTCATCGGACTGGGGCCCTTTCCACGGGTCGGCTGGATCGGATTGGCAATCGGAACGGCAAGTGGCTATGTGACCGGCGCAGCGATCGTCCTGGGCATGTTGTTGGCTGGTCGCTACGGGCTGCGCGTGCGCTGGAAGATGCTGCGATATGACGGCACCTGGATCCGCAGGTTGCTGCGAGTCGGTTTGCCGGCCGGCGTGGACCAGACCTCCATCGTCTTCTGTCACCTCTGGTTTCTGTCCATCATTAACTCGCTCGGAACCCTGTCGACCGCTGCGCACGGTTTGGGAGTTCGCATTGAATCGCTCGCCTACCTGCCTGGCGCGGCGTTCCAAGTGGCAGCGGCCACGATGGCGGGTCAGTTTCTTGGCGCCGGCGATCCCCGTCGGGCGACACGAAGTGTCTGGATGGCGGTGCTTGTTGGAGGCGGACTCATGAGCTCGGCCGGAGTGCTGTTCTTCTTCGGAGGACGCTGGCTTACGAGTCTCTTTCTGGGGAGCCAGACGCAAGACGCGGCGGTAATCACGATCCAGCTGCTGCAGATCGTCGCGCTGGCGATGCCGCCGTTCGCTGTGAGCACCATCCTGATCGGCGGATTGCGCGGGGCGGGGGATACCCGCTGGCCGCTAGTGTTCACGTTTATCGGTTTTCTGTTTGTCCGCATTCCGCTGGCATATTACTTGGCTTGGGACCAAATCCCGATCCCTTTCCTGGACCGGACGATTGCCGGGTTGGGTTGGGGGGTCGTCGGAGCCTGGTACGCGATGCTGACCGACTGCTGCGTGCGGGGAGCGTTGGTCAGCTGGCGGTTTGTTCATGGCGGGTGGCAGCGTGTGGCCGTCTGAACCAACGATCGTGATTTGGCGGCGTGCCGCTGCAGATGACGCGATTCCCAATGACGAATCAAGCCCGAGCAAGCCATCGTCGAGCCGTCGGTGAGCCGCGTCGCGTCTTTGGTGGCAGGTTGGTTTGGCACCGGAGCTTCGCCATTCGTCTTTGGGTAACTTGGCCATTTCAGGCAGGTGTTGGCCACTCCGCGACTGGTCGCTTTGGCTTGGCATTCGGCGGCGCCACGCGTCAGATAGCGGCCTATCGCGTGGTTCCGCTCGGCGCAGACATGGCGCGCTTCTGTGACGCGGTCGCATGGCCGTGCCGGGGCGTTTTTCCCAGGGAGCAACCCATCGACGGATCTAGATTTTTTGAAATCAGGGGCTGCTGTCTTTCGCTACACCTGCCAGCTCACCCAGTTTTGGGTGTTTGGGTAGTTTGCAGCTGCGAACTCGCGTTCTGTCGGAAGCAGCTTTCTGATATGCTCCGGCCCGATCACGAATGGATCTGGCTCAGCCGATTCCGAATCTCAGCGGTGTGATGTAGTTATG
The DNA here is from genome assembly GCA_041752115.1 of Pirellulaceae bacterium. Lineage (GTDB taxonomy): Bacteria > Planctomycetota > Planctomycetia > Pirellulales > Pirellulaceae > JAJRVM01. Next base: position 28,091 of record JBGSHS010000079.1, on the reverse strand, counting down.
AACGGGAACTTTTTTCGCCTTGGGGAGCTGCTGTGCCTGCTCTGCCTGTGTATCGGCTGCGGCACCACGAAGTCGCGGCTGGCCACTGAGCAGTTACTCTTGTCCGACGCGGTAGACCGATCGGTGGCGAGCATCGACTTTCGGCCCTTGTCGGGGCGGTCGGTTTACCTGGACACTCAGTACGTGCAGGCATATAAGGGGAACAGTTTCGTCAATGCTGACTATATCGTCAGTTCGCTGCGTCAGCAGATGCTGGCGGCGCGCTGTTATCTGGAAGAATCGAAAGACCAAGCGGAGTACATTGCGGAGATACGCGTCGGGGCGTTGGGTACTGACGCGCACGATGTTGTTTACGGCATACCGGCCAGCAACGGGTTGAGCAATGCGGCTTCGTTGTTGCCGAACGCGCCCCCCATTCCGGCGATTCCCGAGATATCGTTAGCCAAGAAGAACGATGAAGTTGGCGCAGCCAAAATCGCCGTGTTTGCGTACCATCGCGAGAGCAAAGAGGCTGTGTGGCAGTCTGGTTTAGCGCAAGCGCGCAGTACAGCGAAAGACACGTGGCTGTTTGGAGCGGGACCGTTTCAACGCGGCACGATTCACGACAAGACGCATTTCGCCGGCGAGGCGTTGGACATCCCGTTGATGCCTGAGGAGGAAGGGGAGGACGGCTTGGATCCCATGGCGCGGTATCGACGCCGCTTCACTTTTGTGCAACCGCCGAAGAAGAAGGAAGTGTCTGCCGCAGAAGGAGGAGGAGTCCAGCAGGCGTCGCACGCTGAGGCAGCACCGCCGGCCACTCCACCACCTGCTCCTCCTGCGGACAATGTTGCGGCTCCACAAACTCAGGACGCACCGGCCACTCCGACGGCTCCCTGACTGGCAGGTGGAGCGGGCGAGCAAGCGGTACGACCGTACGACGAATTTGGATTCCAGGATGGCGACGCAAGGAAGCGGCCGAAATCCCCATCTCTCAGGGAGAGTCGACCGGCTGATCGGCGATCAGCGGTTCGATCGGCTGCCGGCGTCGGGGAGGCACAAGGATGAGTGATGCCGACCGCGGACCGCGGATACTTCTGACCCGGCTCAGCGCATTGGGGGACTGTCTCCTGACCATGCCGTTGGCCTGTGCGTTGAAAGACCATCTCCCCGATTGCCAGCTGTGCTGGGCGGTCGAACCGTTGGCGGCTACCCTGATCCGTCAGCATCCCGCCGTGGAGGAAACGTTCGTTGTCCCCAAAGGCTGGCTCAAGTCCCCTCGCACGTTGTGGCGTCTGCGCGGTCAGCTGCGCGAACGGCGTTTTGACGTGGTGCTTGACCCGCAGAGTCTGTCCAAGAGCAGTCTTCTGGGTTGGTTGAGCGGTGCGGTTCGGCGCATCGGTTTCGACTCACCGCAAGGTCGGGAACTGGCCCCGTGGCTGAATAACGAGCGGGTGCAGCGCGGTGCGCGCCACATTGTCGATGCGACGTTACTGTTGCTCGAACCACTGGGCATTGAGCGACCGCAAGTTCGCTTTGACCTGCCCACCGATCCTTTAGCCGAGCGGCAGATCGTGCAGTACGTGCGTGACGCGCATTTGGCGAGTGGATTTGTGGTGATTAACAGTGCCGCCAGTTGGCCATCCAAGCAGTGGCCGGCACCACGTTGGGGACGCGTGGCTCGATACCTGGGTGAGCAATTCAACTTGCCCAGTGTGGTGACGTGGGCCGGACCTCGCGAGGAGCAGGTGGCGCGACAGATCATTGACCGATCGGGCGGTCATGCCCTGCAGGCCCCGTCGACCAGTTTATGGGAACTGGCAGAGTTGTTGCGGCGCGCCCGCCTGGTGTTGGGGTCGGACACGGGTCCGCTGCACTTGGCAGCCGCGGTCGGGTCCACCTGTCTGGGGCTGTACGGTCCGACTCGGCGTGAGAAGTCAGGGCCGTACGGCCCGCAGCACGCCGTTCTTCAAGTCGATGCGCCTCATATCAGCAATCGACGAAGACGCCAACGGGACGACTCAGCCATGCGCCAAATCAGTGTGGAGTCTGTGTGTGAGTTGTGTGAACGGCTCTTGACCCGCGTGTGGCCCTCAGCGGCTGGACGGCAGGCCGCATAAGCATGGTGAAAGGGTCAGCTCCGGCGACCTGTAGCTGCGACGCGATGGGGTATCCGGTCAGCCGCGACTTCCGGCCATCCCGCCTTTTCGCGTGCGGTGACTCTCGTTAGCATCGATGTTGAAAGCAGCGGAAGCGCCTTGGCTGTTGCGCCGGGATCCGCGGACGGACGAGAGCGACTGGGAACGCCCCATCGGATGTTTGCTGACGACCAATACGAACTGATTGACTTTGGCGACGGCCGACGATTGGAGCAGTTTGGCGGTTATCTTCTCGATCGTCCTGCGCCGGCCGCGGCCGGATTGACCCGGCAAGAACCGGCTTGGTGGCAGCGGGCCGACGCCCGCTTCGAGCGTCGCACGGCCGCCTCCGGAGATTGGTACTGTCGTCGTCCGCTTCCCGATGACTGGCAGGTTGAATTCGGTCTCTGGCGGCTGCTGTTGCGGCCGACCGATTCGGGAGCCATCGGACTGTTTCCCGAACAGGCAGAGAACTGGGACTGGATCGGGCATCAGATCCGCCGCGCGCAACGGCCTGTCAAAGTACTCAACTTGTTCGCCTACACGGGCGCGAGCACGCTGGCGGCCGCTGCCGCAGGCGCCGAGGTGGTTCACGTGGATGCCCAGAGCAGTGCGGTGCAGTGGGCACGACGCAACGCGCAGCATGCCGGGCTCCAGGACGCGTCTATCCGCTGGATTGTCGAGGATGCTCGGAAGTTCGTCGAGCGCGAATTGCGGCGCGGTCACTCGTACGATGCTGCCGTCCTCGACCCGCCCACGTACGGACATGGTCCCAGAGCGGAGCCTTGGAAGATCGATCAGCATTTGGCCGACTTGGTGGCATTGCTCGGCAGGCTGACGCGGTGGCAACCCCTGTTCCTGCTGCTGACAAGTCACGCTCCGGATCTGGGACCGAAAGAGTTGAGTATCCTGCTGGCAGACGCCGCGAGACTGGACGCGCCGAGCCTGTTGCAGGCCCAACGTCTGACGCTCGCGCGCCGAGACGGACAACAGCTGAGCTCCGGAGTGGTCGCTCGATGGCCGGCGCGCGAGCCAGTGGATGTGACCGACCAACGTTGACAAGTGAAGAATCCATGTCGCAACGGATAAGCAGTGCACAGAACCCGCGAATCAAGCAGGCCGCACGCCTGCGCGACCGTCGAGGGAGACAGCGACAAGGGCGAATTATCGTCGATGGCCGGCGGGAGATCTGCCGCGCGCTCGGCGCCGGAATCCGGCCGCTGGAGCTGTTTCTCTGCGAGTCCGGCCCGGACCGGGACGCGCTGAACGAAGTACTCACGTTGCTCAAACCCTCAGGTGTTGACCCGATTTGGGTCACGCCGGAAGTGTTTGACAAGATCGCGTTCGGGCATCGCGAAGAAGGGGCCGTGCTCGTTGTTGCCGAACCGACCAAGTCGCTGGCGCAGCTGGCAGTGCCCGGCGACGGGTTGGTCTGCGTCCTGGAACAGGTGGAAAAGCCGGGCAACTTGGGGGCGGTAATACGTACGGCAGATGCGGCGGGAGTCGCTGCGGTGATTGTGGCCGATGGCGCAACCGATCTCTTTAATCCCAACACCATTCGAGCCAGTCTGGGAGCGGTATTCCGCGTTCCTGTCTGCGCCGCTCCGGCAGCGGATGTTCGTGATTGGCTGGTATCGCAACAATACACGATCTTCGCCGCTCGCGTTGACGGAGCGGTCGATTACACTGCTGCTGACTTCCGAGCGAAATCGGCAGTCGTGCTCGGCAGCGAAGCCAGGGGACTCTCGGACATCTGGCGTGGCACGTCGATGGTCCCGATCTCACTCCCCATGCTCGGATCCGTCGATAGTCTGAATGTCTCGGCGACCGCCGCTGTTCTGTTCTACGAAGCCCTGCGCCAGCGGCGGTCCGGACAACACTCCGAAGCACACTAGTGCGCTGTGACAGCTAAGAATCAGGGGGCCACGGGCTCTGCCAGTGCTCCTCCGGCTATCGGGCAAGGCTACACTGGCAGAGCCAGTGCCACCCAACCCGAAAGTTAAGCTGTCACAAAGCACGAGTGCCGATGCCGTGTGAACGATCCCCGTGTCGCGCTGCTGCGCCGTACAACACAATCAACGCGTCGCGGAGGAGTGTTTACCCGCTCGATCGCACTGCCCGTCTGTGGAATGCGGTACGTGCTACTGGCGTGCATCGCTCCGCACGCATGATCAGTTGCAGTTGCCGCGCAGCCCTTTTCACCCTTCGACCTCACACCGCCAACATGCCACAGAATCGGCGGCGCTGGACGAGCTGGTTGCGGGGATGAAATGTCTATCCGCGAGATACAGAAATGCCCGGTTGCCTGCGGTCGGCGTGGAAAGGGTCTTATAGTTTCTCCACCTTCTCCAGGTTCCTTGCGATCGGTAACCGTCCGGCGTTTTTCGCGGAAATCACATTAGGCGCCACGTTTGATTTTCGGTAACGTAACGAATGTTTGGCTCGCGATGTCTGTTCCGATACGCGGGCTTGTAGGCCCCCTACGGGGCGTGAGCGCACATGCTGGGCCAGCGCGACCTTCGCAAGCAACAGCTTCCAGTGCATCGAGGGATCACTTGAGCGTCGACGGGGCGGTGTCGCAGGTGAAACATCTTTTCGGGAGTGGCAGGCCTCTATGAGCGAGCCATTGCATTTCGAGGATCTGGCAATTGGTGATAGTTGGAAGAGTCTGGGGAGAACGGTTACGGAAACGGACGTGGTCAATTTCGCCGGAATGACGGGTGACTACGATCCGCTGCATGTCGATCACGAATTCGCTCGGCAGACACCCTTTGGCAAGCCCATAGCGCATGGCCTGCTGGGCCTCGCCTGGGTTGCTGGATTGGCCAGCCAATGTCCCTGCGTACGAACGATTGCGTTCCTGAAAATTGAGAGTTGGGAGTTTCTCAAGCCGATCTACATCGGCGATACCGTGCATGTGGTGACGGAAGTGATCGACAAGCAGCTCAATGGACGAAGGACCGGATACGTAACGTGGCGTCGTCGCCTCGTGAATCAAGCCGGACTGGTCGTACAGTCGGGCGTGTTTCAAACGCTTGTCTCGGTAGCTCAGGTTCAACGCAGCCGACAGGAAATCACTCCTCCAACTCCGGTCGTGGCTCCGGTGAACCACGCGCCCGTGAAGCGTGCTGCTGGTTAGAAACTCGCTGCGTTTTCCCACCGATCCAAACCCAGGCGACTCGTTAACCGGCTTGCTTGTCAGACGCGTGCTCGTCGCCGGTTCACCCTCTCACATACCACTGCCGACGAATCGCAACGCGGCCGCACCCTGGCCCGCGACACCGCTGGTCACGGCGACAGACAAATCCGGCGAAGAAACGATCGCTTATCTCGCCATCCGCGCGGCAGTGAGCGTATTCTGGAGCAACATGGCGATCGTCATGGGACCGACCCCTCCTGGCACCGGTGTGATGTGTTCGGCCACTGACTTGACTTGCGCAAAATCGACGTCTCCCACCAGCCCATCGTCCGTCCGGTTGATTCCTACATCGATCACTGTGGCGCCAGGTCGGACCATGTCGGACGTGATGAACCGGGGAACGCCGATGGCCGCTACCAGGATGTCTGCTTCTCGCGTGAGCCGTGCAAGATCATGCGTGCGACTGTGGCAAACCGTCACCGTCGCGTTGGCGGCCGACGCGCCCAGCGGTGAGTGGCGTTGCATCAGCATCATGGCCAACGGCTTGCCGACAATCTCACTGCGTCCGACGATCACCACGTGGCGACCGCTGACAGGAATCTGATGCCGAGCGAGCATCTGTTGCACACCGTGCGGCGTGCACGGAAGGAATCGAGGCCTTCCTTGTGCCATCAGTCCGACATTCTCCGGGTGAAAAGCGTCGACGTCCTTCCACGGACTCACCGCGTCCAACACCCGCGTCGCGTCGATGTGCGAAGGCAATGGAAGCTGCACAAGGATGCCGTGCACCGCGCCATCCGCGTTGAGCCGCTCAATGAGATCCAGCAGTTCCTGCTCCTGTGTGCTGTCAGGCAATCGGTGCATCTGGCTCGTCAGTCCCCCCCGCTCACAAGCCCGCTGCTTGTTGCGAACATAGACCTGACTGGCAGGATCATCGCCCACCAGAACCGCTGCCAGGCACGGTGTGATGCCACAATCGGCTTGGAAAACGGATACTTCGTCCGCGATCTCCTGCTGAATCTGATGCGCGAGCGTCTTGCCATCCAGCAACTTTGCGTCCACCATGCACTCCCCTCCCCGCGCGAAAGAACGTCCGTTGCTCACCGGGACCACTATCGCTGCCAGGTCGGCGACGGTGATGCGGCCGTAAGCCGCTCCCCACGACGGATGACGAAACCCAGGTTATGAGTGGCCATTGTATCGCATGCGGTGAGCCCCTGTCAGGTGCGGCCACCGCGACGTTCAATGGCTCGGGGTCATTGAGCACCTGTGCCGCCTCACACTCAACAGGGCGACCGGGTCGGCTGTCACGCGTTTGGTCCACCGATCTGCCCGGAGGTCTTTATCGCCCTGGACGCTTCACTCCCCCACCGCCGCTACTCCACATCTCCGGCCGGGCCTACCGCAGAAACCAGCGAGGCAACCAATAAAAAAAATGAGACCTTACCCCCCTGGCGGGCAATGATAATGTTTATTATCAATTTAGTAAACTAAATGAAGATTCGGCGGCGGCGCGGGCGATTTTGTGCAGAGGCGAGCCGCTTGGCAGTGGATCCTGCCAGAGTGCCGGTGACCTTCAAGTGGGGGTGTGGTAGGTTAGGGGCCAGAATTTGGCCAGGTGGGAGTCCTGTGCCGCGACGCGACAGACGAGAGTGAGTGAACCGATGGCGAACGAACAACCGGTATCGAACGATCAACAACTCAGTGCGGTAGAAGGGATCAAGGAGGCGAGCCGGCAGCTTCGGGGGTCGATCTTACAGGAGCTGCAGGACGGGACCGACCATTTCAGTGGTGACAATGTCCAGCTGCTCAAGCATCACGGCACGTATCAGCAGGACAACCGGGATGATCGAGCCGCTTCTCGAGCTGCCGGAGGGCAGGGCAAGCAGCACAGTTTTCTGGTCCGCACGCGTGTTCCTGGTGGCGTGATGACGGCAGAGCAGTTCCTGGCGGAGTTATCGTTGGGGGAGGAGTATGCCAACGGGACGCTGCGCATTACGAGTCGGCAGGGCCTGCAGTTGCACGGAGTGCTGAAGTCGGATTTGCGTGAGGTCATCGCCCGGGTCAACACCGTGGGGCTGACGACGCTGGGCGCCTGTGGTGATGTGAATCGCAACGTGATGTGCTGTCCAGTGCCGTATGCCACAGCGGTGCACGATCAATTGCAGTTGCTGGCCACGCAGATTGCTCACTCCTTCGCACCGCGGACGGGAGCGTATCGCGAGATCTGGTTGTGGGATGGCGACAGTGGCGAGAAGCAACTGGTGGATGGTGGCACGCAAGAGTCGGAGCACGAGCCGTTGTATGGCCGCACTTATCTGCCGCGTAAGTTCAAGATTGGAATCGCGTTGCCGCACGACAACTGCATTGACGTGTACACGCACGATCTGGGGTTGCTGGCGATTGTGGAGCAGGATCGGATCGTAGGATACAACTTGCTGGTGGGTGGGGGCATGGGAGTGACTCCCAGCAACAAGAGGACCTTTCCCGCGTTGGGCAAGCGCATGGCGTTTGCGACATCGCAGCAGGTTGTGGCGGTGGCACGGGCTGTGATTGAGGTGCAACGTGATTTCGGCAACCGGGTCGATCGCAAGCAGGCTCGGCTGAAGTACCTGATCCATGCGATTGGGGTCGAGGAGTTTCGCGCCCGGGTGCAGCGGTATCTCGGTTTTTCGCTGGAGGATCCGCATCCGGCCGACGTGCACGAAGCGGCAGATCATATCGGTTGGGAGCCGCAGGGCGACGGGCGCTGGTACTACGGTTTGAACGTGGAGAACGGACGCATTGCCGATACGCCGGTGCAGCGTCTGAAGACGGCCATACGGGAGATCTGTCGGGAACTGCAGCCGGGAATCCGCCTGACAGCTCACCAGAGTTTGTTGTTTACTGGTGTAGCCGAGCAGGACCGCTCGACGTTGGAACAGATACTGCGCCGGCACGAGGTACCGTTGAGCGAGGAGATTTCCACCGTCCGTCGCTGGTCGATGGCTTGTGTAGCGTGGCCCACCTGTGGTCTGGCCATCACGGAGAGCGAGCGTGCCTTGCCGGGTGTGATCGATCAGATGGAGGTGGCGTTGCGCGCGCACGGTCTGGAGCGTGATGCGCTGACGGTCCGCATGACGGGCTGCCCCAATGGTTGTGCTCGCCCTTACAATTCTGATATCGGTCTGGTGGGCAAAGCGCGCAACCGGTACACGATCCTGTTGGGGGGCAGTCGGCTCGGGGTTCGGCTGAATTTCCTTTACAAGGACCTGGTCCCGCTCGAGGAGATCGTGCCCACCTTGGAGCCGTTGTTTGCCTACTTCGCGCAGGCTCGGCAAGCTGGTGAGTCGTTTGGCGACTTCTGCCATCGAAAGGGGCTGGAGGACCTGCTGCGCTGGTCCGAGCGTCATCTGGCCGGTGCCGGCGGCTGAAGCGAGCAAGTAGAGATTCGAGATCAGGGGGCCGGTAGAAGAGGGAGCGGGTGTGTAGCCGGCGGCTCTGCCGAGCCACGCCGTTGGTCGTGCTCCGCGCTTCCTACAAGCTTTACTGGTGCCGACTCCCGTCTTTCTGACCTCCGTGGCGAGCGGATCGAGGCAGGCCCCCTTTCGCCCATGCCGAATTCGATCGACAATTGGGCCATGCTCGCAGGTGTGGGGGGCGTCGGTCGGATCGACACCGCTTCCTTGGTTTCGCGGCAGGTCTTGGATGGTAGGGTAACTGGTCGAATTCGGAGCGAAGTGGCTATGAAACTTGCCAGGTATCGTCATCCCAACGGTTCGATTGGTGTCGGGTTGATTCAGGACTTCACACTGATTCCGCTGAGCATGTCGGGAGGCCAGTACAACTCGCTCTTCGACATCCTGGAGGCGGACAATCCGGCCGAGGTGGCGGATTTTCTGGCCGATTCTTCCCGCAGCATCTCGTTGGGCAAGGTCTCGTTGTTGCCACCAATCGATCAGCAGGAAGTGTGGGCGGCTGGGGTGACCTACCGTCGCAGTCAGTCGGCGCGGATGGAAGAATCGGAGATGGCCAGCTGTTACGACAAGGTCTATCGATCGCCTCGGCCGGAGATTTTTTTCAAGGCCACTCCTCACCGGGTGGTTGGTCCCGGACAGGCCATTCGCATTCGGAAGGACTCCAAGTGGAGTGTGCCCGAGCCGGAGCTGACTTTGGTGCTCAACTCACATCTCCAGCTGGTCGGTTTTACGATTGGCAATGACGTGAGTTCGCGGGACATTGAGGGCGAGAACCCGCTGTACTTGCCGCAAGCGAAAATCTACGATGCCTGTTGCAGTTTAGGGCCCTGCATCACGCTTCCGATTGCCATGCCGCCGGAGGATGAAACCGACATTGAAATGCGGATTCAGCGTGGCGATGTGGTGGTGTACGAAGGGCGGACTTCCGCCGGCCAGATGGCTCGCAGTTTCGACAATTTGATCTCTTGGCTGGGGCGTGAGAGCTCATTTCCCTGCGGCGTATTCCTGCTCACGGGCACGGGAATTGTCCCGGACCACGACTTTGCTCTGCAGGCGCATGACATCGTGGAGATTACGATTTCTGGTGTGGGTACCCTGATCAATCCGGTGGGACAGGGCTGACGCATGATGGTCGCAGCTCAGCGGCGAGGGGATGGGAGTGATGTTGCAGCAGGTGTTGGTTGGTGGACGCTGGCGCGCCGGACAATGCAGCGGGACGTTTCGGGCCGAGGATCCAGCTTTGGCGGAGCCGCTGGAAGACGAGTATCCGATCAGCGATTGGACCGATTGTGACGAAGCGTTGTCGGCGGCTTGCAGCGCTGCCAGGCAGTTGCGTGCGATGGACCCGGCGCGTCTGGGGGCGTTTCTGGACTGCTATGCCGATGGCGTGGCCGAGTGCCGGGACGAACTGGTGGCGATGGCCCACCGTGAAACGGCGCTGGCCCGTTCTCCGCGTCTGACCGACGTCGAACTGCCGCGGACGATTCTGCAACTACGACAGGCCGCTGCCGCGGCCCGAGAGGGATCCTGGACGCTGGCTACCATCGATACGGCGGCCAACATCCGTTCCTGTTTCGCCCCGATTGGCCCGGTGGCCGTGTTTGGCCCCAATAATTTTCCGTTGGCTTTCGGGAGCGTTTCTGGGGGCGATTTCGCTGCAGCCATCGCGGCTGGGAATCCGGTGATTGCCAAGGCGAATTCCTCGCATCCGGGAACGACGCGTCTGTTCGCCCTGCAGGCGCATCGGGCAGCGCAACAGACGGGGATGCCGCCCGGCACGATCCAACTTATCTACCGGACCTCGCACGCTGATGGCGAGCGACTGGTGTCGGATCCCCGACTCGGAGCGACCGGCTACACAGGGAGTCGCGAGGCGGGTTTGAAGCTGAAAGCGGCCGCTGACCGCGCCGGAAAACCGATCTATCTGGAGCTGTCGAGCGTCAATCCGGTCGTCATTCTGCCTGGTGCGTTGCGGACGAGAAGGGCCGCTTTAGTGCCGGAGTTCTGTGCCAGCAGTCTGATGGGAAGTGGTCAGTTCTGTACCAACCCTGGCCTGCTGCTGTTGCTTCGCGGAGCTGAGAGTGAGGCGTTTCTGGCTGCCGTCGCGGAGCACTTTGCGTCGTCGCCTGTTCAGACGTTGTTGTCACGGGGGGTGGAGCAGTCTCTGCGACACAATGTCGCGGCTTGGCAGGAGGCGGGAGCGGTGCTGCGGGTCAGCCGGCCTCTGGAAACCAGAATTGGCTACTCGTTTCCCAACACGCTGTTGCAGGTGTCTGCCGACACGTTTCTGTCCAATCCTGCAGCTTTGCAGGTCGAGGCGTTTGGCAATGCTTGTCTGGCAGTCGTGGCCGAGGATCTGGAGCAGTTGGAGCAGGTGCTGGAGTCACTGGAAGGGAACCTGACGGGTTGCATCTACTCCGACGCGGGTGGCAGCGATGAGGCGATTTACGGTCATGTGGCGCCGGTGCTCCGCCGCAAAGTTGGTCGGCTGTTGAATGACAAGATGCCGACGGGAGTTGCCCTCAGTCCGGCGATGCATCATGGGGGGCCGTACCCGGCCACGGGGCATCCCGGCTTCACGGCCGTGGGGATCCCAGCGTCGTTGAGGCGGTTTGCCGTGCTAGAATGCTACGACAGCGTGCGCGAAGCACGCTTGCCAGCAGGATTGCGAAACCGCAGCCCGAATGGGACGATGTGGCGTCTCGTCGATGGGCGGTGGTCACGCGATGATATTCAGGCGTGAGTGGAGCAACGGCCGGAGAGGCCGAGAACACGAGGATCAGATCATGGCAGGGCGAGTGCAGGTGTGGGGAGCGGGAGTTATCTGGGGAGTCATGCTGATAGCTCAGATCGGCGTGGCTGCCGACGACGCGCAGACGCTGTTGGATAAAGCCACCGATCTGAAGCTCAAGGCGTCGACGTTACAGGATCTGAGCGAGGTAGCCAGCCTCTGCGAGCAGGCTATCAAGAAGGGGCTTAACGCCGAAGACGAAGCGTTCGCCCGCAAACTGCTCACCGGCGCATTGTACCAGCGAGTGCAGCCGCAGTGCCGGCTCTTGTTGCAGAGCCCTCAGCTCACTCCTGCTCTGCAGGAACATCGCAAGTCGGCACTGGCAGACCTCCGCACCATCGTCAAGCACGATGACACGTTCGGCCACGCCTACTTGATGATCGCTCAGCTGGAGGAACTGCGAGGGGGAGATCGTGCTCAGGCCCGACAGGCGATTGAGCGCGCGATCGAGTTGCTGGGCGACGACAAGAAGTCTCTGTCGGAAGCGTATGTGCTGCGCGGACAGTTGCGTGAATCGGAGGAGTCGCGGCAGGCCGATTTCGACCGGGCGGTGGAGATCGATCCGGAGAACCCGCTGGTCTGGCAGGCTCGTGCGCTCTACTACCTGTCACGCGGCGAGGTGCAGAAGGCCATTGACGACTTCAACAGCCTGCTGACGAAAGACAGCGAGAACATTGTCGCACGGTTGGCCTTGGCGGAAGCACTGATCAAGGTCGACCAGGCCGATGAAGCGCTGGAACATGTCAACCACATCATCGAGACGCAGCCGAACATCCTGGCCTATACGCTGCGGGCGCAGATCTGGACGCTCGAGAACCAGCTGGACAAGGCCATTGAGGACATCAATGCGGCGACGAAGCTCGCTCCCGACGATTTCGGACTGATCTTGATGCGCGCCCGCCTGTATCACGCCGCGGGTCAAGACGAACTGGCCAAGGTCGATGTGGAGAAAGTGCTGCAGACGCAACCCGCCTTTGTGCCGGGGACCGAACTGCGCGCGTCGATTCTCGCATCGCTCGGCCAATTCGGCGAGGCTGCGCAAGACATCGCCACGCTGGTGAAACGCGATCCGAGCAACATCCTGCTCAAGCTGCAGCAGGCCATCTACCTCAATGCGGCCGGGGAGAGCCGCAAATCGATCGAACTGTTTACGGAGATTCTGCAGCAGGATCCGGAGAATGGGGTGGCTTGCCGGGGACGAGCCGACGCCTATTTGAATGTCGGAGCCCACAAGGAGGCGCTGGCGGACTATGAGGTCGCGGTGAAGAAGGCGGAGGACGATTCGGGAATCCTGAACAATTTCGCCTGGGTCCTGGCCACCTCGCCCGACGACAGCCTGCGCGACGGCAAGCGAGCGATCGAGCTGGGGATCAAGGCCTGCGAACTGACCGAATACAAGGAGGCGCACATTCTCAGCACGCTGGCAGCTGCCTATGCCGAAGCAGGGGACTTTGACAACGCGCGCAAGTGGTCTGAAAAAGCGGTCGAACTGGGCGACGACAGTGTGAAGGCGCAGCTGCAGCAGGAGCTGGAGAGCTATCGGCAGGAGAAGCCATGGCGCGAACGGAAGGATGAATCCGAGCAGTCGGCCAAGGATCCCACGGCTCCGGCGGAGCACCCCGCGACCGACGCGTCGGGTGAGCAATCGGCCAAGAGCAAGGCGGACGGAACTCCACAATCCTAAGTGGCAAGAGCATGACGATGGCGAACGATCGGGAACAGGCCTGGGCGCTCCTGTGCGAGTACACGGCGAGCGAGAGTCTCCGGCGGCATATGCTGGCGGTCGAAGCCGCGATGCGTCGCTATGCGACGAAGTATCAGGCCGATGTCGATACATGGGGGCTCGTGGGACTGCTGCATGATTTCGATTACGAACGCTGGCCCAACCCGCCCGATCATCCGTTGCAGGGGGCGGCGATCCTGCAGCAACGCGGCTATCCGGAGGATGTGATCTATGCGATCAAGTCGCACGCGGACTATCTGGACGATTGCCCCCGGCGATCCCTGATGGACAAAGCCTTGTATGCGTGTGACGAACTGGCCGGATTCATCTCGGCCTGCGCCATGGTCCGTCCGGAGGGGATTGCCGGCATGCAGGCTCAGAGCGTACGCAAGAAGATGAGGCAGAAGAGTTTTGCCGCGGCAGTCAACCGGGATGACATCGTGCGAGGAGCCGAAGATCTGGGAGTGGACCTGAACGAACACATCCAGTTCGTGATCGATGCCATGGCTCAGCAAGCCGAACGGCTGGGGCTCGTGCCACCCGCCTCCGGATTGTCAGCGCACGATTCGGCACTACCTGCAGCAAATGACGAATGACGGAATACCCCATGACGAATGGAATGCCGAAACTTCGAATGCCGAACCAGTTTGCCTGAGAAGCTCGACGCGGCTCGTTTTCGGCTCGACTGTTGAGGACTTGGTCGTTTGTCGTCATTGGCGGCGGTACGCCGCAGCGTCGCGATTGCGGAGTCAATCGTCGGGCTGTTTACGGTTCTGGCCGAGCGTGGATTTCTTGCGCAGCATGTGATGGTAGTGTTGGGCAAATCGATGCGCTTCGTCACGTACGTACTGCAGCAGGCGGAGGGCATATGCGTGACGACTGAGTCGCAGCGGTTCGGCCTCGTCCGGGAGGAAAACCTCCTCGTTGCGTTTGGCCAACGACAACAGCGTCGGAGGCTCAATCCCCTGTTCGCGAAATGCGGCCACGGCGGCATGCAGTTGTCCCTTGCCGCCGTCAATCAAAATCACATCCGGGAACATCTCCGACTGGTCATACAGGCGGCGATAGCGTCGTGCGACCACTTCGTGGATGCTGCGAAAATCGTCGATTCCATCGACCGCTTGGATCTTGTACCGGCGATAACCAGGCTTGAAGGGTAAACCGTCCAGGAACTGCACCAAGCTGGCCACGGTCTGGCTTCCCTGGAGGTGCGCGATGTCGATCCCTTCGATGGTCCGTGGTGTGCGATCGAGCTGGAGGACCTTGCGTAATCCGCTGAGTCCCTTCTTGGGATCGATGAAAAACACTTCGGGCTGCGCGTGGGTGTCCAGCTCCCCGCGCTGATCGAGTGTTTCGAGCATGTGGATTTCGTCGCGCAGGCGAGCGGCCCGCTCGAATTGCAGTTCCCGCGAGGCGACGGCCATTTCTTCCCGCATCTGCTCCAGGAGCGACTTCTTCTGTCCCTCCAGGAACATCTGCAACCGGCGGATATCGTGGCGATAGTCTTGCTTGCCGATTCGCAAGTTACAGGGTGCCGTGCACTGGCTGATGCTGGCCAGGAGGCAAGGACGAAACCACTTCCACCGTTCATCTCCTTCCGTGATATCGAGTCCGCAGGTGCGGAATTTGAAGATCCGCTGCAACACCTGGACGGCGCCTCGCAAGGAGCCGGCGCTGGTGAAGGGGCCGTATAATTTGACGCCTCGATCACGCGGTTCACGAGTCACTTCGACACGCGGGAAGTCTTCCCGCGTCGATATCATCAGGTAAGGAAAGGTCCGGTCGTCCTTCTGCTCTTTGTTGTGTTTGGGCTGGATATCCTTGATCAGCCTCGATTCGACGAGCAGGGCATCGACTTCGCTGTCGCATTCGATGAAGTCCGCATCACAGATCTCACCGACCCAGGGACCGGTGCGCAGATCATCAGCCGCCGCTTTCAGGAAGTAGCTTCCGGCGCGCGACCGCAGATTCGTGGCCTTGCCGACGTAGATCACGAGCCCGGCCGAGTTCTTGAACAGATAGACACCTGGAGCGCGAGGGAACTCCCGCACACGCGCCAATGCCTTCTGCTGACCGAACGTGAGTTCCCGCGGATGGGACTCCTCACTTGGCGGAGTCGGTCGGTCCGGATCTTCCTGGTCTGGCTCCAATGCTGCCTCTCCGATTCGAAAGGGCCGATGCGTCTGGTCGCCGCTCGCCATGACGTCCCGTGGCCTGGCCTCCGCACGGCGTCCAGATCTGGGGGCGTCCAGATCTGGCACTCAATCGTCTCCGCGCCACCCATATTGTATGCGAACCTTGGGCGGCACGAATCCCCGTTGCTGGTGTTGCCAACACGACCAGCGCCGCAGGGGACGCCGGGCCTCCCGGCGGCACGGGCCATGTCCGAACATGGCGAACCAGGATTTGCTCCACGAGGCGTCGCTCAAATGGACTGGCAGAAGGCTCGCAGCTCCACTTCGGCCTGATCGAGCCAATGTGCCAGCTCCGATTTGGCATCGTCCAGATCGGCCAGTTGCTCGGCCGCTGTGAACCCGAACAGATAGCACTTAACCTTGGGTTCGGTTCCTGAAGGTCGAATGGCGATGGCGTTGCCCCCCGTGTCCAGATCGAGAATGACCAGGTCGCCGCGTGGACCATCCAGCGGTCGTGTGACGCCGTCTTGAACGATCACCTGATGGAGGTAGTCGCGAACTCGCTGCACAGGTCGGCCGCCGAATTCTCGCGGCGGATCGCGTCGGACACGACTCATCAGCCGCTGCATGGCCGCCATGCCTTCGGAGCCTTCCATTTGGAGTGTGGTCAGCCGCTCCAGATGCAGTCCATGCTGCCAGTACAGCTGAGCGAGCTTCTCTGGGACCGACATGCCCTGGGATTTGAGTTGGGCCGCCAGTTCTGACATCAGCAGGCAGGCGACGGCCCCATCCTTATCTCGCGCATAATCACCCACCAGGTAACCGTGGGATTCCTCGCTGCCAATCACGAACCGGTTCGGACCCTCCTGGTCCATGATGCCGCCAATCCACTTGAAGCCGACCAGCAGGTTGCCGCACGTTCGCACGTCGTAGCTGTCGGCGATGCGACGGATCAACTCGGTGGTTACGAGCGTCTTGACGACGTAGTGCTCAGAGGAAAGGTTTCCCTGCTTTCGTCGCTGCTGCAGGACGTAGTCGGTCAGCAGGGCTCCGAGCTGATTCCCGGTCAGAGTCACCCAGGGGGCATCGGGGCGGCAGTTCAGCGGGGCGGCACAGCCCATCCGGTCGCAGTCGGGATCGGTGACGAGCACCAGATCGGCAGCAATCTGGCGCGCATGCTGCGCAATTGCTGCAACGACATGTGGATTCTCGGGATTCGACACGTGCCCTGGGACGTTGGGAAAATCGCCATCGGGCTCGGCGTGGGGTTGGTACAGTTCGACCTGACGGAACCCGGCCATTTCCAGCAGCGGGCAGACGGCTGATGTGCCGACGCCGTGGAGCGGTGAATAGACGATGTGCAAGTCTCGGGGGCCCGCGAAGCTGTGCGTGCAGAGTTCCGCCAGAAATGCTCGATCCGTTGCCTCGGTACACAGCACGACCTGACCTTGCGCGACAGCCGCTGAAAAATCAACCTGGCCGATTTCTGCCACGTTCATGACGCAATCGATAATCCCCTGGTCGTGAGGCGGAAGGACCTGACCGCCGGTACTCCAGTAGACTTTCACCGCGTTGTCGCTCGGCGGGTTATGACTGGCGGTCACCATGATGCCGCACGCACAGTGTTGATGGCGAACCAGGAACGACAGTTCCGGAGTGCTCCGATAGCCGTCCAGGAAGTAAACGCGGAATCCGGCCGCCACCATCACCTCGGCACACAGTTCGGCGAACTCCCGCGACCGGTGACGCGTGTCGTAGGCAATGGCACAGGACAGCGAGGCATCGGTCGGCGACTCTTGCCGCACATAGTCGGCCAAGCCTTGGGCACTCTCGCCAATGGTCCGATCGTTGATGGCGTTCGAGCCAATCGGGTACATCCGCCCGCGGCGACCACCGGTGCCAAACGGAATCACGGTCCAGAAGACGTCGTCCAGTTGTTGCCACTTCTGTTGGGCGATGTGCTGCAGGATCGCTGGCACGTAGGGAGCGTACGGAGGCTGGGTCAACCACGTCCGAAGATTCTCGACAGCACCGCGCGACAATTGATGTGTGCGTTGCGCCTCGTCGAGTTGCCGCAATGCCTGCTCCGTGTCCATTGACGCTGCCTCGCAGAGTTGGCTGAAAAGAATTCCTGTCAGTCCGCGACGGACCGCTCGGATTGTAGAGTCCAGCGCAGGTGCCGAGCAACCGGGCGAGTAATCTCTCTTTGCGGCTCCTTTCCTCTGGCCAAGCGGGCGAGGTCGCTTTACACTGGCGCAGCCGGGTAGCTGGGAAAGCGCCATTGTACCAGGGGGTCTCTTCAGCAGATCGCTTCAGGAGGACGAATCGTGGCAGAGCTCATCATCAGTGTCTCAGGACTGCGCGGTGTGATTGGCGAGAATCTGACTCCTGACCTGGCCGCTCGATTTGCGTGCGCCTATGCGGCCGGGCAGCCGGCCGGCCCTCTGGTGCTGGCTCGTGACGGGCGTAGCACAGGACGCATGCTCGCCGACGCGGTTCGCGGAGCGCTCCTGGCGGTGGGCCGGTCGGTCCTGGATGCCGATGTTGCCGCGACTCCGACGGTCGGCGTACTGGTTCGCCAGCACCAGGCGGCGGGAGCGATCCAGATTTCTGCCAGCCACAACCCTCCTGAGTACAACGGCATCAAACTCTTTACGCAATCGGGGCAGGTACTGACGGCGGCCGCCGGCGAGCAGGTCGTCCAGCGATTCCAGAAAGGGTCGATCGATTGGGTTCCGTATCAGCAGATCGGGACCGGTGCCTGGCTTGACGACACGCTGTCGCGGCACACGCAGCTGGTACTCGACACGGTGGATGTGGCGGCAATTCGGCGGCACCGATTTCGCGTTCTGCTGGATTCCAATCATGGGGCCGGCAGCCGCATGGGCACGCATCTGCTCGAGCAACTGGGATGTGAGATCACGCTCCTGGGCGGCGAGCCGGATGGCTTGTTCGAGCATCCACCGGAGCCGACGGCAGAAAACCTGGCCGACGTGTGTGGTCGCGTCGTGGCGGCAGGAGCCGACGTAGGATTCTGCCAGGATCCCGATGCGGACCGGCTGGCACTCATTGACCAGCAGGGGCGGTATGTGGGCGAAGAGTACACGGTGGCGATCTGTCTGAACCAGGTGCTGCGCGAACGGTCCGGCCCAGTCGTGACCAACTGTTCCACCAGTCGCATGTCCGAGGATCTGGCCGCTCAGCACGGCGTACCCTTCTTCCGAGCGCCGGTGGGCGAGGCGAACGTGGTGGAGGTGATGCAGCAGCAGCAGGCGGTCTTCGGCGGTGAGGGGAACGGAGGTCCGATCGATCCCCAAGTTGGCTTCATTCGCGACAGCCTGGTGGGTATGGCGTGGGTTCTCGATGCGATGGCGGCACGCCAGAAGTCACTCGGCGAACTGGCCGGGGAGTTGCCGCGATATGAAATCTGCAAGACGAAGCAGCAGGTAGCTCGCCCGTCGATTCCGCAGGCGCTCACCGCTTTGGAAAAGCACTTCGCCGATGCGCGGAGCGATCGGATGGATGGGCTCCGGCTCGATTGGCCGGGCAAGTGGCTGTTGATTCGCGCGAGCAACACGGAACCGATCGTGCGGATCGTCGCCGAAACGGCGAGTGCTGCCGAGTCCCGGTCGCTCTGTGACGCGGCGGCTCGAGTGATTGCTGCGGTTTGAACGGACGGGGCGGGCTTGCGGACGCCCACGTGGTCGCGCCGCGTGGCCAGGCTTTCTGCCTCTGCCACCACGCGGTCTGGTGCGTGATGTCTGCTCGGTCACGAGACGGGAGCAATCCGATCGGTACCGACCCAGGGGCGCAGTACCTCTGGGATCGTGACCGATCCGTCGGCCTGCTGGTAATTCTCCAGAATGGCCACCAGTGCACGGCTGATGGCAATGGCGGTGCCGTTGAGCGTATGGACCAGTTGCGTACCTTTCTGGGCACGGTGCTTGGAGCGGATATTCAGGCGGCGCGCCTGGTAGTCGGTGCAGTTCGACGTGCTGGTGACCTCGCCCCATTCTCCACCCTCTCCACGGCCGGGCATCCAGGCTTCCAGGTCGTACTTGCGGTAGGCAGGGCCTCCCAGATCACCGGTGGCCGTGTCGACGACTCGATAGGGAATCGCCAACTCGTCGAACAGGCGACATTCCAGATCGCAGAAATGGTCGAGCATGGCATCGCTTTGCTCGGGAAGCGTGAAGGCGAACATCTCGACCTTCGTGAACTGATGCACGCGGTAAAGCCCGCGGGATGCGCGCCCCGCCGCTCCGGCTTCGGTCCGAAAGCAGTGACTGATCCCGCACAACTTGATGGGCAGCTGTTCCGCTTCGAGGATCTCGCCGGTCAGCAGGCCTCCCAGGGTGATTTCCGCGGTGGCTACCAGGTTCAGGTTCGTGTTCTCAATGCTGTAGATCTGGGTCTCTGGTCCGCGCGGAATGTAGCCAGTCCCCTGCAGAATCTCCGTATAGGCCAGATCGGGTGTGATGACCGGAGTGAATCCTTCCGAGATGAGCAGACGTGTCGCGAACTGCTGCAATGCCAGTTCCAGAAGGACCGCTCCATTGCGCAGGAAATAGAACCCGTGGCCGGCGATTTTCGCTCCCCCTTCGAAGTCGAGCAGATCGAGCTGTTCGCCCAGCTGCACGTGGTCGAGCACCGGGAAATCGAACGTGCGAGGCTCGTTCTTGCCGCGTCGCAGCTCCAGGTTGGCACTGTCGTCCACACCCACTGGCGCGGCGGGATGTGACATATTTGGTATTCCGGCCTGGATGTGCTGCACTTCCTGGTCCAGCCGGTCGACTTCTGTCTGGACCTGGTCTTTGCGGTCGCGCAAGCGACGGCCTTCATCCTTGCGTGCTTCGCGTGCTTCCGCGTCTTTGGCTTGTCCAATGGACTTGGACACCTCATTGGCACGGCGATTGAGTTCTTCGACTTCCTTCTGCTTGTCACGCCGCAACAACTCGAGTTCCACCAGGCGGTCCACGTCCGCTCGCACTCCGCGACGTTCACAGTTCTGACGCACTTCGTCGGCATGTTCGAGAATGAACTTACGATCCAGCATGACGTTCTTAGCCTATGAGAGGAAAAGGACAATAGGTGTTCGCGCACTCCAAGAAACTGTCACAGGCCCGGCGAGCTGCCTGCTGCGACCAAAGCGGCAGGCAGCGATCATATCGGACCCGTTGCGGTACCGATAGCCGGCGGGATCTCGGGGGCCCGTGATGGTCCACGTCGGCGCCGAACCGCCTCAGATTCGATCCCGGCGAATCTTGCTCATGGCTTCCCACAGGTGAGCGCTCGTCTTGATCCCGCGATGAAAATCGGCCAGACAGAATTTCTCGTTGGGGCTGTGCGTATTGTCGTCATCCTGTCCCCAACCCAACAGCAGCGTGTCGACTCCCAGTTTGTCATGGAACACCGTCACAATCGGAATGGAGCCTCCTTCCCGGATGAACACCGGTGGCTTGCCGAATCCGAGTTCAATGGCTTGCGATGCCGCCTCCATGAACGGGCTGTCCAGCGGCACGACCACGCCCGGAGCACTGTGCATGTCAATCAGTTCCATCGTGATCCCCGGCGGGCAGAGCGACTGAAGCTTGGCTCGCAACGCCTGCTGGATCTTGGCGGGGTCCTGATTGGGAACGAGTCGGAAGCTGAATTTCACCCCCGCCCTGGCCGGGAGCACCGTTTTGGCGCCCTCTCCCTGGTAACCACCCCACAGCCCGTTGATGTCGAACGTCGGCCGGGCCCATCGCCGCTCCAGCGTGCTGTAGCCCACCTCACCGGTGACTCCTGCGACGCCGACCTTCTGCAGGAACGACACATCACTGAACGGGAGGTCCGCAAACTGCCCCCGCTCGCGCTGAGTCAAAGGAATGACGTCGTCGTAAAATCCCGGGATCTGCACACGACCCTCTTGATCAATCAGGCTGGCCATCATCCGGGCGACCCAGTTGGCCGGGTTCGAGACCGCGCCGCCGAACGTGCCCGAATGAAGATCCTGCTTGGGGCCGGTCAGCCGCAATTCGAAATAAGCAATCCCTTTAAGGCCATACGTCACCGCCGGTTGATCAGGTCCGAATTGCGACGAGTCGCTGACCACGACGACGTCGCAGGCAAACCGCTGGGGATCACGCGTGATGAGATCGACCAGTCCCTCGCTCCCCACTTCCTCTTCGCCTTCAATGGCAAACTTCAACTGTACCGGGAGATGTCCCACCGACTTCATCCAGGCTTCCGCACTCTTGAGATGGGTGAACATTTGCCCTTTGTCATCGGTCGCCCCCCGTGCGACAAGGTTGCCGGCACGCCGGGTCGGTTCGAAGGGTGGAGTCAGCCACTCATCGAGCGGGTCGGGAGGTTGAACATCATAGTGTCCATATACGAGGACCACCGGAGCACCGGGTACCGGGGCCGACTCGGCATATACGACAGGATTGCCGATTGTATCGATTAATTCGGCTGACAGGCCCATGCCGCGCAGTTGATCAGCCACCCACTGGCCAGCCTGACGAATCTCCGCCTGATGGAGCCCATCGGTACTGACGCTCGCAATCCGCAACAATTCACACAACTCGGCCTCAAACCGATCGTGGTTTTCCTCCAGATACCGGTCCAGTTGCGCCATTTTGACACCGTCCCCCCTGCAGCGAGTGAATATCCCGAAAGAGTCTTTTCTATCGCCAATTCGGTACAATATAATAACGTGTCCTGAGTCAGACTATTCGGGGTAACCCCGACAGCCGTTTTACTCGGGACATATCGGCCAATTTCCAGCTCACCCGTTCGCTCGACGGTTCCTTGAGCTCGACAGTTCCTCGAGTCGCGAGGGTCGGGGAGCCTGTGAGTGAGGACCGTTGGTGACTTCGACGCTCGCCCAGCACAACGCGTCTTGGCAGCTGGCTGGCGGGGCAGCGGCCGGTGAAGAGCCGGGGTGAAATGGGCGGCCACACCGCCGGTTGGGATGCGCAGGCCAGGGCGGGGTGAGAAGGAAGTTTGCGCCGGTAGTGAGGCAATCAACTGGTCTACGCGTTGGGAGAGGATGAGTCTTGGACAGTCACGTACAGACCGCGGTGTTGGATGAACCGCTCGTGGAGACAGTTCGCCGCCGCCGCGCGAGAATGGCGGAGAAACCGAAGCGACAGCCTCGCTATCACGTCGTGCTCTGGGACGACGATGATCACTCCTACGATTACGTCATCACCATGATGCGGCAGCTGTTCGGCCACAGCATGGAAAAGGGGTATCAGATCGCGAAGACGGTCGATTCGGACGGACGGGCGATCTGTTTGACCACCACCAAGGAGCACGCTGAACTGAAACGCGACCAAATTCACGCGTACGGCAAGGATGCGCTGATTGCGCGATCCGCCGGCTCGATGAGCGCATCGATTGAGCCCGAAGCGGAGTAGCACGCAGACGCGGGGCGGTTCTACCACGGTGACCACTGAGTTCGATGACGGGGAGGCTGAAAGGTGACCTCCCCGTTTCCATTCAAGTCATGCGGCGACGGGGACCGACTGGTCGAAGCCACTCGCTCGCCCCTCCGATCGTGTCTGCGAGAGCCAGCTGTCGCGCCGCAGTCCTATTCGACCTTACGCCTCCCTTGACCCCCACAGCAACAGCAGCTCGTATGGCCCCTCGACTCAAGACCTTCACGCTCGGATGCAAAGTCAATCAGTACGAAACAGAGTACGTGCGGCAGGGATTGGTGGGCATCGGGTTTGTCGACGCCTCCCTTCATGAGCAGGCGGACCTCTGCATCGTCAACACGTGCACGGTCACGAACGAAGGGGATTCGAAGAGCCGGCAGGCGATTCGGCGACTGGCTCGCGACAATCCCGCAGCCAGGATTATTGTGATGGGCTGCTATGCCACGCGCGCGCCGGAAGAAGTGGCTGCTCTACCGGGCGTGGCAGAAGTCATCACCGACAAGCGTGAACTGCCCGACCTGCTCGGGCGATTCGGTGTCGTCGACATTCCCCATGGTATCTCCGAGTTTGGGGCCCGACATCGAGCCTATCTCAAAGTGCAGGACGGCTGCCTGTTGCGTTGCAGCTACTGCATCATTCCCTCCGTGCGTCCTCATGTGCTCAGCCGCCCCTTGTCGGAGGTCCTGGACGAAGCCCGCCGCCTGCTGGACAACGGCTATCGCGAACTGGTGCTCACCGGCGTCCACCTGGGACATTACGGAGTGGAGCAGAATCGGCACAGACCCAAGAGCCAGTGGGTTCGTCTGTCCCATTTGCTCCGCCACTTGGCCATGTTGAGCGGCGACTTTCGCCTTCGGCTCTCCAGCATTGAGGCCACCGAGGTCACTCGCGAGCTGATCGACACGATGGCGGAGTTTCCGCACCGCATCTGCCCACATCTGCACATCTGCTTGCAGAGCGGCTCCGACGCCGTGTTGCGCCGCATGCGCCGGCGGTGGTCGACACGCATGTTCGTTGAACGGTGCCAGCTGGTGCGTGAGCAACTGTCCCTGCCCGCCTTCACCACCGATGTGATTGTGGGGTTTCCGGGTGAGACGGATGCCGACTTTCAAGCCACGTGCCGCATTGTCCGGGACGTCGGATTCTCCAAAATCCACATCTTTCCCTTTAGCGCTCGCCGCGGGACGCCGGCCGCAAGTATGGCGCCGCTGGTTAACGGCACCGTCAAGGCCGAGCGGGCTCGGCGCCTGGCCGATCTGGAACGCGAACTACGCGGCGACTTTCTTCGGCAACTGGTCGGCCAATCGCTGCGGGTGCTGGTCGAGTCAGGTGGTGAAGACGATGGACACCAGTTTCTGGGGACCTCCTGCCGGTACGCACCGGTTCACATCACGAACGCTCCATCCGGGGCAAAATCCTCGCCTACGCACTCGAACGCGGTGCTCTGCGGTCAACTTGTCGACTGTGTGCCGCATTCCTCGGACGATCATTCCCTGCAGGCTCACCTCCAGGCGTGACGGTGGCCGACGGCAGTCTGGAGACATACCGCTGCATCGGGAAAGAATCGACGGGTGCATACCTTGGGTGGGGGGGTTTGGTGGCAGGCAGATCGCTCTGGCCGCGTTCTGTGGATTCTGCTACTCTTCCGCCCCGTTTGCGGAGCATATTGCTGGTGGGATTGCGCTGAGCGAGCGTGATCAGGTCGTTCAAGGAGGAAGGCATGAAAACGCGATTGGGATCCCGGCCATATCGAATTGGGTTAAGCCTCTTGGCTGTGTGCGTCATGGCGACGTATGCCTCCGCCGCGCCACCCTGGAAGAAACTCATTCCCTTTAAGAGCGTGGAAGCGGATCCGAACAAGTTGTACTGGCTGTCGGAGGACAACGGTCCCTGGATGATCTTTGCCACGTCGTTCGCCGGAGAGGGAGCCGAAGAGCAAGCTCATCAGCTGGTTCTCGAGCTGCGCAAGAAGTACAAGATGGAAGCATTCATGCACAAGCGGCGT
Organism: Pirellulaceae bacterium; assembly: GCA_041752115.1. Lineage (GTDB taxonomy): Bacteria > Planctomycetota > Planctomycetia > Pirellulales > Pirellulaceae > JAJRVM01. Next base: position 3,296 of record JBGSHS010000079.1, on the reverse strand, counting down.
TTCGATTTCACCGAACCGGTGTACGGCCGAGGCGTGAATCGATACGGTGGCCCGCAGAAAATGCGGTATCGCAACGCGACCAGTTTTGACGAGATCGCCGTCCTCGTCGGCAATTACGTGTCGTTCGACGCGCCCGGTTCGGAAGAAGATCTGGAAGTGATCAAGACCGCCAAGCCGGTCTGTCTCGTGCCGGAGGATCCCAGTGGCAAACGGTCGACCCAGCGATTTGTCGCGCTGCGTGAATTGCAGAGACTGGTGAATCTGGATCCCGAAGTGCAGAAGGCCGGCCCGATGCGGCGGGCCTTTGTCGCCCGCAATCCGATACTCCCCAAGGAGTATTTTGTGGGTGCGGGGCTCGATCCGTTCGTGGTCAACATGAACAAAGGAGTTCGGCACAGCCTGCTGGATTGTCCCGGCAAGTTCACGGTCCGAGTGGCGTCGTTTCGCGGCGAGACTCATTTCCTGGGCGAGAACTCCACTACTGAGCGGGCAGAATCCCGCGTGGGACTACCCGGACTGGGCAAGCCGAGCAAGTTAGAGATCGCGGCTGACAACGCGCATCGATTGACGGAAGCCCTGCGGAAGAAGGGAGTCGAAGCCTACGAGTTCCATGACCGTTACGAGAGCATCGTCACGATCGGCAGCTTTGAGGGAGTTGGCAATCCGCTTCCAGATGGACGCATCGATTTAAATCCGGCCATTCACAAGCTGATGGTGACCTATGGCGCGCAGCGGAGCCCGCTTCCCAATCGCGGTCAGGGGATGCAGCCGCGGGAGCTCGACGGTATTCCCTTTGACGTGCAACCGCTCCCAGTGGTCGTACCGCGACGGTCGCTCTCGTCGGATTACGCGGTCGGCGTCAACGACCGACACTGAACACATTTCCCCATCACAACAGAATTCCTCACGGCACGGCTGGCGCGGACAGACACTGACCGTGCCGTGTGCATTGGGACGAATCGCGGCTGCGTGTATGACCGATCGCCAGATGGCGCTGCTTCAGCGGAACCGTCGCCCGTGCGTGCCACGTTTCACGCAGCGGGCCATTGACCACTTTCCATGAGCTGGATGATCTGCGCGAGGATCCTACGCACGGCTCGACCACGATGGCTGATGGCCGATTTCACGGCATCACCCAGTTCCCCAAACGTGCGGTGATACTCCGGGATCTCAAACAGCGGGTCGTAGCCAAATCCCGCGGAGCCGCGAGGGGAGGAGGCGACGCGTCCCCAGCAGGTCGCTTCCGTGTCGCCGCGTACATTCCCCTGCGGATCGCTGAGCGTGATATGGCAGACATAGTGGGCCGTTCGCTCGCCAGGCGGCACATCGCGCAATAGGTTCACGAGTTTCTGGTTATTCGAAACATCCGTCGCGTCCGGGCCGGAGAAACGGGCCGAGTAAATCCCCGGCTGGCCACCGAGCCGATCGACGACCAGTCCGCTGTCTTCGCCCAGTACCCAGCAGTGCAAGTGAATTGCCTGCTCGACTGCTTTGAGGCGAGCATTTTCTGCGAAGGTCTCGCCGTTTTCTGCGACTTTCAGGGCGTCGGGGCCATCGGTCAGGGTCCGAACCTCCAAACCGAAAGGGGCAAACAATTCGGCCAGTTCCCGGCCTTTCTTACGGTTGTGAGTTCCCAGGACGACGACACGTGGCTTGGCAGGGTTCATAAGCGGATTCTCTCCTCCGATCGACTGGCGGGCAGAAACGCCCGCTGGCTGCGCCGCTGGTGACCACAGAGTAGAGTTCTGGGCGAGGTTCGTCCATGACGCGACGGCTTCCTGCGGCGGTCTCTTTTTTCCCTTCGATTCTCCTCACACCCTCGTATAATGGTACTTCGACCTGCCGCCGGGCGGACTGAGCGAGTGGGCGATTTCCCCCAGGGTGTGGATGATCATGAGCGGTGAGAGCAGAAGTGACAGCCAGACGCGGAACCCGAGTTTGCACTCGGTTCACGCGGTGGTCAATTGGCCGCTCCGCGACAGGCCAGTCGCCTCGACTCTGATGCTCACTGCCTGCGGCGTCGTGGGATTGATTTCCGGCTGGCGCAGCGGCAGCGGCGTCATGGGGTGTCTGGCTGGCCTGGCCGTAATGCTGGCAATGTGGCAGATGTGGGTACCGATCCGGGTCGAAGTCGGTCCGCTGGGGCTGACGCTGAGCTATGTGCGACGCCGGCGTCGGATCGCCTGGCGAGACATTGACCATCTGGAGCCGTTGGGGGACGGTTTGAGTGTGTGCGGGAAATCGACGGGGGCGAGCAGGTATTCGCTCCACCGGCTGTTTCTCCCTTGGGGGCGTGACCGCTCGCAAATCGCGCTGTTCAGCCAGACGCCATCGGTGCAACGCGAAACGCCGCACCGCAGATCATCCGGCAGTGTTGCGGCGGAAACCGCCAGCCGGGTGAATGAGGCCCATTCATAGCTCGGGAAACCGTCCTTCGCTGATGGCTTGAAGTTGTTGCCGGTCGATCAGTTCCACGCGGTTCTTGTCCAGTTCCATTACCAGGCCGGCCTCAATCAGTCGACTGAGAGTGCGGGAAAGCGTTTCGCTCGTGAGATTCAGGTGACTGGCAACGTAGCGTTTGAGGCTGGGGAGTTTGACGGTCCCATCGCGAGCGACCTCTGCCTCCAACAAGAAACGGGCCGTGCGTCCCATAGCATCACGCAGCACAAGGTCTTCCATCAGCGAGATCAGACGCCGCACCCAGAAGCAGAGTCCGGTCATCATCTCCAGGCAGAGCTGATGATCTTCGGCTATGGCCTGACGGAACCGATCGAGGGGGATCAGGGCGCAGACGGTGGTGGCCACGGCCTCGGCATGGGCGGGACAGGGGAAATTGCCGATCGCCGCAACTTCAGCGAATGTCTGTCCCGGACCGACCATGTGCAGGACGTGCTCTTTGCCCGTGGGAGCGGTCTTGAAGACACGGACCATGCCGCTGTCCACGATGTACACACCCGGACACTCCTGCCCCTGGTGAAAAATCATCTGCTGCTTGGCGAACTGCCGCACCGTCGACAACGCCGCCAGCCGCTCCCGGCGCTCCACATCAACCTCCGCGAACAGCTGACAGCGGCTCAGGATCTCGACCGCTGGACGTTTCATGATTCGCATCCTTCTAATCGCTTCTGAGGCAGCTTCCGCCGAGGAATGCCGTTCGGAATTGACTCACGTCAACGAGCTGGTGGCAGCGTCAGTCCGATAGAGAACTGTCCGCCCAACGAAACGGGCAGATTTGACCTACATCAATGTGGATTGCCTCAGCACAGCGTATTGTAGGGGGCACAGGGACAATCAAC
>JBGSHS010000078.1:0-24378 GCA_041752115.1 Pirellulaceae bacterium | reverse complement strand
GGTGGTGATCGTCCCGGCCGACCTGGCGGGGGTGGTGATCGTCCCGGCTGGCCTGGTGGTGATCGTCCCGGCCGACCTGGCGGGGGTGGTGATCGGCCCATTATCGGTGGCGGTGGTGGGCGTCCTGGTGGTGGCGGTGATCGGCCCATTATCGGTGGCGGCGGACGCCCCGGCTGGGACCGGCCGGACCGACCTTGGGACCGCCCTGATTGGAATCGCCCTGATTGGAATCGCCCCGGTTGGAATCGCCCCGGTTGGGGCTGGGGTTATCGTCCGGGGCATGGGAACTGGGGCAACCACTGGTATGACCACCATGTGCACCATCATCACCACAACTGGTATCACGGTGCATGGAGTGGGAATTGGAGCCGCAACTGGTATGTGCCGCTTGTTTACGGAGCGACGGCGTGGGGAATCAATGCTGTGTTGCCGTCGTGGGGTTACAACTACGGCTACTCGGTTACGTACAACAATCCGTACTATGTGGCGTCGGCGCTGCCTGCCTACGACTACTCTCAGCCCGTTGTGGTCAACAACTACAACATGCCGACTGCCGATGCCTCAGCCGAGTCATCTCCCGAGCAGACGGTCACTCAGGAGCAGCTGTCTCCCGAAGTGGCCGCCGGTTATCAGGCTTTTGATTCCGCACGAGAAGCCTTCTTGAAGCAGGACTACACACAGGCGCTGAACCTGAGCGAACGCGCGATTCGTGAGGTGAAGGGCGACCCGGTACTGCATGAGTTCATGGCGCTTTGTCTGTTTGCGCTGGGCCAGTACGATCCATCGGCTGCCGTCCTGAATTCGGTCCTGGCGGTAGCGCCCGGGATGGACTGGGCGACGATGAGCGGTTTGTACGCCAATGTGGATCAGTACACGAAGCAACTGCGTGCCTTGGAGGACTACACGCGTGCTCATCCTGAAAGCGCGTCGGCTCATTTTGTTCTGGCGTATCATTATCTGGTCGCCGGTCATTCGGACGCTGCGGTGGAGCAGTTGCAGGTCGTGGTGAAGGACCAGCCTCAAGACAAGATTGCGCGGCAGATGCTCGACGCGTTGCAGCCACCGGCCGAGGATGAGGCTCTCAGCGAGCCCCCGGCGGCACCGGAGCCAGCTGCCCAACCTGCTGCCGCGGATGAAGTACCGGAAGGTCCCACGACCGATCTGGTCGGGAAGTGGCGAGCGGAGCGGGACGGTGATGCGTTTGAGCTGACGATTGACGAGGACGCTCAATTTGTCTGGAAGGCCATTCCCAAGAGCGGCAGCGCTGTGGAAATCGGGGGGCCGATGGCGACCACGGACGACACGGTCATTCTGGAAAGCAGCGATCAAGGCACGATGGTGGCCAAGGTCAAGTCGGCGGGTCCGGATGAGTTCCAGTTTGTGATTGCTGGAGGACCACCGAACGATCCAGGTCTGACTTTCCATCGGGAGCAATAGCTGCCGCTGCGGGCGGTCGAGTGGATTTCGTGTTTCGCGAAGAAAACGACTGGAGCGATTGCGTCGACTTTTCCGATAACAGAGCACGACGCATATTCTCTGGGTTCTGCAGCGGGCAGGGGCATCTCCCGATGGTTTTGTTTCTGCCTGGGGAATCTTGCCAGCTCTCGAGCGGCCTTGTCGTGGCCGCACCGCTGCGGTTGGCAACCGTTTTGTTCGCCTCAGGAGTCAACGCGAATGAAAATGAACTTCTTTGATTGGATTCGTGAAGGCGTTCGCCAGTCGATTCTTCTGGGCCTGTCTGACGCGGCCACCGAGATCGGCTCGGCCAAGGATGTGGAAGTATTGAACCAGCAGTTCCTTCAGTCCATTCAGCAGGGGCGGATTACGGTCGAGCCCGACAAGAACCCGAAAGGTCGCCGCAGAGCGTTGGGGCGCACGCTGACTGAGATTACGGAAGAGCCATAGTGCTGTAGTGCCGTAGCGCGGACTTCAGTCCGCGACCGGCCCCTCGAATCGCCATGCCATTGGCAGGTATGTAGCGTGGACTTCGGTCCGCGACCGGCCGCTCCGCGACCGGCCGCTTCGAGCCGAATGACTCTGGGCTGAGTGTGGAGTCACTGCCTGTCCTGGACGACGGTGAGGATCAATCGTCGTACCACCAGCTCTTGAGCAGGTCGCGGCTGGTGAGCAGATGTTGTTTGTGAGGTGAGAAGACTTCGAGCGTGATGGTTCCGTCGTAACCGCACTCTTTCAGCTTGCGGATGTGCCGCCTCCAGCTGGTCGTGCTGCGAGGCGCGGAACCCAGGGGCAGATGCTGATCAGCTGTGCCGTCGTTTTCGGACAAGTGAACGTGCCGCAGGCGCTCGCCGAGCTGATCAAGGTACTCATCCCAGCGATCGTAGCTCCGTTCCAGCTTGGCATGGCCACTATCGAGATGAAACTGGAGCAACGGTACTCTCTTGAGCAGGCTGCGAATCATCTCCAACTGATTGCTGCCTCCAAATGGAATATGCTCCACGACCACGGTCATGCCGAATCGCCGGGCATCGTCACACAGGGGCTGCATCACTTCCTCGTGCCAGTCGATCGTCTGTTCCTCTGAAAAGAACGACGGTGGCTTGTCGAAGTGCATGTTCATCACCTCGGCACCGATCTGTCGGCTGGCCTGTAGCGCCTGCCTGAGTTCCGACAGGCATGCTTCGCGGATACTGGCAAAGGGAGAGGCTACCGGCAGGTAATACGCAGTGTGGGCCACGACGTGCAGTTGGTGGTGCGCTAGCGCACTGCGAATCGCAGCCGTATCGACTTGAGTGGGCGCTGTGGCGGGAGGCTCGAAGGTGAAGTCAACAAAGTCAAAGCCGTGATGGCCGATCCAGTTGATTTCCTCCAGCGGATCTCGAGCCGGATGATTCATGGCGCCGATCTGCATGCCTGCGTCCTTCTTGAGCCCAGCTCGTTTCCATCCATCCGTTGATCATCTGTACTCGAAACACCATCGGACATATCGTTCCAGCGACGTACCGTTCCTGCGACGATGCGTCGCAGGAACGGTATGTGGACGATAGCTCTTCAGCGGAGTCGCTGTCTGCTATTTGTCCGATTTCTCTTCCGGAAGAGGCGGTGCCTGCTGACTCTGCTGCTTCGCATCGTTCTTCGCAGGCGGTGGAGTGATACTGAAGTCAAACACTCGCACGCTTTCCCACAGGTCCTTGTTCTCTTCGATGAACTTCGCATGCCGCTCGTGCGTCTGGTACTTGTCGTGAGCTTCTTTGTTGCGGAAGACCATCACCAGGGCCACGTCGAATTCTGTATCGTTCACGTCGCGAGTGAAATCCTTGGCACGCGTGCCTACGGAGAAATAGAGCACTCCTTCATGGTCGGTCAGGTGCTTCGCGCACCCGTCCACCAGCTTCTTAGCCGATTCGTCGGTCCGCTCTTTGAGAGTGAAGAAGACGTTGTGCGATAGTTGAGGCTCAGCCGCGCTGAGCAAGCCGGGTAAGCACATGGCGATCAACGAACCGGCGATCAGGGAGAAGTTTCTCTTTCTGTGAATCATGGATAGCTCCCGCATTGATGGAAACGAATTGGAACTTCCCAACACGTAGCAGCAGTCCCCGGACGTACATGGATGAGCCGGGGGCGGCCGCCAGACGTCCGATTATCCTATGCCGTGGCGAGGATCTAGTAAAGCGCGGTAGCGTGGACTTCAGTCCGCGACGGCCCCTTGGTAACGGATGGCGTTGGGGAACGCTGGTACCTGGCGCAGGTCACGCACGGAAGTGCGTGCTACGGCGTGCTACGGCGTGCTACGCGCTGACGCATTTCCGTCAGTGAGCAGTTCTCGATACCGACGAGCCACGTCGGGGGCCAGCTCGTTGAGTCGATCGAGCAGTTGGTTGGCCCGCGCCCGCAACCGCGCTGCTTCAGCTTCCTCCGGTGATGCGGCCGACGCGACCGCAGGCCGAGGGAGCGGAGGGGGCGCCGACACGGTGTGGGGGGGTCCCATCGGGATCAAGTCAGGAGTGTCCGACCGTGGGGCCGATCGGGAACGAGCTGCTGTCGGCAACGAAGGCTCCAGTGGCGTGGCCGGAAGTGCTGGAGAGAACCGCAGTGGCGATAACGGTAAGTCACCGGTTCCCACCTGGGCACGCACCCGGAAGAAATCATCTGTGAACGACTCCGGCATCGCACCAATAGACGAGTCTGGCCAGGGGAAGTTCCCGGCGCAAGCAAGAAAGCCAGAATCATGTGCATCGGGTCTGCTGAAGGTGGTCTGCTAAACCATGAGCTGGAATCTCGGTTTTCTGTTCTTTCGGGAGCTGCTGGGATCCGGTGAGATGCCAGCGCAGGCGCCCGGTACCTCCACGGCTGCCGGCAGTCGCCCGCCGGATGTGCCGATGCGCTGTCCGGCTGGCGAAGTACGCGCGATCAGGGAGCTGCTCACGACGCTCGCCGACCTTGTCAGAAAGCGACACAGCGTGTTATTCTCAAGCACAGGAGTCAAGATTTTCAGGTCGAGTCAAACGAGTGCTTGGGGCTGAGCCAAGGGCTGCCCGAGTACGATTGAGGTTGGAGCCGGATTCATGAAACAGTCAGGTGCTTTACTGTCGGTTTTTGTTGTCGTCGTGGTTGTGTCGGGGTGCGTTCGAGACACTCCGGAGCGGCGTGCGGAGCAGCGCCGGTCGGCTGAGGAGCCGGCTGCGGATGTGGCGGCCACTTCGGTCAGCACCGTGGCGACTGGCAAGGTTGTGGAAACGATGAGTGTCGAGAACTACACCTATGTGCAAGTGGACACAGGTACCGAGAAGGTCTGGGCGGCTGCTCCCAAATGTGAAGTGAAAGTGGGCGACGAACTGGCGATTCCCGCCGGGGATCTGATGTCGGACTATCACAGCAAGACGCTCGATCGCGATTTCGACAAGATCTATTTCGTCGGTACGTTCTATGATGCCGCCGGAAAGCCGCTCGGGGGCGCCACTCCAGGTATGGGCAGCGGGATGCCGCCGGGGCATCCGCCGATCGGTGGCGATTCTCCGATGAACGGTCATCCTCCCGTGGCCGGCACTGCCGCTCCGGCCAATGTCGATTTTTCCGGACTGCAGAAGCCGGAAGGTGGAATGACGATCGCCGAGATCTATGCCGGCCGAAACGAACTGGCGGACAAGGAAGTGACGTTGCGAGGCAAGGTGGTCAAGTTCAATCCGCAGATCATGGGAACGAACTGGTTGCACGTGCAGGATGGCAGCGGTGACGTCGCCCAGGGGACCAATGATCTGACCGTGACATCGGATGTCATAACGAAGGTCGGTGACACCGTGCTGGTGACCGGCGTTGTGCACCTCGATAAGGACTTCGGGTTCGGCTACAAGTACGGCACGATCATCGAAGATGCCAAGGTTAGCGTGGAGTGAAATTCCCTTTAACGCTCGCTCCTCCGTATGGCAGGCTGTCTCTGTTCGCGGGGAATCTTGCCACCTGTGCGGAAGCCGGAGTGGAATTGGTTCGGGGTGTGACGGTCAGTGGGCGAGCGTTGGCTGGAACTCGCCTGGCAACGGTGGTTCAATCCGCTGCCGAGCGAATCAAGCAGGGCGATTCAGTCGCGACTGCTCTGGGTGCGGAGAACGCGCCGTGGCCTCCGTTCTTTGTGCCGATGATCGAGGCGGGCGAGGAGACGGGCCACCTCGACGCGTCGTTGCGGTACCTTGAGCATCACTGTCAACTGCTGGCCGGGCCGTCCCGTACCCTGTTTCGTGTCTGGTCGATACCGTTGGCGATACTGGTGGCTGGTACGGTGGTGGAGTTCATCGCCTACCTTGTGCGGCGATCACTGGGGGACGCGGCCTGGTATCTGTGGCGCTCGCTCCCTTTCTACGTTTGTTTGATGGCAGTTGCATATATCGGCTTCGCTTCCCCGTTTAAATCGCTGGTTGACTCCCTGAAGCTGTCGCTGCCGTTGGCTGGCGCACTGGAACGTGAGCTGGCAGTGAACCGCTTCTTCTGTGCCTTGTCGATGCTCTACGCCGCCGGTGGAAGACGCGTCGAATCGATGATCCGGATTGCCGGGCGGAACGTTTCCAATCTGGCCTTTCGCCAGGAGATGCTGCGCGTCGCTCGCCGGATCGAGCGAGGTGCCGGCGTCACCGATGCTTTTGCGGTCTCCGCGCGTTTGCAGCGGGATGAGCGAAACCTGATCGCCACAGGGGAACTGGCCGGCACGTTGGAGCATTCCTTCGCGATGATCTCGGAAGCGGCAGGTGAACAGCTCGAAGGACGCCTGCAGCTGGTACAGCAATTCTCGGTGCGTCTGACGATGCTGGCTGTCATCCTCTCGATTATTTTGACGATGCGCAGCCTGATGTGACGGAGTTATTGGTCGTTCGTCGCCCTGCTCGCGCAGCGTGTCGCCCTGCTCGCAACGGACGGGGCCCAGCTCGCCCAGAGCATGGTAGTGCTTTGTCAACACTCAAGATTCGGGTGCCACTGGCTTCGCCAGTGCTGCACTGGAGTGGGTCAATCCGCTGCGGCACTGGCGAAGCCAGTGGCCCCCAATCCGTTCGATCGGAGCAAGGTTTCCGGCCGCATCCGATGCGTCTGGCGACTCCGTCTTGCCATTAATCCTCAACATGGGACAATGCCGAGAGTTCTGGCAGTCTCGAGGGTGCGTCCAGGATCGGTGCACGTCTGGCAGCCACGCAGGCGGGAGGGAGAAGAAATGGTCAGCAGCACGGCCCAGCAGAACGAAGGCGGCGATCGTCAGTGGTATATCGTGAGTCGCTGGTTGGCATATGAAGGCGAGTCGCGCGCCAACGTCTTGCGCCTGGTCGGCATCGCCGCGTTCTATGTGATAGAGCTGATCAATTACCATGGACTCAACCTGGGGTTCATCGAGTTGCCTCAGGTGGTTGATGCGGCGTTTCATCGCACCGTGACGGCCCTGGCGCTCGGCTGGGCGGTTGCTTCGCTGATCGTGCTTTACTGTACGAGCCACCGGTTCTTTCCCGACTGGCTGAAGTTCATTTCCACTGGCCTCGATCTTGTGTTCCTGACCTTTGTGTTGGTGGTGGCCTCTGGTCCGAGCAGTCCGCTGGTGGTGGGCTACTTCCTGCTGATCGGTTTGTCGTCGCTGCGGTTCAGCCTGCCGTTGATCTGGTTTGCCACGATCGGGAGCATGGCGGGCTATCTGATTCTGTTGGGCTATGCCAAGTGGTACGCCGTCGAGTTGCGCGTGCCCCGTTACCATCAGTTGATTGTGTTGTTAGCGATGGCTTTGCTGGGCATCATTATTGGGCAAGTGATACGGCGAGTGCGTGGCATCGCGACCGATTTTGCTCTGCGTCAACAAGCTGTCGAAGGGGGCGACTGATGTCCTCGACCAAGTCCACTTCGGTTCGTGTCTGTCCCAGTTGTGCGGCTCGCAATGCGCCCGTTGCTCAGCATTGCTGGCTATGTCACGAGCGGTTTAACGGCGAGAGGCCGTCGGTTGTGCCGCCACCGACGGTGTACGAGCGGAACGCGGTGTTTCAGTTCAGCTTCGCGTCGCTGCTGGTGACGATTGCGTTGTTCGCGGTGTTGGTGGCGATTTTTCGTTTAGCGCCTGGGCTGGGCATCTTGCTGGCGATCATCATTGCGCCGGCGTGGATCCGCACCTGCTTGACGGTCATGCGTCGGCAGTCGCTTCAGCCTCAAACGCTGGCATGGGGAGAGAAATCGGCGATCTTTGCGGTTTCCGTAGCGATCATTGTGGGGATTGGAGCGACCATTGTGGCTGCGATTGTGGGGGCCTTTGCCAGCTTCTGTGGCGTCGTGGCTTTGGGGGCAGGGGGGGCTGACGGCGGCGGAATCGCCGTGATCGCGCTGATCGTGGCACTGGTTTCGTTCGGAGTCGTGGCATCGCTGGTGACGGTCTTCATCTTTGCCTGGAAGACGTCCCGGGCGCGGCGTCGATGAGTCGTGCCTGTGCGGTGGGAGCGGGCATTCCAGGTAGTGCAGCGCATTTCGTTTCTCAGCATCTTTCCGGGCCGCCTGAGGGCAACTGAGGAAGACCAGTGGACTGGACGTACGTTGCCATCATGGCCTTGGCCGTGATCACGGGAGTGGGACTCTATTATCTCACGCGCAAGCCGTTGGAGTTGGCGTGGTGGGAGCGGTTGCTCTTGGTCGCGGGGGCCTTTTGCGGCGGTATTATCGGGGCGAAGCTCCCGTTTCTGTTGAGTGACTGGCAGGGGCTGGTCGACGGAACAGCCTGGCTCACTGGCGGCAAGACCATCGTCGCTGGTTTGTTGGGTGGTTACCTGGGTGTGCAGCTTGCTGAATGGATGATGGGCAAGCCGATCGACATGTGCGACAGCTTCGCGGTACCGGTCGCTGGAGCCATCGCGGTGGGACGTCTCGGCTGTTTTCAGGCGGGATGCTGTTATGGCACGGAGACGTCGCTTCCTTGGGGCGTTGATTTTGGTGACGGGCACTTGCGCCATCCAACGCAGTTGTATGAGTCGCTGTTCCACGCGGCGGCGGCGCTCGTGTTGTACCAGTTGTATCGGCGCGATCTGCTGCGCGGGCAGCATATCCGGCTCTACTTTCTGGCGTATTTCGTGTACCGGTTCGTGACCGAATTCGTGCGGCCTGAGACGCGGCTCTGGATCGGGTTGACCGGTTACCAATGGAGCGCACTTTTTCTGAGTGTGATCCTGGTAGTTTGGGGTTTGCCGTGCTGCCGCAGCAACTGGACTTGGCGGGCTCGGCGCCGGCCGATTCCACGAACGCTCACGTGCAGCGCTCAGCCGAAAGTCCTCTGTGGGACCCAGACCCTTTGTCCGCACTGCCTCGAACCAGTCGCCGGCGAGGTATTCGAGCAGGAAGGCCGGGTATGGCTGCGCAGGGATTGTCCTGAGCATGGTGAGGTGGTGGCACTGCTCAATTCGGACCGCAAGCACTATTACTTGCGTCACGAAGTGCCCCATCCTCCGCCATCGGTGGCGGACGGTTTGGGAGAAGGAGAAGAATCAGCAGGATGCGGCTGCGGGCAGCAGACTCCCCCGCATCACACGTGCGTCGCGCTGCTGGAACTGACCGATGCGTGCAATCTGCGCTGCCCGGTCTGCTATGCGAATAGCCCCTCCGGACGCCACCGACCGTGTGCCGAGCTGTGTGCCGATCTGGAAGCGTTTGTCAGGTCCCGCGGAGGTTTGGATATTCTGCAGATCAGCGGTGGGGAACCGCTGCTGCATCCCGACCTGCTGCCAATCATCGACCATGCGAGAACGTTACCGATTGATCATATCATGATCAACACGAACGGGTTGCCATTGCTGGAGCATCCCGAACTGGTGAAAGAGCTGACCAGGCGGTTGCCTCATCTCGAGTTGTCGCTCCAATTCGATGGCGTGGATGCGCGGAGTCATCAAGCGCTGCGCGGCCAGGATCTGCTCCAGCGCAAACAGGCAATCCTGCAGCTGACGGCGGACCACCGACTGCCGACGACACTGGTCTGCACCGTGGTTCCGGATGTGAATGAACGCCAGTTGGGCGATCTGCTGCGAATGGGGATTGAGCAGCCGCAGGTGCGGGGCATCACGTATCAGCCGGCGACGTGGAGCGGTCGGTACGAACCGCTGCGTGATCCGCTGGATCGGCTGACAGGCGGTGACGTGATCCGGCTGCTGGCGGAGCAATCGCTTGGCCTGCTGAGCGAGGAGGATTTCAAGCCGCTCCCCTGTGGTGATCCGAATTGCTGCAGTTTCACGTTCGTGGCCCGCCGACCGAAAGGAGAGTTCGTTCCGCTTACGAGAATATTCAGCTACGAGGAGCACGTCGATCAGTTGGCAGACCGTATGAATTTCAATCTCACCGATGCCTGGAAGTGCTGCGGTGTGCGGTGGAGAGTGGACGATTACTTTCGCGTGGTTGTCAAGCCCTTCATGGATGCGTTCACTTATGACCAGGCACGCATCGACGAATGTTGTATTCACCTCATACAGCCGGGCGGTGGAGCCATGTCGTTCTGCCAGTTCAACGCGCTGTGGCGAGGGCGGACGCTGCGGGATGACCGGTCTGCCACGAAGGGGAACGGAGCTGCGAACAATGCGCGCCGATGACCACTCGTCCGCGAGTGCCCGACGATTCGTAATCTTGCTGATTGCCGTTGCGATGCTGGCTCCGCCAGGAGTGTATTGGTGGTGGTATCAGCCGAACTTCACCGTAACGCCCTGGCAGGCAAGAGAGGAGATGCGGCGGTCCGACAAGAGAATGCTCCTGGTCGATGTGCGACCGGCAGCCCAGCACGGCGTTGGGCATATCGAAGGTGCGCAGAGCTGGCCCTTGAGCGATATTCTGCTGATACGTTTCTCCCAAGACCTGCCAACTGCGTTGCGCGGCCACGCATTGCTGCTGTTGGATGATGTGGGTGGAGAGAGCAGGACAGCGCTGCGGCATTTACAGAAGATCGGTGGCGCTGACGTGCGAATCGTGCGAGGTGGGATTCAGGAGTGGATTCGGAGCGTGGACGGGGTAACGGATTCGGCGTTGGCGAGCCGGTCGGCTGGAGAGGTTGACGATGCAGCGTGGGCATTTCGCCAGCCGGAGTTGATTCCCCAACTGATTTCAGTGGCGGCGTTCTTCGTAGTCAAGCCGGTGTACACGCTGTTGAGCCTGATCGTGTTCGTGGTGTTGTGGGGGGAAACCAGTGCGGATCTCACGGCGGTGAAATGGGGCATGCTGTTCTTCTTCATCGGAGAGAATATGTGTGCCCTCAACGTACTTGTGTGGAAAGAGACATCCTACTTGTTGGAGTACGGACACAGTATCGGCATGGTCATCTGTCTGGGGTTTCTCACCTATGCCTTCCTGGAAGGTGTCGATCAGAGAATTCTCGGATTCTCAGCCCCTTCGCAGCGGTGCGCTGGCATGGGGCTCTGCGGCCGATGTGTCAAATTCACGGAAGTGCCGTGCGGCTTCCGCCGGCTGTTTCTGATGCTGGTGCTCGCGTGCATGGTCGTCTCCTGCATGCTGCCTGCCACGGATTGGCACGACCAGGCCTACAACACGCTGGTGCTGGGTCAAGCTTATCACTATGGCCATCTACGGGCGTTTCAGGTGCTCGAAACATGGGGGTGCGGCGTGGCGGCGTTCTTCTGCTTTGCCGCGTCGCTGGTGATGGTTTTGTTGAGTGACGAGCATTCGCTGCAGTGGCCCAAGTTCACCTTTGCGGCCGGGATGGGAGCGCTGGGGTTCGGCCTGCTGAGAACGACGATCGGCGGGTTGTATGATGCGAGTCGTCACTGGTACGGGTTCTGGGAAGAGTGCACGGAGTTGCTCCTGATCGCCGCCATCTGCTATGTGTTGTGGACGTTTCGCGCTCAGCTCCTGCCCGACTGGGACCGTCGCTCCCAGGCGTGGCGCACGCGTCTGGAAACGGTGCTCTTCGACAGCTGAATGACCGAGCGCAATTCGGCGACTGCTGGTTGTGGATATTCTGTGGATTTCTGCCCGATCCTGGGAAGTTACGTCGAATTCCGCGTACCCTCTGTGGACCTCACCGTACGTCCCGGAGTAAAGGGGGAAGCGGGACTTGGATTTGACCTGCGGGGGTCGGTGTGTTTCAATAGTCTCCGCAGGCTAGCTGCGTACGCACCGGGACAGACGCGTCCGAAAAAAACGACGTCGATCAAGAGCCTGCGGGAGAATCGCTCGTGAGATGCTACCGGTTTGAGTGGATCGTCCTGATGCTAGCGTTTCCGCAATATCTACCTTCGTGAGGATTGATCGTCGACGAGAAAAGCGGATAATCTACTGCAGTTGGTGGTCTTGTCGTTGTCATCCCCGTCCAGCCTGTTTCTGGTTTTGACGGCGCCGCCATCGGTGTGACGCTATCTCATGAACTGAAAGGAACAGTGACATGGATCGTGAGGTAATGCAACAATTTCGCCGGCTGCCGCTTCGCGCGGGAGCCATCTGGCAAGGCAAGTTCCTGCGCATGGTCGCCTGGGTGACTGACGAACAAGGACAGCTGTTTCGTCCGATCGTGCCGTTGTGGGTGGATGCCAGGCAGCTGGCCATGAGTGCCCTTGGCCCGATTCGTCCGGAGGAGGCGGAGCCGAGCTGTCTTCTGTCACGGCTCCTGATGTTCGCCGTCGAGAGTCGTCAGTTCCGACCTGGTTGTATTGAGGTGAGTGACGCGGCCGTTGCTCGGTACCTGGAGCTGGAACTGAAGGGATGTGAGATCGAGGTCCGCCTGGTTGAGCAGATGGCAGAGATGGACAAGATCGAAGCCGATCTTGCTCGGCTGCATCGGCGCGGAGCCACGCGCGTCAGTTCGCTGCTTGAGACACCTGGTGTGGAGGTGAAACACCTGGAAGGATTTGCTCAAGCAGCCTCCGCTTTCTATCGGGCGAAACTCTGGCTGCAGCTGTTGCCAGATGATCTGATTCAAGTGAACTCCCCTTCGCCTCCGTCTGATATGAAATGGGTCTGTGTTACCGGCGCTGACCGAACTCTGTACGGAATTGAGCTGCGCGAGAAACAAGAGGATCATTACCGGTATCTCAACCATCAAAATGGCTGGCAGGACCTGTCGCCCTGGCAACTCTCGTTCGGACGAATTTCGTGGATTCCGATTGAAGATGCCAGCCTGTGGGAAGACTGCCGGCTCGAAGCGGCTGCGCCCGATGCGTACCCGCGTCTGATCCGATATGACGGTCCGCATGTTCTTCGGCCTTCCGCCGACCAGTTGGTTTTCCTGGAAGGACTCTTGCAGGTCCTGGCCACGACAACCCCTGCCCAGCTCGATCGAGGGCGGTGGACCAGATCGGTGCTCCGCAGTGATGGTCAAAAGGTGAAATACTGCCTGTCACTTCCCGACCTCGTGCGCCGCGCCGCTCCCGATCGCTGGACAAAACGAGGCTATCGGCCCGACGCGCGCCTGCGTGACTATCTACAGCTGATGGAGCAGCTCTATTCGTCGCGGCGGATCGATTCGCTGTTAGACGACAGTGCCGCCCACGAGTGGATCGGCGGGATTATGGGGGTCAGCTTTCCGCGCATCCAGGATCGGCCGAGCTCGGATGATCAGCAGGCGCGTGCACTCAGCTATCAGGCCTGCGAGACGTTTGGACGGCAGCGAAGAAAGCTCGCCGAGCAGGCACTGCAGCTCGATCCGCAGTGCGTGGAAGCCCACGTGCTGTTGGGCGAACTTGCGCCTACCCTGGACCTCAAGCTGCAGCATTACCGTCGAGCAGTGGCCGCCGGCTCAGATTGGGCACCCGGTGGCCTCGCGCCAGATGACGAAATCAATCTCTGGGCGGTCACGACCGACCAAACGCATCTGCGAGCGCGGCACGGTCTGGCCGTCACGCTGGAAGAAAGGGGGCAGTTCGATGAGGCTATCCAGTGCATGCAGGAGATCCTGGAACTCGATCCCGCCGATCGCCGAGGTGTGCGCTTCATGCTGCTGCCGCGATTGATGAGTGTCAGCCGGGATCTCGAGGCCGCGCGCCTGCTGAAGGCCTTTGACGAACAATCGACGCACTGGGCTTACGCCCAGGCGATCCTCGCCTTTCGGTTGAGTGGAGATTCGCAGGGAGCACGCCGTGAAATGCAGGCGGCACTCCAACGCAACCCGCACCTTCCCCGAGTGTTGACCGCCGTAACGCCTCCTGTGGTGAGCGATCGTTATGCGGCTGCCAGCCCTGAGGAAGCCACGATCTGCATCGAGCAGCTCCTCCCCGCCTTGACCGCGACACCAGGAATCGTCGACTGGATGGTCGCCGAACACAGACGGTATGAACGCGAGCAAAACGCAATCGGCGCGACACCCGCTGTGGAACGTCATCGACAACGTAACTGATCCTCGTCCGACCGGCTGACAACCAAGACTCCTCTTCTCTGCGATCGCTTCTTCGAGCCGTCCCAGGAGTCCACGAAACCGTCGGCGTCAGATGGTGCGGCTGATTCCGGCGAAGGCTATCGGTAGACTCGTGCGCGATCGGTGCGTCAGGAGACCCATCGGCGCCATGGAGGGACTGAGGGGTACGTCTTCCTCGCGAACTGCCGTTTCCAGTGTTCTCCAGCTGGTTGATTTGTCGCATATACATATGAGAATATTAACCTCGGGGTGAGGTTGTGAGTGCGGTGCCAAGTGCGACCGGGCGCGTGGAGTGACCCTGTGGGGTAGAGTTTGTCGGGATGCGATGCGGGTGGGCTCTGGGGGAATGCGGGAATTCCCGATTGTGGATGTAACCGGGGGCGGGGGAGCGTCGTCTAGATCTGTTCTGGAAACCGATCGCAAAGAGGGCTGGGGTGTTTCCTGTTCAGCGCTGCAGGCGGGTCGTCGAGATTTCACCTGAGAGAAATGCGTGGTGGGTGGGAGAGCGGAGTTGCCCGGCGTGATGGATGCCGGCGGGGATTTGCGGGATCGTTGGACTGGGGAGTTCGGAGGGTAGCGATGAGTCGCCTCAGGTCGCACGTTGGGGCTGTGGTCGTGCTGATCCCCGCGTTGCTTGCCGTTCTGTTAGGAGTAGGGTGGTCGGTGGTGCCGGGCATTCGTGTGGAGCGTGACGATCCCTGGCGACGCATGCCGCGCAAACCGACTCCGGTGGATCACTCCAATCTGATCAGGGGGCCGTTGGCAACGGGCCCCGAGGTAACTCGCCAGTGTCTGGAGTGTCATCCCAAGGCGGCGGCGGAGGTGATGCAGACGTCGCACTGGAACTGGGCAGGGCAGAAGGTCAAGCTGCCTGGTCGGGATGAAGTGATGCGGGTAGGCAAGTTGAACTTGATCAACAACTTCTGCATCCATGCCGGTCCGAACATCGAGAAGTGTTCGAGTTGTCATGTCGGATATGGGTGGGAAGACGATCGTTTCGATTTCACCAAGGAGGACAACGTCGACTGCCTCGTCTGCCACGACCAGACCAACACGTACCAGAAAGGACTGGCGGGTCTGCCTGAGAAGGGAGTGGATCTGGTCGCGGTTGCCAGGAGCGTGGGGCGTCCCACCCGCACTTCCTGTGGGCAATGTCACTTCAAGGGGGGTGGCGGCGATGCGGTGAAGCATGGCGATTTGGATGGGTCGATGTACTTTCCGCATGAGCGTATCGACGTGCACATGGGCAAACTGGAATTCCAGTGCGTGGATTGTCATCGGACTCGCGAGCACCGCATCCCGGGCTGCGCGATGTCGGTCTGCGTCGACAAGCCAGTTCGCGTGTATTGTACCGATTGCCACAACGAGAAGCCGCATCACAACGAGCGTCTGGATTTCCACACTGCGACGGTGGCTTGTCAGACGTGTCACATTCCACGGATGGCGATTGACGCTCCGACCAAGATGTACTGGGACTGGTCGGAGGCGGGGCAGGATGGACGCGAGGAAGACCCTCACTCCTATCTGAAGATCAAGGGGAGTTTCCAATACGCTCAGAACATCCGGCCGGAGTATTACTGGTACAACGGTCGAGCTCGTCGCTATCTGACCGGGGACACGTTCGATCCATCGCAGGTGCTGGAGATCAATCGTCCGTTGGGTGGGCCGGGCGATCCGGAAGCGAAGATCTGGCCGTTCAAGGTCCATCGCGGCAAGCAGATTTACGACCAGCAGTATCGATATCTATTGACGCCGCGGACCTATGGCGCGGGTGGATACTGGACTGAATTTGACTGGGACGAGGCGTGTCGATTGGGAGTGGAGTCGACCGGGTTGCTGTACAGTGGGGAGTACGATTTCGCCGAAACGGTCATGTTCTGGCCGATTTCGCATATGGTGCAGCGCAAGGAGAAGGCGCTCCAGTGCATGGAGTGCCACGGTGAGCGCGGAGTGATGGACTGGGAGGCGCTGGGATTTGAAGGCGATCCGGCCTATCGTGGCAATCGTCGTCGACTGGAACTCATTCGCGACGAGCGGGGAGGCAGCCGATGAGGAGCACGTGGGTCATCCTGAGTTTGTTGATGTGGGGTGGTCTTGTGCTGACGGCGGTGGGCAAGGAGCGTGCTCCGCTGCATCCGTCCATCCCGCTGCTGGATCGAGACGGCGTCAACGTTCTCGAATCGCTCAAGCCCGTTTCCACGATGCGCACTTGTGGCGGATGCCATGATTCGCAGTATGTTGCCACGCACAGTTATCATGTGGCGGCCGGGAGCAACGAGCGATTTGCGATGGGCATGAGTCCGGGGCGCCGCGCGTGGGATTACAGTCCCGGTGCTTTCGGACGCTGGAATCCCCTGTTGTATCGCTACCTGTCGCCGCCCGGTGACGCGCAGCTGGATCTGGGGGTGAGCGAGTGGATTCAGACGTACGGATTGCGGCACGTTGGAGGCGGACCGGCTGTGACCGGGCATGGCACCCTGCCGCTCGATCAACCGGTTCCGCCCGCTGCGGAGGGAACCGGTGCCGGGCCAACGGGGGTTGATCCCGATCGACAGAGGCTGGAGGCTGCCACGCGGGCAGCGCAAGGCTGGGACTGGCAGGCGTCGGGCGTGGTGGAGATGAACTGTTTTCTGTGCCACCTGATGCAGCCGGACAATGAAGCGCGGATCGCATCGTTGCTGAGCGGCCAGTTCCAATGGGCGGCAACGGCCACTCTGGACAAGACGGGTGTGGTACGTCGTTCGGCCGACGGCTGGCAGTATGTGCGAGAGTCGTTCTTGCCGGACGGGACGGTGGTCGCTGCGACCTTGGGGATTGGCGAGCCGACCAGTGACAACTGCGGACAATGTCATGGCGTAGCGCATTTCGGCGGCGAGCCGGTTACGTGGAGCAGTTCGCTGCAAGACTGGTCGACCGCCACGAAGGGGCAGGTGTTTTCGCCTCAGTCGTTGCGTGAGTCGGCCGTTAATCTGCAGGACAAACAGGCGCTCAATCGCCCCTGGGATGTGCACGCCGGTGCCATGCTCGAATGTACGAGCTGTCATTTCTCGCTCAACGATCCGAAATCGTACGAGTCGACTCGGCGAGGTCGGCCGAGTCACTTGCGCTACGAGCCACGGCGTCTTTCGTGCGGCGAGTTCTTACGGCGGCCATCCCATCAGTTTGCCAAGGGGCAGACAGCGCAGGGCACCGTGGCGCTCCATCTGAGCGGAACGATGCGGCGCTGTGACGACTGTCACGATGCGACGCGCGCCCACGATTGGCTGCCCTACCGCGACGTCCACTTTGCGCGGCTGAGCTGTGAGGCCTGCCATATACCGCAGGTATATGCTCCGGCGTTGCGTGCGATTGACTGGACGCTGATTACGCCACAGAGCGAACCGCGCATTGAGTGGCGTGGCGTCGCAGGGGATCCTCGTGAGGCCTCGGCGTCAGTGACCGGGTTTCTGCCAGTGATGCTGCCGCAGCCCGATCCCGATGGGGCGGTGCGGCTGGTGCCCCATAATCTGGTCACCGCCTGGTATTGGGTCACGGGTGGCGCTCAGCCACGCCCGGTCCGGCTGGCCGATCTGCAAGCCGCTTTGCTGCAGGGAGATCGGCATCACCACGAGCTGCTGCCGTTGCTGGACGCGGAAAATAACGGGCGCATCGAGCCATCGGAAACGCGGCTCGATACGCCCGCGAAAGTGGCAGTGGTGCGGCAGCGGCTGCTGGCAGTCGGGGTCAAGGACCCACAGATCCAGGGTGAGATCCAGCCGTTCGGCATTCATCATGGAGTCGGGCCGTCTCAAGGGGCCTTGCGCACGTGTGTAGCGTGTCACAGTGGCAAGTCGCGGCTGGTGGAGTCCATGGTTTTGAGTTCCTTCGCGCCAGGGGAAGCCGTGCCACGGCCTGTGGGAGATGCGGCCGTCGAGTGGGCCGGGAAGCTGCAGGTGAATGCCCGGGGAAGTGTGAGCTTTCGGCCCGAGACGCGTGAGAGCCAGCTCTATGTGCTGGGGCACGATCGCTGGCGCTGGGTCAACTGGCTCGGTATGTTCGCCCTGCTGGGAACACTGGTGGGTGTGGCTGTGCATACCGGCTTGCGCTTCCGGGCCAGCCGTTCATCGGCCGCACACGCCCCCGCGACCACCGGTGACTCAGCCCGATCGGATCGCGCGGGTGATGATCGCCGCGACGCTCGACTTCCCGGCAAAGAATGAGATCGAGGAATGGACACGAACGCCCGTTGGTGACCGTGACATGCAGTGCGTGACATGGTGTGATCGCAGGAAGACGCAGTTCGACGTACCGGTCGAGAGCTTCGTCGCCCTTGACCGCCACGGTGCTGCGTAAAGGTGGTACTTCACATGGCAACAACTCAGACTTCCACGAATCCAGCGCCAACTGTGACAGCGCCAACTGATCAGTCACCGCCAGGCCGGATTCCGCTTTACTCCATGTATGAACGGATGTGGCATTGGCTGCAGGCGACGGCAATTCTGCTGCTGATCGCGACGGGACTGGTGATTCACAATCCGGATACATTTGCGCTGATCAGCTTTTCCGCTGCGGTGAGTCTGCACAATGCGCTCGGTTTCCTGTTGATTGCCAATGCTCTGCTGGGTGTCTTCTATTATGTCACGACCGGCAGCATTCGACAGTATCTGCCGGAACCTCGCGAGTTCGTGGCGCTGTCGATTCAGCAGGCGACGTTCTATCTGCACGGGATGTTTCGTGGCGAGCGGCATCCGTTAGCGAAGACGCGGGAGCGGCGTTTGAACCCTCTGCAGCAGATTACGTACCTGGTCATTCTCAACGTGCTGTTGCCGCTGCAGCTGGTGACCGGCCTGTTGATGTGGAGCGGCCAGCGGTGGCCCGATGCCGTCACTGCGCTGGGCGGGCTCGCCGGACTGGCTCTGTTGCACACGCTCTTCGCCTGGCTGTTCGGGGCGTTCGTCATAGCTCATGTCTACCTGACGACCACCGGCAGTACTCCCTTGGCGCACCTCAAAGCGATGTTGTGGGGGTACGAGGAGATTACGGTGGAGCACGCTCCGGTTCAGGCGGAGGCGAACAGCGAGTCCATTGTCTCGGAGGTTCGATCATGAACGATGGCCGGAAACCGTTGCCCTACTGGAATCCGTATGTGGCTGGCGTGACGCTGGGATTGGTCTTGTTCGGTGCTTACGCACTGACCGGCTCGGGACTGGGTGGTTCGGGAGGCGTGGCACGTGTGGTGGCTGCCGCGGTGGATACCGCAGCGCCGCGTGCTGTCGACCGCAATCCCTATCTCGCCAAGATGGCGGGCGGCACGACCAATGCACTGTGGCACCCCATGGTCATGATGACACTCGGCGTGGTTGTCGGCGGCTTCGTGTCGGGCTGGTTGTCGGGGCGATTGAAAGTTGAAACCTATAAAGGTCCGCGTGTCGGCACGGCCACACGCTGGGGACTGGCTTTTCTCGGTGGGGGCCTGATGGGCTGGGGAGCTGGACTGGCCCGAGGCTGCACCTCGGGGCAGGCGTTATCCGGGGGTGCGGTGCTGTCGGTCGGCAGCTGGGCCTTCATGATCATGGTGTTTGGCGGAGCGTACCTGTTGGCCTATCCGCTGCGCAAGGTCTGGAACTGAGAGTGGAGAGCGATCATGATGCCGGCACATTTTGAAGGCATGACGGCCATGCTGGTGACGCTGGGGATCGGCTTCTGTTTCGGGTTTGTGCTCGAGAAGGCGGGTTTCGGCAACGCCCACAATCTGGCGGCGCAGTTCTACCTGTATGACATGCGTGTGCTGAAGGTCATGTTCACCGCCATCATTACGGCCATGCTGTTGATTTTCGTCAGTTCCGCCTTGGGTTGGATGGACTTCTCGGCGCTGTTCGTTCCTCCGACCCATCTCGGTCCGGCGATTGTCGGGGGATTCGTACTGGGAATCGGCTTCATCATCGGCGGATACTGCCCCGGTACCTCACTGGTTTCCATGTCGACCTGGAAAGTGGACGGAGCGTTTTTCGTGCTGGGAGTGATGAGCGGGCTGTGGGCCTTTGCTCTCTCGGTCCCCACGCTCTGGGTGTTCTGGAACCAGACCGGTTTTCTCGACCGCCTGACCTGGCCCGATCTGCTGGGAATCGACGCGGGATGGATCGTGCTGGCGGTGTTCGTGATGGCGATCGGCGCCTTCTGGTGTGCCGAACAGGTGGAACGAATGTTTCGACGCGAGTCGCAGGGGCTGGCCGAACCGGTCGCTCGACGCACGAAGATCTTGCGTCGAGCTGGAGTGGCGACAGGACTGGCTGTTGCTCTGCTGACCGTATTGGTCGGCCAGCCGTCGGTCGAGCAGCGGATCGCCTGGAAGAGCCGCGACCTGGACAAGCTGGTGGCCAGCCGCGACGTGTTTATCGATCCGGCCGAGCTCTTGGACTTGATGCATAACAACCAGATCCGACTGCTGATGCTGGATGTCCGCGACGGATCCGACTTCAACCTGTTTCACCTGCTGGATGCTCGGCAAGCAACGGTCAACGAGGTGGAATCGCTGGTGCCTGCCAACCCGTCACCAGAGACGGTCGTGGTGACCATGTCGAACGATGAAGAGGGGGCGATTGAGGCCTGGAAACGGCTCAAGGTGCACGGCAATCTTAATGCCTACGTTCTGGCCGGAGGCGTCAATCGTTGGCTGGATGTCTATCAGGACCAACTCCCCAATATCCCTGGTCCCGAAGCTCAGCCGGGTGGATCGGATGTGCTGCGTCATGTCTTCACCGCCGCGCTGGGCGATCGTCTGGAGTCAGCTCGTCCTCCCCGTGACAAGGCTCCTTCACGTCCTTTCACCAGCAAAGTGAAAGTGCTCAAACCCGTCCGCGCTCCAGGCGGCGGATGCGGATGATCGCATGCAGAGCAGGAGGGGGACTTCTTGCAGACGTGCGCAATTCGGCCACTCCCGTGTTCAATGACGAATGACGAAAGACCCCATGACGAAGGGAATGACGAATGACGAAATACTACACTAACGTGATTGGGAGACTCGACGAAACTGCCTGCCGGTTCGTCCGCGGTCCCTTTTCGTCATGGGGTCTTTCGTCATTCGTCATTTCATCATTGGCAGTGGAGGATGATGCGGACGCTCCCTTCGGTCTCGGCCGGCACCAAGGGACGCTCTGCCGGGCGGTCGTTGATCGTGCATTGTCGTACCGTGGTGCCTGGGCCCTGGATGCTGATGTCCAGCAAGGCCTGGCGGTAGCGCAGGTTCTTCAGTTCGACGGAGTGAATGCCGGGCGGCAGGCACGGCTCAAAGCTGACTCCTTGCGTGTCGCAGCGCATGCCGACCAGTCCCAGTAACACCATACGGAGGTAAGCTGTCGCGGCCCAGGTCTGCCGCGAGGTGGCTTCCCACAAGATAATGCCTCGGTCTCCCGCTTCCTGCATGCCGCCATAGGCGACGCCGGTCAGCGGGTGATAAATCTCGGCGAAGTGGCGATCGCGCCGCGCGTGCTGAGCCAGCTGTAGGAACTCGTGCGCGAAGATCTCCGGCCTCTTGGCGCGCGCCGCTGCTTCCGCCCAGAATCCCTGAATCTGGGGCCAGACCGTGCCGGCGTGGCGCGCGAAGGCCTGGCCGTCCGGAGCATCATAGCGAGGAAAGCTGGGCCACTCGCACGGCAGCCCGGCCGGTGTGACATGCACGTTGGTGAACAACTGCGCGGCCTGCTGATCGTTGGCAATGCCGAACAACAGTGCATACGCGAGTCCCAGGCCCTCCTGATAATCGCACGATCCTAGCGGTCCGACCAGAAACCGGTAATAGCCTTTCTGATCGAGCCAGAAGTGGCGATTGATGGCATCCTTCAGGGCGTCGGCTTTAGGGGCCCACGTTGGATCGGGGGCAAGGGACAGTTCGCTCGCCATCAGACCGCCTACTCGATAGGCGTTGTAATACAGGCAGTTGGTCGAGAGCGCCTGCATCGGAATGCCGTAACCGGGCGAGGCCATTTTGTCCGGATTGCACCGGGGCCAATCGAGAATGGAACTTGATCCGTGACAGTCGCCGTACTCTAACGGATATCCGGCCACGCCGTCACTCCAACCGGGTCCGCGAAAGAGCCCGCTCTCCCCATCCCACTCGGTCTGCTCAAAGAACTCGAGTGTATTTCGAGTAGCTTCCAGAGCGAGTTGCAGGAACTCGCGGTCGCCGGTGCAGAGGTAATGGTGCCAGGCTCCACTCGCCCATACGATACAGTCCCAGTACTGACCGCCAATACGCACTCCCTGATCGCTCCGCTGCAGCACGGACAGCAGCGTATGGCGCGCGGCCGTCGGAGCCAGCAGCGAGGCTCCGTTCCAGGAATTGATCGCCGCGTCGCGTGTCCAGGGTGTGTCGTAATCCAGGCCGGCCAGGATCACCGGTACAGGGTGCTCAAGCAGTCCATCTTGATACAGCGTGATGTTGCCAGCCAGATCCCCCATCGCGATCCGGAACGCATCGTTAATCGTGCGATCATTGGTTCTCAGCGACGGGACCGTAAGACATAGCTCAGTTGAATCCGCTGGCTGAGCTGTGGCGGAGCGCGCAGCCGCCAGCCACGCGATACAGACAACCATCATCAACGATCCAAGTTGTTTCATGATACTCCTCCAGGTGTGTCCGCTTGGGGTGCGATCAAGGCGAGTCCATCATATCACGGCCTGTCGTTCGAGTGCCACACGCTGCGGAGTGCCACTGCCAATGGCGAATGACGAAATACCCAATGATGAACGAAGACAATGGAATAGCCGGCAGATGGTTCCGTCAAGTCTCTATAGCACTTTGATTCGGTATTCGACGTTCGTCATTCCATTAGTCTACTTACAGGGAAGAAGCTGGGAATTCCGAGTCAAGTTCTAGCGACCAATGAGAGCGGGTTGATCGAACCGAGCGGTAGCTCGCAATTGGTTCGAGGTCCTACCTCGTTCGAATCCGACATGCGACCGCAGAATATCCAGCAAGCCGCCGCCGAATGTAGCGGAAGAGAAGGCACAGCGTGAGCGAAAGCCGGGCGATCGCAGGGCACTGGAAAACGTGATGTTTCCACTTGGTACTTGGACATTCCTTGTTCGATATGCTGCGGTTCAGAAGCCGCCTTGATCAACGCCGCAAGCGGTGCAATTGGCGAACGGAGGCTGAGATGCTAAAGAAGGGGATATTTGATCGGCTGGAAGGCGGTCGCCTTTCGCAGCAGCGGATCGATTCGCTGGGCCTTCTCCGACCTCCGTCCGCTGACGATGTGGAGGCTGGTTCTCCTTTCAGGGGGTGATGTGCTACCATTGTGTTGCGGGGATTCGGCGCCATGGTGTGTTGCCCGGCGAGGCTGCTGGCCAGTGCCTGGCCCTTTGTGACGAGGTTGTCCGGCGAGCCGCCCGATTCTGAACCGGGTGGAGGGGTCGTGAGGTAGCAAACGGGCGGGTCGTGACGAGCCGTGAGAGCTGCGCGCGGCCAGGGCGAGCTACGAGCAGGGTTCTAACGTGAGGAGGGTGAGCCCATGAGGTACTTATGGCTGATGGCCATGCTGTGTGTCACAGGTTCGGCACTGTCTCTTGGTCTGCGCAGCATCAAGGCCGACGAGCCAGCGCAGCAAACTGGCGATGCGACTGCGCAGCAAGCTGGCGACGAGCCAGCGGCGAACGATTCCGTGAGTGAGGACGAAGCGGCGGTGAGGGAGACCGTGGCTGCCTACGTCGCCGCATTCAACAAAGGAGATGCGAAGACTCTGGCATCGTTCTGGAGCGACGGGGGGGAGTTGATCACTGCAGATGGTGAGACGCTGCGCGGCCATGAGCAGTTGGAAGAGCGGTTTTCCGCCTATTTTTCCCAGGCGAAAGATGCGAAATTGGAGCTGGTTGATACCGCGGTGCGTTTTCTGTCGCCTCGAGTGGCTGTGGAATCGGGCATGGCGCGTGTGATCGTGCCCGACACTGAGCCGACCGAGACGCAGTACGAAGTTCTGCACGTCAAGACGGCTGAAGGATGGCGCATGGATCGAGTGACCGAGCAGCAGTTGCCGGCCCCGGCTCCGTCGCATTACGAGCAGTTGAAAGAGCTGGAATGGATGATCGGAACCTGGGTTGATGCTGGCGAAGATGCGACTGTGACAACAACGTGTCGCTGGACGACGAATCAGAATTTTCTTGTGCGTTCCTTCAAGGTGCTGGTGGACGATCAAGTGGATTTTGAAGGTACGCAGATCATTGGCTGGGACCCGTTGCATGAGACGATTCGTTCGTGGCTCTTCGATTCCGATGGCGGGTTCGGTGCTGGTCGCTGGTCGCGGGAGGATAGTCGTTGGGTGGTCAAGAGCCTGCAGGTGCTCGCCGACGGACGACGTGCTTCCGCCACGAGCATCCTGGAGCTGATGGATGACAACACCGTATCCTTCCAGGTGATTGGACGCCAGGTGGGTGGCGAAATGCTCCCCAATATCGGTCCGGTCCAGCTGCGTCGCACGGATCAGTGAGTTGCCGGTGGTCGCGGCCTTGCCTCTGGTTTGGAGCTCTTGACATAGGAGTTGAGATATGAAAAAGGCGTGCTTCCTGGCATTCGTCGTGACGTGCAGTCTGCTGCTTCTGAGCTCGGA
>JBGSHS010000077.1:0-9109 GCA_041752115.1 Pirellulaceae bacterium | reverse complement strand
CGGCCGGTCCTGGCAGGAAGCGTCAAGCGGATTGATCGCAGCGGACGCCGCCGTCCCGCGACTTGCAGCGCAGGGGACTGGTCCTGATCTCTGGTCCTGATCTCCTCTGGTGGCGATCTCCTGAGTAGCCGGGACGCGCCGTCGAGAAGTGGCTCGGGAATAGGGAATGCGACAATGCCACACTGCGACAATGCGCAACGGGCGACGGTGATGCAAGTAAGCTCCTGCCAGCGGGCGTCTGGTGCTTTCATCGCTTGCATCATCCCCTTGGTTATTGGACATTCCTTGTTCGATATTCTGCGGTTCCGGCGGCTGGAGGCGCAGGGTGTCTGGTCCCCACATTGTCGCAATGCTGCAATGTCGCATTCCCTATTCCCCTACCACTTCCTGCCGGCCGATCCTGGCAGGCAGCGTGACGCGGATGGACCGCAGCGGACGAGGCGCAGGGACCGGCCGCTGAGAAGTGGTTCGGCAATAGGGAATGCGACAATGCCACACTGCGACAATGCGCAACGGGCGACGGGCGACGGTGACGCAATGAAGCTCCTGCCAGCGGGCGTCTGGTGCCGGCACCGTTAGCCTGTGCCTCCTTGGTGATTGGACATTCCTTGTTGGATGTTCTGCGGTTGAGACAGCTGATAGCGCAGGGTGTCTGGTTTCCTGACATCTGGTCCCCACATTGTCGCAATGCGACAATGCCACACTGCGACAATGTGCCATGGGCGACGGTGATGCAAGGATGCTCCTGCCACTGCCTGCAACAAGACGTACGACAATCGCCAACACTTGACGATGCGATGAGCATGGACCGGCAGAACAGTTCAGTTGTCGGAAATGTGCAGCAGTCGCGAAACAATGGACTTCACAGCCTCAGCTACAGACTTGGGGTGTACGGACACCTCATTCAAGACGGACCACAGGGTCATATCGACTGCTGGTGGACATGGTAATCGACGGTAGAGCTCAGCTGCTACCCCACCCGATCGGCCCACCGGTAGAATCATCGATCCGCGGGATTGGGCCACATTTGTCTCGTGCGCCGTACCCGGCCCTCCTTCGACTATGACATACAGGCTGGCCAACCTTCCGAGGACTTCGCGGCGATCATACATATCCTCGCCCGCATACAACGTCACACCGTAAGGTCGCGGTGAGCACCCGACAGGGAGCACATGTACCACACGAGAGTCGCCAGAGCTCTGGCGAGTGCCGGCGTAGAAACTACGTCCTACCGTATCCGCCACGCCACTCATCCCACCTGTAACAAGCGTCAATCCGGAAATATCAGCGAAACAGACACCGATCTGCTGACACGTCGCTTCACTCTCCGGGTCCCAGAAAGAAGTACTGCCCAGAATGGCCACACGAGCGCAATTGGGCATCGCAATCTGGATGCACTCAGCAGCCGCATCGTAATCGAAATGTGCCATTTCAATCCGCCGGCAATCGGGCGGCTCCCGTGTCCGACCAGGACTTCAGCAAGCACCTTGCATCAACTGCGTGATTCCTTCGATTCTGCTGCAGCCACGCGATCTGCCAGTTCCTTAGCACTCGGTGAACCTCGGCGACGAAACAACTCTCGGATCTCATCCAGACTCTGAAACTGCTCGAAGCCGGAACGGTGTACTTCGCTGTACACGTCAATCGGGATGTCGGCGACCAGTTCATTCACGCTGAGTCGATCGTCGGCAAAAATGACCAAACCGTTGTCATCCTCGGGATTGCCGAAGCCATCGAAGCCATATCGAATCAGCAACTTCCGAAAATCCCTGACCAGATCGGAATGCATCTCTCTTCGCCTGGGCCACTTCACAAAGCCATCTCGATCTCTGTTGTACTCCTTCTCCCAGGTATGAAAGTAGTGATAACGGAACAAGTTTACCAACTCGTGAAGCGTCAGCCTCTTGTTCTTGGGGAGTACCTTCAATGGTCGCTTGTTAAGAATCTCGCGGCCGAACTCCCTCTCCAGATATGCGAGGCACGATTTGTCTGGTGGTATTGCTGCGTTCAGGAGCCGCGTTCCTGGGCGGACTGAGACGCGCAGCAGAGTGGCCCCAAACCACAAGGCGGTCCGCCAATTGCAGCTCACGTAGACCCCCACGCCCAGATTGCCACCGCGAGGGCCTCGTCCCCAGTCCTCGATCTGGATCCAGACCTGGAACCCCTGCTCGATTATGGACTCGGCCGCATCGAGAGAAGTGCCGTGATAGAAGACGTACTTCTGAAAGTTCTCGAGAATGTTGTTATCCATCGTTGTCACTCGAGCGGAGACCTCGATCAAACCGGACCACTGTTTCATATCGATCACAGGTGGTCAGGTCAAGCGATGAGCCGGGGAGGTGCTGCGAAAGAGAGTCTCGTGGCCTTGACGGCCGAGGAGGATCCAGAAGCTCTGACGCAGTTTGTACATCGCGCAAGAGATCGACAAGTGCGGGCGATGGTACTCGTTGATAGTCTGCGCAAAACCACCGATGTGCACCGTCGCTTTGCACTGCTATTGACGTTGGGAGACTACCTGCCATCGGACTTGGAAGCAGCTGCGGGGGCGCAAATTCTGGCCCGTCGCAAAAGTAGTGCAACACATGGCGAAGCGGCCAAGCCTCATGCGCGGAATCGACCAATGTTGCGTTGAGGGCAATCTGCCGTTATTTCCGAGATGCGATCCGCTATCAGAGTCGAAATCCTCTAGATGGCTGTGTTCCTCAGGATGCCGAGGCGACGATGTCGACCAGTTGCGGGGACTGTGAAGATACGGCAGCGTTGGCATGTTCCATGTTGAATGCAATCGGTGTCGATGCATACCCAGTGACTTTATCAACGAGAGGTGACGGTCAAATGCCATTGGACATTCCGTGCCCCGCTACGAATCATGTGATCGTGCTCATTAAGCACGGAAATCAGGAAGTGTTCTTCGAGACTACCTCTGACCCGACACCTTGGAATCAACTATCCCGCATGTCCAGTGGGAGGAACGCCTATGTTACGCAAGGGAAAGAGCTACGACTCATTGTCACACCAGAAGTCACGCGCGATTCCGCGGAGATCAATGATGACGTTACTTTCATTGTTCCAGAGAGCGGACCGTACCGACTCCAACTTACACGCACCTATCACGGCCTTGCCGCGTCAGATAAGCGACAAGAATTGTGGCCCATGAGCGGAGAAGAACGCCGAGAAAGCCTGACGAGTGTCATGGAAGACTACTACGACGGATTTCAAACGGAGAGCTTTCATCTGTCGAAGGAAAACCTCTTCAATCCCGACGAACCGTTGACGATAGAAATGGAACTAAGGAATCCCAGTCGACCAATGTCAGTCAAACTCAGTTCCATCCATGCGTGGCCAAGTCTGGCTTGTTGGCTCGACATCAAAGACAATCGTCCCGTGCCCTGGTCCTTTGGCTCTCCCGTGAAGATCAAAGAGACCATCGAGATTCAAGTACCCAAGTCTATGCAAGTGTCCACGTCACAAGAGAACTTTGAGCTCACATCCAAGTGGGGTGAAGCAAGACGCACATTCACCCAAGGAAGATCGTATGGGGAATCGGCGTCAATCGTGTTTGAACTCAGCGTCAACGAGACGACGGTCGTGCCCGAGGAAGTCGTGGCGTTTCGGCAATTTCGAAACAGGCTTAAGATGGAAAGATCGGACAGTGTTGTGTTGGAACTGAGTCCTCGTGCGATGGTAGTAGAGAACTATCGGAAAGGCAATTTCGCACTGGCCGTCACCATTGGCAGTATGTGGCACACGCAGGATTCTCACCCCACCTTGCTGTCTGCCTTGTCGATGTCTCACTACAAACTTGGAAATAAGGAAGAAGCCGAGAAGTTCTTTGAAATCCTGATATCAAAGATGGAACGTGATGAGTATAAGGGGGATGACGAATGCAAGGCTTCTCTTGATGAAGCGAAGCAGGTGTTTGCAGAACCCGAACTGCTGGGCAGCGCAAAGAGCTCCACGGAGTCCGAGAAGTCAGGCGAGATCGAAGACTCAACCAAGAGCGAGACGAAGGGGAATTAATCCCCTCACGAACACACGGGAATCCGCGTTCCAGGGCGGATTCGATTTCACAGCACACAAAGGCATTCAGATGTTCGAGCCGGCGCCGACCCAATTTATCCGCAAGCTCCACCCACATGTGACCGAATATCACCAGCGGTGGATGACATCACCGCACAGCCTCGGAAAGAGCCAGACGAAAGGTCAACGCTACGGGAATGGTGTCTACATCTGTAAGGACATTGTCCGCGCCCACGACGCGGGCAAGCCGGTCATGCCTGCGCCCCGTAAGGGCTTGGCCCTGCCATCTGCCAGCCGTAAGCCACTGGTCCGGCCCCATGCCGGCCAAGCTACGTCCCATCGACCCGTGGATCGAGTCGATCAGTTAGCAACTGCACCAGTAGTTGCCAAACCTGCCTCCCGCCGGCACGGGGCCGGCGGGGTGGCGGTGACCCATTGCAGACAATGCAGCACCCGGGCACCGGCAACGCTTCCCACCGCACGGTCTCCAGCCGCGGAGCCGCAAACGCGGCAGCGAATCGGCCGCGTCTGGTCGTCGACTCCGCCCCGCACTTGATAGCCAAGCAGAGAGTTACTGGAGCGATGAGAAACTGGATGCCATCTTCGGCCACGAACCATCCTGAAATATCGGCGTGGGTGCTGAAGACGGACTGTCGAAGGCAGACGTGATAGCATAGGACGATTTTGCGCTGCGGCTCTGTTGCAGCCCGAGGCACTTCTTGCTCAAATACGCCTGCCATGTTACGGGAGTGCACGTCCTCGTGGGGAGTATTGGATGGCGGAGATCTTCATTTCATATCGACGTGTTGACCAGGATGTGACCGGGCGCATGTATGACCGGCTTGTAAGCCGTTTTGGTGCAACGCGAGTTTTCTCGAGGATCACCAAATGACCGAAGGAGTCCGAAGTCTCCATGTCTTTCTCTCGTATGCGTCAGAATACCACGAGACAGCCGAACAGCTCTACTTGACGTTGCGCAACTCTGGCCACGACGTCTTTTTTGATCGTGCATCTCTGCCTCCGGGGAAGGACTACAATCCAGCGATACTAGACCGTATACGGTCATCGGACTTGATGGTCTTCTTGATCAGTCCCGAGTCTGTAGAGGACGGATCATACGCCCGCACAGAATTGCGTTTCGCCAGAGACGCGTGGCCTGAACCTCAAGGACATGTGCTCCCTGTCATGGTTGCAGAAACTCCGCTGAAGTCAATTCCCATGTACTTGCGGGCAGTTACCTACTTGAAGCCGGAAGGGAATATTGCCGCCGAAGTGGCTGCGGTCGTAAATGACCTGGCCGCAGGAATTCGATCGACAGATACTATGGCTGCTCATATCCAGATCATCCGCGAGACCGCACAGCGCGTCAACGAGGCGGAGTCGGCAGCAAGACGAGTCGACGCACGCGTTGACTCAGTGGAACGTAAGACTCGGCTCGAGAACGAGATCCTACGATTGGAGAATGCGCTCCTGAGGGAGGACCAGCGATGGCGGGACAGGCGTGAAAGCTATAAGGTGCACGATGGTTATGGCGGGTATTACCCAACTTTGGGACGAGTGGGCTGTCTCTCGAGTATCGGAATTCCTGTAATCGCGTTTCTTTCCATGCAATTTGGTTATGTGGGGTTGTTTCCAGCGGTGCCAGGTGGCATGTGGTTGGTCTACCTTTGGGTCAAAGCACTTACATATCACCGTGCCGAAGCAGAACATTTGCGACGCAGGGCGGAGCTGGTTTCTCATATTGGGAACGTCCGAAGACGGCGCTAGTTGCCCGCCCTCGCGTCCTTCTCTTGACCTTTGTCGTGTTCGCTGGTACGACCACTAAGGCCTCGTTGCACGACAGTCGCCAACTGAATTCCAGCCAGCGGTAGTTGGTGGAAGAGTTTTCATCGCGACGCGCAACGGAAGCATCTTCTGCCTCGAGACCGAAGACGTCTCTGACAACGGGTGGTCCATGTCAGTCGCGACACCGGCTTACAACGGGCTCGAGGACATAGGGATCGCTTCCTGCGCGGCAGCTGATTGTCTGACCCTTGGTGATTGGACATTCCTTGTTGGATATTCTGCGGTTGAGCCAGCTGATAGCGCACGGTGTCTGGTTTCGCTCCGAATTGTCGCATTGGTGAATTGTCGCATTGTGGCATTCCCCATTCCCATACCACTTCCCAGGAGCCTGCCGTTCCGCTTCGCCTTCCGCTCGCCCACAGCCGCTCCAGCGAGCGCTGTGGGGGCTATAGCAGCGTGAGTGGGTTTTCGCGTGTTTCGAGCGGCATGGGGACGGGGCGCCCCAGTCGCTGCGATTCGAAGACGGCTGCGATCATCGCGACCGTCTGCCGCGCTTCGTAAACGGTGGCCTCAGGCAGCCGGTCCTCGACGATGGCGGAGATCAGGTCTTTGCAGGCGGCGACGTTGCCGGCGTGCAGATCACCTTCCGAATAGGGTTCCGGCTTGCCGATTCCTGCCGAGCTGACGGGGGCCCACGTCTTGTGGCTGCGCCCAGGTGACCAGCTTGGGTCATCCAGGTAGTAGACTTCAGGCAGGTAGCTGGTGAGAATCTCGATCACCCCTTTGGAGCCATAGATCTGGAGTCCAAATCGCTGGCCGGCTGCATTGCGATGGGAGGCGAAGTAGGCGGTGACTCCTTGGTCCATCCCGTACATGGCTTGAACCGTATCGCCAGCCAGCGGTCCAATGCCTTCGCTGCCGGGGTGGACATCGTCGCGTGTGATGGGGTGGCCATCCTGCAGCACGGTGGCGAAGCACCAGTTCGGCTCGCCACCGAACTGGTGGATCAGGTTCATGATGTGGCTGCCCAGGACCCACAGGTCTTCGCCGCCGCCGCGCTGATCCTCCTTGCCCCGGCCGCGAAGTTCCAGGATGTCTCCGATTCGGCCGTCGAAGATCAGGTCCCGCACGGTCTGCAAACGCGGACTGTAGCGTGTCTGAAATGCAATCGCCAGCTTCACATCGTGTTGCTCGCAGGCAGCGACGATTCGATCGGCTTCAGCCAGCGAGCGGCAGAAGGGCTTCTCCATATAGATATGGATGCCCCGCTCGGCAGCTGCCAAAACCATGTCGCAATGCTGGTCGATCCAGCGCGGTGCGATGCTGACGATATCAGGTTTCACTTCATCGAGCATCTGGCGGTAGTCGGCATAGGTCTGCGTCACACGCAGGCGCTGCGCCGCCCGTGCTCGCCCTGCCTCGTCGGCGTCGGCGACGGCCACCAGCTCACAGCCCGGCACGACCTCCCAGACCGTATCGAGTCCATGGCCGTAGTCTCCCTGGCCGGTATGCCCGATAACCGCCACGCGAAATGGTTCCACGGTGATCTCTCCTGTTGAACACGAGATTGGTTGTCCGGGTCGCCGGTCTGCCGGCGGCGAAGACTGCGAATGGGACAAGGTCCAATGGCCGAGTATCCGCATCGTCGGCCGCCTGCTCATTATCGCACAAGCCGGCCCGCACAGGGAAGCTTTCGAGGGGGGAAACCCGGTGGATCGGGGCGGTACTGCACCGTCCAGCGGTCGAATCGCTCTGGAGGCGCTTGTCGCAGCTTGTCGGCCGTGGTGACACCGGGCTGGCGCCCCGCCATAATGATACAGCATGTCGAACCTGATGAACGTTCGGTCGACTGTGCAGGCCACGGTCCGTGTGTGGCCGTCCTGTGGCTCGCGACGCCCCCTGCCGAACCACTCCCTAGCGAGTTCATGCCATGAAAGAACCCTTTGTTGCCCGTACCATTGCGACGATTGACCTGGGCCGAATGCGTGAGAACCTGGTCTACCTGGCCGACAATCCGCTCCCGATGCGGAAACTGAATCTAACGCTGCCGGGCCATACGCAATGTACGTTGTACGAAGCGGACGATTTCCTGACCTCGCAGCTCGAGCGAGCTGGTTATCAGGTGCGAACCGAGGAGATGCGAGTCCAGGCTTTTCGCTGCGACACGACCAAGCCAAAGGCACATCAGTATTCCACACCGGATCCGAACGATCCTTGGTACAACGCTCGTAACCTGCTGACCGAGCGGACCGGCAGTCAGCTGCCCCATGAGGTGATACTGCTCTTAGCCCACAAGGACTCGCAGAGCTGGGTACATTCGCCGGGAGCCTATGACAATGCAGTAGGCACGGTCGCGATCCTGGAGTTGGCGCGGATTGTCGCGCAGCTGGAGCCGCGACGCACGATTCGGTTTCTCTTCTGCAATGAGGAACACACTCCCTGGACCAGCGTGCTGGCTGCTAACAACATGCGCGCGCGAAAGGATAACCTGGTGGCGATCATCAATGTCGATTCTCTGGGAGGTAAGAGCCAGGACGACCTCGATGCGAAAGTCAAATCCAACGCGACGCTCTACACGGTCGATGAAGGAAAGGACTTGGCCGACCTGATGACCAGTGTCAATGAGTGGTATCAGCTGGGGCTGCGTCAGTCGGTCAGCAAACGCTCCGGGCCGGGGGACGATGACGGCTCATTCGTCAAGGCAGATTACGGGCGAGCGATCGTGAACGTCGGCTCCTATCCTTACGGCGATCCGGAGTACCACCGGGAAGGTGACGTGGTGGAGCGGGTGGACTGGGAAAACGTCTTCCTGGCGACACAAGCCTGTCTGGCCGCCGTACTGCATGAGGACTTGAGGCAGTAACGGGCGCGTCGGAAAGCATGGATCGAAAGGAAGGGATGGGGCTTTTCGAGCACGAGCACGGGTCGGTATGTGAGTTGTGCTCGTACTCGGTGGCGGCCGCAAAGGAGGGTGGGAGTCTGCTGTTGGAGCAATGACGCGACGTGGGGAACTGACCATGACCGCTGCATCGGTCAGTCGCTCAGCCTCTGTGCTCGGCCGCACTATGCTGCATGAACCGCAGAAGATCCAATTACCAACCGCGGGATGTCCAAGGAAGAAGAGCCGACCTGACGCCTCCCGGCCGAGTTACCTTCTTCTCCCTGGACATTGGACATTCCTTGATACTCATATGAAAAGGGTCCCCTTCCAGATGAGGCTCAATCGTTCCCGATTGTCCTAAAGTGGTAGGTGTAGATCTTACCGCTCAGTTATTCCAGAAGGAGACCCAAATGCGCTTCTACA
>JBGSHS010000076.1:0-19533 GCA_041752115.1 Pirellulaceae bacterium | reverse complement strand
GACAACCACGTCACGCCTTCACCCCACAAGGACCGGTTCACCGCCGGTCCTTCTTTCTTGCGCATCGAACCCTGCCCCCCCATCACGTTAGTTCAACCAAAACGAGCCAACACCCGGCAAAGAATTCGGGCGGCAGCAGCTCCCTTGTTCTGCACATTCTATCCCAGAACATCGCGATAGGCCATCCTGAGAAAGGCTCAGTCGAATCGCGGCGAACCAGGCGTTGCACGCGAGCGAGCGGTAGCGCTGAGCCTGGCAACAACGTTTCCCTGGGAAAGCGGCGGGGTGAGTGGCAGTTCCGGGCCGAAGCACGCTACGATTTCGACGACACGAGGCTCCCCACGATCAGAGCCACCCAGGAGGCGACGAAGCCGCAGAGTTGCGCGGGGAACTCCTCATCCATCATGATGGTGAGTGTGATCCACGTTGCGGTGCCACACACGACGGCGGCCGTGGCACCGATCGTGGTAGCTCTTTTCCAGTAGAGCCCGGCAATCATCGGAGCTGCTCCGCCAACCAGCAGAATTCCCCAGGCATTCGTGCAGAGCTCATAGATGTTCTGGAAATAGAGGGCGAGCGCCAGGGAGAAAGCTCCGATGATCAAAATGCTGTATCGGCACCACTTGAGTTGCTGCACTTCGCTGATTCCGGGCCTCAGGAACGAAACAATGTTGTGTCCGATGATTCCCGCTGGAGCCAAGAGCGCACTGTCGGCCGAACTCATGATGGCGCTGAGCAACGCTCCTACCATGATGGCCATCAGTGGTAAGGACAGGTACTTCTGCGCGAGCTCGATGAGAATCGAAGGGCCTGTGCTCTCCGGAATCGCCACTCGACCGAAAATGCCCAGCAATACCGGTATGAACCCAATCACCAGATACATCAGCCCTGCCGTCAGCGATGCTCGGCGCGCCATCTCGCCACTGCGGGGTGCCATCATTCGCTGGAACAGATCCTGTGCCGGCAAAGAACCGATACCGACTAACATCCAAGCCTGAATGTAATTCAACCAAGCCAGCCACGAACTACTGTGGGGGTAGAAATGGAAGTAGGATTCCGGGATCTGTTGCCTGATCGACTCCAAACCGCCCAGGTCGTGCACCAGCAGCGGAAACAAGATCAGTAGTCCGATGAGGATGAAAATCATCTGATACAGATCGGTCACCGCATCGGCCCACATACCACCTAAGTACGTGTAGACAATGACAACACCGGTCGAGATCAGGATCGCCTGCGTTTCGTTGAGGCCCGTAAGTGCGTGCAGAATGAAGCCGAACGCCAGCAACTGCCCAGCCACCCAGCCGATGTAAACGGGGATATAGAGAACGCTCAACAGAGCTGCGAACCGCCCCCCAAAA
Organism: Pirellulaceae bacterium; assembly: GCA_041752115.1. Lineage (GTDB taxonomy): Bacteria > Planctomycetota > Planctomycetia > Pirellulales > Pirellulaceae > JAJRVM01. Next base: position 18,175 of record JBGSHS010000076.1, on the reverse strand, counting down.
CGCTGCTCATAGAAATCCACAATCGTCTGAGCCTTCATGGCATGGAAGGCCTTGGCGAAGAAGAGACCAGCCAGGATGAGGCACAGCCCTGCACCAAACGGGTCGGAAATCACTCCCAAGATGCCCTCTTGATAGGCCGTCTGGGACGAACCCATGCAGGTCTCCGCTCCAAACCAGGTGGCGAAGATGGTCCCGATCGACAGCCACCATCCCATCCTTCCACCGGCCACGATGTAGTCGCGTGTGTCCTTAATGCTCCTGCTCGACCAAAACCCGATCCCGAGCATCACCAGCATGTAGACCGAAACGCTTGCGATTAGCCACTTCTGCTCTGCCGTCACCGCATTTGCTCCAAGATGCACCTGCTGCCTGTTTCGACGAGACGCTGATGACACACTCAACAACTCTCGCCCGGAAATGTAACAGGCTGCTCCGTCTGGTGTCCAGAAGGGGGAGGCGGGCAACGCTCATGAGCAATGCGCCGTGTGCCCTGCGAAAACGGGATTTTCGAGTCACAAATCCCGCTTTGGCCCGACGGTCAACCTGCAACGGGGAATTGCCAGTCCCTATTCTCCGCGGTAACCAAGCACGAGGGGCCAATGCAGACGACCAATTAAGTCAGACAACCAGGACGTGGGCGTGACGCGCGGCGTCAATGCCTGACAATCAACACCATACTTGTGAAGGTCGAGCCAACTGACAAGGGAGGTATGCCAGCCACCCCTTCCACAAAGGGAGTCTCAGTTCGACGTCGCTCACACTGGGCGCAACGCCTATTTGCCAATCAGCGCCTCGATGATCTTCTCTCGGTAATGCCGCAGAAGTGATCGGTTGTCTCTCTCCCGAGTAACCGCAGTGACTGCTTCGTTGACCAGCGTTTGCTTGCCAGCTTCCGACGCGACCTGAAGCAGCAGATAATCTTCGAGTCCGTCCCGAAGCAATTCCCACCGACGACTGGTGACGACGCAGCCGTTGCCCGGGTAAGTCACTCCTCCATCCCAGCTGTACCCTTTCCAGGCTTCGCTTCCCATGTACGTCCACAGGAACAGGCCGTCTCCACCGCAGGAGTGCAAGACCCAGGGCCATGTGCGATATCGCGCTTGTGGATCCCAGCCACGTTTGTCTTCACCGCACTCGTACGGCCAAATCGGGCATCCCGACTCTTGCATGAAGGCGAGCACCTCTTTGTCCTCGTCGGTGACATACGACATGTATGGTGACCAGACGGCGTTCGGCTCGGTCATCTGCTTGACTTCCTCCAACTCTGTCCCCAAGCCGCACGTGATCAGCTCCCGGATGTTCGGGTCTGCTTCGCGCACCAGCTGCCGAGCTTCGAGGTACTCTTGCACTTCATCGCCTGGTCCTGATTGTTCATCATAGGTATGCAGAACGTAGTCGTCGTAGGTCAGATGCAGGTCTTCTCGCAGATGAGTAGCCCACTTGCGGATTCCTTGGATCCATAGTTCGCGGTATGCGGGCTGTCGCCAGCTCTTGTCTTCGCGGAAATGCCAATGTTCGAACACGATCACACGAGCCCGACCAAGTTCTCGCTCCATCTTGATCCACCGGTCCATGGCCGTGTAGTCCGGATGCTCAGCCGCCGGATGAGGTACCGAGCAGATCTCATACGTGTTCACGTAGTGTGACGTCATGTCCTGATACCGGCCATCCTGATCGTTGTCATACTCGTTGGTATACACAGCCAACGGATGTTCTTGCGGGAGGACGATCGGAACGACGGTGACCTTGATCGTCAGAGTGGTCGCCGCGGCTCTGGCCGGTGCTCGAACCCTTTCCACGACAAACGTCGCATCGTAAGTGCCCGGTGTCGCATCGTGCGTGTTAATCTCGAACCACAGTTGCCGCGTTTCTCCGCCGGGGATTTCGAGCAGTCCACTCGATGGCAGATCAGGCATGGCATCTGCCAAGGCGGCACCGGTCCACGAGGGGAGCGGGACAGGTGTCAGAATCCGGATCCCGTCGGAGGGAAGACCGCCTGGAACGCGATCGTGCGATGGTTTCTGTCGTGCAACTCGCAAGACGATCGGCGAGTCCGTCCAGTTGGTGACATTGAAGCAGACGGGCTCATATTCATTCACACACGCCAGAGAAGTTGCTGTGGTTGTGATCTCATCCGATGTCGGTCGTGCATCGGGAGAGGCGTTGACTGCCGGTTCGGCGTTCCAGCATGTGAAGACCGCGTATTGGCACTTGGACTGAGAGTCCGGCAGCAGGGATGTGTCGGAGGTTGTTTCGGAACCGAACGGTGGCTGCGTGGGGGGCGAATAGGTGGAATCGGAAGTCAGTACGAACAGATCGGCTTTCGCGTACGTCCAGGTGCTGGTGAACTGGATCTGGTGCCATCCCTGGGAGAGGTGCCCCACGTCGGCGACCAGCCACCCCCAGTTGGCCTCGTCGCCGAAGTAGACGAGGGTTTCAGGTACCAACCTGAATTCGACTGGGCGAGAATCGACGTGCGCAGCATAGTGAACCTGGCCCGAAACGCCTCCGTCGCGGTCACCGTCCCACCCCGCCCGCACGCGCGAAAACAGACGGTAACTGCCTGCCGGACAGATGACGTCCCAGGTCATTCGTCCCTCCATGAAGGTGACGGCACGTCCTGAAGCACCGCCCGAACCATAGATGGCTGCTCGACCAGCGATATCCGTGTGTTCCGCCTCGACCAGCAAGGTTGTGGCGTCGGCCGAGGCGGATGAATGCCATACCTGCAAGAAGAACACCACTGCCATCTTCACGAAGGGTTTCACGGCAAGCACCGGTTGATTTTTGCTCTGGATCATTCCCATGTGTCTCGACTCTTAAATGGGTTGCATGGTTTGCGCGGTCGGCATGTTTGTGTCGACGACAGCCACTTGCTGGCAGGGGGACCGCCGGTGACGCTCGGTAGCACTTGCAGCACCATGGGCAGATGTCCCGTTTGCTGGACGGTTTCCCTTTTCGCGTGGTGTCACTTGGCACGCATTCTTCTTACGGTACGCGACGCAACGAAGGTCCCACACACGCAAATCGCTGCTGACGGAGCGAATCCGTTGTCGCCTGACGTCAGCTCATCGGATCGCGAGTTCCACTGAACCATTGTGCCATTGGAGAGGTGAGACCGCCAGCCAATCCACGGGGGCGCTCGGAGATGAACGGCGACACGTTGCCGGCTCTTGGCGTCATGGAAGCCATCGCCACGGCATGCGTATCACTGATTGCGAGGCGTGTTTCCAATCTGGTACCATCGAATCCCGAGTTCGGTCTGCGTGAACTCCAGAGCGAGTGTGGCAAGGAACCTGGCGCGGTTGGAACCTTGCTCAATACACGAGACGTTTTCCTCGATGGGAGTCACTTATGTGGGCTGCAGATTCTCGAATCCCATATCACGTCCTGCTGGCCGTTACCGTGGTCGCAGGGACCTGCTTCACGTTCACTCCGTCGAGCCGAGCAGACGACGTGATTCGCTGGCCGTTGGATCACGTCAGCGAAGTCTCTGAGGCGGTGAACTTTGCGCCGGGCCGCATGGCGGACGGGATGTTGGTCGGCGAGACTGCCTGGGATCCGCATTTCTCGCTGCGTGTGGCTCCCGAGGGAATCGATGCCACGCAATTCACGTGGCTGACTGTGCGGCTTTACTCTTCGGCGCAGGCCGATGTACTGGACATCTATTATCAGAGCCCCGATGGAAACTGGTGCCTCGGCGGAAAGCTTCCTATCGAACAAGGCTGGCGCACGTATCGGCTTGACCTCACGAAGAATTCGTGGCGCGAGACACGCAGCAGCGATGAGGCTCGGCAATGGGGTGGTCCAGGCAAAAGGGTGTCGGCCCTGCGCATCGATCCCGGCAATCAGCAAGACCGCTGGATCGCCATCGACTACGTCCTGCTGCAGAAAGCTCAAGGGGAGCTTGTGGAGGGGGTCACACGGGAGCCACGCGGTACAGGCCGAGTGACGACACTCCAGGTTCCCGCGGCCGTGAAGGCTGGCGACGGCCTGCGTGTGAACGGTGAAATCCTGGCGGAACTCGATTCCCAACTCACTTCGTGCACCCTTCTCACACGACTCCGCCGCGGCAACACCTCGTTGCGTTTGAGTCAACAGAAGGTCGACTTGACGTCAGGTCGTGGAGCCTGGAGTGTTGAGTTTCCGGTTTCGGCCTATTGGTATCCAGGACCGGCGACTGTGGAGGTTGACTGCTACGAACTCGATCTGGCCGAGCAGAACGCTTCAACTCAACGAGAATGCACGATCAGCACCGAGCGAGTCGGTCGCGTGGCCCCGCCGATCGTGGAGTTACGTCCGCAGGGCGGTGACGCTGCCATCTTTGTCAACGGAGAGCCTTTCCCGGCGGATGCTTTTGTGTCGGCCGGTGAATTCCACCCGGAGTATCATCAGGAAATCGCTCACGCCGGTATCCATCTCTACTGCGACTGGTTTGGAACCTCGCACTACAGCGACATGGGACACGTGTCGAAGGATCGTTACGACTATGCCCATTACGATCGCTATTTTGCCGACGTGTTGGACATTGACCCCGAGGCGTATTTCCTCCCGCATATCGGGATCACCGGGCCGCAGTGGTGGCAGACGGAGCATCCCGAGGAGATGTGCCAGTATGAAGACGGCACTCGCGGCCCGACGTCGTTTGCCTCGACGCTCTGGCGCAAGGAGATGGGGGAGGACCTGCGACGCCTGATCGCCTATTTGCGCCGGTCGCCCTATGCGGACCGCATTATCGGCTACGCTTTCTACAACGGTTACACGGCGGAATGGCAGATGTGGGGCACGTGGCAGACGTCGCGCGACGACTACAGCGAGCCAGCGCTGCGGGAGTTTCGCCAGTTTCTCCAGAGTCGATACACGACCCAAGCGGCTCTGCAATCCGCCTGGAACGACGGACAAGTGACGTTCGAAACGGCTCAGATGCCCGATGCTCAGAGGCGTCGTCCAGGCGGGCCGGAGGTATTTCGCGATCCCAAGACCGAACGCCAGGCCGTTGACTTCTATGAGTTCATCAGCCACATGGATGCCGACGCGTTGCTCCATTTCGCGAAAATCGTCCGTGAAGCGACGGAGGGAAGAGCACTTGTCGGAACCTACTATGCTTACCTCACGGCTCACGGAATCAACCAACAGGATTCTGGGCATCTGTGCGCTCGGCGCGTATTCGATTCGCCGGATATCGACTTTCTGATGAGTCCGCCGAATTACTGGTATCGGCGGCCGGGTGAAGCGTGCACGTTCATGTCCGCCACCGACTCGCTGCGGCTGCGGGGAAAACTGTGGTGGGACGAATCGGATCATCGCACGCACTTGACGGAGCCGTCCGCCGGATACGGCCGTGCTGACTCGTTGCACGAGACGCTGGGAGTCTATTGGCGCGAATTGGCGGAAGTGGTCACCAAGCGGGCCGCAGTCAGTTGGTTTGACATGAGCGGCGGGTGGTTTTCTGATCCGCAGATTCTGTCCGCCATGTGCGAGGGGCACCAGGTGATCGGCGATTGCCTGACTCAGCGGCGAGCGTTCACGCCGGAGATCGGCGTGTTCGTGGACCCTCAGAGCTTCTATTGGATGCGACCTACGGACGCCAACACCTCTCTGTCGCTCCACCAGGTAACGACCATGCCGCAGTCCGGTGCACCATGGGACTTCCTGTTGTTGGAAGATATCGGATTGTCGTGGGTCCCCGACTATAAGCTCTACGTGTTTCTCAACGCCTTTCATGTGTCATCGCAGCAACGGGCAGCGATCCAGGCGAAACTCCGGCGCAATCATGCCACTGCTCTGTTTGTGTATGCCCCTGGATACGTGGGGGAGGAGGGGCACTCGATTGATGCCATGCGGCTGCTCACCGGTATCCGACTTGCCAGACTGGAGCAGCCGGGACGAACACTGGTGCGATTGAATCCTTCCGATCCGTTGGCCCAGGGTTTGACGGCCGGCACGGCGGTGGGCAACGAGAACTTGACGGTAGCTCCTCTGTTCTATGCCGACGATCCTGCGACGCGAGTGATCGGGACGCTCGTAGAGAATGGGCAGCCTGGACTGGTCGTCAAGTCGATGGAGGGCTGGACCAGCGTTTATTCGGCGGCGATTCAACTGCCTCCCGCATTAATGCGGAACCTGGCGCGCCTGGCCGGTGTGCACGTCTGGCTGGAAACAGACGACGCGTTGTATGTCGACGGCCAGATTGCCGGTCTGCACGCGTCGAACGACGGAGAAAAAATACTGCATTTTCCCGTCCCGATGAACGTACTCGATGCAGTCACTGGCAGCCCGCTGGCCACCCAGAGCCGGACCGTGACAGTGCCAATGGTACGGGCTCAGACCACCATCCTCCGTCTGCAGCCCAGCGACGGAAGCCGGCAATAAGGTCTCCGTGCAGCCAGCGGCGTGCTTGGCTGCGGGCAATCTGCGGCTGCCTCCCGCTCGACCTTGCGTCCGCCAGGTCTGGGCGTGGGATGGTACCCGGACCAGTGGTCGCGTGTTACAATAGTGTTCGAGTCGGAGTCGGTAGATTCAGGCCTTCAACTGGGGTGCGATCCAGCCATGGCATTGCCTTTGCATCAGCGTTGCCGAATCGAGTCATATTCTGCGTTGAATCTCAGCGTGTGGGCGCTCATGGCGGCAGCCGGATTCAGCTGCGGCAGTCGGGCCCAGGCCGATGAGCCGCTGCCGGAGAAAGTGGAATTCAACCGCGTGGAGTTCAATCGCGATGTGCGGCCCATCTTGGCCGACAACTGCTTCTCCTGCCATGGTCCGGACGCCGGGCAACGCCAGGCCGAGCTACGGCTCGATCTGCGCGACGAAGCCATTGGCTATGGAGCGGTGGTACCGGGCGACGTGGAAGCCAGTCTGCTGATCGAGCGGGTCCTGGCTGATGACCCCGACCTGCTCATGCCTCCTCCCGACTCCCACAAAGAGCTTTCGCAGCGTCAGAAGGATATCCTCAGACTGTGGATTGAGCAGGGGGCAGAGTACCAGCAGCACTGGGCTTATGAACCGCCGAAGAAACCGGACATTCCCTCAGGCGAGAACGCTGTAGACGTACTCGTCTCGCGACATCTCGCCGAGATCGGGTTGACTCCGTCCCCCGAGGCGGACCGGCGGACATTGATTCGCAGGCTCTATTGGGATCTGATCGGCTTGCCACCCTCTCCACAGGAGGTGTCAGCATTCGAGGCAGATACGTCTCCCGATGCTTGCGAGCGGCTGGTGGAACGACTGCTTCAGAATCCTCATTACGGGGAGCGGATGGCGATTGTCTGGCTGGACGTCGTTCGTTTCGCCGACACCATCGGCTATCACAGTGATAACCCGCGCAACGTGTGGCCCTACCGTGACTGGGTGATTCGGAGCTTCAACGAGAACAAGCCGTTTGACCGGTTCACACTGGAACAGCTCGCTGGCGACCTGCTGCCCGACGCTGACCAGGAGAGTCGCGTCGGTTCGGCATTCAACCGACTACTGCTGACCACAGAGGAAGGGGGAGCTCAACCGAAAGATTACGAAGCCCGGATGGTGGCCGATCGGGTACGAGCGATTGGCACGGCGTGGCTGGGACAGACAACCGGCTGTGCTCAGTGCCACGATCACAAATTCGATCCGTTCACGACGCGGGATTTTTATTCGTTGGGAGCCTTCTTCGCCGATATCCAGGAGCCGATTCTGGGACGACGTGAAGATGGTATGACCGTGGCTACGGCCGAGCAGCGACAGCGTCTTGACCAGTTGGAAGCGGCACGCGGTGAAGCCCGTAAGAACTTCGAAGCCATCGTCTCACAACTTGACATTGCCCAGCAGCAGTGGGAGTCTGACGTCATCGCTTACGGTGTTACGTTGCCGGAACTGCGTCCCGATTCTCCCGCGGCGGATGCTGCCAAGAAGCTTGCCGGTCAGGTTCTGGACATCCTGAAGAGTCCGGAGCGGACAGACCAGCAGAAGCAGGTCGTGCGGGATTATTTCCGCCATACGGCCACGCAGTTGTTTGCCGCTCAGCGGGAAGCGGTGGCGAAAGCGGAGCGCGAATGGAAAGACTACGAAGCGTCACTCCCCAAGTGTCTCGTCAGCATCAGTACCCCCAACAAGCGAACGGTACGGATTCTGCCACGAGGCAATTGGATGGACGAGAGCGGCGAGGTCGTCAAACCTGCCTTGCCGCATTACTTGCCTCAGCCAACCATCGAAGGTCGTGAACTCACGCGGCTCGACCTGGCCCAGTGGCTGGTGTCGCGTGAGAATCCGCTGACCGCTCGGGCGGCGATGAATCGCCTGTGGCACCAGTTCTTCGGCAGCGGACTGAGCAAGAGTCTCAATGATCTGGGCACGCAGGGCGAGCCACCGGCCAATCCGGCACTCCTCGATTGGCTGGCCTGCGAATTCATGGATAGCGGCTGGGACATGAAGCATATGGTGCGCACGATCGTCACCAGTGCTGCGTACCGTCGAGCCTCGGCCGCCACACCGGAGCAGCTGGCGGCGGATCCCTATAATCGCCAATTCGCTCGACAGAGTGCTTTTCGGCTGGACGCCGAACTGGTGCGCGACACGGCCCTGGCGGTGGCTGGACGGCTCAACGCGTCCATCGGCGGTCCGAGTGTCAAGCCGTACCAGCCGGATGGATATTGGGAAAACCTCAATTTTCCGCCCCGGACATATGAGGCCGACCAAGGTGATGCCCAGTATCGTCGCGGTCTGTATGTCTGGTGGCAGCGGTCGTTTCTGCACCCCAGCTTGCTGGCGTTTGACGCTCCGAGTCGTGAAGAGTGTGCAGCCGAGCGCAGCCGGTCGAATATTCCCCAGCAAGCACTTGTGTTGCTGAACGATCCCACCTACGTGGAAGCGGCTCGCGTGCTGGCCGCTCGCGTGCTGCAGGAGTGCTCGGGCGAGCCGCAGCAACGCCTGGAGTATGCCTGGCAGTTGGTTCTGCAACGCAGTCTGCGAGATGAAGAAGAGATGCCGATGCTCGACCTGCTGAGACTTCATCAGGACGCCTACCTGGCCGATCCTGCAGCGGCTGAGGAGTTGTTAAAGGTCGGATTTTCTCCAGTGCCGAGTGAACTGGACAAGATTGAGTTGGCCGCATGGACGCACGTCGCGCGCGTTCTGTTGAATCTGCACGAGACGATTACACGCTCATGACGCCGAGCATGTCTACTGCTGATCAGCTTGTGCGCCGTGTCTTCCTGGGGAGAGTTTGCCAGGGAGTCGGGGCGGTCGCGCTGGCTTCCTTGCTGCGTCCGACCTTGCTCCGCGCTGCCGAGTCTCACGGAGTGTTGACGAACCTGCCTTTGCCACGCCGCGCTCGACGCGTGATCTGGCTCACCATGGCCGGCGGTCCATCTCAACTGGAGCTGTTCGATCCCAAGCCTGGGCTCGCAGCAATGGACGGACGGGCGATGCCAGAAAGCTTCACCCAGGGACAACAGCTGGCTCAGCTTCAGGGGCAGCGTCTGGTCTGCCTGGCTCCTCAGTTTCCGTTCGTGCGGCAGGGCAAGTGCCAGGCCGAAATCAGCGCGCTGCTGCCACACATCGGATCGGTCATGGACAGCATTTGCCTGGTTCGGTCGATGACGACTGAGGCGATCAATCATGACCCGGCTCACATGTTCATGAACACCGGTTCGCAGATCGTGGGTCGGCCGAGCATGGGGTCGTGGGTCACTTACGGGTTGGGTAGCGAAGCCGAGAACTTGCCGGCCTTTACCGTCCTCATCTCGCAAGGAAAAGGACGTTCACCCCAGCCGATTGCCGCCCGACAGTGGAGCAGCGGTTGTCTGCCCAGCCGTCATCAGGGAGTACAGTTGCGCTCGCAAGGCGATGCGGTGCTGTACCTCTCCAATCCAGCTGGCGTGTCACGACAGCAACAGGCAGCGGATGTGGCGGCCATCGGGACATTGAACCGGAGTCATCTGACGCTGGTCGATGACCCGGAGATTGCCACCCGAATTGCGCAATACGAAATGGCGTTTCAGATGCAGGCGAGTGTCCCTGAACTGGTGGACATGCGCGATGAAGACGCTCGCACGCTCGAGTTGTACGGCTGCACTGGAGCTGATGGCTCATTCTCCGGCAACTGCCTGCTGGCGCGCCGCCTGTCGGAACGAGGTGTACGATTCATCCAGCTCTACCACCGCGACTGGGATCATCACAGCCTGTTGCGAGAAGAGCTACCGTTGCGAGCCCGCGAAGTCGATCGGGCGTGTGCCGCACTGATCACAGATCTTCAGCAGCGCGGCATGTTCGACGATACGCTGATTGTATGGGCAGGAGAATTCGGTCGCACTCCCATGTCTCAGACGAACAAGGGACCCTTAGGGCGCGATCATCACAACAAGGCCATGTCGATCTGGCTGGCGGGAGCAGGCGTGCGGCGCGGTTGTGTGCATGGTGCCACCGACGACTTGGGCTACGCCGCTGTCGAGGGCGTTTGTACGGTGCACGACCTGCACGCCACGATGCTCCATCAGCTGGGCATTGAGCACGAATCATTCAGCGTAAAATTCCAGGGCCTCGATATTCGGCTGACAGGCGTCGAGCGAGCCCGAGTCATCACCGAAATACTGACATAAACAATAACTTCCTTCGCGGAACAAGGCTTATGAACTCACTGTCGTCAAGTTTTCAAGCGCGCCGCGCGTTCTTGGGTCGTGCTTGTCACGGACTGGGAGCCGTAGCGCTGGCGTCGTTGCTGCGTCCCGCCGCACTTCTGGCGGATTCATCACGCGGAGTCCTGACTTCGTTGCCACTGCCGCAGCGGGCCAAGCGAGTCATCTGGCTCACGATGGCTGGCGGTCCTTCTCAGTTCGAGACGTTTGACTGCAAGCCCAAGCTCGCGGAAATGCATGGGAAGCCGATGCCGGAGAGCCTTACCAAGGGGCAGCAACTGGCTCAGCTGCAGGGACAGCAGTTAATCTGCTACGGTCCCCAGCATCCGTTCGCCAAATACGGACAGAACCAGGTCGACATCTGCTCGCTGTTTCCGCTTTTCGGTTCGGTAATCGATGATATCTGCCTGATCCGCTCGATGACGACCGAAGCGATCAATCACGATCCGGCTCATATGTTCATGAATACCGGATCCCAGATCGCGGGACGACCCAGTATGGGAGCGTGGGTTACCTACGGATTGGGAAGCGAATCGGAAAACCTGCCCGGGTTCGTGGTCCTGACGTCGCTCGGAGCGGGCGGTCAGAACCAGCCGATCGCGGCCCGTCAATGGAGCAGCGGTTTTCTGCCCAGTCGCTACCAGGGAGTCCAGCTGCGCTCCAAAGGAGATGCCGTACTTTACCTGTCGAGCCCAGCGGGTATGTCCCGCGCGCAGCAGGCGGCTGATGTGTCGACGGTCGGCGAGCTGAACCGGCAGTACGAGGCCATGGTTAACGATCCGGAAATCGCCACTCGTATCGCGCAGTATGAGATGGCTTTTCAGATGCAGGCCAGTGTGCCGGAGCTGATGGACATCCGCAGCGAAGACGCCAAGACGCTGGAGCTGTACGGTTGTCAGCCGGGAGATGGCTCGTTCGCCGGCAACTGCCTGGTCGCTCGACGATTGGCAGAACGTGGTGTTCGTTTCATTCAGCTCTACCATAAGGACTGGGACCACCACAGCGACATCAAGGACGGCATTGCCCTCAAAGCTAAAGAGATCGATCGGGCCTGCATGGCACTTATCACCGATCTGAAGCGGTGCGGTTTGCTCGACGAGACGCTGGTCGTCTGGGCCGGTGAATTTGGACGTACGCCGATGTCGCAGAGCGGCAACGGGCGCGATCACCACAACAAGGCGATGTCGATCTGGCTGGCCGGGGGAGGCATCCGTCACGGTATGGTCTACGGCGCAACCGACGAGCTCGGTTACGCTGCTGTGGAAAACGTCTGCAACGTGCATGACCTGCACGCGACCATGCTCAACCAACTCGGGATCCAGCACGACGCCTTCAGTGTCAAATTCCAGGGCCTGGATGCGAAACTCAGCGGAGTGGAAGGGGCCCGCGTGCTCACGGACATCCTGGCCTGAATCCGCGAGCGCGAATCTGCGCCGCACCGCTGCCCAGGACGAAATCCCCAATGACGTGAGAAAACCGAGTAATGAATCATCGAGCCGGACGACGTTATCATCGACCGTTTCGAGCAGGCTATTCTGTCATTCGAGATTCGTCATTGGGTACTTCGTCATTGGGTACTTCGTCATTGGGTACTTCGTCATTGGGTACTTCGTCATTCGTCATTTAATGCAGGTGGCCGTCAGCCCTTGAGTCCGGTCAAGTCCGCGGGAATGCTACGCTTCTCGCCGATCAGCTCTTCCATGGTCAGTCGCGTGCGCCGGGCGGCGGCGTCCCGTCCGAGCATCGTAGTGAGCGTGCTGCGAATGGCCGGAGCGAGCGTAGAATTAGAGCAGTCCCCGGCCTGCACGGCATCATGGAACGTCGCGATATTGCGCACCGCACCTGCTCGGTACAGGTCTGCAATCTCGCCACCATCGTAGTTGGCGCTGTTGCTCTTGATGCGTGCCACGCCGGTGTACCCGATCTCCGCGTTGCCGGCCTGGCCATAGGCTACGCAGCGGACATCAAACTCGGCGTTCAGGTGAGAACCGACGTGATTCATGAACGTGCCGTCCGCGAACTCATAGCAGATCGAATACAGGTCGTGACTGTCACCGTGTGGATCGACGCGCCCGATGCGGGACATTCCGGTCGCGGCAATCGGTTGCTGGTCGATCAGCCAGAGCCCCCCATCGACGCCGTGAATACAGGCATTGACGTGATAGCCGCCTCCTAACGCGTCGTCGTTGACCCAGATCAAATGCCGCAAGCGGCTCTCGATCGTGGCGGTCAGAGGCGGGTCGGAAAACGTCCCGGCCAGATAGTGGGTTCGACTCATCGCCAGTGGACCGATCGCTCCCTCCCGCACGCGGCGCACTACTTCCTGATTCAGCGGATCCGTCGGGATCTGGTAGTCGACCAGGAAGCATTGGCCGCGTGCTCCCGCGGTCTTGCCCCAGCGATCAACGAGCAGGGTACCGGGAACATCCACGGCGACCGGTTTAGCCATATAAACGTGCAGGCCCGACTCGACCGCCCGCTCTACGTGAGTGGGAAAACAATAAGGTGGCGTTTCCAGGGCCACCGCCTCGACGCCGCTTTCCATCAATGCCTGATAACCATGGATTCCGGAGAATCGACGTGCCGGATCGACTTGCAGTTGATCACCGCTGGCACTCGCGACCTCTACGAAATAGTCAGCCACGGCATGCATTTCATAGCCGCCATGCTCCTTGAACAACGTGGCAATCCAATGCCCTCGTCCGCCGCATCCGACCACTCCCAGCTTGATACGGGAATTCGCAATGGAACCCCGCACCTGGTCAGGTCTCACAATGGCCAGTCCGGCGATGCCGCCCCAGATGGACGCCGATTGGAGAAACAGGCGACGGTTGACACGTTTCATGAGTGAACTCCTGCAATTGAAGTTGATCGTCAGTGGAAGTTTCTTGCGGGGTCTACTTGGGTAACTTCCGGATCAGGTCCTGAAACGACTTGAGCGAGATCGGTTTGACGATGTGGGCATCGAAACCGGCTTGAGCCGTCTGCTGCCGCTCGGAATCGTCATCGTAACCGGTTACGGCGACGAGCATTGAGTTCTGCAGGCCGCTATCTGCTCGCAGGGCGCGGACGACATCGTAGCCGCTCCACCGCGGCATGTTCAGATCGCACAGAATCAGATCGGGCCGGAATTGTCTGGCGGCTTCGACCCCCTGTTGACCGTCAAAAGCGATTTCGACCTGATGCCCGTCCCGTTGCAGAACAGCCTGCGTCATCCGTGCAATGGCGTGCGCATCGTCAATGATCAGGATACGTGCTGGTTTTCGGGGTGGGGCCGGCATGTCCCTGGCGGCAATCGGCGCATCAGTCGGAGGCCTGTTCACGGTTCTGAGCCACTCTCGCATCAGCAGGGCGAGCGTCGCGTACTCGACCGGTTTGATCAGATGGTGGTCGATCCCAGCGTCGCGTGAGCGCTGTCGATCCCGTTCCTGACCGTAGCCGGTCGCAGCAATGATCAGGGTATTGCGACACTGAGCTTCCGCACGCAGTCTCTCTGCCACGTCATAGCCACTGATACCCGGCAGGCCGATATCGAGGAGGACGACATCAGGCGGCCGTTGTCTGGCAAGACGCAAGGCGGCAAAGCCGTCGTCGGCAACTCGAACCGTATGTCCATGGTTCCCGATAACCGTCGCCAACAGCTCTGCCATGGTCCGATCATCCTCCACCAGAAGGACATCCAGCGGCGGCGATTCTGAGAATTGCCCGACATTCCCCTCCCCTTGGTCTACCGGACCATGGAGACGAGGGAGCCGGACGGTGAACTCACTGCCACATCCCTGTCCCTCACTGGCAACGTTGACCGTTCCACCGTGGAGTTCGACGAGCATTTTCACGAGACTCAGCCCAATGCCCAGACCTTGCTGTGGACGGTGCATGGCGGACTCGACCTGGCCGAAAAGCTCGAAAATCGCCTCCTGCATATCGACGGGAATTCCGATCCCGTTGTCTCTGACCTGCACGACTGCATGACTTGAGTCACCTTCCAGAATGAGCTGGACTTGACCGCCGTCAGGGGTGTATTTGGCGGAATTGCTGAGCAGATTGCTGACGATCTGCTGCAGGCGAGCAGCATCGGCGAATACCAGAAGCGGCAAGTCGGTACCCACGATGTTCAGGGTGAGGTGTTTCTCCTCAATCTGGCCGGCCGTCGACTCGACGGCGTTCTCAACCACCACGCGAAGGTCAACGACGGTCGGTTTCAGCTGGATCTTTCCCCGTGTAATCCGCGAAACGTCGAGCAGATCATCGACCAGGCGGACGACTTGCCTCGTCTGCCGCTCCAGAATCTCCGTCACTTCGCGATCATGATCTCCCGATGACGACTTGAGCAATTGCAGGCCAGTCGTGATGGCCGCCAGCGGATTGCGAAGCTCGTGACTGAGCATCGCCAGGAACTCGTCTTTGCGACGATCATTGTCCCGGAGAGCATCCTGAGCCTTTCGCAGGTCGGTGATTTCACGCACGATGCCACCACGAGAAAGTGGCGTTCCGGACGTGTCCTTCTGCACGGTGAAGTGATCAGCGAGCCAGCGGTACTTGCCGTCATCGCCCCGGAAGCGATACTCCACACGTCCCGAACCTGTAGCTGTTCCTGCCTCGATCGCTCGAAATACTTCGTCGTGATCGTCGGGATGAATGCGATCAAGGAACTCCGTCAGCGACATGGACCGGAAACGCTCAGGTTCCATGTCAAAAACCTGTTTCACAACAGGGCTCACGTAGTCGTATTGATCGTTGGCGAGATTTCGCCGATAGGCAGCATCGAGCGAATTTTCCAGCACTTCCCGAAACCGCTCCTCGCTCCGACGAAGTGCCTCTTCGGTCCGTTCAAGCTCGGTCAGACGGTCTCGCAGTTCGTACTGGCGCTGCCGACCGCGGAGCACTGTGCGGATGGCGCTGCAGAGCGTTGGCACGTGCACCGGGCGATCCAGGATCAGCACATTGCCCAACGACTCGAGTGCCTGCATGGAGACGCTCGAGCTGGCTCCGCCACTGGCCAGCAGTACCACCGGCAGGTCCGACCAGGGCGGCTGGTGCTGCAATGTCCTGGCGATGGTTGCGAGGGAACCATCCTGCTTTAGCGACTCATCCGTCAGTAGCACGGCACCGACCTCGTCCTCAATTGCGCGTGCGAGATCACGGATGCCCGCGCAGGCAATGACGTCGATGCCGGCCGCGCCCATTATTTCGCAGGTGGTACGGGCATCTCGATCCGTTGGTGCGAGCACGACGACACTCTGCCAACGCTCTGTAACGTTATCCATTCCTGCGGTCCCTGCTTATTGTCCCGAGCCGAAGAGGTCCGCTTCGTGACCGACGAACTGGGGAACACCGGTCAGTGTACCCTGGAACTGCCGCAGCGGCTCGCCGATCTTAAGTCCCTTGGAGGTGAAATGAAACTCGCGAATTGTCCGTTCATGTGGCCCGCCACGCTTCTTCACCACGGAAATGCAGTGTCGCACTTCACCTGCAGCCTCGAACAGCCGGAACAGAATCACGTTGTCCGTGAGGTAACTTGTGTCCACCGGACTGTTCGCCATTCCCACCATCCCCGTTTGGCTCATGGTGAACAGCGTGAGTATTCCTCTCTGATTCAGATAGGTCGCCAACTCATGGAGCTGCACGATCAGAAACTTCTCGCTGGGCATGGCATACAGATATCCGTTCAGGCTGTCGACAATGAGCGTCTTAACCTGCCGCTCCTCGACCTCGTGGCGGATTATATGGGCCAGGTGTCCCGGCGACAGTTCGCCGGGATCAACCTGTCGAATAATGAGATTCCCGGCACCTAGGAAAGATCGGAGATCCATACCCAGGCTGGTCGCACGGTTTACATAGCTGTCAACCGTCTCATCAAAGGTGAAGATTGCGGCTCGCTCTCCATTGCACAAGGCGTGAAGAGCGAATTGGGTTGCGGTAGACGACTTTCCTGATCCAGCTGGTCCAATCAGCAGCGTGGTCGAACCGCAGGGAATACCGCCGCCCAACATGGTGTCAAGTTCCGGCAAGCCGCTGCTGCATACCTTTTGCTCGTACGTTTCACGGTACTGGGCCGCCACGAGTTGCGGAAACACGCAAATTCCGCCCCGCTCGATGACGTAATCGTGGTAACCCTCCTGGTACTTCACGCCACGAAGTTTGGCGACCTGGATACGGCGCCGCGCCGGGCCGAAATCGGGAGCATGGCGGCGCATCTCGATAATTCCATTGACCACGCTCTGCGCGGTCATCTCTTCCCGCAACTCGTCCAACAGAAGGGCGGTGCGATCAGATTGCCGGAGAAACTGCCTTAGCGCCAACACCTCTCGGCGATACCGCAGGTTCGTCTGCGCTTGCAGGCGGATTTCGGTCAACGCGTCGATGACGACCCGCTGAGGCTGGATACGCTCTATGGCCAGTCTGATCGTGCGAAGTGTCTCACCTAGTTCGATTTCCGAGGGGTGATACATGATCGGCCCCCCCTCCTGCTCGCCCATCTTTCCGGAAAGCAACAGCTCCAGACACTCCATTCCGCCGAGTGTCCAGCCGTGAGACGTCGCCGTCTGCCGCAGGTCCTCACAGGTTTCGGAGAGCGTGATAAACAACGCCCTCTCTCCCTGGTGGACCCCTTCCAACGCGAATTGCAGTGCCAGCGTCGTCTTGCCTGCGCCAGGAACTCCTTCAACCAGGTAAACGTGTCCGCGAGGAAGCCCACCCCCCAAGATGCTATCCAGGCCGGCGATCCCTGTTTTGACTGGATTCGCCTCCAGTGCCGCGGCCGCAGAATCGTCCATCGTGCGAGTCCCCTCAATATGTCAGCGCCTCGGTGTTGGTGTCAGATGATCTCAATTCGGACGCTCTGCTCGGCTGCCAATTATCCTGCTGAGGACGCTGCTCTCCTCGAGCCGGAGCCGCACCAAGCACCTGCAGAGCGGCAAGACAAACTGTCGCTATGGCCTCGTGGCACGAAGCCCTCGTATCGACGCGCGCCAGTCACTGGAGGCGGCTTCGGCACATCGGCAGGTACCTCCCTGCTGAGCAGCACGTGAAATCGCTGCAGTGCCATCGCGAGGACAACTCCCCGCCGCTGCGGTTTTCCCTCTCCATCGCCTCGGGGAACCGATCTGATCGCGTTCCATCGTAACGTGCGAGGCTATGGATCCGTCCGGTATTCCGGCATGATCTCAAGCCTACCCCTAGGCAGGTGTGAGATGCAAGTACCACAGGGACTATTTGACCGGGATGGAAGCAGGAAAACGACAGGATCCTCCAAGCAGGAAGGAGGAACACGGCCGAATTCTAAACAGTTGTCAGTGATTGGAACCCGCTGCGCGTCGGAAGCCCCCGATTCGATGTAGCGAGCACTTGACCGCAAGACAACAACCCTCGGTCTTCCAGCCTCTGGCTGCTGTTGCACAACTTGCGGCGTTGGTCACGGAGGCTTGTGAACCGCAGAATATCGAACACCTATTAAGGTCCCCGAAGTCAATAGGCGCACCGGTAGCGTCTCCAAAATCTTTGTGTTTTTTGACTTTGGTCAAGTGTGGACGTCAGGTTTTCGCGTGACTCCTGGGCATTCTGGCTTT
>JBGSHS010000075.1:0-9504 GCA_041752115.1 Pirellulaceae bacterium | reverse complement strand
CGCGCGTCGGGGCGGGCGGCCTTGGTGGTTGCGGGCCGGCACCGGGATGTGTTGCGGGGTGATCGGCTGGAGGTGTTCGCTCTGGTGGCACGGGTGCGCGGACCGTTGAACCCTGGCGAGCCCGACTTCGCAGCGATGTGTCGCGGTCGTCGGCAGCTGGTGGTCCTGTTATGCGATCATACGCAGTGCGTGCGACCGCTATCGCGAGCAAGTGAATGGAGCCTGCTTCGGCAGTTGGGGCGCTGGCGGCTGTGGAGCGAGGATGCGTTGGACGAGTATGTGGGATCTCGCCACGCGCCCTTGGCGGCGGCGCTGTTGCTGGGAAGCCGTGAGCGGTTGCCGCAGGAAACGGTAGACGCCTTCTTCGTGAGTGGCACGCTCCACTTACTGGCCATTTCCGGGTTGCACGTGGGAATACTGGCCACGGCGTTCTGGTTGCTCCTGAGGCTGGACTGGCTGCCTCGGGGGCCCGTGCTGCTCTTGACTGGCGTGCTTTCTGTCGCTTATGCGATGATCACCGGTGGTCGGCCGCCGGTGGTGCGGGCCACGGTGTTGGTCGTGATGACCTGTTTGGCACGCGGGGTGGGGCGCCGGGCGGTGGCCTGGAACTCCTGGTCTGCGGCTGGGCTGGTTGTCCTGTTGTGGAGTCCGTCCGGGCTGTTCGATCCTGGCGCCCAGTTGTCGTTTCTGGCAGTGGCCACGTTGATGGTGAGCTGGCCGAGCCTGGGAGTTCGGCGTGCCGTGGATCCGTTCGATGCACTGGAGGCCGCTTCCCGTCCGCTCTGGCTGCGCCTGCTCCACGCCGTGGTCCGCCATGCGTTGCAGTTGTTGCTCCTGTCACTGGCGGTGTGGCTGGTCAGCCTGCCGCTGGTAGCGTATCGGTTCCACTTGATCTCGCCCGTCGGCATATTGTTGAACGTGGTGTTGTCGGGGCCGGTCGCCGTGGCCTTGTTTGCCGCACTCTTGGTGCTGCTGACGGCCTGGCTGCCTCTGCTTCCTCGGGTGGCGGGTGGTGTATGTGACGTTATGTTGTCATTTATCGAGCGGGCCACGGCGGAGGCAGCTCAGGTCCACGGCGGTCATTGGTGGAGTGCCGGACCGCCGTGGTGGTGGGTGGTTGTCTTCTATCTTGCCTTGGGGCTGCAGCAGTGGGCTCCGTGGTCACCGCCGCGTCGTTGGGCCCTGGCACTGCTGGCGTTCTGGCTGACCGTCGGGATCGCGACGGGGAGTGCGGCGACCCGTGCCCTGCGGCAAGGGGAGCATCAGCCGCCGCGGTTGTCTTTCGTGGCGGTGGGGCACGGAGCGTGCGTCCTGATCGAGCTGCCCGGCGGCAAAGTGGTGTTGTATGACGCGGGGCGGATGGGGAGTCCGCGGGCCGCTGCCCTGCCGATCTCCTCGGTTCTCTGGTCGCGTGGTATCAAGCACCTGGACGCCATCGTTCTCTCGCATGCTGACGCGGACCATTTCAACGCCGTACCGGTGCTGTTGGACCGCTTTTCGGTGGGGGTGGTCTATGTGTCGCCGAAGATGTTTGACCGGCCGGCACCCGCGCTCGCGGCGCTGCGAGCCGCCCTCGACACGCACGGCGTGCCGTGGGGGATCGTACAGGAAGGAGACCGTCTGCGGACCGGCAGCGACGTGCTGCTGGAGGTGTGGCACCCGCCCGCAGCCTCCGCCGCCGACTCCGTCGTGATGGGGGATAACGCGAGCAGCATTGTGCTGGAACTGACCTGCCGGGACACCACCGTCCTGCTCACTGGCGACCTGGAAGGAAGTGGAATGGGGGAGTTGCTGGCCGAGTTGCCGCAATCGATCGACCTGCTGTTGGCGCCCCATCATGGCAGTCGGCACAGTCGCCCCGCCGAACTGGTCCGCTGGGCTCGGCCCGCGGTCGTGGTCGTCAGTGCGGGAGCCAGTCTGCCGTTTGCCCAGACCCACGCCCACTACGCTGGCGAAGGAGCTCAGCTGTTCTGGACCCACCGCGACGGAATGGTGCAGGTCGTGCTGGAAAGAGATCGGCTGGCGGTGAGCTGTCCGCAGGCTCCGGCCCCTGATGAGTGATGCGCGCCAAGGGGACGATGCTCGCCAACATGATGCCGGAGAGCCGTGGGTCAGGAAAGCGTTGAGCCGTGATGGATGTGTCGCAGCTGGTCACGCATCAGCGATCGGGCTCGATGCAGTCGGCTGCGAACCGTGCCGACCGAAATATTCAAGATTCGGGCAATGGCGTCGTAGTCGAACCCGTCGATTTCGCGCAGCACGAGTACCGTGCGATACTCTTCGCTCAAGCGACCTAACGCCGTCTGGATCTGCCGCGCACGCTCGGTCCGCAGCAGGCGGTCCGCAGGCAGTTCGTTCGGATCGGTCGGATCGTGTCCTGGCTGGGAGTTGGCCGGCTCCAGAGAGATCACCTGCGGCGAGCGACGCTGCCGATTCAAAGCGACATTGATAGCGATCCGATAGAGCCACGTGTAGAACGAGCTTTGTCGGCGAAAGCCGGGGAGTTTCAGGAGAGCCTGAACGAACGCATCCTGCACGATATCCTCCGCCTCTTCCCGCTGGCCCATCAGGTGCATGATGCTGGTGAAGAGCCGATCCTGGTACAGGCGGACCAGCTGACCGAAGGCGACGGCGTCGCCTTGCTGCGCTTTGCCAATCAGCTGTTCTTCGCCAGTCACTGTGTGGGGGTGTCCAACAAGGGAAGACATTGAGCGTAGCGACCGGACGGGAGGGTCGTTGCGCACCTGGGGCGGGCGCAGCCAGGGGCGAGCCGCACAGGTTTGGTTCCAATGGTGTAATATTCCTGCCAAGCAGGATCGTTGTCAAATGTATCTCCTGGCGGGCACGGGCCCGCTCAGGAGACGCAAGTAGCCTACCCAGCTATAGTTGAAACGCGTTCGACAGATTTGTCAGTGGCGCAGCGGCCTCCCGAGAATTGCTCGAAAAGTGCATCCAATCGGGGGGCTTGGCGCTGGTTGGCGCAGTCGACAGGAATCGTGCCGTCGGACGGGGAGTCAGAAATTTCACGGGCGGGCCGCGACATTTGCGGTTGCAAATCGCCACGGTATCGCTAAATTTAGCGGTTTAAGTTGTTGGTAGTGTTGTATGTAGGGACAGTCCTGACGGACACGGGGGTCGAGGAGTTTCGGTGTCGGCGGGTATGAGTTGAAGAGACCAGCCGGAAGTACAGGGACCACGGTAGCACATGACGATCACGAAAGAGCGGAAGCAAGAGTTAATCCAGGAATATCGGCACGACGATCGGGATACGGGTTCGCCGGAAGTGCAGATTGCCATTCTCACCACGCGAATCAATAACTTGACCGAGCACATGCGCGCCCATTCGAAGGACTACGCGAGCCGGCGTGGACTCCTGGCGTTGGTGAGCCGCCGCCGCCGCTTGCTCGATTACTTGCGGCACGTTGATCCACAGCGTTACCTGGCCATTATTGAACGGCTGGGAATCCGCAAATAGTCTGGCCAGTTCGACTGGCATCACCGCCGAGTGCGCCGCGGCTTCTGAAACTGGTCGCGGCTCGTACCTGACTCTCGATTCTGCTGCAAAGAAGATGATCCCGCGGGAGGGGTTTCTTTTCTTGCTCGGGCCTGCGCGGCGGCGCGCTGTGGCAACCGTGCTCTGACAGCCCCTAGATCCGTGGCAGGACGCAATCTATTTAGGAAGAAGACGTGAAGGTACGCGTAGAAAAGCAGATTGGCAAACATATTTTGTCGATGGAAACCGGGGTGTTGGCCCGGCAAGCAAGTGGAGCTGTCGTAACGCAATATGGCGGCACCGTGGTATTGAGTGCCGTGACGACCGGCCCGGCGCGGATGGGTGGTGATTTCTTTCCGTTGATGTGCGATTACCGCGAGCGATTCGCGGCGGCGGGCAAGTTTCCTGGTGGGTTCCTCAAACGGGAGGGGCGCCCCAATACCAAGGAGACGTTGACGTCTCGCCTGATTGACCGGCCGATTCGACCTCTTTTCCCGGCCGGTTTCATGGACGAGGTGCAGTGCCAGAATTTCGTCTTGTCGAGCGATCGCCAGAATGACGCGGATGTGCTGGCGATGAATGGCACGGTTGCCGCCTTGCTGATTTCCCCGCTGCCGTTTCAGGGGCCGATCGCGAGCGTGCGGATTGGCCGCATTGACGGCGAGTTCATTCCGCTTCCCACGCACGAGGAACTGGAAGACAGCGAGTTGGATTTGATTGTGTCGGGGTCTGACGACTCGGTCGCCATGATCGAGGGGTTTGCCCGCGAGCTGCCCGAGGAGGTGATGACGGAGGCGATTGAGTACGCGCACGGCGTGATTCGCGAGATTCTGGCTCTGCAGCGCGAGTTTGTGGCGAAGGTAGGGGTACAGAAGCCCGAGTTCGTGGCGCCTCCTGAGGACGGTCTTTTCGATCGGCTCAAGGAGCGATATTACGACGAACTCAAGGTGGCCAAGCAGACGGAAGGCAAGCTGGCTCGGGCGGAAGCGGTGAGTGCTCTGCACCAGCGCGTGCAGGCGGAAATGATTCCGGATCCGGAGGCGGAGGGGGCCCTATCACCGCTGGCGCTCGGGGACGCCTGGCATCGGCTGGAGGCACGGATCGTGCGTGACCTGATTCTGGGCGGAACGCGCTCGGATGGCCGCGGGCATAAGGATCTCCGTGCGATCCAATGCATGGTCGATGTGCTGCCTCGCACGCATGGTTCGGCGGTGTTTCAGCGCGGCGAGACGCAGGCGCTGGTCACCGTGACGCTCGGTACGGCCCGCGACGAGCAGCGCGTGGACGGTCTGGTGGACGAGTATTCCAAGAAGTTCATGCTCGACTACAACTTCCCACCGTTCTCGGTGGGAGAGTGCCGCCCGATTCGCGGGCCAGGCCGGCGAGAGATTGGGCACGGCGCGCTGGCCGAGCGGAGCGTCAATCCGGTGCTTCCCGGTCCCGATGACTTTCCTTACACCATACGGATCATCTCCGATATTCTCGAGTCGAACGGCTCGTCCTCGATGGCCTCAGTGTGCGGAGCGACGTTGGGTCTGATGTCGGCCGGAGTACCGATCAGCAATCCGGTGGCCGGAATCAGTGTGGGATTGGTCTACGAAGCCGGCGATCGGTGGATCCTGTTGACCGATATCATTGGTGACGAAGATCATTTCGGCGACATGGATTTCAAGATCGCCGGCACCCAGAACGGGATTACCGGCATCCAGCTGGATCTGAAGATCAGCGGGATCTCCAGCGATATCATTGCGGCCACCATGATCCAGTCGCGGGACGCGCGGATCGAGATCTTGCGGGCGATGCTCACCACGATCTCGAGACCCAAGGATGACATTTCTCCGTGGGCTCCGCGACTGATTCGGACGAAGATCGATCCCGACAAGATCGGAGCGCTCATTGGTCCTGGCGGCAAGAACATCCGCATGATCCAGGAGACAACCGGCACGGTTATCGAAGTGGACGACGACGGCATCGTCACCGTGGCGGGGAGCAGCAAGGAGTTCGTGGAGAAGGCATTGGCTCAGGTCGAGGCCTGCACGGCCACCGTCCAGGTAGGCAAGATCTACACCGGACGCGTGACGAGTGTGAAGGACTTCGGTGCGTTCGTGGAGATCCTTCCCGGACGCGACGGCTTGTGCCACATCAGCGAACTGTCCGGTGGCTACGTCAGCAGCGTGGCCGATGTCTGCCGGGAAGGCGACGAGATGAAGGTGATGGTCATCGATGTCGATGAGCATGATCGCGTGAAGCTCAGTCGCCGCCGAGCACTCGAAGAGCTCGGTCTGGAAGATGACATGGTGTCGAGCGATGACGGCGAGCGTCCGGAGCGACCCGAACGTGGCGAGCGTGATCGTTCGCGGCGTTCCCGTGGTGGCGACCGCGGCCGCCGGCGCGATTGACCCGTGCCACGGGAGATCGTTCAGGTAACCGGCGGCGGCGTCCGCCGGTTGATCCTCCAGCATATTGTCGACCGGAGCAACGCCTCGATGTGTTGCTCCGGTTTGCAGTTTTCCCTCCGAGTTGGCCCGCCCCGTTTTCGCGGAAAGGTCGTTGGAGGGGCGCGTGGACGCGGTTCCCGGGAGGCGTGGCGGATGGACTCGACAGGAGCATGCAGCGGGTGGAGGGGGAGGTTTCGTGGTGTGGGATCGTGCGGGTTGCGAGGACGAGGAACTGGAGCAGGGAACCACGCTCCAGCAGCTTGTTTCACGCTACAACGAACTGGCGGAACTCGCTGGCTCGCTGGCCCACGAAATCAAGAATCCGCTGGCGGTCATCCGGATGAACATGGATCTGCTGGCGGAGGATCTGGCCGATGCCGAGACGCCGCGCGAACGCCGTGCGCGCAACAAGATCGACGTTGTCCACGACCAGTGCACTCGGCTGGAAAGTCTGCTCAATGATTTCCTCAAATTCGCCCGCGTCCGCAAGCTCGATCTCATTCCGGGCAATCTCAATGAACTGCTGGAATCGGTGTTGCGGTTCTTCGCGCTGCAGGCGCGCGAAGGAAAGGTCCGGATCCTGCCGCATCTGGACGGTGAGCTGCCCAGCGTGCTGCTCGATCAGGAGACGATGCGGGCGGCCCTGATGAATCTGGTCAAGAACGCGCTGGAGGCGATGCCAGGCGGAGGCACGTTGACCGTCATCACTCGCATCACTTCCAATGGCGTGGCACTCGACTTGATCGATACCGGCAGCGGCATGGACGAGAGGACGGCGCTGCACATGTTCGACGCCTTCTATTCGACGAAGGATGGTGGCTCAGGGCTGGGGCTGCCCACCGCCCGCAAGATCATTGAGGGGCATGGCGGGCGCATCAGTGTGCAGAGCGATGTGGGGCGGGGCACGAAGTTCACACTCGAGTTCCCCATCCCGCGGCGGATTTGAGCGGCGAGCAGGCGAGGTGGTTCCCCTCGCCGGCACCTGTTCGGTCGGGGGCCACTTCTTGTATCATCAGGGACATGTCGCAGCCGTCACCAGCTTCCGAGTTGCCTATCCGCGTTCTGATCGTCGACAACGATCCCGCGCTGGCTCAGGCTATGGCCGAGGCCCTGGAGCGGGTTGGGTACCCTTGCGCCGTGGCCACCTCGGGGCCGGAAGGGCTCAAGTATATCGAGCAAGATTCGTATGATGTGATCATCACCGATTTGGTGATGAACGACGTGGATGGGATGCAGATTCTGGCTCGGTCCGGCGATTGCCTGCCGGAAGCCGAAGTGATCATGGTGACCGGCCATGCCTCGGTTCCTAAAGCGGTCGAGGCGATGCAGCAAGGCGCCTTCAGCTTTCTGGAGAAACCGATTACTCCCAATCGGCTCCGTGCGGTCACCCAGCGGGCGGCTGACGCGGTGCGGCTGCGTCGCGACAATGCGGAACTGAACAAGCGGTTGGATGAGCGGTTTGGCTACGAGGGGATCATCTTCGCCAGCGACAGCATGAAACAGGTGATGGATCGGGTGCGGCGCATCGCCCCCACCGATGCCACGGTCCTGATCACCGGGGAGAGTGGCACGGGGAAGGAACTGATCGCCCAGGCCATCCACCAGAACAGTCCCCGCAAAGGAAAACGGCTGTTTCCCATCAACTGTGCGGCCGTGGCCGAGAACCTGGTGGAAAGCGAGCTCTTCGGACACGTGAAAGGCTCGTTCACCGATGCGCGCAACGATCGGATCGGCGCGTTTGAGTACGCCAACGGCGGGACGCTGTTTCTGGACGAAGTGGGGGACATGCCCCGCGCCACGCAGACCAAGCTGTTGCGCGTCCTGGAAGAAAACCGCATCACACGCGTGGGCGACAACCGGCCCATGGACGTCAACGTGCGAGTGCTGTCGGCCACCAATCGCAGCCTGGAACAGGCGATTGCTCAGGGTGACTTCCGCGAGGACCTCTATTACCGCCTGAAGGTCGTCACCGTGGAGTTGCCGTCGTTGGCCCAGCGACAGGAGGACATTGTTCCGCTGATGGAACACTTTCGGCGGCAGTTCAGCAAGCATCATCGAAAGAGTGTCGAACGGTTTTCGCCGGCCGTGCGCGCCCGCTTCTTCGCCTTCCACTGGCCGGGAAATGTGCGGCAACTGCGCAACGCCGTCGAAACCATGGTGGTGCTCGACATCGACGGAGTGCTGGACGTGGACGATCTCCCTCCCGAACTCGCCGATGCCCGCACCCCGGTCGTTCCCGCCAGCAAAGGCCTGGAACACCTGATCGGTCAGCCTTTGGACGAGTATGAACGGCACGCCATCACCGAGACGTTGAAGCTGACCAACGGCAACCGGGAGGAGGCGGCGAGGATTCTCTGCATTGGCGCTCGCACCCTCTACCGCAAGCTGGAGAAGTACGGAATTAGCTGAGTTCACGAGCGAGTCAAATGGCATGGCGAAGGACACACGGGAAATACGTCGACTGCCGACCAATGTCGTCAACAAAATCGCGGCCGGCGAAGTGATCGAGCGGCCGGGCAGTGTGGTCAAGGAGCTGATGGAGAACTCGGTCGACGCAGGGGCCACACGCCTCGATGTGACGCTGGAAAAGGGGGGGGCCGAGCTGATTCGGGTCAGTGACGACGGGAGTGGTATCGCGGAGGGTCAACTCCCGCTGG
Organism: Pirellulaceae bacterium; assembly: GCA_041752115.1. Lineage (GTDB taxonomy): Bacteria > Planctomycetota > Planctomycetia > Pirellulales > Pirellulaceae > JAJRVM01. Next base: position 916 of record JBGSHS010000075.1, on the reverse strand, counting down.
CAGTGGCGAGCCACGCGACGAGCAAGATCCGCGATGCGGACGATCTGTTCCAGATCCACTCGCTCGGTTTTCGCGGCGAAGCGCTGGCGTCCATTGCGGCGGTGAGCCAACTGACGATTCGCAGCCGCACGGCCGAGGCCGAGGCGGGAGCGGAACTCGAAGTGCGCGGCGGGGAGGTGAGCGAAGTGCGACCGTGCGGATGTCCGGTCGGCACAACGATCGAAGTGCGAAACCTCTTTTTCAATACTCCGGTCCGCCGGAAATTCCTTCGTTCCACGCAGACGGAGACGGGGTATGCCATCGAGGCGTTTACGCGCATTGCGCTGGCCGAGCCGGGCAAGCATATGGTGCTGCGCCACGGCGATCGTGTGCTGCACGACCTGCCGGCGGTGGATCGCTGGCTGGAACGTATCACGGCCTTTTTCGGGCACGAGATGGCCGACCATCTGATCTGGGTGGAAAGCCAGTATCAGGATGTGAAGCTCCACGGCTATGTGGCCGATCCGAGTCTCAGTCGGGGCAACAACCGGATGCAGTATGTGCTGCTCAATGGTCGCCACATCCGGGACCGTTCACTGCAGCATGCCCTGGGTGAGGCCTATCGGGGCCTACTGCTGAGCGGCCGATTTCCGGTGGCCTTTCTGCGGCTGGAGATTCCTCCCGACCTGGTGGATGTCAACGTGCATCCGGCCAAGCTGGAGGTGCGTTTTGCCGATGGGCAACGGATCTACAGTACGCTCCTCGCCACGCTCCGCAACAAATTCCTGACGACCGATCTGACCGCCCGTGCGCAGCTGAACGACCCGGCGGGGTCGGCCGCGTCGGCACACGATCGCGAGGCCCTGGCTCGTCATCGCCAGGAGACCATTCAGTGGGCGCGGGGAGAAAGCGAACGGACCGCCCCCTACGATCCGAG
>JBGSHS010000074.1:0-30980 GCA_041752115.1 Pirellulaceae bacterium | reverse complement strand
GATCCGGGTCCACGCGCAGTACAACATGGACAGCGTGGTGGAGAACGACGAGACGCACACGGTCCACAACAACCGCACCAAGGCGGTGGATGTCGACGAGACCATGACGATCGGCAACAACCAGAAGCTGGACGTGGGGGTCAACAAATCGGTGTATGTTGGGTCGAATCATTCGGAACAAATTGGAGTAGACCAATACACCTCCGTGGGAGCCGACCAGTTCGTGAATGTTGCCGTCAATCAGTCGACAACTGTAGGGTCGAGTCAAACGAACGTGGTTGGTTTGATGAGGAGCGAAATGGTCGCTGTTATGTCAAGTGAATTGGTGGGTGTGTCCAAGTCAATCACAACCGGTGTGCGATACGCTCTCATGGTTGGTGTTATGAAATCCGAACGCGTCGGTGGCGAGTCGACCGAAGCGGTGGGTGGAAGCAAGACAACGACGGTTGGTGGCGACTTAGTACAATCAGTTGGAGGCAAACACTCAATTACGGCTGATGAGATCGAATTAGTAGCGGCGAGCAAGCTCACGATTTCGTGCGGAGGGAGTGTCATAGAACTCACACCAGGTCTTCTAACAATCAAGTCGACTTTGGTGAAGATCAACTGTTAGCGTCTGCCACCGGTGGACGTGAAATGGAAGCTGTGCGATGTGACGAGAGCCTAAAGTGACCGACGCTTTGCTGCACGCGGATACACAGCACGTCAGATAATCGCGGGGCGGTATTGCAGGAATGTCAGCTTGGGAGAAACGGATCGCGGACATTCGACAGTCGTTTCGTCAGAGTATTTCGTTTGCTTGAGCAGCGATCATATCCGCAGGAATATACGTACGCCCAATTACAGTGACCATCCGCGTCACAGCCTTCGCGAAGAGACTTATGATTGGCTGGAATCGGTGGTTTCGGCTACGTCGCTGCTTGCACGCCAACGGAGCGCTGGAAGTTGCTTGTTCATCGATTCGAGATTCCTCGCGAAACGACAGACTTCACGGGAGACATGGAATGAATCATCTTCACATGACGCTCCCCCTTCAAGGCACTTGGGCTATCGAACTAGCAGATTCCCAACAACCATTGGTCAGGGATAACCTGACATAGTTCATGGTCCCTTGAGCTGTCTGGAAAAGCAGGGGAATAGGGGGAGGTTGAAACGGGTGAGAAAGATGCGGGTGTTATTTACGGCTGCGCCAAGTTACGTCGTCTGGCCTGATGGTACCGTGCGAGCTGACATGTCTATTCCTCCGGTGGCGTTGTATAGCTTGAGTGCAGCCGTCGAAGAAAGTGGATTTCCGTGTACCATCCTGGACCCAATCGAGTATTGGCGATTGTACCGCGAGCCGGCGCAATTTCTGCAAATTGTTCAACTCCACGACGTATTCTGTATCTCGGCAAATTCCCACACCTGGACTACGGCACGATTGCTTATTGCAATGGTAGCGAAAGTGCAGCCCCGCCCGGTGATAATCCTAGGGGGCCTTCATTCAAGTTACTGTGACGAGCATGTTATGCAGACAACGCCGGTTGACGTTGTCGTTCGCGGTGAAGGTGAGTTTGCACTGCCCGAAGTCCTTAGATGCCTTGCGGGACGTTCGGCGCTCGACGCTGTCGCCGGGGTGACGTTTCGGCGAAATGGCGTGGTGTTTCGAACGCCTGATCGGAAACCACTAACTAACGTTGAGTTGACGCAGGTACCTCTTCCGCTGTGGGAGAGACTTCCGAGAAATGTCTACGGGTTCATACCTCTTGAGGTTTCGCGTGGGTGTCGTTATGGATGTACATTTTGTAGCATTTACTTCAAACACTATTGGCGATCGTTCCAGCTTGAAGGCATGCGCCGACGCATCGAACATGCTGCTGCGAGTATGGCGCGTGTGCGTTATCGCACGATTCTGTTCTCAGATGATTGCTTCACCACTGACTCTGAGCTAGTGACTTCGGTTGCTCGTGTGCTGCGCTCCGTTGATTCCGCGATTGGCGTAGGCATTGAAGCACGCGCGTGCGATTTGCTTAAGCGAGAAATTCAGGACGCTTTGGGCCAGTTGAACGTAGAGTTCATCCAAATTGGGGTGGAGTGCGGTTATGCGGACGGACTGCAACGGATAAGAAAGGGTGTAACACTTTCGGATGTTATTGAGAGCGCTCATGCTTTGCATCGCATCGGAATCCACGGCGCTGCGAAATACTCGTACATTATTGGTTTTCCCTGGGAGAATCTCCAGAACATAATGCGAACGTTGGCGTTTTCCATGAACGTTGCCTCGTTGTACGGGAATCGTGTCCAAGTGAACTGGCTTCATATCTTTCCCGGGTCGGACATCTACTACGATTTCAAGAGGGAAGGTCGCGTTGCGGAGGCCGATTATGACTCGCCGCCGACGGAGACTGATTACTTCTATCGAGTTCATCCGTCAGTCAGTGGTTCCGATATGAGACAGGTCCACGACTATGCTATTATGCTACAGCAGACCTTTCCTTGGGTGAGTACTGGGGGAAACGTGTTTCGTTCGTGGAGGTGTCACTCTCACATACCTAGTGATCGAACAACACCGACAACATATAATGGCGAGGCTATGAGATGCGCGATTGGACCTCAAGCGGTCAAGGACAACGGCATGTGTCCGCTACCGCCTTTCTTTTCCGCTAACATGGTAGGAGACGTTTAGCGTGGGCGCGTTTGCGGCTCGACAAGGTGATGCAACAGACCACGGAGGTGTGATCGTCGGGGGAGTGCCAACGGTCTTGATTGAGGGCCAGCCTGCGGCGCGTGTGGGCGATATGCATATCTGTCCTCAGCACTCTGGAGGGGTTGTTCTTCCGCCCGGCGAGGCGACAGTGCTCATTGGTGGCCTTCCCGCTGCGCGTGTTGGAGATATGCTCGTTTGTATGGGGCCGGTGGATATTGTCGCCAGCGGTGCTGCACAGACAATGATCGGAGCAACGAACGCCGGAGGCGCCGTTAGAAAAGCTGGTGCGCAAGGTAGTGGGAGCGTTCTGGGGCAACAGGCCCCGAAGCCATCGACGACAGCCGAAACTCCTAGACCTTCGAATGCCCCACCTTCAACGGGCGAGGAAACGCCTGGAGCCACGAGCGTTCCGAGTCCTCAGGGTGCTCCCACTCCCTCTGCCACGCCCAGCCCGGCTGGCGCGCCCACCCCCACTGGAACCTCGGGCCCGTCGAGCATGCCTACTCCTTCTGCCACGCCCAGCCCGGCTGGCGCGCCCGCCCCCACTGGAACCTCGGGCCCGTCGAGCGTGCCTACTTCTTCCGGTACGCCCAGCCCTTCCTCCGCGCCAAGTCCTGCAGGTGCTCCGTCCCCAACACCGGTTCCTACCGGCCCTCCGGCACCACCCTCGGTCTCTACGCCCGGTGGTGGCGGTGGGGGGGGGGCTTATGCGGTCAATTACCAGTGGGCCGGGACCTATCAAGCCGCGGTGAATTATGCAGCAGGTATTCAGGCTGGTGTGGGAGTATCGGTTGGTGCCGCTCTCGTTGTCGTGGCCTATGTAGGGGTCCTAGTCATTGTCGAAGTGGCGAAAGTTCGCTACGCGAATACCGAAAAGACGGCAGAACGGCGAGGCGAGTCGTTTAGTTGGAGGTTATGTGAGGGGCAGTCCTCTCTTCCCAATGACGGAGTGCAAGACGATGCCTTGGTGTATTTTTTGTGAGCGTCCTGTGCCACTTGAGATCCGAGAAGGATGTCCTCGTTCGGTTTGCCTTGAGTGCTTGATTCAGATTCGTCGTTTTGAGCTTCAGAACGCCGGGACGATGATGCAGCAGACTTTGCCAAAGGACGTTCAGGAGGCGATACAACGCCTTCGGAATGTGGACGCAAGTCAACCCATTGATTCTGCTAAGCAGAGTCAAATACAACGCGATGTGGATATAGCCAAGAGAATTATGCCAAGCTAGGTGCTTCTGATGACGGTGGATATTCCGATACCCAAGTGGAACGAATCGGCGCGGGAATACGATCTTCGCCGTGATTTGAAGGTTCTGCGTGGCCCGCTCGAGTGGTCGTGGGATGTGACTAATGAGTGCGTGGGCCGGTGTCTGCACTGTTTCAACCGCAGTGGAATACTGACTCGGTGCGAACTGACAGATGCTGAAATGATTTCTGTCTCAAAAGAGATTGCGGCCCTAAAACCCTTGGGAGTCTGCCTTTGTGGTGGAGAGCCATTGCTGCGGGCGGGTGTGGTTACCGCGATAATTCAGGAATTGGACGCGGCCGGTATCGCCGTCAATATGGTAAGTAATGGAATGCTGCTCACCAAGCAGTTGGCAGTTCGATTGTCTGCTGCTCACGTGCACACCGTCCAGATTAGCTTAGACGGTGCCCGAGCGCAGACGCACGAATACTTGCGACGAATCACAGGGTCGTTCGACAAAGCAATCACTGCAATCAAAGTTCTACGTGATCAAGGGACAGACGTTTGTGTGTCTTTCAGTCCGACACGGGCGAGTATTCGTGAGTGGGAAGACGTTTTCTCTCTCTGTGAGAGATTGGGAGTAAGCGAGTTGCGAATCCAGCCACTAATGCCGTTAGGTACGTGCTGCTCTTCATATGACGAGATCGTGCCGACTCCCGTACAATACTCGGAGTTGGTTGAAGAGTACAAGCGGCGCAGTTGGAATCCATCGTCTCCCGTGCGACTTGAGTGGGGGGATCCCGTTGACCATTTGATACGCTTTGGGCAGTTCTATTCGATGACTACTTATGCCGTGCACATTACAGCGGATGGTTTCCTAATGCCTTCGCTGTACCTGCCAGTGACTCTGGGAAATGTTCGTCGTCACACATTATCAGAGTATTGGCACGAGGGCCTGGGAGCAGCATGGAACGTGCGTCTAGTCCGCGAATTGGCGTTCCGCATACGCAGCATCGGAGACTTTCGAAGAATTCGGCCGTTCCCGTTTTTTGATGCTGCAGTGGACTTAGACCTTATTGATCGCTCGCAAGCGGATATCGAACATCTAACGGACGTGACATTGCGATATGTCAAGACAGCAGAACGTCGTTAGCTTCGCTCGAGGGTTTTCATTTTCAAGAGACCTGCCCGATGAACCCGAATCTTAAGCCGCTATTTGACGAAGAACGATTCCTCTTTTTTCGGGAAGAGAACGCTGGCTATGCCAGTGCGATATCTCCTGGCGACCCGAGCAAAACGCTGCATATTCTTAACCCCACAGTCTATGACATCGGACGGTTGTGCACCGGTGGGAGTACTGTGGCGGAAATCAAGGCGCAATACACCGGTCGCTACCAGCAAGATAGCACCAGTCCCCTTGCACGGTATGTGGAAGAATCGATTATGTTGCTCTCACTGTACGACCTTCTTACATTCGATTCCTGTGCAATTTGCGGAACTTCGGACGTTTCCTTTCCTGAGGTTAGACGGCTAGCGGAATCGGACTTCAGGCTAATTCGTGATTTGTTTATTGGCAGCCCGTTAATTGAGGAAGGTGGCCTGCCACTTTTTCATTTTCGGCATCCGTATCTCGCTCCTAGTTTTTACAGCGAAATGTCGCTTCGACTGAGGCTTTTTCAGAATATGGAGGTCTTTTATGTGCGGATGACTGGACATCGCATTGACTTTCTGATCAGCTGTCTCTTGGAACGTCCGACTAAACCGATAGCCACGATAGCGAGCATTGTGGGCACCTCTCACTGTTCCGTGACTGAAGGGGTCACGCACGTGCTCCCTTTGCTTCTAGAAGATCTTCGCAATCATTGCAGCAAGATTCGCTGGCAAAGGGTGGTGGAGGTATGTGACAGCGCCGGCGTGCCAGCACTTATCCAGAGTCATGGATTTCAGTTGGAGGCAGTCTTGAAGAATGAGTTTGGTTTGGGGCGTGACGAAGAGATCTATTGCTGGAGCGTAGCATCTGAGGCTTCTTGACTCACGTAGCGAAATGGGCGTTTTGTCACGTGCATCGCCCGCGACCTCAGACACGGAATGTGGGAATAACTGATGACACCTGACAAACAGCAAACCAGAACACACGCATACTCTCTCTGCGTGGCTGCAACATACGAAGTGTTTGGAAAGCTAGAGTCATTTGGTACACCATTCTTGGTCGCCAACTTCAAGCAGATTGGAATGCCATTGCCGGTTGGTGTCCGCGGCGAGGATGACCTTCTGGCTCGGGCACCCCAGGAAATCCGGAGTGAAAACTCATTACATTTGATTGGCCCCAACGACGTCGCATCGTGGATCGAGTTGTTTGAGGTGTTTCGTGGTCACAACGCTCTGATTGTGGTTTTCTCAGCTAACTCCCGCGATCAGTTGATCGAGGCCGTCGGAGTCTACTGGGGGTGGTATGTCAGTCCGCAGACAGTCAAACTGGTATTCGAGGAGGGACCTAATAGGCTGATCAAGGAAGTCGCCAATGGCACGCGGGCCATAATGGTCGGAGAGGCATACGAGGATAGTTGCCGAGTCTATTCGTTGCTCGACTTACCACTGGATGAAGGTGGGGTGACGTTGTCGTTGCCCGGCATTTTCCACCCTTAGATCGTTCATTGAGCCTGCGATAGCGATTTCTGTGTACACAAGAGTGAGCGTTGCATCCGGAGCGTATTGACTTGGCCGGCGGCAGATGCTCGACTTGGCGGGGGCGCCAGATGTAACGGCGATTCCGTGGCTGTCCAGTTCGGTGCCGTGAGGTGGCGCCGTTTCCAATACCAACTCTCCAGGCGCCCGTCACGCGACTGCTCGACGTACTCCAGCTCTGCTTGATCAATCGCCACTTGGTGGCGGCAGCGTGGCACGGGCTGAGCGAGCCAAGCGAAGTTGACCACGTGGATTCGGCATGATGGCGAGCGGAGCCAGTGTGGCACCACCCGGATCGCTGCCCCGCCAGCCCGGTCTCATCAATCTCTTGTTGCACCGCAAGCTGAGAGGGGTTCGAACACCCTGCCACGGAATTTGGCTGAAGTTATCGTCCGCGGTACAATTGCCTCACAACACTGCTTCGATAGAATATGCAGCTGGCTGGTTGACACCGGCTTTGCCCCGCAATCGGATCAGGTGTTGTGACGCGGTTAGCTGCATTGTGACCAAGGCTCTGAGTTCTCGCTTCTCCAACGGCAATTCGGAAGTCCGTTATGAGATATCGGATCCGGCGCGAACAAGTGACACGATTGCGCAAGGAAAGGCTTGCGGCGGGCTTGGTTCGCGAGTTGCGGAAGGGCAGCCAGGCCGTCCAACGGGAAGCGGTGACCGGTGATGTGCTCGCGGCGAACGCTTTGGGGAATCAGACCCGGTACGCTTTTGACGATGCTGGCTTTGTCGGCTCGGTTACCACGCCATTGGGGCGCCAGTTTCGCGTGGAATCACGAAGTGATGGAAGCCCCCTCCAGGTGAGCAATCCGGCCGGTCGGCGGCTCAACTTCGAGTATGATCGCCACGGGTTCGTCACAGGAGTGGGACAGGATGGGCAGACCATTTGCCGGCTGCACTACGATGTCATCCGCCAGTTGACGGAGGTGACATATTACGATGGGACGGCGACCCGATTGAATTATTCAAACCTGCGGAAGTTGACCTCCATTACCAACCGCTTGGGACACGCAGAGGGTTACGAGTATGCTGCCACCGGCGAGATGGTAGCTGTCGTGGATGGCAACGGCCATAGGACGGCCTTTCGCTATTCTCAGTGGGACCGGCCCAGCGCCATCCGTTTTGCCGACGGTACTCAAGAACTCTACGACTTCGATCCCGCCGGAAGGCTCCAGGCCATTCACGGCGACTCGGAGCAAGTGGTCCAGATTGCTTACGATGGTGACGGACGGCCAGTCGTTTTCCGCTATGGCGATGGGAAGACTCGAGAATTCACTTATGACGGTGAAGGGCATCTTATTGCAGCTGTGAACGAAGAGGTGTCGGTCGCATTTGTGTACGACGAGGCGGGGCGAGTCGTTGCCGAGGATCAGGGGGGGCAACTCATTCAGTATGCTTATGACAAAGCCGGGAATCTGGTCGCCCTGACTTATCCCGACGGTGATCAAGTCCGATTCGCTTACGACGCAGACCGGCGGCTGACTGGTGTTACCGATTGGAATGGTGGTGACCATCGATACCAATACAAGCCCAACGACGCTGGTCATACGAGGACGACGCCGGCAGGAGTGCATGTCGATGTGACAACCAGTCCGTCTGGCCTTACCACTGCCTGTGTTGCGACGGGGCCGAGGGAAGTTTCTCAACCGCTATTCCGCCAAGCGTGGAACTACGACGTCGAGGATCGTTTGGTGCAGTTCACGGACGCGGAGTTCGGCGTGCGCACCTACCAATACGACGCCGAAGGGCAGGTCCTTTCGGTGTCGCCGTTTGGTGCCGCGCCAGCAGAGTCGTTCGGCTATGACCCGGCTGGCAACCGGGTCAACTGCAACGGTGCCCCGGTTTCTTTCAACGCTGGAAATCAGTTATCGGCCGGGAGCGCTGAAATCCCGCAGTGCGATGGTCGCGGGAATATGACGCAGTTCATGCGACCAGACGGGCAATGGCAGTTGCAGTTCGATTTGCAGAACCAACTCGTGGTTGCAGCAGGTCCTCGAGGCGATTGTCTCTCCTTCACATATGACGCCCTCGGTCGGCGGATCGGCAAGCGGGTTCAACAGGGCAACCGTATGCGTGAAACACGCTATGTGTGGGCCGGCGAGCAGATGATTGCTGAGGTGGATATTGTCGGCGGACAGACAAAGACCCAGGAGTATCTCTATCTCCCGGGTGGCTACGTTCCGTTGGCAACCCGAGTCAATGGCGCTGTATACAGCTATCATTGTGACCATCTCGGGACGCCCACGCGACTGACCGACGGTGTGGGGCGAGTGGTCTGGTCGGCGGCGTACGGAGCATTTGGTCAGGCTTACCTTGCCGAGACAACGATCCGCAACCCTCTTCGCGCGCCGGGGCAATATCACGACCGAGAGACGGGCCTTTATTACAATCGATTTCGATATTACGCTCCAGACCTCGGCCGCTATCTGTCGCGCGACCCGGTCGGCCTGCTCGAGGGGCCCAACCTCTATGCCTACGTCGGCAATAATCCGATCAACCGTTCGGACCCGCTTGGTCTCTGGTGGAAGGCGGCGCTTTCGGTGGCGGCGGGGGTGGCCGCTGCGGCCGTTGTCGTCCTGACGGCCCCCGTTTCCCTTCCCGCTCTGGCGATTGCGGCAGGAGCGGCCGCGCTGGGCGTGGGAGTCGGGCTCGGGGTCAACAAGGCGCTCAATCTAAAAGAGTTCTGCTTACCCTGCTTCCTGGAGGCGTTTGGGGTGGGCTTCCTGATGGGAGCCGGTATCACTGCCCTCGCGATCGCTGCTGCCCTTACGTTCCCGGCGTGGGGCACGGCCATCGCTGTCGGCGGTGCAGTGGTTGGGATTGGTCTGATGGTGAACGAGCATTTCGGCTTGGTTGACCTGGGACCGTTGGGTGGCGCGAAATCCTTTGATGAGATGACGCCGGAAGAGCAGAATCACTCTCTGGGAGGCCTGGCAGGTGGCCTCGCTGGTTCGCTTGCAATGGGGAAGGTTGCCGCTCGGTTCGAGCAAAAAGGGTATCCGGCGCGGACGCCCGAGAGTGATGCAGCTGCGCATACGGCGGCCGAGGCCATTGATGCAGCTGGCATTGGAGGCAAAAAAGGGAAAGCTGTAACGGCCGTCACTCACGAGGATGGAAGTGTCTCGGTCGGAGTCAGCGGGTCGCCTAAAGATGCCGCACAAGTAGCCGCCAAGACGAGTGAAGCGGGGACCATGCCTGCAAATTACAATCTTGGCGGCGACATGGCAAATCCGAGCGCGCTCAAGCCGGCATCGTACGCCAACGGCAAGCAGATTGCCAGCACGACCTGTGCCGAGACGCGGGCTTGGCAGGCTGCCCAAAACAACCCCTCACCCCCAACCGGACAAACGACAGTGTGGCGAGGAAACGGACCCAACCCCTATCCCGTGGAGCCGGGGGCTTCTGGTATGAACCCGTGTCCCAGCTGTAGCCACAACGCGGCGACGATTATGGGCCAGCCGGCATCTGGTGGCCAGACCGCAGGGACGGGGCCAGGTGCAGCCGCTGGCGCTGCGTCGCAGTCCCCTGACTCAAGCCAAGATGACTAAGGAGCGTCAGTTGAAGCCTTTTCTTGATTATGTTACACAGTATGCGCCCGACTTCGTTAACCGTATTCAAGGTGCGTCAACCCAGCAAATCAATGAGTTGGAGCGATTGGCTGGGAGACTGCTTCCAGAGTCACACCGGGATTTTCTCGCTCACATGGGTGAGGACGACGGTGGCCTAAACCTCACATTCGACGGGACGACGAAAATTGGAGAAATACTGGAGTATTATCGGGATGAAGTTATCACCGGGAACTACCCGCTCCCACCGAACACGATTCTCCTCGGGATCGGTGGTGTGTCAATTTCCGAAATCGTTTTAGATTGCAGTAGTCCTGGCGATCCTCCGGTGATGTTCACTGACGGTGATGAGACCGCCGGGGTGTTTGCCGGTTCTCTCAAGGCACTCCTTTACAATACGGCGTTCAACAAATTCCGTCTGGCACAGTTCCCTTTCGAAGCATTCTACTCATGCTCGTATGACGATACAGGGCACACCGACCTCACGAAGTTGATGCCCGATGTTGCGCACGAATGCGGCTTAACCACCTTGTGGTTTTCGGACCAAGTCTCCTGCTGCGCCGAGAAGTCAGATGCCGGCTTCAGCCTCACCCAATACCACCATCAAGGCGTATCGGCACGCATCGCCGCCACAGACCGCTCAGAGGTACTGCGGATAGGGGCCATCGTCACACGCCGGCTGGGCGTCCACTGTGTCGAGTAACGAATAGCCTGTGGCCGGACCAGAAATCGGACGCTTGATCGACTTTGCGAACTCCCATAACTTCACCCGCCAGGACAACGTGACGCGATCGGAGATCCCACCGGAGTCGCAGTGAATTTGGTGAGACCAGGAGGCAGCCGTATTGTGGATGGAAGCTATGGCTGAAGATCTCAGCAGTTCCAATGAGATCAGTGACTCGTCGGACCAACTGTGAATTGCCATGAGCGAATCGAGTCAACTGACGTGACGTTACAAGTTTCAGCGGAAAGTGGAACCGGCAGGGAATCACAATATTGGTTCTTCCGGCCTTAGCTATTCTCTGCGCCCGCTCGTAACTCCTGGTTGAAAACACTCTAGGTAGGCAAGAGGGGAACTGGACCATTCACTAACCGTGGGACTCCCCTTAAGAAGTGCCGTAATCAGTGACCGGCCGTTTCTTCCTACCGCGGCTTCATTTCGATCAGGTGATCGCCGCTCTGACAGACATAGGCAGTGACCGGCCCAAAAAACTCCGCGCTCTCTTCGGCCAGGCAGCTGCGCAGGAACTCGCTCAGCACCCGAGGATCGTAGAAGCGGAAATACATCTCTTCCCCATCGGGATCCTCAACCGTCAGGAACCGCCGGAAGTGTCTCCGCAGTGTGGGGAGATCCTGACGCGAAACCGCAAAGATGCCCCACGGCTGCTCCCACAACTGCTGGGTGATCCAGTCCAACAGTCCCACGTCAACCTGCACCAGGTAGGGCGCAATTGCCCAATACTCACGCTCCGCCCAACCCCGATAAAGGGATATTGCCAACTGGGGCCCCAACTGGAATACCTGCTCCGGGACCCGCGGTTCGTCACAGGCGTCGAGAATCGCATACAGTCGTGCTCGCTCGCTGCCACAGATCTGGCGGAGCTCGTCGAGCGAAGTCTCGCGAATCGCGATCGCCACCTGGTCCACATCCGCCATGGTCAGGACACCTTATTGGCCGGCTTGATGAACGGAGCACCACTCTGCTTCGCGGCGCTCATACAACTCCCATCCGTGCTCCCCACCGCGCCCATCCCGACGTCACCAATGAGCACCGTTCGCACCGCCGCCAATTTGGGATCACCCAGAAACACGCCACACCCCGATACGTCCAACGACGGTACCCATCGCGCGGCCGGCATGTTGTGGATCAGAACCGTCATCGATCCCTTCACAATCGGTGGCTGCGGACCGGGTATGGGAGGGTGCATGGGCCCCATGCTGGTTGCTCCGCTGCAGACGCACGTGCACGCCATATGCGCCGCTGGCAACATCTCGATCATCACCGGAGCCGCAGCGCACATCGGACACGGTGCCGGTGCCTGAGGTCCAATCACCCCGCTGGGCACTAACATGTCATGCGTGATCGGATCACCGATTCGAGCGGCAGGAAACATGGCTCTAAGTCCCCCATTATTCGACGCCTGCCGACCTGTGTCGGCCCAAGCTGAACTGCCCGTCCGGTCCTCGCTCACTCAGTCGTCAGCGGCGACTGTATCCCAGCTCCAGGCAGCCGTCGCCCGGTCTACACACGCCCACGACTCGGCGATCTCCTCGGGTGTCATCGTCGGCCGCTGCAGTCGTGTCGGGCGAGTGTTTACTCTTAGTTGGACAGCGACGCTTAGACATTCCTCCATCCGCCGAACCGCTTTGCTGGTTGCCGCATACGGCGAATTGGACCCCATCCACCTCGCTTCTCGTGGTGAATGCGATGGAGATCTAGCACCACGTCGTCCACTCTGTATGCCTTCCTTTCCCACAAACCGCCGCTTTCCCGAGCGATTCGAGGAAAAGGAAGGCTGTGTTTCGGGGCAGTCGCCTCGAGCCGTCCATCTGATTCACCACCGGCACAAGGCCGCTGGGGTCCAGCATGTATCCAGCATGTATGTCGAAAACTGTCGCTGTCCAGTTAGCCTGCTGTGCCGGCACGCGTACAGTCAACTGGGCGAAATTCGAAATCAGCATCGCGCAGCCCCAGGGAGTTTGCCCCATGGCAGTGGCCTCCTCCTCTTTGGCCTCCAGGAGCAGCCGAACCACGCCCTCTTCCGGTCATGGCGAGCACCCCACCTTGTGGATTCATTGTGTCACCCATAAGGGTAAACGTCGGCGAGGTATTGGTCAAGAGTTGCGTTTCCTCCTGGCGCGGAAAACCCTCTGGCCACGCGTCTCATGGAATCGCCTTCGGGGTATGGGAGGGATGGGAAACGGAAACCCCGCGGCGCGGCGCGCAGCCAGTCGATCTGAGCTGTTGCGGACAACCGTGGCGAAGACGTGGACCGTCCCTCATCTACATCGTGTGGATGACGCTGGGATCGCGGCCAACAAGCCGGTTAATATCGTCGGTCATCGTCTTGAGCAACATGTATTTCGCACTCGGATACTCCTTGCTTGCGTCGCCACTCCAGCCGGCCAATTCCATCAGTCGCAGCAATCGCGGGTTCCCTTGGGCGAGTTGCGATCGATACATCGCCTGCCGGAAATCATCCAATGGCTTGACATTCAACGCCATCATCAAGGCGGGCACCATCTTGGTTGCAGCCATGCCGGCAGAAGTCAATTTGATCAAGTCACCGGCCATCGCCAGAGGCGACTTGCGGAGCAGTATGTCGGCGAAGACCAGTGTAAACAGTGCTGCCTCCAACCGTTGTCGCCAGCTGAGAGAGGAAACGGCAGCAAGGACGGGTCCGGCAGGTCCCATATAGACACGGCCCGAGAGGATTGCGCGGATCGCAATGTCCGTCAACCCCGCGGATACCGCAGCCCGATACACCGGATTGGCCTGGAGATTTGCTTCGAACGACTGCTTCTGTGTGGTGGGGCGCACGACGATGTTCCTTGGAAGGGAGGGCATTGATCGCGGCGCGGGTTGGTTGCACCGGCCGGTCACGACATGGGTTTAAGCCGGACCGCGACGTCCTGCGGAGCAAGATTCCGCGCGAATCGACGTGCTTTGCACTCAAGGCAAAAAGGTTCTTCTCACGCCCGCTTCAGCCAGCCAGTTGCAGGTCGCCCCACGACAGCGTTCCGCGGGCCGAACGGAAGAGCTGCCATTTGCCATCGGTGGTTTCCAGCAGCCAGACAGTATCGGGCGGGAGCAGTTGGGAATAGCGGGATCGATTGTCCAGTTGACGTCGCAGGAGCCCGGGACGGGTGAACACACCCAGATGCGCTCGCAGATGTGAAGCCGGGTCGACCCTGCCGGCGATCGTGATCAGGGCGTCTTTTCCCCAGAGTTGTCTGAACCTCGGCAGACTCAAATCCGTGGCGCAAGCACAATGCAGCGAGTCGCTGGTCCGCATCGCTGCCGGCAGACCGGCCAGGAGATCGGTCGCCGATGAGAAGTCGTCCGGACACGCCATCGCCGCTCGGGAAAAATTGGCGAGGAGGTATACGGTCGTGCTGCGCATCAGCCGCTGCAACAGCGCAACCGGGGCTCCAGCCTGGGATTCTGTACCGCGGAGATAGTCGGTCCCATGAGCGAGAAACTGTCGCTCGTAAGCGAGCTTCGCCATTGCAGCGGCAGATCGTTCCGGCCCCCGGTTGGATTCGCAGGCAGATAAGGACTCGATCCCGATTTCAAACTCGCTGTTGCCCGCACAGAGGACATCACCATGTGATAAGACCTGAGTGCCGACTGGCTGGCGATTCACGAACGTGACGAAGCCGCCGGCCAGATGCTGGACCATCGCCGCGTGACGATCGACGACAATCCGAAAGTGCACCGGTGCCATGGCGGGATCTGTCCTGACCGGCACATTCGCCCAGTCAGAACTGCCCACGGTTACCGATTGCCCGGGCTGCAAGATAGTCTTCCGCGAGGCTGTGCCGGTTCGCGGGGAAAGGACAACATTCATGGTGCGTGATTTCTTACTGAGAGCCCGTTTGACTCGATGCTTGCTTCCGCCTCGCAACGATGGCAGTCGGTGCGCTGAAGTACCTTGTGGTGACGATACGGCGGTGGGGAACGGGCGGTTAATGCGAGGCAGGGTGTTCTGCGGATAATTCAGACTGTCTGTTGGGGTGTCTCATGTGGCCGCAGCCACCGGCGCGATCTCGATGTCCACGTCGGACCGCAAATAGACGCTCCAGTCAGCCGGCCCCGGCGCTGTGACCAGAATCGCCTCAAGGCTCTCCATAACGCCCTTTGCCAGTTCCCGTGATCCCTGACGCAGCTGCATGCTCAAAATGCGAGGCTCGGCAAACCAAGCCAAGTACAGCTTCAGCTTCGAAAGGAGTTCTGCTGGCTCGCACGTGGAGAACACCATGCAGAGTGCATCGCGCGCCCGAAGCTCCTCCACCAGCTCGAGCCACTTCTCCCCGGTCTCCAGCGTAACCAGATGCATCGAATGCTCCCGCCGAATCTCCTCTGGGGCATGCGCGTACAAGTCATCGTCGGCCCTCAGGCCGTCGGGCAATGGAATACCCGCCCGCTTGAAATTCGCCAGGATGCAGGGATTGCCCAACTGTGTAAGCCGAGCCAACGCGTCGTACATCGTGGGGCCCGATTCCGAACCGATCGGTTCGATCAGCACCACTTCTGTCTTCAGGACCGTCTTCATTGCCTCAAGCTCCTGGCGGGTGGTCGGCAGCCGAAGTCTGCTCTGAGAACTGGCCGCTTCAAGGTGCTTTGTGCGAACGAGTGCGACGTCCCCCAGGTGAGTGTCGACCTCGCCGCCCTCCCCAGCATCGGCTATGGATCCCTCGATGACGGGCGAGCCATCGACTCACAAGAGGACGATGTGTGGACTCGGGAACGTCGCCCCCCTTCATCTCTTATACCTGATGATCGAGTCGCTGTCAGCTGGCGGCGAAATAAGGGCCGGGACACGCAATCGGGTCGCATGTGCCGGTCATGGCAGGGGAGATCGCTCGGACGCCCCTGGAGCCGCCGAGGTATGTGATTCTCACACGCACGCCTGACCTCCGTTCGGGTTCAAGTTGAACCGCGAGTCGGTGCACGAGTTCATTGCTAATCTGGTAATCTCAGCCAGGTATTGAACTGAGGCGGCAGGGCCGCCAGCCACACTGGGAGAACGCCATCCGTTGGCCCGCTCCCGTTGGTCGCTCGGCAAATCGGCGCGCACGGTGCGCGCAGGTTACACAGTAAGGCTCTACGCCATGAGACGCCAAGTTCGTGGAGGCAATGCCGCGTAAGCTCATCGCGGAATGGCGGCCGTTGCAATAGAATTGCCATTATCAGGAAGAGGCAGAGACCGTTATTGACTTCGTCATCAAGGTTACCTACTCTGATGGGGAGTGCGCATTCTCCGGTAGAGGTGGTTGCTGATGTGTTGGTTTCTTGATTCTTCGTGTTGACGTTGGGGAAGGAAATTCGATGTCGCGGTGCTATAGAACTTCGGGAGATGCGAGCAGTCGGAGTGTCTCCTGATTACCCAGGCAGGATCCGGTGTTGGATCAGAGAGCGTGATGCGAGTTAGTGTGGTGGTGGAGTCCGGAGCCAAGGCGGGTTATCGGTTCGCGTTGGGAGCCGGCGAGAAGCTGAAGATCGGGCGTACCGAATGGGCGGATGTCGTCTTTTCGGGTGATCGTTTCATGTCGGGGGTGCATTTCCGCATCGAAACCGACCGGAGCGTCTGTTATTTGGAGGACGAGGGGAGTACGCATGGTACGCTGGTCAATGATGAGCCGGTGAAACGTGTCGTCTTGCGCTCTGGCGATCGCATTCGGGCCGGGAACACGACGTTCTTGGTGAGCCTGGAGGGCATATCGGCGGCCGATCTGGTCGGCGTACCGATGGAATCAGCGCCCCGTGAGGAAGCGAAGTGTGAAGCGCCGGCGACTTTCTGGTCGGAGCAGGGCCGGTCGCGTGTGAACTGTTATCGCGGCCAGGTGGTCGAGATGCCATCTGTTCGCCTGGTGAAGAAGCTGACGGAATTGTATCGCGTCACGCTGCTACTGGATCCGGGCAAGTTGCCTGGTAAGGTGGCAGAGACCCTGGATAGTGGCGAGTATCTTTTCGACTGGATTCCGGCAGAGATCCGTCGTGGCAATTCGCCCCTACTGCTGACTGAAGAAGTGCATTTCGGCGACTTGAGTATCGTGCATCACGGTTGGGGCAAGGACACCTTGATTATCGTGTTTTCTGAGAAGGGCGTGGCACCGCCACTTGCTCAGCTGCGGCGATGTGCCGGCGTTTTCGCTCGGCCGGCCTTCCTGCGACCGCAGTTGATGGAAACCGCGGCGGAACAGGCTCGCGACTTTTTGTTGGAGATCGAAGCCGTCCTCGTGGAAGGGGAATCGCCCGAAGAATGGCGAATCTACTCAACAAGTGACATGGGGGCTCAGCTTGAGGCGATCGGGCTGAGAAGGACGACACCGGGCGAGTCGATGGAGTCGGGGAAGTGAGCGGTGGTTGGTAGAACGGTCGTTTCGTGCACGGGCTTGAACGGGAAATCCAGGCGGGTTGGAGTGAGAGATAAGGCGCTGTCGTTTGGTTGCCGCTGGCCGCGGTACCACACGATTGACGTTTCTTTGTAGAGGGAGTGACGGCGATGTTTCCTGCCGCGCGCATTGGCGATCCGATTACGCACGACATGTTAGTACCCAGTGGAGTGATTGGTCCTCAGGCACCGGCACCGTGTCCGATGTGTGTTGCGGCACCTGTGATGATTGAAGGGTTACCGGCTGCCCACATGGGGTGTACTTGCATCTGCAGTGGGGCCATCAGCATGGGGCTGGTGCATCCACCCGTGCCGGGTCCGCAGCCTCCCATTATCAAGGGCTCGCTGACGGTGCTGATTCACAACATGCCGGCAGCGCGATGGATGCCGTCGGCGGATTTATCCGCATGTGGCGCGTTTTTGGGTGACATGAAACTGGCAGCGTTGAGAACCGTCTTGATCGGCGAGGTGGGAATGGGGGGAATGGCTACGACGCAGGGACAGGCGATGAGTGTGGCCAAGAGCGAAGCCAGACCGTTCTGTGAATTGTGAGAGCACAGTTGAGACCTCGGTTCGAGGTCATGGTGCTGATGAGTGTGTGGACGCGTCGGAAACGTGTGGGTGGTTGTCCGACGGAGTGAAGGTGCTAATGCCGCCGCATGTGAATATGATTCGGGTCACGGTGCCGGAGTTGAGCGCCTCGGTGGGCCGCGGTCTTTTCGCGGTGCTCGATGCCTGCGATGAACCACTGGTTCAGGCGAAATTGAGTCAGCTCGGGGCCTACAGCGGCTGTCTCTACAATGGCGAGTCGAGTGTGAGGTACCAGGCGATTGCGCCTTACCTGGTGCAAGTGGATCACGATCTGCTGGGCTGGATCTGCGGTCATTTGGCGTCTCGACCGTGGGGGATCTTCCTCGTTTCGGCAGCCCCACTGGTCGAGCTGCGCAGGCATCTCCGGCGGTACCTGTATGTCAAGTTGCCGGACGAGCGGACGGTGTATTTCCGATTCTACGATCCACGTGTGCTCCCGGCCTTTCTCCAATCGTGTGACGCGTCGGAACTGGAAGCGTTTCTCGGTCCCATCGAGGCCATGGTGGCGCAAGACGAAGGCGATCAATCGTTTCATGCGTTTGAACGAAAGCGGCTGTAGTTAACGGGGGAGACTCGGCATGTTCACGATGCGTCAACAGCACCTGGCTGGTCTTGAGGCGCAACTGCAGAATCGCGTGAGAAGACAAGTCAGGCGTTGCGTGGAAAAAGAGCACGCGATCGCGTTAGATGAAGAAGCGAACGCCGGGCAGGCGAGCATCGTCGAGGAAGCGATCACGCGGGCGTGGGCGTATGGCATACATCGCGTGGAGGATGTTCAGGATTTCGCCGATCTGGCACTGGAGCATGGTGTGCAGTTTGAGCAATTGCCGGAGAACCGTTGGATGGCCGACATCCTGCAGAGTACCGAGATGGATGGTGAAGAGAAGATCACACGCATCCTGCAGGGACTGCAGGGAGAAGAGGACGAACCGGAGAATCTCGACGGAGAGACCGAAGAAGCAGGGGAGGACGACGTCGAGAAGGGGAACCGGGAGACGAATGACGTGGAGCCTGATGAATTGGAGTCGATCGATCACGAAGCCGACGAAACGGACCCACGAAGGTTGCTTGGCTTTGCCGACACGGACGAGTAACCACCGAAAGGATTGCGGGGAGAGTCGATATGTCAAATGGTGCTCCTCAAGTTTCCGCGGCTCTGACGGCGCCCTGTCTTGCGGTAACGGCTCGCGTCGTGGAGCTGACGTTTCTCAATAATGTCAGGAAAGACGGCAAGAACATCATCAAGCGGCCTCGGAAGCAGAATATCAAACTCTATTCCAAGCGGCCTGACCGCGATCAGAAAGGTGCTCTCCGCAAGACGAAGCCTTCACGCTGGGGTGACAGCCACACGGAATTCGAGCAACCGGAGTGGGTGGCTGATCGAATGCGAAACCACAATCCGGTCCTGTACATCAAGCAGAAGCAGATTCATCTGAAGATCAAGCTGCGCATCGAGTTTGACTGCACAGACAAGAACAAGTCGCTCACGCTCAAGTCGGTTTCCGGGCGAGACACGCTGGCCAAATCGAAGCACTTTCCGGGGAAGAAGCCAAGCGAACTGGAGTTCTTCTCCAAGAGTCCCAGCGTCAAGAAGATCAAGCCGGGTGTGACTGAAGTCACATTTGAACTGGTGAAGTCTCGTCAGGCACTGCCCAACTGCATTGCCGAACTGTCTCTGTCGATTCTCTGGTCCGTGAGTTTTGCGGAGAAGAAGGTCGCCGTGTCAGCTGGGCTATCCGGTCCGCATGCCCTTTACGTGACGTTGGACAAGCCGCGCGGCAAGATGGCCTATATCGAACCGAAGCCGAACGAAGCGTTTAAACCTGCGGAACACTCCTTTCAGCAGAAAGGGCTGCTGCAGATCGTCACGGAACCTCGTCTTCGATACGCCGTGCGAGGCGCGGAATTCACCGGCGCAGGCAAGGAACAGGATACCGTCGACAAAATGTTCGACCAGTTCTATCGGCATGACGTCGGATACGCGCTGGGCTATCGCTGGGGTGCGAATCAGCAGTACACCTACATCGAACCGAAAATCACACTCCATCACTACTTGTGGCTTTGCGTACTTGGGTGGGATGACGGTGCGATGGGGGAGTGTCATAACATCGCCGCCTCGTTCATCCTCGCGTGCCAGATCCTGGGTGTGAAGGGGAAGTTCGAGATCGGCTACCTTTTCCCGCGAACCAATCGTTCCGACACGCCGCCTCACGGGCGAACGGGACGAAAGAAAAAGGGAGTCTACAGTGCGGGAGGCGATCAGGCGTTCCGACAACATCAAGACGCGGCTGCGAAGCTGGCACACGGTTGGGAATCGCTCGTTTTTGTCGATTCGGCGGGAGGCGCGAACAACTTCGAGGGAGTCGCCTGCTATCGCGGCGGCTCGGTTCTCTACGCGATCGGAGATGTGATCCTGGATCGGAAGAGCAAAGACCGCAATGCCACCCTCTATTTCACGCAACGGGATGTCGATCGATCTACGTCGGATGTTCAGAAACAGTACAAGGTCTCCGCAACGGATTCCGCCCTGGGCGCAATGGATTTGCAGTGGAGTATCTGGATCCAGGAGCCGCTGACCGGCGACTGGGGCATTGTGGGTGATTGTCCTCAACCGTACCGGAACGAAACGCCGTCGAAGTTCCAGTGGGAAAGCTGAGCGGATCGTTCGTGATGCTGCAGCGGGACGAGCCACGGTTCGAATCATGGAGCGTATAGATGCCGCCTGAGGAGAAATTCCATCCGATCAGCATTCAGCTGATACGCACGCCTGCTGCTTCACGCGAAGTGCTGCGTGCCGCGTCGCGTGGGGGGCCGTTCGAGGTGCCGCCCGGCGCGGCATTTGCCCTGGAAGCCGCTCGTCGCTGGGCCGTCTTCGTGCTCGCTAAGGACTTTCGCCCGCCAAAGGAAACGCCCTTCGTCGCGTTTGCCAGCGAGTCCGGACTGTGTGACGTCGTGCGGGCCCGGTATTCTCACGAGGAGTTTCCCGAGCTTGAGCTGGCACAAACCGAGTATCTCTGTGCCATCCGAGTGCGACAGCAAGGCGCGTCAGAGCTTGATGATCCTGATGCAGTCAAAGTCGCCAAGATCGCAGCCACACTGTTTGGACTTACGGAGCGGGTCTCGCTGGAGGTCAAAGGCCGGTTCTTCGGTGGGGTCTACGGACGCAAGCGTGTCAACCCGGACACGATGCCCAGTGGAGTTATCTCCTGGTTCGACGCCATCAACTGGTGGCAGGAGGGACGCGACGTCGGTTTCCTGATGATCAAGTACTCAGGCACCCCGATGCGCGCCAATATCGGTCCACAACAGATCTACAGCACCGACTGGTTTGGACGTGAATGAAGCATGGCGTGATGGCAAGCCGGAGTACGCGCCGGTGTCGGTCCGAAGCGGAATTTTCGCGGGAACACGAGGCCTGGGGCGAAAGATGTGCTGGTCGGCCGGCAAACGCGCGACCGCGGGGCACGATTGCGGTCAGCAGTCCATTCGGCGCCCGGTCCATGCGCTGTTTCGCCATCGGGGAGCGATTCCATTGCGGCGTCTGTTAACCGTACAAGCCCCGGCATGTTGCGCCGAAAAGCGCGAAAATCTTAGCAACTCGCAGCCTGTGGCCGCGATAACGCATTTGGAACCGGTTTCGAAATCATCTGACCGCTCGGCGTCTGGCACTCTGGCGGTTCAGTCGTAGTGCCTGAGAGGGGGGTGACGCGTATCGGCACCTGATCCTGGCCGACCACGCCAGGTGGTCCTTCAGATAAATGCGTCGGACGAACGCCCTGTGGGCGGACGCGGAAGCACTTTTCTCATCGGAGTCACTATGGCCACTTCCATTTCGAAGTCCGTGGGACGCAACGGAGCGAATTTGCACAACGATGTTGTGACGGTTCAGGAATTGCTCAACGCCAATATCCAGCGGATCGGCCCCACCGCGCCGCTGAAACCTGACGGGCGTGTGGGGAATAAGACTCTGACGGCGATCGAGCAGTTCCAGCGCAAGGTGGTTGGCATGTCGCAGCCAGATGGACGCGTCGACCCCGGAGGACGCACCTGGCAGGCTCTCGCTGCCACGACGCCCGCGAGCGCTGGCGCGGTTGCTTCGACGGCGTATGGGACCTTCTCGCATCCGGACGCGAACAAGGTTACTCTGACCTACGGAATTCAAGGTGACGGAAAACCTGTCAGGCCGTTGACCGCCAAAGCCGAGCATCTGCTGAAGAGCATACTGGCCAGCGTGGGTATGCGCGGCGCACAGTTGACGAGCACGTTGAGAACCTATGAGGATCAGGCACGAATCACGGTAACTCAAACCTATGTTGCCAGTCCATCCAAGGTCGCCACCTGGTATGGCCAGCCTGTGCTGGATGAATGCAAGAAGCGGTTGAAAGACATTCCAGGATTCGCCAAATGGTGGGAAGAGTACGATCGGAAGCGGGGGAAGCTGTCCAGCAAACACCTCGGCAATCGAGCCTTGGATGTGGTCCCCACCGGTGACCGTTCGAAGTTCGCTGCGAAGGTGCAGGAGCTGGTGCCGGTGAGCGGTTCGGGAGTGGCACGGATCATCCCCAAAGGTGTCATGGGTGAACCGGTTGATCACGTGGAGTTCACGTTCGACGTCTGCCAGCGGTAGAGGCCGACAAGGCCGATCAACGATTAGGTTCTGTCACGTGACGATACCGCGACGTCTGGACCGAGATGTAGAAGGAACAGATCACTCACGGCGAACAGCAAGGGGCAGGTTGTGACGGCAAGTGTCGTGGACCGCGACGTTTCGGCAGCTACGTCAAGGAGTTGCGATGGCCATTTTTGACAAATTCGTGCCGGAGAATACTGGGTTTCAGGAGGCAAGGAAGCAGGATATCCTGCGTGCGATTCGCCGCGCGCGGTACTTCTGCCGAACCTCTGCGGTACTTCTCGGAATGCTGCAGGGCCAGACGCGCACGGCGATACACCGCAGCTCCAAGCTGCGGAAGATCAGCGGGTTGTTTTTCGATGCGTTCAACGCTCCCATTCATGTTCGGCCGGGCGAAAACTATGGGAATCTCATTCGTGTGAAACTCGTGTTTCTGGCGTGTAGTCGACGACTACCGCGACTCACCTATACGCAGATGACTCCGGAGCAGATTCAAGCGGCTTCGGCGGCGGACGGGGCGATCGCCTGTGCGTTTCACCACGAATCGCGCATCGGCATTGCTGATCCGTTCTTCACGCAGCATGATGAAGATATGCGAGCAGGCATCCTCATTCATGAGTTCATCCATCTACACTTTGCCGAGGGGCATCCCGGCATGGACAACGACCCCAACGCCCAGAAGCTGAAGTTGCTTCCCAAACGATCGAACCTGGCGGTACCCTTTCGACAGCTGTACCGGAATCCTTACAGCTATCAGTATTTCGTTGCGTGGGCGTGGGGGTTTCGACACGTAGCGCAAGGAAATCAAATTGATTTCCAGGCGACGGACACGATCAGGATCACACCGGCAACGCGTAGCCGGGGCGCGTCGGCGACGATTCGTGATCGACGCGAGAAAGCCCATCTGACAGGCAGAAGGCCACAAGGCAAAGCCAACTGAGTGATCGCAGGATAAGCCCGGTGCGAGTTGACTGAACCTGAGCTGGCGTGCTTGGTCGGCTGACGTGTGAGCCGTCCGGTTCCACCAAGCTGCATCTCGTTGGCTCCTCATCTCCAGTGCTCGCTCACTTCGTGTCCGGCCGCCTGTCCCGGCACGCCGTCCCACTTCCGCTGATGACGGAGGTGGTGAGCGTGTCGGCTTTTTTCCCGCAACGTTGTGCGCTCTGCGACGACAACATCTATGGAAGTTGATGATGATCTTCCTCGCGTCGCTCCAGCAGCGACGTTGCTTCCACCCTTGCGTCCTGCAAGGACTCGCCGAACACCTTCCTGCCGCTGTGAAGCGTGGCTGACTGAGCCAGAGAAATTTCGAGGGTATCGACGTGAGTTCTGCGAGTGAATAGCCAGGGACCGCATCTCGATGCGGTTGGACTGGGGATCGCGGGACGGCCGTGGTTCCGCCAACCAGTGGGATTTGGGAAGACGTGCCATCTTTCCCCGTCGACTTGACGTGAACGCACCTTTGATTGAATGAGGACGTTTCGATGTCCGGCGCATCACAAGACAATCGTGATCTGGCGGTGGCTACCCCTCTGGGTAAGGACCAACTGCTGCTGACCCGCTTTCAAGGCCAAGAGGGCCTGTCGCAGCTGTTCCGCTTCGAGCTGGAGATGCTCTCGCAGGACCCGGCGATCCAGCCGCATGACCTGGTGGGCAAGAACGTCACGTTCAGCGCGCGCAGCCGCAGCGGGCTGGTGCGGTACTTCAATGGGGAAGTGAGTCGATTCGTGACGGGGGCCATGACCCCTTCGGGAACCTACCGCCGGTACGCGGCCGAGGTCGTGCCCTGGATGTGGTTTCTGGGCCGCACGAGTGACTGTCGGATTTTCCAGAACAAGTCGGTACCGGCCATTATCAAGCAGGTATTCGAAGATCTGGGCTTCCAGCACTTCAGCCTTTCGGGACTCCAGGGGGAGTATCCGCAGCGCGGGTATTGCGTGCAGTATCGCGAAACGGACCTCGACTTCGTATCACGGCTCATGGAGGAAGAGGGGATCTACTATTTCTTCACCCACGAGGACGGCAAGCACACGCTGATGTTGGCCGACTCGGTCGCCGGTTACAAGTGGAGTGAGCAGCGGGAGATGCGTTATGAGGCGACGCGGAGCGCCAATCCGGACGAGGACCGGATCATGGCCTGGTCGCACTGCTACCAGTTTCGCTCGGGGCGCCTGGCTCATACGGACTACAATTTCGAAACGCCTTCCAAGAAGCTGATGGCCACCGAGAGTGGTGCGGTCAGCCTGACCAACAACAAGTCGTTCGAATTGTATGACTATCCGGGCGAATACGAAGAGCGCGGCGACGGCCGGCGATTGGCCCGCGTGCGGATCGAGGAAGAGGAAGTGCCGTACGACACGGTGGAGGGTGAGAGCACCTGCCGGATGCTGAGCGCCGGGCACCGGTTCACCTATCGGGACTATCAACTCGCGGTCGAGAGTGGCCAGACGCGGGTCATCCAGGCGATTCGGCACGTGGCGGTGGAACCGAGTGCTTACGAAACGCAGGGCGAGTCGGAGGTTCGCGATCCCCAGGAGCCCGTTTACCGCAACGAGTTCATCTGCATTCCCGAGTCGGTCTGCTTCCGCCCGCCGCGTGTGACTCCCAAGACGTTCGTGCACGGAGTGCAGACGGCCGTGGTCGTCGGACCGGAGGGAGAAGAAATCTATCCAGACGAATATGGTCGCGTGAAGGTCCAGTTTCACTGGGATCGGGAGGGAAAGCGGGACGAGAACAGCTCGTGCTGGATCCGGGTATCGCAGCCGCATGCCGGACGGCGGTGGGGGCACGTTGATTTGCCGAGAATCGGCGAGGAAGTGATCGTCGATTTTCTGGAAGGAGATCCCGATCGACCGATTATCACAGGTCGCGTGTACAACGGCGAAAACATGCCTCCCTTCTCACTGCCTGCGGAGAAGACCCGCAGCGGCATGAAGTCGCAGACGCACAAAGGGGCCGGCTCCAACGAAATCAGCATGGACGACACGGCGGGTGCCGAGCAGATTCGCGTGCACGGCCAGCACAACATGGATACGGCCGTCAACAACAATCAGACGTTGATGGTGGGTGTCGATCGAGCGTCGCAGATCGGCAACAACGATACCGCAAAAGTCGGCAACGACTCCGCGGAATCGGTTGGAAACAACAAGTCGGTGGACGTAGCCAACAACATGAACGTGAATGTCGGCAACCGGTTGGTTGTCAACGCTGGCAGTTCCATCACGCTCAAGTGTGGCGCCTCCAAGATCTTCATGAATGCCGGGGGTGTGATCACCATCACCGGCACGATCATCACGATGGCGGCAGCGGCGAACGCGTCGGTCGTTGGCCCGCTGACGCAGGTGATCGGCGGCGCGATGCTGACGACGATCGGCGGCGTCAACATGTTGCAGGGCGGCGTTACGATGGTGGGTGGTGCAGCGTTGTGTGCCGTGGCCGGCGGCAAGATGGATGTCGTCGGCGGCCAGACGACTGTCAAAGGTGCTCCAATTAAGTTGAACTGACATGATTCAGAATGCCACTCAAGCCACGCGCCCTCTGGCCGTCTTCACTCCGCTGGGGAGCGACACACTGCTCCTGCAGCGATTTGTCGGCACGGAGGAAGTTTCGGGCCTGTTCCACTTTCGATTGGACCTGCTGTCGGAGGATCCAGCCCTTGCCCCACAGAGCATTCTGGGGGGCAACGTCACCTTCGCCGTGCGCGGTGGCGGTGACCGACCGCGGTACTTCAATGGATATGTCAGTCGCTTTGAAGCCGGGGCCATGACGCCCTCTGGCAATTTCCGCAAGTATCGAGCTGAGGTGGTGCCGTGGCTGTGGTTTCTGGGCCGCACCACCGACTGCCGGATTTTTCAGGACGAGACGGTGCCGGCGATCGTGCGCAAAGTCTTTCGTGACTTGGGATTCACCGACTTCAATATGTCGAGGTTGCGCAGCGAGTACCCGAAACGCGTGTACTGCGTTCAGTATCGCGAAACGGATCTGGCGTTTGTCTGTCGGCTGTTGGAAGAAGAGGGGATCTACTTCTACTTCCTGCATAAGAACGGCAAGCATACGCTCGTGCTGAGCGATTCGGTGGCTGGATATCGCTGGTGTCGGCAGCGAGAGCTGCGGTACGAACCGACGCGCGGTCCCAGTCCGGGCGAAGATCGAATCACGGCCTGGGAGCATCGCTATGCGTTTCGCTCCGGCAAGCTGGCGCATACCGATTACAACTTCGAATCTCCGTCGATGAAGTTGATGGCGGTGGAAACCAGCAAGATTGCGCTGGCCAACAACTCCCGTTTCGAACTGTACGACTATCCCGGTGAATACGAACAGCGCCCAGATGGCCGGCGGTTGGCCCGAGTGCGGATCGAGGAGGAAGAGCTGCCTTACGACACGGTGGTGGGCGAGAGCACCTGTCCGCTACTGGGACCGGGCCGGATGTTTACCTATCGGGATGCAGAGCTCTCCGCCGAAAGCGGCCAGACGCGGCTGGTCAGTTCGGTCGAGCACCGGGGAATGGATCCGAACATGTACGAGACGGTTGGAGAGTCCGACCGCGTGGCGGACGAACAGCCGATCTACTGCAATCAGTTCACCTGTATTCCGGATTCGGTCTGCTTTCGACCGGCGCGCGTGACGCACAGACCCGTGATGCGAGGCGTACAGACGGCCATGGTCGTCGGCCCCGCAGGGGAGGAAATCTATCCTGACGAGTATGGTCGGGTGAAAGTGCAGTTCCACTGGGATCGCGAGGGAAATCGCGATGAAAACAGCTCGTGCTGGTTGCGCGTATCGCAGCGACATGCCGGCAAAGGCTGGGGAGATATCGATCTGCCGCGAATCGGCGAGGAGGTGATCGTCGACTTTCTGGAGGGCGATCCGGATCGGCCGATCGTCAAGGGTCGGGTCTACAATGCCGAGGCGCAGACTCCGTTCGCTCTGCCTGGCAGCAAGACGCGCAGTGGCGGGAAGACCGATACTCACCAGGGAAGCGGCTACAACGAAATCACAATGGACGACACGGCTGGCCAGGAGCAGCTGCGGGTCAATGCCCAACACAACATGGACTCGGTGATCGGCAACAATGAAACCCTGCAGATCGGGGTGGACCGAGCGACGGACATCGGCAACAACGAGTTGTTGAAGGTCGCCGTGGATGGATCGCTGGAAGTCGGCAACGATGCGCAAATCGCCGTCGGCAACGACGCGACCTATGTGGTGGGTAACAACGTCGAGGTGACGGCCGGCGTGGCTATTACGCTGCAGTGTGGCGCGTCGACCATTCACATGAACCAGGCGGGCGTGATTACGATCTCCGGCACGTTCGTGACGTCTGCGGCGCGCGCGAATAATGCCATCGTGGCTCCCCTCACATCGATCGCCGGCAGCAACATGCTGCTGCAGGCCGGACTGGTGGCTCTGGACCTGGGGGGTGTAACGCATGTGAAAGGTGAGGAAACGACGGTCGCCGGCGCAAGCGTCTCCATCCTCGGGGCGGGTGAGACGATCCTGATGGGCCTGCCCCTGATGCTCGGAGAAGTCGGCGCGCCGCTGGAAGGCTTGCCCGAAGGACAGGCCGGCGAGGGCAGCAGCGCGGAAGCGGGTGGAGACGCCGGAGAAGGCAGCACTGGAGAAGCCAATAAAGCCGGCACAGCAACTCCGGTGGACGATTCGTCAGATAAGCAGTCGGGTCCCCATAGTGACGTAGAGGCGAGTGAGGATAGCGCCGATGGCAGCGGTAGCGTAACGGGCGATGACGCGGCGAACACGACAACTGAGCAGTCTCAGAAGACCGAGCCACGCGACACCTCATCCGACAAGTCCACGTCCACAACAGAACCTGAGAGTAACTCGCAAGACAATGAGAGCGGCGACACGGAACAACCGGTGCCGGCAGTATCCGATGCGGCGTCTCACACTAACCCTGAACTTGGTGCCCCGCCACCGGCTCCTGCGGAAGAAGAACCATCGTGCGATGGAGAGCTCGTTGTATTTAATGAAAGATCTAAATATCCCCCCGAAGATAGCCCAAAACGTCAACAGGACTTGGACAACATGAGACAGTCCAACGAGGCGATGGCTCACGGACGCGGAGCCGATTTCACATCGGTTGATGATGACGCACCGCTTCGTGACGACTATTGCAAGGTGACACTTTCGGGACATGCAACCGATGAAGACGGTCGAATCAACGCCAATGGTGTGGATGCACTGCTGAAGAAGGTGGAACAAAGAGGAGTTGACGCGAACAAGGTCCGTGAAATTGAAGTTGCATCATGTGGCGGCATGGGGCCTCCGTACAACAGTGAGCAAGTCGCTCGGGAAGTATGCGAGCGGACCGGCAAGACTGCAACAACACATACTTCTCTCACGGTTCCGTCACCGGACGGAGAACTGAAGAAGCCACCCAGTTATCGGGGCGTACCGGCAGATTCTGTCACTGCAGATCCGAAAAACAGCTGTGAGCCACGGAAGAACTGACCTTCATTGATGCTGTAAGTAGGCATCGTTAAGGGATTCGCTGCCTCTGGTCAGGTTCGACGAGTTGTGACGAGAAAGCGGACGGTTGTTATGACGAACCAAACTGCACGACTAGCCGGATATGAAATGAAGCCTCGGCAGCAGTTCCAGCAGGAGCTGATGAGTTACTCGCGACGCGTGGCGCAAGGGGATCCGAGTGTTACGCCCCCGGCGGCCGCGACGCCCGTCTATGCGGACGCGGAAGGTCAACATTTCGTGGCGCTGCCCACGGACGACGGTCTTGTCTCGCTCCCCTTCATTCCCGGGTCTTCGGCGGAAGGAGACAAGGGTGGGTTCATATCGGCCGACTCGCTGCCCCGCTCGGCAAGTGACGACGTTGCGTCAGTCATGGCGGGCGTGGGAGCTGCGATCGAGCCCCAAGCAGCTGCCGCGTGGCTGGGCAGTGCGGCGACCAGCGCGGCGCTGGGGGGCGCGCCGGGAACTCCGTTGGCCTCGGTGATGGCGTCGCTGGGCATGCCCAATCCGATGGCAGCGGGCGTGGTCGGAGGCGCAGTGGCTGCGGCCGCCAATGTGGCTGGCTTGGGACGTGCGGGCAGTCTGCTGGGGAGTGCCTTGGCAGGAGGACCACAGGGGTTGGTGAACTCCATCGGAGCGCAAGCGCTGGCTGGCCTCCTGAATGGCACCAAGCTGGGGAATATCCCCGGCATGAGCGCGCTGGCGGGGATGGCGGGGGGCCAGTTGAGTAATCTGGCCAACGCGCTCACCGGTGGCGCTTTTGGAGCCGGACTCGATCAGGCGGCCAGTATGCTCGGCAACATGCTCAACGGCGGAGGCGGGCTGGATCCCAGCCAGATGATGGACAGCATTGTGGAAGGAGGATGCACTGATCCACCGGGCATGGGAGGTCCGGCGAGTCTGCCGAGCCTCGATTCCATCGGGGCGCAGGCCCTCGAAGATGCTGCCGGCAAGCTGCTGGACCAGTGGCAAGTGGACGACGAGAGCTCAGCCGCGGAACACATCGCTCACAAACTGGTCAATGATAACCGCGACATACTCAAAGAAGCAGCCAAGGATCCTGAAGGATTGATGGATCGGATTAGCAAGCTGTTTACCGGTGAGACTTCGGCGGCCATCCTGCCTGCGGCACGTCTGAAAGATCCTGATCTGACCAAACCCGAGATTGTGGCCCTGGGAGTGGCAACCATACTGGCCGAAGGCCAGCCGATTTCGCGGATCACCGACCCGTTGTCACCCTCCGGCGCTTTAATACTCGAAGGTTCGGCCACGGTCCTATCGGCCGGACTCCCTACGGCTCGCCTGACCAGCAAGACCGATAGCCCGGGCGTGATGATCGACATGGGGGCGCCAACGGTTCTGGTGGGTGGCCCGACCCAGGCGATCGATCCTCCCAGTTCCCCACCAACCGCGGATACTCCCGGAAACGATGGGCCGGCTGATCCAGAGGCACCCGAAAGCCCCGAAAGTGGATCCTCCTCCGACCAGAACGATAGCGATGGAGACTCCGATTCGAGTACCGTGGAAGAATCGTCGACGGAGGCGCAAGAGGGTAAGGAGGACGGTTCCACGAACTCCGAATCGCCCGATGGCGAGGAGCAGGGCGATGCGCGTCCGCGACCTGGCATGAACGAATCGGACGGTGTGTCCGGATCTCCCACGAATGACGGCTCAACGTCCGGCAGCGGTACCGGTGTGGAGGGCGAGAATTCCGGACTGGGGGTCGCGGGGACTGTGACGGGGTCTGCCGGAGACGGCATCGGGGGCGCCCTGGACAATCTGCCGGAAGGAAAGTACCCCGTACTCGGAGGGGTGGGTAAGGTTCTGGGAGGAGTCGGCGGCGTTCTTTCTGTCGCTGGCACCGTGGAACAGATGCAGCAGTGTCCCGATGACCGCTGTGTGGTGACCACGGCCGGTGAAGGTATTGGAGGCCTTCTCGGCGGCGCGGGGGGCGCTGCGGCGGGGGCCATGCTCGGTCTGGCCTGCGGGCCGGGATTCGTAATCTGCTCTCCGGTACTCGGCGGGCTTG
>JBGSHS010000073.1:0-5623 GCA_041752115.1 Pirellulaceae bacterium | reverse complement strand
GATCCGGGTCCACGCGCAGTACAACATGGACAGCGTGGTGGAGAACGACGAGACGCACACGGTCCACAACAACCGCACCAAGGCGGTGGATGTCGACGAGACCATGACGATCGGCAACAACCAGAAGCTGGACGTGGGGGTGAACAAGTCGGTCAAGGTCGGCACCAACCACGACGAAACGGTCGGCGTGAACCAGTCGGTCAGCGTCGGGTCGAATCAGAGCAACAGCGTCGGCATCATGAAGAACGAGACGGTGGGGGTGATGTCGAACGAAATGGTGGGGGCGATCAAGACCACGAGTGTGGGAGCCGCTTACGCGCTGACGGTGGGAGCCGCCATGAACACCGCGGTGGGGTTCATTCAATTCGAAGAAGTTGGCATGAACAAGACGATCATTGTGGGGAGCAAGATCGATATTATCTGCGGCGCATCGAGCATCTCGATGGATGCGGGCGGCAAGATTGTCATTTCGGGAACGGATATCACCATTTCGTCGAGCGGCCCGGCCAGTTACAAGTCGAGCGGCCTGACTTCGATCGACGGCGGCGGCAACGTCAAAGTCACCGGTCCCGTAATTGATTTGAACTGAACGATTCTCTCGGTTTCTCGCTTCCGAGATGTTGTCCCAAAAATCGCGGTTCGCGTCACCCCGACTGGCATCAGGCGAATCGTGCAAGCGATAGGGCGCTCCTCATGCTATTGCACAACGACACACCGTTCTCGCCCATGTTCTTCGAGAGCTTCGACGAGCATGATCGGCCGATCAATGTCGCCATCCTGCGAGGAACCTTCGATCTCGTCGGCGGTGGTATACTGAACCCGGCAGAGCAGCAAACGCCCGTTGTGATGGCCGATGAATACAATGGCCAACCGCTCATCTCAAGTGTGCGAGTTGACTCGGATCTCGTGCCGAGGAAATGCCATGCCGATATCACATTGGACGCAGTGGCACACGCTCCGCGAGGCAAACCGGAAAAGGCGTGGGAAATCTGCGTCACCGTTGGGAAACTCTCGAAACGACTTCGCGTCACCGGACCACGGTGGTGGAAGCAGGGAGCACTGGGGTGGTGTCTGACAGATCCGGAACCCTGTTTGGAAGTGCCTGTTCGATATGAATTTGCGTACGGAGGAACGTATCGACGGGAGGATAAGGAAATTCGCTACGAGCAGAACCCCGTCGGCAGGGGCTTTGTTGACATAGACCGGCTCGACCGGAAGACGCGGGTTCCGGCCCCGCAACTGGAGTTCTTGGATGAGCCGATCCGTCAGATCAACCGAGCTTATCGGCCGGCGGGTTTTGCTCCGATTGCCAAACACTGCTTGCCGCGTCGGGCACTTTGTGGGACGCCTGACGAGCGCTGGAGGTTCGAACGGTGGCCGCTGCGGCCGGCCGACTTCGATTTCCACTACTACAATAGCGCGTCGGCAGGTCTTCGCTACGAAGGCTATTTCCGTGGCGATGAAGAGGTTGTGCTTGAGGGGCTTTCACCCAAGGGGTTGCTCCCCTTTCGACTGCCCGGTCTTGACCTGCTTATCTTCGCGTTGAACGAGGCGGGTCAACCGATTCTGGAACCATTGCATCTTGACACATTACACATTTCGACAGTCAAGATGCACGCGTATTTGACTTGGCGTGCAACGTTCTTGAAGGACGAGACGCTGAGGATACTTCAGTTTACTGTTCGATAGAGACGGGGAACGCGTCCGATGGCCGAGAACCATGGTGCTCATCAGACCTGCGAAGCGCGGGTTGTGTCCATGACTGAGGATTACTGCAAGTCTCCTGGGGCACCTGTCGGTTACATGATCTGGCAAACGCTCGATGTGTCGATTAGGACGGCCGCCTCTGTACACGGCTTAGGCACGCCGGTGTTAAACATGAATAGCCGCATTGCGGCCGTCAACGGCAATGAGGCTGGGGTAGGCGGGGGCACAATTTCCGGAGTAAATCTGGGGATGTGCAAGCCGATCAAGCAGTACGCAACGAAGGTCCGTGCAGAAGGACAATGCGTTCTGACGCACACAACGGTTATGGAAATGAACACGGCTGGACCCGATGGCCCGGGTAATACCGTTGGCAGGATAGTGTATGTTACGACGTCCTCAAATGTCTACAACAGTCGCCGTTCTCTGCAAGCGGCGCACGGCGCCGATTGGAAACTGGGCGCCAAGATCGGCGACGCCAAGGTCAGCCTGCCTGACGGCACGAGTAGCACCGTTCCGATCTATCGTGGAACCTGGTGTGGAAGTGGCGCGGGCCCTAACGCTCAGTACATTGGCGGAGGCAGGAATTCTGTCATTGTGGTAGGCGATCATATTCCCGCAGGATCCGTGACGGAAAAGGCCAAGATCGCACACGAGACTCAGCATTTCGAGGATGACTTTCGAACCGACCACACGCTGAACGGCAAACTCCACGACGAAAGTGGAAATGTGTTGACGAGAAAAGAAGCTGAGGAACGCGCCTACAACGCTGGAATGAACGCGATGACAAATGAGTACAATGTTCTTGGGTGTACATTCCTGGGTAGTTTTTCCGGTGCCTGCAATGAAGTTACGAGCAATTACTCGGAACAAAAATTCAAGGCGGTGTTAAACGAAATTGCCAATTAAGTGCACGAAGCAACATCGAATCGAGGGATGAGGAGCATCGAAAGGCACGAGAATGGTCACCTTCAGTCTCTCGTCCTGCGCCCCAAGCTGTGAGGGGCAACTTCCGCTTTCTTCCTCGCCCTCCCAGCCCCATTCCGTGGCTTGAGTAATTACGCCAACTAGCCATGTCGTGGGGCAGCGCTCTTCGCGCAAATCGGT
The DNA here is from genome assembly GCA_041752115.1 of Pirellulaceae bacterium. GTDB lineage: Bacteria > Planctomycetota > Planctomycetia > Pirellulales > Pirellulaceae > JAJRVM01. The sequence continues at coordinate 2,812 of JBGSHS010000073.1, read as the reverse complement.
CGTGAGAAGCGGAATTCGTTAGTTCTTGACGTTCTGCGTTTCGATACACTACAGTAACCTATTGGATCAACATGGTTCTCTCGGCTGAGATCGCGATTCGGGCAATACGACTCTTGCTCTCACATGCAGCTTGCTAATCACTCGCCATTTCCCGACTTTGTCTTCGAATCGCTGGACGAGCGCGACCAGCCGATTCACTGTGTGCTGTGTAAAGGGACCTTCATTATCGGCGACGATAGCCGGTTGCACGTTGCGCCAGAGCAGGAACCGGTCGTACTGGCAGATCGATGGCGGAGAGAGCCTCTCACTTCGAGCGTCGCGATAGATACGGACCTTGTACCCCGGAAGCTGGTGTCTGACATAACGCTTGACGCCGTCGCACAGGCTCAGGGCGAAGTGGAACGGGAATCGTGGTTGGTCCGAGTTGAAGTGGGGAAAGTCTCAAAGTCTGTGATGGTCTGGGGGCCCCGGCAATGGCAGCACAGTGGTCTTCGCGGTTGGCATCTCTCCCAGCCGAGGCCGACCCGTGAGGTACCCTTACATTACGAATTAGCATTCGGTGGCAGGCAAGACATCGACGGCACTGACGTTGTCTTTGAGGAGAATCCCGTTGGACGCGGGTTCGTCGTTCGAAAGCCGCCGACAAGCGAGGTCATACCCGCTCCACAGATCGAAGCCCCTCATGACCCCGTACGAGACTTCGGCCGGATGTATCGTCCGGTCGGCGTTGGTCCGCTGGCCAAACACTGGTTGCCCCGGCGAAACTTATGCGGTACTGCGGATGATCTATGGAAAAAGTCCAGGTGGCCACTGCGCCCTTTGGATTTCGATTTCCGGTACTACAATAGTGCCTCCGCCGGGTTGATGTACCCGGGGTACTTGGATGGGAACGAAAGAGTCTGCATCAGTGGTTGTTCGCCGGGTGGAATGGTCCGGTTCTCGTTGCCCGAAATCCGACTCGTTCTCTTCGCTGTGGACAAGGGCAACGGACTGACAGTCGAGGCTATGGTCTTGGACACTCTTCACGTTGATCTCGTGTCCAACAGAGTCCAACTCACTTGGCGTCTCTCTTTTCCGGGTGCGGCTCCTCTGGATTCCGTACTGATAATTCCTGGCCCCCATCACCTGTAGCTTGAATTCGCGATATTCCCACGGGACAGTGGCGGTAGGCAACGAACACGGGAGAAACAGAAGATGCGACACGGGACCCATCAAACCTCGGAAGCCTTCGTTGTGTGTCTCGTCGAGGACTTCTGCAAATCACCCAGTGCACCCGTCGGATACATGGTCTCCCAGAAGCTGATGGTCTCGGAGCGAGTGTGTGCGACGGTGCATGGTCGTGGGACCCCCGTTCTGAACATGTCGAGTCGTTTATCATCGGTCATCGGGAACGAGGCCGGCACGGGAGGTGGAGTCGTGTCCGGTGTGAACTTGGGAATGTGTCGGCCGGTCGCTGGCGCCGCGAAGAGTGTCCGGGCGGAAGGTCAGTTCGTACTGCGACATGGAACGATCATGGCGATGAACTGCGCCGGAATTGATGGGCCCGAAAATACTTTTGGGAAAGTAATCTACTCCTGTCCCACGGCAGTTGGCGGAAGTTCCGCTAGTCCGGGTGCTCCCGCTGCCACGACTTCTGTGGATCCCTCCAAGTACTTCGTCAACGTCAACCTCAATGACTTAACAAATACAGTGGGCGCAATCGTAAACCTGCCTTTGGCGTTGCTGCTCAAAGGAGTCGCCCTGATCTTCCCTCAGTTCGGTCAGTTCCTCCGTACGGCATTGCCAGAAACACTCTTTGGCACCAACGACAAGAACGGTTTCGGAAACATCGGCGGGAACAACGATGGCAAAGCGGGGCCTGGCGGAGAGACAGAACCTGGTGTGATCGGCATCGCTATGGCTTTGGCGCATTTAGAGGAGATCTGGGGCGATGAGGTAGAATTCGAAAAGGGACAGAAGTCTCATGACGAGAAGGTGAACCCCGGAGGGGATTCCAACTTTCTGCTCTCCTTTCTTGAAACGATTGGTCAGGGACTCGGAATAATGGCCCGTCGCCTTGGTGTGGGAAGTGAATTCTGCTCAATCGTCAAAGAACTGTTCGGAGCGCCGAATGGGTATGGTTTCGTCCAGGGGGTCTTCAATGGCGCGTGGCTGGTGCCATGAGGCAGGCTCCGAAGATGTCACCGAGCGTTGCGCAGCCCGTCAGCCTTCTGCGACCCTCGCAAGCTATACTTGAGCGCTAGAGGCCGGCCGGGTGGCACTGGCTCCGTTCGTGGTTGGCGCAGGTGGCAGCGTCATCGACTGCTCGCTCAGCCAGTGCCACCCGGCCGCCACGCAGTTGTTTTTTTGTTCTGAGACGATGGCAATCATACGCAACGGCGAGGGTGCGGTCGCAAGGGCGGACATGGGCATGCCGATATTTCTGATCTGCACCGGCGAATTCGCAGCAGAGCGGAAGAATCGACACAACTTCTGGCGAACTCATGCGAGAACGATAGTACGTGCCTGGATCATCGCGCCGGGGAGCGGACTAGCCCGAGATCGTGGGGCTGTCCGTTTGCGTCTTGCGAAGGGGCGGCCGATCGCCGGCACGGCCGTTGCCGAGATCCTGGCCACTGTGCTTCACCCGAGTTGCTCGAAGTCCCCGTGCGGGTCGTGTTTTCACTGCATGGGGTGACGGGACTGGTCGGCGATCGCTTGCGTGGCTGTTGCAGGCGGTGTTGAGGGGGGCGAGTTGAATCGTCGTAGCGCTTGAGATATGCTAGCGACCGATCGAATCGGGGCAGGGCGATGCGGTCTGGTGGATCAGCGG
>JBGSHS010000072.1:0-10792 GCA_041752115.1 Pirellulaceae bacterium | reverse complement strand
GAGGATGGAAACGAAACGCTGCTTGTGGTACCTTCCTGCATGGTGGCGTACTCCTTGGGTTGGGTTTTTTCGACGAACACATTGACCCAAAGTACGCCGCCTTTTTCAAGTCCTCATCCACAACATTCGGTTATATCTCCATCGGTACCTGATCAGGTACATTCCGTATGATAGAGTCAGAGTATGGACAACCAGCAAACCAACGCCAGACTCAGGCTGGAAGCTGGTTCAAAACCCCTCTGTTTCATAAACCGTGGTTCCATTTGAGGAGCAAATTCATGTTGCGCGGACTAGTAGCGATGTTCCTGGCGGGCGTGGTGGTGGTCTTTTCAATCGGCTGTGGGAAGCCAGAGCCCCCGAAGGGTCGTGAGTTACCGAAGATTCCCCAGGGCCTCGAGTCCAAGCCGGGATTTGGCGCGATGAATGAGAAACCGGCGACCGAGCCACCGACGACGGACGACGCGGCGCCGGCGGGCGGCGGTGCCGATACCACAGGCGGTACGGAGAAGACGAACTGACGCTCGGTCAACACCAGGAATCTGGCGGGGTGGGGTGGCAAAGGCTGAGCGAGCCGCGTCAAGTCCGCCATGGCCGAAGAGCCTGAACCGGAGAGCGGAGCCAGTGCGCGGCGGCATATGGCTCGTCAGACGCCGCAGCAACGGAAGCCAAGGGGCCAGGACGAGTCGTTCCACGTCGGTCAAGGAGGGCTGTCTCAATCAAGCCAGATGGCGATCACTCGCTCGTTGCCGCGCGAGGAGTTCGCCTGCTCCATGGATTCATTGGGGCATGTCGGAGAGCCGCTTCGCACTGGCTCCGGCTCGCCGTGACACCAACTACTGTTGGACAGCATTATGCGGCTCGCTCAGTCCGTGCCATCCTTGACCCTTGCGCATCGAGCATGGCCCAACTGCGTTCTTCGAGCTCGCCGTGGACTGAGCCCGGGGGCATCCCGGTCCTTGGCCGCGTCTCGAGGCGGGGAGCGGTTCGGGGAGGAAATTGGCACGAGACAATTCGCCTTATTCGGACGCCAAGCAAACGAGTTACCATCAGCGGTTCCGCCGCCGCACCTTCCACTCTTCGACCCAGCAGTACACGCAGGGCGTGATGAACAGCGTGATCAGCCCGACTGCCATGCCGCCCACGGATGGGACGGCCATCGGCCGCATCACATCCGAACCGCGGCCCGTTACCAGGAATACAGGAATCAGGCCCAGCACGGTGGTCGCCGTCGCCATCAAGTTGGGCCGAATGCGTTTCTTTCCTGCTTCGATCACTAAGTCGCGGACCTCCTGGACCGTGCCCGGAGGCCGCTCCTTGAGCAGGTCGCCGATATAGGACGAGACGACCACGCTGTCGTCTTCGGCCACACCAAACATGGCGATGAAGCCGACCCACACCGCCACGCTCATGTTGTAGCCCCAGAAATACAACATGATGAACGCGCCCGAGGCCGATACGAGAATGTCGGAAAACACCAGCAGGGCGATCCACCACCGCTTCAGCCCGATATAGAGCAAGACGAAGTCCAGCAACAGACACAACGGAATCAAAATCCTCAAGCGGCGCATCGCCCGGACTTGATTCTCAAACTGCCCGGCCCACTGGTAGTAATATCCCGGCGGGAATGTCAGTTCGCCCGCATCGATCTTGCCCTGGATCAAGGCTTCCGCATCTTCCACCACGCTCACTTCATCCCGGTCTCGAGTGTTCATGGTGACGTAACCGACCAGGAGCGTGTTCTCGCTCTTGATCTCCTGGGGCCCCAACGTGTAGCGCACGTCGGCGACCTGACTGATCGGCACTTGAGCGCCGCTGGCTGCCGGAACGAGAATCCGTTGAAGTTCCTCCAGATTGTCCCGTTGCTCGCGCGGATAGCGCACGCGTATCGGATACCGCTCGCGGCCTTCCACCGACATCGTAAGATTCTCACCGCCAATGGCGATCTCAATCACATCCTGCACGTCGCGAATGCTCACGCCGTAGCGGGCGATTTTCTCTCGGTCAATGCGAAATTCGATGTAGGGCTTGCCGACGATGCGGTCGGCCACCACGTCCGTCGCGCCCGGCGTGTCCTGGAGAATCTGCTCGATCTGCAGACCGATCCGTTCGATCTCTTTGAGATCGCTGCCGTAGATCTTGACGCCCATCATCGCCCGGAAGCCGCTTTGGAGCATGACGATGCGAGTCTGGATCGGCTGCAGCCAGCTCGGTAGCACGCCGGGGATGTCGGTCTTCCGGCGTAGATCGTCGAGAATCTCGTCCTTTGTAATGAACCGTTCTTCGGGCAACAGGTACCGCAGCGGCGGCGTGAGCCACGCCGGCCAGTTCTTGTAGAAGCGGTCCACAGGCCGCTTGCGCCACTGCGCTTCAGGCTTGAGCAGCACGATCGTCTCGATCATGCCAATCGGTGCAGGATCGAGCGCCGACTCGACGCGCCCCGCTTTGCCCACCACGCTCGCCACTTCCGGAACCGTCTCCATGGCGCGGTTCTGCTGGGCCATCGACTCCACCACCTCGGTCAGCGAGCCGGCCGGCACCAGGGAAGGCATGTACAGGAAGGAACCCTCGTCCAAGGCAGGCATGAACTCACGGCCCAGCCCCGGAAAGGTGTGCTGCATCCAACTCCACGGCTTCCACCGGTGCACGTTTTCCACACCCACCCGCGCCAGCCCCGCGGCGAGCGGTGCGGAGAGTGTGCCCCATCCGAACCAGATCGTCAGTCCCCACGCCATGAGCAGCAGAGGCAGGCTCAGAAAGGTCAGCTTATGGGTCAGTACCCAGCGCAGGGCGGGCACATAGACGCTCAGGATGCCGCGAGACACGAGATTCTCATCCGCCGGCAGAATCCGCTCCCGGCCGATCCGGTAGACCAACACCAACGTCATCACCCCGATCGCCACCGAAATCAAAGAGCCGCGCAGTCCATGCGCTGGGGAATCCAGCAAGAACGTCTGAAACACCCACCACGAGATGACGGAGATCATCACCCCGGACAGCGAGCCGACGACCAGGCTCCGGCGACGCGTCCACCGGATCGGTTTGAGCAGATGGTAGGCCAGGGTGGGGACCACCGTGATCGAGAGGATGGCCGAAGCGGTGATCGCAAACGTTTTCGTAAAGGCCAGCGGTCCGAACAGTTTTCCTTCCTGGCCGGTCAGGGCGAACACAGGAATGAAAGAGACGATCGTATTGGAGACGGCCGTGAGGATGGCTCCTCCCACCTCAAACGCCCCTTCCTCCACGCACTGATAGTGGCTCTTGGAGCCGTCGTTTTCGGACAGCCGGCGATAGATATTCTCTGTCATGATCAACGCCATGTCCGCCACGTCGCCGATGGCGATCGCCAGGCCGGCCAGGGACATGATGTTCGAGTCGACGCCGAGCATGTACATCACGAGAAACGACATGGCAAGCGACAACGGCAAAGTGCTCACGATGGCCAGCGAGCTGCGCAGGTGCAGTAGGAACATGAACACGACCAGGACGCCCACGAGGAGTTCCTCGACGAGCGTCTCCTTCAGTGTGTCCATCGTCTCGTGAACGATTGTGGTCCGGTCGTAGAAAGAAACGAGCTTGACTTTCGATACGCTCCCGTCGGCCAGAGTCTTGGTCGGCAGGCCGGGGGAAATCTCGTCGATCTTCTGTTTCACCCGGTCGATGACCGCCAAGGGATTTTCGCCATAACGCATCACCACCACGCCGCCCACCGCTTCCACGCCGGCTTTGTCGAGCGTCCCGCGGCGGAATTCCGGCCCCAGGCTCACACTCGCCACGCTCTTGACGTAAAGTGGCGTCCCTTCGTTGGCACGGATCGCCACATTCTCCAAATCCTGTGGACTCTTGATGAAGCCGATGCCACGAATGAAAAACTCCACACCGTTGATCTCGATGGCCTTGGCCCCCACGTCGATGTTGGAGCGTTTGACAGCCTCCATGATCTCCGGCAGTGTGACGCCATGTGCCCGCATCTTGACGGGATCGACGTCGATCTGGTACTGCTTCACGTGGCCACCAATCGAGGCCACCTCCGACACTCCTTCCACGGCATTGAGTTGGTAACGCACGTACCAATCCTGAATCGAGCGCAGTTCGGCCAGGTCGAATCCCTCACCCTCCACCGTGTACCAGAAAATCTGTCCGAGCGCCGTGGCGTCCGGGCCCAGGACCGGTTCCACACCCTCGGGCAGCCGCCCACGGGTCATGTTCATTCGTTCCAGCACGCGGCTCCGTGCCCAGTAGTAGTCAATGTTGTCGTGAACGATCACGAACACCATCGAAAAGCCAAAGCCCGACATCGAACGGATCACCTTGACTCCGGGAGTTCCCTGCAGAGCGACCGTGAGCGGATAGGTCACCTGGTCGTCCACGTCCTGCGGACTGCGTCCGGGCCACTCGGCCACCACGATCACCTGCTTCTCCCCGATATCGGGAATGGCATCGACCGGGATATTCATCATCGCGTACCATCCGCCGCCGATGATGGCGCCCATGGCGAGGAGCACGAGCAGCGTGTTGTTCAAGCACCAGCGAATGACGGCATTAACCACGATGGCCTCCCTGTGGCTGAGAGGGGGCGTAGCCGTCCTCACGCAGAGGACGGGGGCCATCGTTGCCACTCGTTCTCGGAGCGGGGATCGTCGACTCTGGCTTGTTCCCGTCGATTGGTTCGAGCTTCTTCAATGCAGCCGCCGGATCGGCCTTGACCGCCCCCTCGCAACCCTGACAACAGAGAAAGAGCGTCCGGCCTTCGACGACCAGTTTGTAGGGCTTTCCCATGGAGCCGAGGTTCATGCCGGTGATCGGGCACGTCTGCTGCTGCTTCGCAAGTTCTTGATCTTCCGGGGTGAGTTGTTCCAGATTCGCCAATTCCTCGGCGGAGAACCCGCTGACGGGAGTTTGCGAGTCTGTTGTTTCCTTTGCGGATGCCTCGAGTTTCTTCAAGGCGGCAGCCGGATCAGCATTCACCTGGCCGACGCAGCCCTTGCAGCACAAGAACAGCGTTTGTCCCTGGACGTCCATCTTGAACGGCTTTCCCATGGAGCCGAGTCGGGCCCCGGTGATCGGGCAGGTCTTTTGTGCCGCCGCCAGCGCACGCTCCGTCGCGGGGAGTTGCTTGATGTTCGCCTGCTCTTTGGGGGTGAAACCTCTCTCGGGATCGGGACCAGCGAATTCGCCGCTGGAGCCTCCCGGATAAAGCAGGCTGGCCCGGCCGGTGATTTGATACTGCGAGTCGAGGAGGAAATTTCCGCGTACAACCACCCGGTCGCGCTCGCTCAGTCCACTCAATACCGGATAGTAGTCGCCGGCCCGTGGTCCCAGCTTAGGTTCCACCAGCTGGTATTTTCCCGGTTCCTTCTCGACGTAGACCAACTGCCGTTGGCCCGTGGTGAGAACGGCGTCTGCGGGAACCGCCAAGACCTGGTCTGATCGCTGAAAGTCACCCACGGTGTTCGAGGCGGATGGTGACCAAGGTGAGGCAGACATCTCGGAGGCATTCGAAGGGGTGGCGACGTCCTGACTCAGCGGAACCAACTCCAACGGCATCTGGCACTGTTCGCACAAGTCGGGCTGGTCCGACACTTCGTACGGGTGCATCGGACATACATACTTTCCTTCCAGTCCTGTTGGCGCTGGCCGGCCACCTGGCAGGATCGGAATTTGCATCAGGGCCTGTGCGTACATCCCCGGTTTGAGTCGCGCGTCTTGGTTATCCACAATCACTCGCACGCGCACCGTCCGGGACGCGCTGTTGAGCACTGGCTCGACAAAGGCCACGGTTCCCGTCAAGGGCTTGTGAGGCTCACTCTCGAGCGTCACCTGAACCGACTGACCGACGCGCACCCAGGACAGTTCCGATTCATAGACCTCCAAGACCAGCCATACGCGGTTCAGATCGGCAATCAGGTAGAGCGCATCGCCTTCCTTGACATATTGCCCAGGACGGATGTTCTTCTCGATCACGGTCCCGCCGATCGGCGAGTAGACAACTAAATGGTCCTGAGCCTGGCCCGACTTGGCCAGCGCATCGATTTGCTCTTCGGTGATTCCCCACAACTGCAGCCGGCGACGCGAGGCTTCGGAAAGACGGAGTCCCGAATCCCGTCCGGTAGACCGCTCCGCACGCAACGCTGTGAGGAACTCCTGCTGCGTCGACAGCAGATCGGGGCTGTAGATCCTGACGAGGTGTTCGCCCTCCCGAACGTTGGTGCCCGGAAAATCGGCATAGACCTGATCGACTCGACCGTTGACGCGCGCGGCGATATAGGCCACGCGGGTCTCATCGAATTCGACCCGGCCCACCGTGCGCACGTCTTTCGACAACGTGCGCGGCAACACTTCCATCGTTTGCACACGGGCCATGCGCTGTTCGTTTTCCGTCAGGACCAGCCGGATGCCGGGATCTTCCGCCTCCCAGGGGTCCTGATGGGCATCGACGGGCTCCAGGTCCATACCGCAAAGCGGGCAGATATCTTTGTGGTCCATGCGGATCTGCGGATGCATCGAGCAGGTCCAGACTTGCCCTGCAGCGGTCTGACCAGACGCCCCCGGTGCATCTGCCGACTCTTTGTCAGAGCGGAATAGCGCCCAGGCCATCGTCGCGGTCAGGATGGCACCCCAGGCAAAGGGAATGGAAAAATAGACCAGTCGCTTCATGTTTTCGCTCCAGGGAGGATAGGCTCTTCGTCAGGGGGGAGTGTGAGCACGGGGCCGAAAGTCCATCCGCAAACACGCGGATGCGATCGGTCAGAGATGGTGCGGTGCGCTGGGAAAATCAGCGCGCACTGTCCAAGGGGAGAGATCCGACTAGATGACAAGCCGGCAGAGGATGCTCAGACGCTCAGGTGCGGTGGAGCCTAGAAGGGGCGTCGGCCGGTCGAGGGCGCCCGCGAGAACGCCGGGCGGAACAGCGACCGCGGCCGTTGTGACGCTCTCAAACGGCGATGTCGAAGGCGATGATTTTGAACCGTCGCCAGGCGATCCGTTTGACAGGGGGAGGGACGCGGGAGCTGAATCATCCGCCGCACAGTTGCAGGAAGCGCCTTGCGAGCATTGCCCTTGGCAGCAGCAGGCGCCGGGCACCTTGTTTCCGCAGCAACTCCCGGGTTGTGTCGAACGTCGCGCGGATTTGCTGCAACACGATGGCTCAGTTCGCGCTCCGCGATCGCAGTGTGGACACGCCGGAGCCGGAGTCGCGGCAGAGCAGCCCACGTCCCCCTCCGTTAGCCACCGAGAAGGGCTGTCACAGCTGCAAACGGTCAGCGGCAAAGCTTCCACAGGAACCAGCACGGCAGCCAGCCAAACAATCGATCGGGCGGCGATACTGTTGTGGAATTGCACGGCTAGATTACACGCACGAGGAGTTTGATGACAACCACAGTTGGACACAACTGTGAATGTCCGCATCACTGAACGGATGGCATGGAACGTAGTTAACTCTACGGTTTGGCACCGATGGAGTCAACGTTGCCACAGCAACTGTCCCGGTACGACGCCATTGAGAAGCAACTGTCGACGGAAACGATTGCCCGTGATGGCTTTGGCGAGAACTTCCAGCGTCGCGTTGTGCAGTGACTATCCGTCACCCACGGGCGCGTCATTCTCCTCCTCGCGGGAAGCGGTACCCTAACACTGCTTCGGCGCGGCAGAATCCGCGTGTCCGAAGTCTTCCTTATTTACGGAAAGACCAGTAGAACCGCTATATTCGCCTGAACTCCCCACTTTGACCCTTGTGATCCACGCCGAACCAGCGTGATTCGTGACCGTGACTGGTCGGCACAAGCGGGTGCTCACAGCGGCGGCCGACTCAATGAGTCACTACTCGGCGACGAACTGCCGCCGCATCGGCTGTTAGCGGTACTCTGGACAGTTTGATACCCCCGACAATCTGGGCTGAATCCGCTTTCCCAATTCGTCCTTCGGAGGCTGCCAGGCAGTCCAGCTTGGTGGTACGGTGTTGCACGGCAACTCGCGGTTCCAGCCGGCGTAGTAGGTATTCTGGGTGTTTTCCAAGATTTGGCGGCGGGCTACGAAGTCCTGAAAACGTCGGCGCGGCAGTTCCACTTTCCTTCAGGAGACAATCCGGATGATCCAGCACGCAATGGCCATGCCTTGGGTAATCCCGACGATTTTCGGCTGCATGGTGGCCATTGTCGCCATTGTGTCCAATGTCATGTCGGCAACACTCAAGGCGAATGCGGAAACGAACCTCAAGCGGCGGATGGTGGAACAAGGTTACTCCGCAGATGACATCGAGCGGGTGATTCGCGTCAGCTCCACCGATGGCCAGCTAGCAGCCGAGGACGGCTGTACTGGCCTCTTGCCCGCGAAAGCTCCCAAGCGGTACAAGTCGCCGGTGTAAACTCCTTTCGTGCAGGTGAATTGCATCCAGGGCGACGAGCGATTGCAGCGCCAATTTGTTCCGTCAGGTGCACGGACCATTCGCAGCGCTCGGTGATGCAGCTATGATGATTGAGTCTCTTGTGTGGGCACTGTGTGTCTGTCTGACGGCTGGCGATCCTGCCCAGGTCATATCCATCGACTCCCTGGACGGGAGGTTGAACGAGTTGGCAATCGCCCTTGACCGTTGAGGGAAGCGGGCAGACACGTATGCAACCAACGTGCGGATGCGCGTTGGTATCGATGAGATCGGTTGTGCTTTTCCGTACAATCATCTTGGACTCATTGATGCCTGAGCGGGACATGCAAAGCACACGCTAACGGTGGAACTCCCGCTCGGCGATTTGAACACCTGGCTGACGACCCTAGGACTGCGCCTGTGACAATGCTGCATCTTCGTATTGGCAATGTAAGAGTCGACGTTACTGAGCCCGAATCGCAGTTGCCTCGTCGGGTGGCGCAGAAGCTTGGAGTGAGCGAAGCGGATATTGCGCGGTGGCGGATTCTGCGAAAGAGCCTCGATGCACGATCACGGCGCGCGCTCAAATTTGTTTATTCGATCCTGGTCGAATTGCCGGATCAGGACGCGCTTCAGAGTCGCTTGGCCGACCGGCCGGCCGACGTGGACTTTTTCGTTGCGCCGCCGTTTGACGAGCCCGAGCCGGGGCACGAACGGTTGGCGCAGAGGCCGGTCGTGATCGGTTCGGGGCCGGCCGGGTTGCTGGCGGGATACTATTTGGCGTTGAAGGGGTACCGACCACTGATCATTGAGCGGGGTCAGCCGGTCAAAGAGCGGGTCCCAGCCATCCGAGCGTTTGAGGCCGGAGGCGAACACGATCCCGACAACAACTACCTGTTCGGCGAGGGCGGGGCCGGCACCTTTAGTGACGGCAAGTTGACTTGCCGGATGAGCGGGCCGGATGTCGATTGGGTGTTGGAGCGGTTCGTCGACTGCGGCGGCAAGCCGTCGTTGGTGTATGAACATCGTCCGCATTTGGGTAGCGATCGCGTGCCGGTGATCGTACGCAACTTGCGCCGCCGGATTGAAGCGTTGGGTGGCGAGTACTATTTCGGTTGTTTGCTGGAAGGGCTGGACATCGTCGACGGCAGCTTGCGAGGTCTGCACACGTCCCGCGGCTACATCGCTGCCACTCAGGCGGTGCTGGGCATCGGGCATAGTGCTCGTGAGACCTTTGGCATGCTGTTGGATGCGGGCATTCCGTTGCAGCAAAAGGCCTTTCAACTCGGCCTGCGCATCGAGCAGCCTCAGGACCAGGTCAACCGGCACAAGTACGGCCGGCCTGAGTATCTCCCACTGCTGGGCGCTGCCGACTACACGCTGACGGCGCATGGCCAGCGAGATGTCTATTCATTCTGCATGTGTGCTGGCGGCATGACGATCCCCAGCGTCTCGGAGCCCGGTTGTGTCGCCACCAACGGCATGAGCAATTCTCGGCGGGACACGCCGTTTGCGAACAGTGGCATCATGGTGACGCTCGAACCGCACGAGTTTGGCAGCACGCACGTGCTATCGGGCATGGAATTGCAGCGCCGCTTCGAGAGACTGGCGTTCGACCTTGCCGGCCGCGACTACGCTGCGCCGATCCAAACCGCAGCCGATTTCCTGGCGGGTCGCACTCCACCGAAGCGACAGCGTTTGGAGAGTTCCTACCGACGCGGTACGACGGCGTTGAATCTGAACGAAGTGCTGCCGCCCCTCGTCAGCGCCGCGATCCGCTCCGGACTGCCGGTGATGGACCGCAAGTGGCACGGCGCCTTTCTGGAGCATGCCCACCTGCTTGGCCCGGAGATGCGCGGTAGTTCGCCGGTGCGCATCGAGCGCGACACACTGACTCGCCAATCTCCCGCTTGCCGAGGACTCTACCCGGTGGGGGAAGGGGCCGGCTTTTCCGGTGGGATCGTCAGTGCCGCCGTCGACGGCCTGCTGAGTGCCAAGCAGATCGTGCGACAGTTCGCACGAACTGAGTGACTCCTTTGGGCGACTGGGCAAGCAGCGGTTCCCACGAGCCGTGCATGTCCGATAGGAACCTCTTGTTCCCCTGCCGCCACACGGGCCGCTTCAGCGGAAGTACGCTGCTGCCAACCGGCGAAAGCTCGTCAGATCGCGCACACGCTGCACGTTACCACGGAACTCGCTGAAGTCAGGCAGGTCCTTGGCAAAGTAGCAGCTCGTGCGGGCCAGTCTGCGGACGGCCACGGCCGATCCGTAGTAGCGGAATTCGCCTTCGACCAATTGCAGCAGCACGCGGCCACGCTCGGCACGCGTCGGCGGCAGATTGGCGGAGTTTCCCGACAGGAGCGCCAGCGTGTGGCGGAAGATCCAGGGGTTACCGAGGCAGCCGCGACCGATGGATGCGGCGTCGGCGCCGCTTTC
>JBGSHS010000071.1:0-26274 GCA_041752115.1 Pirellulaceae bacterium | reverse complement strand
AGATGCACCAGTCGTTACAGGGTGCGACATTCCACGTCGAGCACATTGTTCCGCGGTGTCGTGGTGGTAGCTCGGATTTCGACAACCTCGCTTGGGCCTGCCCCAGCTGCAATCTGCACAAATCCGACCGTGTCTCGGCAGGCGCTTCAGGCACGGATCAAGAGGTTTCGTTGTTTCATCCCCGTGTCGACAGATGGCGTGACCACTTCTGCTGGGAGGGCTACCGCGTTGTTGGGGGCACTCTCACGGGTCAAGCCACGATCGCCGCCCTTGTTCTCAATCACGAACGTCGGCTTCGAATTCGTCAAGCCGAAGCTCTGTTCGGTCTTTTTCCCGCGTGCGATCGCGATGCGTGAATCCCGAATCGCTTGGCAGGCAGCCGCTGATTTCGGTCGAGATTGCCTGCAGATGTGCGCACACGACCGTGTGTCGCAAACGAGGCCGCCCCGCCGCGTCGACCACGTCCGCCACATGACATGCGGCCTGCGAGAGTCGGGTAGGCGACATACACGTCGGTGCCATTCGCCCGCCGGTAGTGTTCGACGGTGCAGTTCTGCCCGCGGCCTTCTTCGCACCGCAGGAATCGTGAGATTCCGGTGGCAAGTTCGGTGATCGCCTCAGGGGACCGACGCGGCTCGACACGCGGCAGATCGTTGCGTTTGCGCCATCGTGAAAGACTGTCCACGGACTGTACCAGCGAGGCCTGATCAAACAACACAGGGAAGTGCAGCCAGGTCCACATCGCGATGTGGTAGGGGCCGGCCTGTCGCCGGCACTGAAGATTGATCGGAGCAGACCATGAACAGCAACCGTCGTTCTATCCGTTGTGCGATCTACACGCGCAAGAGTCAGGAAGAAGGGCTGGACCAGGAGTTCAATTCGCTCGACGCACAACGTCAGGCGGGCGAAGCCTATATCCAGTCCCGGCAACACGAAGGCTGGCAGTGCGTGCCCAAGCGTTACGACGATGGTGGCTTCACTGGCGGAAACATGGACCGCCCGGCATTGACGCAGTTGATCGACGATATTCGTGGCGGCCGGCTTGACTGCGTGGTCGTTTACAAAGTGGATCGCCTCAGCCGCTCACTGCTGGACTTCGCCAAGCTCATCGACGTGTTCGACGAGCACGAAGTGTCCTTTGTTTCCGTTACACAGCAGTTCAACACCACGACGTCCATGGGGCGGCTCACACTGAACATCCTGCTGTCGTTTGCGCAGTTCGTCCACAAAGACAAGGCGTATACCGCCCACGCACAATGCGTGTACGGCGACCTCGCGCCGCCATGTCGCGCGTCCTCGGATTGAACAGGTTGGTCACCCATCGCAACACGACTTCATCGGCTCCCGGGGGAACAGGCTTGTTGAACCGCAGGCCTCGGTTCTGTGACCTGACCGCTTTCTTGGACCGCAGATAGCGGTCCGCTTCGATCTGCTCGGTGAGCTTGTGCTGCTCGACGCTGCCGGCGTCACCCGATACCTTCGCCGGGCCTTCCGCGTTCGTGCGGATCTTGTCGTCGAGTTCGTCAGCCACGTGCAGCTCTCCCAACAGGCAACACTACGAGTGCCTATTGGATTACTACACGGTTTGTGGGCAAGTTGACGGGCGAGTTCGAGGGAATGTGAAAGATGTTGCTACATCCAGCAAATTGTTTGTCTTAGCGCGAACGAACACCACTGTTGGCACACTGAAACGGCACGCGCAACATGCCGTCAAGAGAATTCAAGTGACAGCATTACTCAATGGATCCTGCTAGATTGAGCATGGCCGGATCGCTATGTGCCCGTATGCCTTTTTCATCTTTGTTGCTGCTCGAGCAGAATCAAATGTGACGTTGTTTCGACTGCGCGATGCGAAGGATTCCTGAGAGTGTGAAGGTCGGGCTGGCGACGTGGCACAACTGCCCCAGGTCTGTCAGACCTGTGCGGGATAGGTCCTTGCAAGAAACGGCGCGAATGTGCCCCACTTGCACGCGCTGCCAAGGGGCATTTTCTATCGAGGTGTAATGCACCTCGGCACGCAAGTCGATGCGTTTTGCGCCATTCGTTGATGGAACCGCCAGCAGAATGCAAGCGGGAAGGGCCGTCGCGCGATTGCCAAGGTCATCGTGCCGAAAGTCACAGACGGCTTTCCCGGTTGCCCGTTAGGATGAATGTGTGGCCCCCGCCTTGACGCGTGCTATAAACTGGCTCGGAGTCAAATCTGTTTCCTTCGAGCCCCTGGCCATGTCTGACGTTACGCGCATCCTGTCGCAAATCGAATCCGGCGATCCGTCGGCGGCGGAGCAACTGCTGCCCCTCGTCTACGAGGAGTTGCGGAAGCTGGCTGCGGCCAAACTGGCCCGGGAGAAGCCCGGCCAGACGCTACAAGCGACGGCGCTGGTACATGAGGCGTATGTACGGCTGGTGGGATCGGCGGACGCCGGAGCGTGGGACCATCGCGGCCATTTCTTCGCCGCCGCGGCCACCGCCATGCGGCGGATCTTGATCGAACGAGCGCGGCGTAAACAGCGAAAAATCCATGGTGGCGGCCGGCAACGGCAAGAATTCGACGCCGAGCGCATCGTCATGCCGGCTCCGAACGACGATTTGCTCGCCCTGGACTTCGCCCTTACCAGGCTTGCCGAACAGGATCCCGTCAAGTCCAGGTTGGTCGAACTGCGTTTCTTCGCCGGCCTGACCGGCGATCAGGCGGCGCTGATCCTTGGCATCTCGCCCAAAACGGCTGACCGCTACTGGGTTTATGCACGGGCTTGGCTACGTCGTGAAATGGAAGGCGGCGATCCGATCCGAATTATTCCGGAAAATTTGTGACGCTGGCGGAACGCTTTCGTCGCATTGAGGAGCGACACCCTTCGCCCGTACGCAAGGAGCCATCATGACCGAAGAAACAATCTTCCAGGAAGCGTTAGCCCGATCGGCCGCAGATCGCGCCCGCTTCCTGGACCAAGCCTGCTCGGGACAACCGCAACTCCGGGCGGCCGTCGAGGCGCTTCTGGCCGCCCATGAGAAGCCCGGCAATTTATTAGACAAACCGCCGGACGATCTCGAGGCCACCAGGGACTCGCAACCAGTCGAGGCGGGTGCGGCAGCCACGGGCGAGCACACACCGAGTGCGGGCAGCTCTCAAGATGCCCCTGGGTCTCGAACCTTGACCACCGACTACCGTCGCGATGCGGTGGCCGGCGTGGTCATCGGCGGCCGTTACACGCTGCAAGAGAAGATTGGCGAAGGGGGCATGGGCGAAGTCTGGGTCGCCAAGCAGACCGAGCCGGTCAAACGCAAGGTCGCCCTGAAGTTGATCAAGACCGGCACGGATTCCCAGGCCGTGCTGCAACGGTTCGAGCAGGAGCGACAGGCGCTCGCGCTGATGGATCATCCCCACATCGCCCGGGTGCTCGATGGCGGTATGACGCCGACCGGACAGCCCTTCTTTGTCATGGAACTGGTCAACGGTTTGCCGCTGACCAGATTCTGCGACGAGCTGAAGCTCACCCCCAAAGCTCGGCTGGAACTGTTCGTGCCGATTTGCCGGGCGGTGCAGCACGCGCATCAGAAAGGGATCGTGCATCGCGATCTCAAGCCGGCCAACATCCTGGTCACGATGATCGATGGCAAGCCGGTCCCCAAGGTGATCGACTTTGGCGTCGCCAAGGCGACGTCCGGCAAGCTGACCGAAGAGACAATGTCCACAGGCTTTGGCGCGGTGGTCGGCACGCTGGAATATATGTCGCCGGAGCAGGCCGGGTTCTCGGGGGAAGACATCGACACGCGGGCCGACATTTATTCGCTGGGCGTGATCCTGTACGAGCTCCTGACCGGTCTGCGGCCGATCGACGCCAAACGGCTGCGCAAGGCCGCTCTGACCGAGATGATCCAGATCATCCAGGAAGAAGTGCCGTCCAAGCCCAGCACGCGGCTCTCCACGGACGAGTCGCTGCCATCGCTGGCGGCGGTGCGGCAGATCGAACCCAGGAAGCTGACGGCCCTCTTGCGGGGCGAACTGGATTGGGTGGTGATGAAGTGTCTGGAGAAGCAGCGCGATCGGCGATATGAAACCGCCAACGCACTGGCCCGCGACATCCAGCGTTATCTGGCCGACGAAGCGGTCGAGGCCCGGCCGCCGAGCACGGGCTACCGGCTGAAGAAGTTCGTGAAGCGAAACAAGGGGCAAGTGATCGCCGCGAGTCTGGTGTTGCTGGCGCTGGTCGCCGGGATCGTCGGCACCACCTGGCAAGCGGTGCGGGCGGAGCGGGCGCGGGCGGACGAGGCGGATCAACGCGCGATCGCCGAGGACAACGAGCGGAAAGCGATGACGGAGCAGGCGCGTGCCGAGCGGGCGGCGGCGGCCGAGAGGTTGGCCCGGCAAGACGAGGAACGCCAGCGGAAGTTTGCCGAGGCCATCGCCGAGTTCGTGTGTGTCGACTTCCTGGCCCTGACCAGTGTCGAGGGTCAGGAACGCTTTGGCGGGGCCGACAAGGGGGTGCTGGATAAGGACACCACCCTGCGGCAACTGCTGGACCGGGCGGCCGAGAAGCTGCGGGCGCGGAAGGACCTCGACCCGCCAATCGAGGCGGAGTTGTGCTGGATCATCGGTGTCAATTATCGAGGCACGGGTGAAGCGGCGAAAGGCGTGCCGTTTTTGGAACGGGCGGTCGAACTACGTCAACAAGTTTTGGGCGTGGATCATTCGTCCACTCTCAGTGCCCGAAACAGTCTGGGCCTGGCTTACGAGAGGGCCGGCAGGCTCGACCAGGCCCTGCCGCTCCTCGAAGAGACGCTGAAGCTCGAGAAGGCGAAGAGGCCCGACCACCCCGACACCCTCGATTATATGGCCAATCTGGCGGAGGCCTACCGGACCGCCGGCCAGCTGGACAAGGCACTGCCGCTCTCCGAGGAAACGCTCAAGCTCCGGAAGGCCAAACTCGGCCCCGACCACCCCAAAACCCTCGCCAGCATGAACAACCTGGCATTGGGCTACTCTGCCGCCGGCAAGTTGGACAAGGCCTTGCCGCTGCTCGAGGAGACGCTCAAGCTCCAGAAGGCCAAGAACCACCCCGACACCATCGGCACCCTGAACAACCTGGCAGCGTCCTACCATACCGCCGGGCAGTGGGACAAGGCCCTGCCGCTGATGGAGGAGACGCTGAAGCTGCAGAAGGCCAAGCTCGGCCTCGACCACCCCGACACCCTCACCAGCATGAACAACCTGGCGTTGGGTTACCAGGAGGCAGGCCAGCGGGACAAGGCCTTGCAGCTGATCGAGGAGACGTTCAAGCTCACGAAGGCCAAGCTCGGCCCCGATCACCCCGACACCCTCACCAGCATGAACAACCTGGCCGGGGCCTACCGGAAGGCCAACAGGTTGGACAAGGCCCTGCCGCTGATCGAGGAGACGTTCAAGCTCACGAAGACCAAGCTCGGCCCCGACCACCCCCAAACCCTCATGAGCATGAACAACCTGGCGCAGGGTTACCAGGAGGCAGGCCAGCTGGACACGGCCCTGCCGCTGCTCGAGGAGACGCTCGAGCTTTTCAAGGTCAAGATCGGCCCCAACCACCCCAATACCTTCACTAGCATGAACAACCTGGCGCAGGCCTACCTGGCCGCAGGCCAGCTCGACAAGGCCCTGCCGCTGACGGAGGAGACGCTGAAGCTGCAGAAGGCCAATCTCGGCCCCGACCACCCCAACACCCTCACCAGCATGAACAACCTGGCGGTCTGTTACCTGAGGCTGAAACGACTGGACAAGTCCGTCCCGATGTTCGAAGCATTGCTCCCTCTCCACGAGAAGAAGTTCGGTCGCCAGCACCCGAGCACACAATTCATGGTGGCCAACCTCGGGTTGAACTACACGGAAGCCGGGCGGGTGGCGGAGGCCATCCCACTGCTGGAAGAGGCGTATCGGGCGTCGAAGAAGATCCCCACCATGGGCTGGGTCGTCACTGGGCTGCTCGACGCCTACGCCAGGGCCGGCAAGCTCGCCGAGGCGGTGAAACTGATCGACGAAATGCTGACCGACGCCCGCAAGACGTTGCCTAAGGACAGCCCGCAACTGGGCGGGATGATGGCACAATTCGGCATGAGCCTGCTGGAGATGAAGGGGTACGCCGAGGCCGAGCCGCTGCTCCGCGAGGCCTTGGACATCCGCGAGAAGATCCAGCCCGACGCCTGGACGATGTTCAACACGAAGGCAATGCTCGGCGGAGCACTGCTCGGACAGAGGAAGTACGCCGACGCCGAGCCGCTGTTGCTGCAGGGCTACGAAGGGATGAAGGCTCGCGAGAAGACCATCCCGCCGCAGGGAGCGATTCGCCTCACCGAGGCCCTCGACCGGCTGATCGAGTTCTACACCGCCACCGAAAAACTCGATGAAGTGCAGAAGTGGCAAGCCGAGCGGGCCAAGTATCCGCCGGCTGCGGCAGCAGCGACGGACGGCAAGTAACAGCGATAAGTGGTGTGGAGGTGCAACACGCATCGGTTAGATCCAGGTCGCAATTGGGAACCATCGCCTGGGTAGAAACGTAGGGGTTGCGACCGCTAAAGAGGTCACAACACCTCATAACCCGAGCAAAGAGAGACAGTGAGAGAGGCGAGAGTCTGGGGCGGAATTGGTCGACGAGCGTCGCGTCGGTGAAAGCCGCGTGACTCTCGCGAGACCTCACCGCGTCACAACAAGAGAGTCGCCCTGTTCACGCAAGTCGTTGCCAGAACTGGGCCTTAGAACGCCTAGAAACCAAGTCTCTCGCAAGGCCGGTCGCTTCTATAACCCCGTGGTCGCCGGATTTCGCAACGGGCCAGAGTGCTTGAGGGAACGGGATGGGAACCGGCGACTGCGGGGTTATAGCTTCGAGGGCTCGGAGGTGTCACCAAGCCTTGATCGTTTGGCAATACCCCCGGTACGACCAAATTTCCCACCAGGACGCGTCCTCGGTCAGTTGTACGACGGCGTTTGGGGTAGACCACGCCACGTCCGTTCCCGGTGGGCGTATGGTGTTGTGCGCACAGGTGAAACCGACCTGTGCGCAGAACGATATGTACCGAAGGCGATCTCGTCGCGCTCATGCACGTTGCAGCACGCGATCCGCCAACTGCGGCTGGTCACATCCACCTGGTGCAGTTTGAGCGATAGCACGGTGCCATCAGAATGATACACCGGTCGGCCTCGCTCGCGTGGACTCCAAAATCAGATTGGCGATGCTCAGCAACTGGAGCAGGTCTGTCAGACCTGGGCGCGCAAGGCGACGACTCGGGATCCGTCACCTGATACTATTGTAGACGGTCAGGAACTTCAGCGATGTGCTTCACCCACGCGCATTGCGTCCTTCCTCCTCACTGGGTGGGATTGGCGCGAAACGTCTTCTGCCGGGTTCTCACCTCCTCAACTGCGAACATGTTACTTTCGCGGCGAATACTCCGAATCGTCGTGATCGTCTTGTCTTTCTTTCCTCCAGGACGTCGCGCGACTATGCGGCTAACCCGCGATCCGCAAGATGGGTGCACGAAAAAACCCCGCCGACCTTTCAGCAGACGGGGTTGAGAACCAAAGTGCGCTCTGTTCTGCTACGCTGCTCGTTTGCGCCTTCTCGCTGCGACTAGACCTATGATGCCCAGACCGGCGAACATGACAAGGGAGGTGGGTTCCGGAACTATTGAAAAGGACACTGCATTGAAGTGCCCCAGAGCGGTGGCGTTCGACGCTCCTGCGCCCCATGATACGTTGACTTCACTAGAAGAAGCGCCGATGTGATTGCTAACACGCTCGACTCCGTCGACAAACAGGTCCGCCGATCCGGACACTGGGTCGTAGACGAGAGAATAGGTGTGGTAAGTGCTTCCTGCCCCCTCGAGAACATAGGCCGGGTCACCGTTGGGACCAGTATCAAACCGGACAATCGGGTCTCCGTCTGCTTGCATATCAAACCACATGATCCAATCATTCGCGCCGTCGCGGAAAGTGGTAAACAGTCCTGTCGTATAATACCCGGTTGAATGTTCAAGAACGCGCAGCGTCGCGCTGAGTGTCCATCCGTTGGACAACGCTGCCGAAAGTTGGCCAGTCGTTGGCTGTTGCAGATAGCCCTCCGTGGTGTTGAGGAGTACCGACGTATCCTTCACGAACCACGCGTCGATGCCGAGACCGAGATCGTTGTAAACCGGTCCCGACGAAGTACCTCCCCCGGAGCCCACGTAGTGTGCCCATCCTTCGGTGGTTGGGTCCACTGCCCCGTCGTGCGAAAAGATCATTCCGGCCTGGGCGGTCCCCGCCCACGCCGCCACCCACGCCAAAGCAACAATCCATGCCTGCAACAGTGATGCTGTGGCCCTGGTCACCTTCATCGGCGGATCCCCTGTCTCACGAAGAAATGGTGAGTTCTTCAGTCAAAACTAGTTTCCCGCTTCCCTGTGTGCAAGACAAATCCATCTGAAACTCAAGACCGGTCCCGGGGGCTAATTCAATCCTCGCCCCCCCGGATTTAGGGTGCGGGCCGATAGCGTGGATCGACTGACCACATTGCCTCGAGTCGCTTTGAGGACTGATTGCGAACGGCAATGAGATTCTTGCGCGGCACCCCAGCATTTCATCCGGCAAGCAATCAACTCACCGGTCGTTAGACCGCCGTGTGGTGGGTGAATCGTACGTTGACTAGCAAACGCCGACGGGAAACACAGCGAAGAAGACCAAGGATCCTGCATCACCCGCCAATAAGCGGGGCCCCAGTTGTGCGACTGCTTCAGGTCGCCTCGACCTCCGAGGATTCTGCACTATCAAGAGCCTCAGATGTCGCCCCCACCCAAACAGCAGAACACGATGTGCCAAGTGCGGCAGGTCACATCCACCTGCTGCAGTTTCCGCTGGCGAGAGCGGCCAATCGCTGTCGTCGCATTGACGGCGCGAGGGATGTCCTCGGGCTCTCAGTCAATGGGCCGGGGGGAACTGCTGCGGTGCCCGTTGCACCGCGTTCACCCGCCGGCGAGTTGCACGAAATGCTGCTACAAAAAATGCCGCAAGCCGCAAGTCGCAATGCGGCAAGGGGTTACTTCTCGTGTTCTGGCCAGTTGCAGTTGCATCAATTCGAATCTGCTGCAACCGAGGGGGCGGGCCACGATGATTGCACCCGGTGCGGCGGGCGACGTCTGTCTGGTAGTCGCTCAGCACGGGGGCATCGTGCCGGGAGGAACGCAGCGTCCAGATTCGTGTGCATGCCGGGACTCGCTAACGGCCCGATGGCACCCGGTTCCTCGCGACCCTAGCGGACGCCGAGAGTCCGATGCGAAACACAGCCGCGCGCGGATGTTTGTCAAGCCAGCGTGCGCAAGGGGCTTGCCGAGGATCGCGTCGGTCTGTCGAACCGAAGTGGGTTGGGACAGCCAATTGCAGCTTGGCGCGACGTCCTCAGAGATTCACTCGCGTTGTGCAACTCCCGCCAAGCACCAGAATTGGACCATTGGGGCGTAATCGACCTGGAAGGCGCTGAGGACGTTATCGCGCCGTCGATCCGACGACGGCAATTGTCCGCTCTCATGGGCTGGAACTGCGGCAGGGGGATGTGACCTGCTGCAGTTGGCAGCGCGCGTTTCGGTGCCGAGGTGGTACTGACCCACCCCGGTTAGCTGCACACGCCTGCAGGACACGCTTGTCCCAAGAAAAGGTCCATTCTTTGAACAACACTACGCCGAGCGTGAATCAGTATTGCAGCCAGGGCTTGTCGTGCGGCCCGGACGAACGCAAAGACGCCCCACCACGACCAATCCCACCGCTATCAAAGCTGCGTAACCAAACCAAGTTCCAGATACGATTCGCAGCACGACCCGATCACTACCGATCGCATAGAGCACCGAACTCAGGAATTGTGTTCCCCAATAGCCTTCCCTTAACTGAAAGCCGGGCCAACGATTTGCCTCGCCAACATAGACCGCCTGATAGCCTGCGAGTCCCGCCGCGAGAACGAACGTGGCCTCAAGAGCGGATCGGAGCGAAAATTGTGGAAATCGTCGTGCCATCGGATTTATCGCTTGTTGACGCAACTGTCGCACAGCCGAAGGACGAAGCATTGATTCTTTTCACGTTCCATTTTCGGCAAACATGCCTTCTCGCTCCATCCCTTGGAGCACAGGAGTCATTTTGCCATCCGGGAATTCAACGTGCCATCAGGCCGTCGCCGAAATATTTGACGGCAGCGGTGGCATGCGCAAAATGCGGAGGCGAGCTGGCACCGATTACACGATCGATCGGGTGGTGCGCCGTCTGCCGCCGGCTGGCGACTCATCGGTTGTGCTTTAGCCGCCACGCTCCAGGATCCGATCCAGGTCGGCCGCCAGGTCCCACAGAAACCGCAACTCGCGCGCTTCGTCGTCCTGGAATGCCCGCGTGACGCTGGACTTGTGCAGTTTCAGTTTCCTCGCCAGAAAATCCCGCTGCGGACGCGGGAGCAATTGTGGTGTTCCCGCGCGATCCAGCGTGTCCACGGCATGGTCGCGGGCGGCCCGCAGGTGTTCCTGCATCTCGCGCGTGAGCATCTCGATCACCAACAACGGTGTCGATCGCACCTATGTCGGCCGCATTCTGCGGCTTATCTCCCTGGCACCGGAGATCGTCGAACGGATTCTCGATGGGGATGAGCCAGCGGGTATGAGCTTGGCGAAGTTGCGTAACAACCTGCCATCCGTATGGGCAATGCAATCGTGGTGTTAATCTGGCATTTCATGCCTCTTTCCATGGTCCCGACGGAATCCATGTTTGCTCAAACTCTTGACCAGCGCGGAGGGATGTAGCCACCGGCAACAGGAATTCGGAGATGGCATCACACACCTCCTGAAGTGACGCCGGCGCAATACCGATTCGGGACTTTCGACAAAATCCACGCCACTGGGATTGTTTCACTGAATCGGTTGAGAACTCGGGCTTGAGTGCAACCGGATCAGTGTCGATTTCCGTGCCACGGTTGGCAAACGTCTCTCGCATCGCATGCGAAAGCAACTGGCCATCGAAGTCAAACTGACGCGACAACAGCCAGACGTCAAAGAAGTCTCGGATTCGACTGTTCAACTGTCCCAGCTTCACCATCGCTTCGTACTTTTCGGCGACGGTCGCTTCACGCGGATAGCCTCGTATCTCCGGGGCTTCGTGTCCGAGGATTGTCGGATACGAAATCTTGACGGGCCTGGGAATCACTACATCACCGAAGCCTACATCGATTTGCATGTGGATCTTCGCTTGCTGCAGATATGCCAGGAACGTGACGCGTACTCCCGGGTAGTCCGCGTCTTCTTTAATTGCCACAGCTTGCAGGTTGGAAGTATCATAGTGCAGTCCGTCGGCGTTATCCGGCGTGTCGCAGATTTCGCGAACGACGGCAGCGATGGAGTCAGGCTCGTTGGACATATGCGCCAAGAAGTCCATGTCCTTGGTAGGGCGCGACAGTGGAGCCTTCCAGGCTGAGAGCATCAATCCTCCCTTCAGCACGAGTCTCTCGACATACGACGATTTGGAGAGCCGGTGCAGAAACCGTTCCATAACGAAGTACTGCAGGACTTCCTGAAATGGCTTGCCGCTTTCCTTGGCGCTGGCCAGCAATCGTGCACGAACGGAAGCAGCCACGTCTGTGACTTTGCGTTTCGTCATAGTATCGCTTCTAAGTACGGGCGGATGACTTTCGATACCCGGCAAATGGACGCGTATTCAAGCAGCGATCCGACATTCCGTTTTGGCTGTTCTTTGTAGAATTTGATTGCTTCCAGCGCGGTGTCGATGCCAATGTGATTTCGGAACTTGAAGCAGTCAGCGATTGTCTTTTCCCGGGAATAGACGGGGATGCGAATTCCGTCCACCAGTGGGCGTTCGATGCCCTCGGAAAAAGCTCTTCCGCTGAAACGAAACGTACGGATGGGCGGGTAGTCAATCCGCGGTGGTTCGCTGTTTCGTGAAATAGCGAGATATACCTCGTGGGGAATTTGGGAGGTCAGATTGTGAAATGCCAGGGCTGAGATGAGGCAGAGCACGCCGTCGGGCACTGTGGCAGCCACTGTAACGAGATCAGGGTTTCCCAGCGGTTCGGCATCTGTCAGACGGTAGAGGCCACGGCTGATCCGCTCAATCAGGTTTTCGTCAACCATCCGGTAAAGCGTGTTCCGATGAATACCCAGGCGCATTGCTTGGGCCATGCGGAGCATGCCACCCTGCTTCTTGAAGGACTTCAGCGCTCTTCGGACGGCATCCGATTCGGATTCGTCGGTGATCGTAGGCACGGTACAGCACACCTCCACTTTGTTATATCTGGAGGTATTATGTACCATTAAGAGGCATTCGTCAAAGTGGAGTTGTCGAATGCGGGTGACGCCTGTTTTCAAGCGCTCGCCTGCTGGCCAAGGCCGCCAAACTGCAGAAAACGCCGTTTTCGCAACCCGCAGATTTCAAGCCACTTCCATCGCGTGACGCGTAGGGGCCTCGTCACGCGATTTCGAGACTCTTGGGCCATTTCGAGACTATTCGGGCCTTGCGGGCGGCGACCACGTCACGCGATTTCGGGCTGGCCGGAGACGCCAACCCTCGCAAATCCCGCAATACGTGCACCAAACGAGCAAGGCCCGCCAGTGGTTGCTGACGGGCCCTGTTTCGTTCGAGACGGGTTGTGCAGTCCGACTAAATGGAGGCGGCCGCCAGGACTCGAAACGGGTATCGAAACGCGACGACACGATTATGGCGAATATTGACAACAAACGGGTTTACTGCTACTGTTGTGACGTAGTTACATCAGGATCAGGAGGTAGCCATGGCCAATTCCCTCAATCTATCGCTTACCGACGAGTTGCGGGCGTTTATCGATGAGAACTGCGGTGACGGTACACTGTACGCCACGCCGAGCGAGTTCGTGAGGGATATCATCCGCCGTCACAAACTCCAGCAAGAGGCGGGCGAGGTGCGTGCTGCAATCGTCGAAGGTTACCAGGATGCCATCGCGGGTCGAATCGTCCCCTTCGTGGGCGATCTCAAGAGCATGCTCAAGAAGGTCAGGAAGTGAGCGCTAAGAAGACCAGGTCGGATCTGCTACTCACCGAGCGGGCCCTGCGCGATATCACTGACATCGAACGCTTTTCAGTCGCGCAGTGGGGTAAGACGACGACTGCTAAGTACATCAGCGACATCGAAGCGGCGCTCACCTTGCTACAAGAGAACTCGGCCCTCTTACGGGCTGAAGAAGAGCTACACCCAGCGTTGCGTTTCTATCGAGTCAACAAGCACGTACTCGTTTGTGATGTCCTGCAAGACACGATCTTGTTGCTTACGGTGATCCATGCCAGTCGCGATATTCCGAGCCGACTAGCCGAGATGCAGCCCAGCTTAATGATGGAAATCGAACTGCTGCACCAAAAACTCGCGAAAGGCACGAAGCGGTAGCCTGTTCACTCCCACACGGCGCTCAGCACGTGGTAACCCCGACAGCATTAGCGTCGACCTGCAACGCAGATTGAAAGAGCGGCTTGCGGAGATGGTGGCCTACACAGTCGCTTACATCGTGATGGCCCAATAGCATGGCGGAACCATGGCCCGCGGCATCAAAGCGGACCTACTTCTTGGGCGCTGCCGATGGCTGCCGGACGAATCGCGATTTGGGCGGCAGGGGACTGAGCGGCAGGGGACTGTCACCGGAAACCTGCTCGAACACAGGCGTGGTGCGGTCCACGATCGTGGCCTTCCACTGGCCGACCTTCTGCGTCCCATCCGGCGACGTCACTGTGTTACAGTGTGTGTGGGTCACGATTTCGTACTTGCCCGCAGTGAGCACTTCCTACGGAATATTGACTTCCATTGTGACCATCGAACCATCGCCGAGGAATGGAAGCACTTGCCACGATTTCGAAGCTGGATCGAAACCGTAGATCCCGTAGCTGACCGCTGCTGCCTCCTCCCCAGTCCCAATGCTCACCGCAGATCGTTGTCGCGGATCGCGGATGTTTGTCAGGCCTGACGGGGAGCGAGGCCGCGACCTCCGCGCGGGGCACTCAGTTCCCGAGATGGATCGCTCCGCGCCAACGGCATCGAGCAGGTCGCCGGCGAACTGGGCCCGATGGCAGCTCGAAGCCATGATTGATCACGTTGAGACGAGCCAACAGGAGAACTACCCGGGCCTGACCGTGTCGCGCGACGGCGACGCGATCGTGGTGCGAATCCCCGTCCGATTTCACCGTCGCAATGGCCGCCAGATGGTACTCACCCACGGCGGCAGCAACGGCCACGCCGCGCCCGAACGAGGGTCTAACGGCTCGCTCGTTTCCGCCCTGGCCAAGGCCTATCGCTGGCAGGAGCAACTCGAGTCCGGCGGACTTGCCAGCCTCGAAGACCTGGCGGCGGCCAATGGCGTCGATCTGACCTACGTTGGACGCATTCTGCGCCTCATCTCACTTGCTCCGGAAATCGTTGAACAAATTCTCGATGGGTATGAGCCAGCAGGCGTCATCAAGGACGATTGTCGCGGTCCCCTGTTGAACATGAAAGAACCCTCTGGCAGGAACAAGGTGGGTATCCGATCATGCCGTTGCTACAGATCTCACGGAGCAGCGACAGGTAGATACTCGGTAGGCCGTAGCCGTCCACGGGGGCCGACACGACAAAACGGTTGCACAGCTTGTCGCCCCCGATCTCGAACGCGTTTCCGCCAATACACGGAACGTGCGTGGACTCGACGACACCGTTGCCGCAGCGAATGTTCTCGCCTTCGTAGCGCCCCAATGTTTCCATCAGGTCATCATGTCGGAGGATCGCTCTGGCCGGACTGCTGGCGGCCAGCAGCCGAGCCTCGCCGGTCTGCTCGTCCCGTTCCACGCACAGCCGCATACGGTCACGTGGCTCGACTTCCGCAACCCGCCGGAAGACTTCCGCGTGATTGAAGAACCGGAAGAAACTCTTGTTGAAACGGTAGCGGGAGTATCCGTGAGAATAATGTCTTGGGTCATCCCCTTGCCTCTAGTTCCTCTGAATGTTCTTCGCAACTTCCACTTCGGTGAAGGTGCGTGATGCCATTTTGCCCCTGCGTTCCGCCATGCTCCGGCAACACCGAGTAGGTGGCACGGTTCCGCAGCGTTGACTCCGCCGCAGGCAAGCCTGTTCGCCGCCCCACCCGGACCCAAGAACGGGCCACCAGCATCATCACAACGGGGGAGGCACCGCCGCTACACTTTGGAGTCACCGAAGGTCGGTGGGCCACCACATCCTTTCACGCGGTCCTGCCCAATCACGAACTGTGCGTAGTGTCCGCCGCGAGGTCGCAGAGGATATCTTCGAGCCAATCCAGTTCGCGGAACCTACTTCGCGCGCTCAAGACTTCATCCCGTGCACGAACTATCCGATCGGGCAGACCCGCTGGCAGATCCCCGACGGCGAACCAGGCGGCGACAACGGGCGGCAGGTCGAGTTCCGGGAATGTATTCCGACGCGTCACCGATCCGCTCGTGACTGGGCGAGTCAGCGTGTGAGATCCCCACGCCATGGCAAGTGCGACGCCGGAGCGGACGGGATCGGCGCTCGACGCGCCAGAGGCCGCCGCCGAAGAGCTGCTGTTCCACACTGCCTCGCCTTCGCCGAGGCCCCCTCGATTCAGATAATCGATCACTGTCAAAGCATCGCGTGGCGTGACTAAACCATCGGGTACAACATCGTACCAGACGACTTGGCCGTCTTCCGTCGCCGGACGAACACTCGGTAGAGCGCCCGACAGGCCAGTATTGAGCCGGTTGATGATCACGAGCACGTCACGGGGACTCACCCTCCCATCTGCGTTGGTGTCGAGAGGCTGCGGTTTGTGGTGCCAAGGAAACGGGTTGACTTCAATGCTGATGACAAACGTCTCCAGCCAATGACTCATTCCATCCGACGACGTGGCAGACAATCCAATCGACTCGCCACCCTGCGCGTTGGCCTGCAAGTGGTCATCAAGTCGCAGCGCCAGCTGGCCGCTGCGGAGTTCGAACCGAGGGTCCGAAATGTCGATCGTCAGCGGCACGCCGTCCCAGGCCAGCGGGATGCCCACCGGCCCGACGGTCACTCCGGACACGTTCTCGTCCAGCAGCGCGGGGGTAACCCGATCAGATACGATTGCTTGTGGCTCACCCTGCTCGTCAACCGTGAAGTGCAGTTCCGTCTGGCGCGCGACGTCGGACAACTCGAATTCGATCAACGACCCTGCGGCGCCGGCCACGATCTCCCACGACCCCGTCCCGGTGTGTGGCGGCTGCTCGGTGTAGGCCGTGTTCAGGACCAGGTCCAGGTGGGCCGTGCGACCCTGGACCAAGCCAAACGAACGTGCGGTGAGGTCAGCGACCAGGCGACCTTCTTCGCCGATAAGTTCCACTCGGTCCACGCGGTCACCGGCCACAAGCCTTAGCTCAATGTCATACGCCCGGATGGCTTCGACGCCACCGGCAATATGAAAGCTATGGCGGCTGATAATGCGTCCCGTGTTGGGGTAGGCAGGATCGGCGAACGCCTCGACGCGCAGGTCACGATGGGCTGTATCCGTAGTGACCAGGGTGGAGATGATGTTGCCGCCAACACTTTGCACCAAGTCGATCGAAGTCCCTTGGTAGCGGCCTTCGATATTGCCCGCATCGCCTGAACGCGAATTGCGGGTTGCTCGGATCGTACCAATATCGGCTGCTTGGACGTCGGCGTTGATCTTGCCGCCGTTGGCTTCCAACCACGTCAGGGTCCCGTCCAACGTCATCAAGCCGACGAGGATCGAGCCACCCAGTCCCTGGCTGCCGGTCTTGGCAAGGATGCGATCTCCGTTGCCATCTAGCCTGGCCGCACCTAAACCGCTGGCGAACGTCGGCGGCGCGAAATTTCCATCGGTCACGGTGAACGAATCGAAACCTCCGAGAATCGAGACAGCTGGTGAGAAATCTCCCCCTGTCACTTCCACTTCCGTGACGGCGGCTACATCCCAATTCCCATTCATCCAGGACTTGCCAGTGAACGCCACAGTGCTGGACGACTGCAAAGCGACGCCAATACCCTCGGCGGAACCAATACCCGCGGTCGACGCAATCGTTGTCAAGTCAGCGTCAGAGCCGCCGATCTTGAATCGACTTCCGTCCGCGAGACCACTCAGCGCAACTTCTCGCAGCGGTCCGTCGGTTTCCAGCTGCATACCGATCGCGGGAACTCCCGACACATCGATCCTGAACAATCCGTTGTCGCTGCGAATCGTACCCAAATTCAGATAGCCCCCGCGTACAAACAGCTCGGGACGCTCGGCGACTATGCGAATCGTCGTCCGGTCCGGATCCGCACCAACAATTTCCGTATACAGATGTTCCTGGAATCGTGTTGGATCGCTGGCATCGCCCAGATTCTTCAGGTCCGTGAGCATGCCTCCGGGGCCGTCGAGGTACATGTCCCAGGGCCCCAACCTGCTATCCAAGAACCGTTGAGTGTCCTCTACGAGGCGGCCGAGGCACGAGAATTCTGTGCCGGATATGCACGGCGCCGTGACTTTCCCAGCTAACTCGACATTGTCGATGATCGACAGCACGTCGAACTCTCCGAACATGCGAAACGTGATGTCGAACGGACGCTGGCTAATGTAGCCTTCCTGGTCGCTATCGATCAAGAATCGCTGCCGCCGCCAGCCGAGCAGATTGTCCAGTTCCGTTTCGTCCGGCAGGTTATTTTGCTCAAAGAAATCGTCGTTCACCTGGATGCTCTGTACGCGTGTCAGGGGGGTTTCAAAATCATCCAGGCTCGTGAATATTTCCCATTGCTGCATACTCGGAAACAGTTGATCGAACTTGCTGGGAACCGTCTTGTCCCAGAATTGGAGGTGGTCAAAGACGGCATTGAGCGGGTCGTCATGGTCAAGCGTAATGGTGAATTCGAAGTAGCCCGACCCTTTGGCCCACGCGTCGGAACTGGCCGCACGGCCGATGCCATTATCACCTGGCAGTCCCGGGTAGCCCGCGGAATGCATTTCCCGGGAATGCGTCATGTTGGTCGCAGCAACATAGGCGGGCGCCACATCGGCAGAGGCGTCAAACACATTGTGGGCATTCTGGAAATCATACCAGACAATGGCCCGATCGCTGGGCTCCAGGGCATCGATGATGCTGTCGACCAGATTCTCCAAGTCGTCGTCGACGATGGTCATGATCCCCACCGGCTTGGCTAATCCCACGCCCGGTGCGCTGCCAACCCGCACGCGGAACACCTCATTCGTTTCCCACGTGTTGTCACCTTTGATCACGACCGGAATCAATGCCTGAAGTTGCCCCTGGTGAATCGTGACGTTACCATTCTTGAAGACCACATCGTCGTCGGTCGCCTTATCGCGAGAATCGGCATTGCCCTGCATGGACTCGACGGAGTACGTCACGACCACAGGATGGTCTGCCGGTTGGCTTAAGCGGACGATGACCTGATGCGTTGCGTCCGCGTCGGATTCAGTGAATGTCGCGTCATCGACGTGCAATTGCGGCCCACATGCACCGGGCGTGAGCGCATGGGCGGGTAGCGGCAAGGTCCCCGATCCATTCAGATACGTGAGCGATCCCTGCAGGCAGCCGAACGCATCGATAGTGGCGTCAACATTGGCCACGAGGGTACGGCCAACCGTGTACGATCCGGAAAAGGAGCCTTGGAAGTCGACATCGGACGAGTCGTTATTTCCAGCGATCGAGAAGTCGGCATTTCCTGAGACGATGCCTATTCCGGCCGGAAAGGAGTAGCTCAAATCGCTGGTTTCAAAAGAATAGTCTCCGCTGGAGTTCAGCGCGCCGTCGAAAGTGGCATCGAAGACATCGAATAGGTCGGCATTCAACTGGGCTGATAGTTCGAACCCGCCTACGCGTTTGAGCCGATCGGGCTCGCGGGGATTGTCGCTGAAGCCCGGTGAGAAGGCCCGCAGTGTGCCGCTGGCGCTGCCGAATTGCGACAGCAAATACGGCGGCAGGCTCAACGACTCGAGGATTTGCTCGCTCTTGGTGGTGTCGAGCGCCAGGGAGCCTTGCGCACGGGGAAACTCGACGAGGGTATCGTTAATCGTGCGGATCTGAGTATCGACCAGGAATTCCAACTCCAGCCCTAACAGCGGCTCTTCCATGGCGACCAGCAGTCCCTCAGTAGTGCCTTCGATCCGCCCCTTGCCCAGTGGAATACTTAGCAGCGTGCCGTCCCAGTTACCGGCCAGATAGGCATCGTCGAGGATCTCGGCGGCAGCGGCAGTGATCGTCACGCGACCTTCCTCGGGACACAGCGCTGCCAACTCGGCCTGCGTATAGTCTCGGTTGGGATCAAAGGCGGGGCAGGCGTTGTCGAAGTTGGTCACGAGTGTCTTATGCAGCGAGGGGAGAAACAACTGGATCTGCGCCGGCTCAACCACCTCTGTCAGCGTATTGGCGATGTTCCCCAACCAGCCTGGGTAATCGAGTACATTTTCCGGCGGCGTCAAATTCGGCAAATCGTCGAACACTTCCAAGGGGTCGGTCAGCAGCATGGGCGCCCGCATCAGACCGCTGATCAGAATACCGCCGTGACTGATCAGAGCTTCGTACTGTTCGAGGTTATGGATGGGTATTCTCGTGAGATCGAGAGGCTCATCGGGTGCCAGGTAGACCAATTGAATGTGGTCCTCGAGAAACGTGGCCGGGTTCGCGTCGGGTGGAATTGCCAGGCCTTTGAGCGTTCCCACATCGAATCCGGCCACCCGCAAGCTGCTGTGGAGTTCGATGCCCCAGCCCGGATCGTTCGGTTCCAGCGGATCCAGGGGTCCCTCGGCGAGCAAGGCGTTCAGAATCGCGTCGCCGATCGGCAGGCTGACGGTCATTCCGACCGTGGCGTCCGGCACGCCCATCGCCGACAGCACCGCTGTCGCCGCGTTGAATAGCGACAGCAGCGTGGTGTCGAAGCCGAACTGCAGACCGTGTTTGTCCAGCCGCAGTTCGACTTCGTTCTGCGGCGGACCGAAGGGAATTCCTAAAATGACAGGCTGAATGAACCCCTTGACGGAGAAGGACGGATCCGCGACCGACAGGAACTCCTCCAACGAGCCCTGCAAGGTCTGTTTCGCGTGGTCGAGGATTAAGGGCAGCACATCAAGCGGATCGAGGTCGAACTGGGGAGCGAGCTGCGAACCGACTTCCATGATCTGATTGATGATGGCGTCAGCCGCGTTGGCGGGAATCAGGAGTGCGTTCGGATCGATATTCGTTACCAGAGCCAGCAGTCGACTGACCAGGAACTCCCGGTCGATGGTCTGCGTTTCTCGCGTGGGGAACGTGCCGGTACCGTCGACGTCGAGAACGATCTGCAGCAGCCGCGACGGACGCAGCCACAGCTTGTCGGAGAGCGGATCGAAGCCGTCCTCCTGAGTCAGCCGGGTGAGGCGTTCGGCGTTGAGCCGGCCGGCGATCACGTTGAGTGTTTCGTCGAAGAACGCCTGTCCTGCTTCCAGGCCGCCCAGCGCGATATCGGTCAGCAGTTTGCCCGTGGCCAACACGCCACCGTAGAGCACGCCGTCGGTTTGCAGCGACGCGCCGAATCGCCCCTGGGCCGGCAACAACATGCCCAAGAGACCGCCGTCAATGCCCGGCACGCCGAAGCCCATGTGGACGCCAGGGCTGAGAGGGTCGTTGAAATCGAACACGATGCCGGTGTTGGCCAGCGACATGCCCAGGATATCAATGCTGCCCGAAGCGAACATTTCGACGCCGAAAGTCTTCCCCTCGTCGTCGACCCCGGCCAGTTCGGGAAAGCCGACGTTGATGCCGACGGTCAGCGTGCCGCCGATCATACCCGCCACGTACTTGTTGGTCAGCGTGCCGGCGCCGGTGATGGTGAAGCCGTCGTTCCAGGTGTAGATGCGGCCATCGTTGGTCGGGTCGCCGTCGTTCAGCAGCTCAGACGTTTTCTGGGCGGCCTTTTCGACTTTTTCAATCCTGGCATCCAAATCGACGGACAGAGGACTGAACAGAATCGGGGCGTCGAGTAACTCCAGGGGATCGTCGATTTCGATGCGGTTGTCGCCGAAGTTGATGCCGCCCTCGAAGCCACTGATCAAGAACCCGGTGGAGTCGCCGATGTTTGCCCCGGCCCCCGCCCCCACGCCAAAGAACCAGACGCCGACCGCTGCGCCGACGATGGCACCGATCGGAATCGGGATGCCGGCATGCAACCGCGCCAGTACCGGACCGTACTCGGTGACGACCAACTCGACGCCGATGCCGACTTCACTGACGACGAGTTGACCCAGGATGCGGCCGTAGAGGGCCGTCTGTTCGCGCACAATTTCCCCGGTCACGGGGTCCGGCCCGTCGCCGTCGATGTTGAGCAGTCCCAGTCCCAAGCCGCCGCCGATGGCCACGCCACCCAGGTCGAAGGGCTCGATGGCGAATTCGACCAGTTCGAGATTGGTGATGGGGAAATCGAGCCCGTCGAAGAAGGAGAGGCCGTTTTCCACGATCGCCGTCTCCAGGTCTGACAGGCCGGCATAACCGGATTCGATCAGGCGCTGTCCGTAGGCCGCCAGTGCCCCCAGATCGACCTCCATGCCCTCCACCTGGCCCGTAATCGGCCACAGATCGCTTGCCTTTCCGTCTAACCCGCCGGAGAACAGCAGGTGGGAAATACTCAGGTCCTCCAATTCCACCGGCTGGCCGTCGGTAAGATCGACGTCGAACTTCAGCCCGATTTCTCGCGCGCCGAACGGCAGCCAGTCGGGCAAGCCGAACTTGAAATCGTCGGGCACGCTGACCTGTAGAAAGAACCCGTCGAGCGGTGTGAACAGCAGGCCGTCGAGCCCCGTCGCCGCGGTATCAAAACTGACACGGAAGTTGCCCGCCGAACCGCCCAGGCCAGCCAGCGAATTGCTGCCACCGACTTCCGTGCCAAAGGCCAGTTCGAGCGACCCAAACGAAAGCGACCACACGGTCGACTCGGCCGGGGCCGGAAAGACAATTTCCGCCTCTTCGGCCGTCATGTTCAGGTAATCGCCGAAGTTGACGAAGATTTCCGCGGCGCTTAGCCCCTGCAATGTGAGAGACGCGTTCTCGACCTGCAGGTCCTGGTCGACCGTTAACGAAAGATGAAACGGTAGTTCCAAGTTCTTGAAGGAGACAAGATCGTCGACCGCGAAGCTGATCGACGCCAAGATATCCAGAGTGAGCCTGGTCGCCGGTGTGCCGCCACCGGTGGTGACCGGCTCCAGTCCACCGGTGACGACGATTCCGGCCTCGAACGGCACGGATTCGTTGTCGACCGCGACGTCCATGGTGGCGCCAAAGTTGCTTGTGTCGAAGACGCCTTCCACGTAGCCACCCAGTGTGACCGTCGCGGCGATCGTGATTGGACCGAAGTCCAAATTCTCGAAGCCG
Source organism: Pirellulaceae bacterium (assembly GCA_041752115.1). Lineage (GTDB taxonomy): Bacteria > Planctomycetota > Planctomycetia > Pirellulales > Pirellulaceae > JAJRVM01. Next base: position 3,915 of record JBGSHS010000071.1, on the reverse strand, counting down.
AGTTTGATCGGTCCCAGGTTTAGGATATTGACCTGACCGTTCTCGACGCGGAAGGTCACCGTCACACTGCTGGGAGCAGTGGGATCGACCACCTGGTTGCCAATTTCAATAATCGGCGTGGGGAGTCCGTTCGCTTCGAACAGCGAGAAATCGAACAGGCCTACGACGGTGATGTCGGCGGCCAGGTTGTTCAGCGCGATGCGCTGCCCGGGGAGTGCGGCGACGGTCACCGACTTGAGATCCAGCGGCAAGAGTCCGCCCAGCCCCAGCGCCGTGAGAAAACCATCGCCTTGAGCCTCGACGGCGGCACTCTCGAGGGAGAATTGGCCGTTGCGCAGGACTTGCAGATCGACCGCCGAGAGCACGATGTTTTTTTCCAAGAGCGGAATCGTCAACGCGGCCGTTTGCACGGAGAACAGCCGGGCATCGTCCGCGTCGTTCGGTGCGAATTGCAGCAGCCCAACGTTCGCTTCGAATTCCACGCCTCCGCCAAAGCTCGCCAACAAACGATCGACGGTCAATGCGACCGCGCCGGTCGCCAGATCGATACTGCCTTGCAGAGCTGGGGCGGTGGTATCTGGATTGTCGACGATCGCGGCAGTGAGCTCTGCGCCGGGAAATAGTGTGGCCGAATTGGCCAATACGATGATCTCTCCCGTCAGCGCGCTGTCGCGGTAGCTCAGGGAGGGAATCGACAGGACGAGGTCGGTGAACTGCAGCAATTGCGCACCAGCGCCGTTGACCATCCCGGTCAGGTCGAGGAGGGCGTCGTTAATCTGGAAGCCGTCGATGATGCCGTCGTCGTTGTCATCGTAGCCGAAAATGCTGGCGATGGTGTCGTTGCCCCACTCCGGGAAGCTGGGAAACGACACGACGACGTCGAGCAGTTCGGCAACGGGATCTCCGGCTGCGGGATCACTGAAATAGCTGACCTGCCCCACCGCGATGTGGATCGCCGGAGAAAGATCGAAGACGATGTCGTCCAACGTGACACTTTCGAGCTCAGTTTGCACCTGCAGTGCGAGGAATGGCGCATCAACAAGCGGCGTCGCATCGATCTGGAACGTGAATCGGGCAGCAGCTCCGCCAACGATGGGATCGCCGTTTTCGTCGAAATCCAGCGCCGCAAGGCCAGCGACGGCGACCGTCGAGCTGCCGTCGGCATGCAGCGTTACGGTTCCCAGCAAGTCGATGCGCAGGTCGGCCGGAAACTGGCTGCCGCCCGCGACGGTGACGAAGCCCGCCACCTGGGCGTCTATACCGGGAATCGGCTGCGGCACGCCGTCGGCACCGAGCCGGCCAATAGTCAACTCGCCGTCCAATACGTTATCCGTGCCTGGAATGGTCAAACCGGCGATTCCCAATGTAATGGGCCCGAAATGGATAGGGTGGGCCAAGCCGCCGCGCAGCCCCTCGGAACTCAACTCCAGCGTGAACGACTGGGCCGCCGAAATCTCCGCGCCGTCGACCTTCAAAGTTGGCGTGAAGCCGAGATCGGGAAGGAACGGCGAGAAGTCGAAGCGGCCCGTGACCGAAGCCTCGAATGTGTCCGGGGCGCGAAGATCGGCGACGATCAGGTCGACGCTCTCGATCTGCAACGGCAGCACGCCACCGACGCTGGGGACGAACGCCGTCGCAATTTGGCTGGCCGACACAGACAGAGCGCCGCTGGCCACGTCGATCGTTCCGGACAGGTTCGCGGCCTGGGCCAGGCCCGTGGCGCCAACGCTGTTGAATAGCGCGGCCGAATCGGCCGACACGGTGATCGCGCCCGTCAGCGTCTGCGCGGGGCCGGTCACCACCAAAGTGAAGTCCTGCATCTCGACGATCATGTCGGTGACCTGCAGGATGTTGGTGAGCGAGGCGTCGAACCCGTCGTTGCCGCCGATCTTCAGGTTGTCGATGTGCAGGCCGTTGCGGCGGATCTGCAAGTCCTGCAAGGCGGTCTCCGGTGACCCCGCCAGGCTGGGCAGGGTCAACACGGCATGCGAGATCGTCGCCAGCACGACCGAGTCATCGACCTGATCGGGATCGATCACCAGGTGCATGGCCGGATTGTCGCCAGCGCCGCTGGCGATGATCGTGAACGCCGGGAATTCTGCGACCGCGTGGTCGACGCGAAAGTCCAGTACCCCGTCGCGACTGAGCGTGCCCGTGACTCCCGTCAGCGAAGCGACGCCCGTCGGGGCGACGCCTGGAGCTTCCACCGGATCGACGAACAGTATTGCTCGATCGACGGTGGTCGTGAAATCCAACAACAATGACTGCGGATCGAATTGGACGTCGACATTCGCCGTCAGCTGAAGTTCTTGAAGCCAAAGCAGTGTTCCGCCGACATAACGTTCGGCGAACGAGGCCTCGAGCATCCCCGACAATTCACGGCTATTGAAATCCAGATCGACGTCGATGACCAGCGGATCCTCTGTTTCGCCAAAAGGCACCTCCATGAGCGCAGAAAAGTCACCGTCCAATAGATTCGGACCGATGTCCGCGTCAAAATCCAACTGTCGGATCGTCAGGCCTCCGAGCTGATAAATGGCCGAGGTTTCAGCCGTGGCATCGATGTGCCAAGTACCTGAACCACTCTGGTAGACGGCTTCGATCGTGACGAACCCGTCTTGCGGTACGGCATTGACCACTTGTTTCAATTCGGGCAAGGAGACCTGGCCGTTGAGCAGCATTTCATCCAGCTGTACGTCGATCGCGTGGACATCATCGGTCGTAACCTGGTACAAGCCCTCCCAGGTCATCACTGCGGGACCAATCGCGAAATCGAGCGCCAGGTGAGCATCTCCCTCGACATCGACCCGCAGGAAGTTCGCAGGGTCGGTCCAAAGAGCGTCTGTGCGATAACGGCCCTCCAACGAGGCAGGGATCAGGTCGAGGGTGAAGTTTCCACTGGCATTGGCGACGCCGGTCAACATGATGGCCTCGTCGCCACCAATATCGCCCGTGCCGTGCACGCTGCCGTCAATCGTGAAGCTTGCCAGCGTAATTCGGCTGGATCCATCCAGGAAGAAGCCATTTGCATCCACGCCAAAGACGATCGAGAAATGGACGTCGGTGTGAATCGAGAGACTGCCATCCAACGACCAGGCGTCCGCAAGTCCCTGGAGGACACCGGGCGTCAAGGACTCGACAGGAACTTCGGTTGTGAGATCTTCCAGCGTTTGGTCGAAACGAGCCAGCACGTTCACACCATTCTCACAACCTGCCTCGCCTGCGACACAGACCACGGTCAGGCCAACGTCCTGCAAGGCAGTTCGCAACGCTGCATAGTCAAGCACCTCTTGCGGGATGGCTGGCAGACCCGCCTGCGCTGTGGTGAGGAATTCCGTAGCCAGGTCCAGCGCCTGATCAAAGCTGTTGCCGACCAGCGGCAGCGGATTGTCGGGCAAGCCCATGAGTTGCGACCAACCGGCAAGCCGATCCCGCAACACGTCGGTACCGAAATTGAGATGCTGACGTGCGATGTCCGCGTCGGTCGCGTCCGATTCGACAACGGTCACCGTAGCCACCGATGGCAGGTAATCGGCCAGCGCACCTCGCCCCGCGCCGAGCAACGCCTGAACACTGGAAAACTCACCGATCCGCGCGCGGTATTCCACGGGCGTGAGCACGGCCTGAAGATCGGGCACAAACCCATCTACCGCGATGATTCGCAAAGTGCCGGCCAGATTCGCCGTCCCCGTGATCTCCAGCAAATCATGAGCTGGAGGGTCGCCACCCCATTCGATCTCCACCACGCCCGTCGCTGTCTGCTCGAAGTTTCCGGCAATCCGTAACACGCGCGAGGTCACACCCGGGCGTATGTAGCCCGCATTGCGAACATTTCCCTGCAGTTGACCACTGCCCGTCACCTGACCCCCACGGATGTCGAACAAAACGTCGCTTTGGATGTTTCCACCTGCCAAC
>JBGSHS010000070.1:0-16148 GCA_041752115.1 Pirellulaceae bacterium | reverse complement strand
ACCGCTTGCTTGTTCCTTTGGGCATTTGGTGTTGGGTATTCTGCAGTTCAGAAATTCCGCATTGTCGCACTGTGGCATTGTCGCGTTCCCTATTCACGTTCCACATCCCGCCGGCCTGTCACGACTCCCAGCGCAGGGTGTTTGCTTTCGGAATTCCTGGTCCTCGGGCATTTGGTGTTGGGTATTCTGCAGTTCAGAAATTCCGCATTGTCGCACTGTGGCATTGTCGCGTTCCCTATTCACGTTCCACATCCCGCCGGCCTGTCACGACTCCCAGCGCAGGGTGTCTGCTGTCGGTCGTTAGCTGTCGGTCGAAAAAACCAAATCCGCTTCTGGCCCCCCGCTTGCTGCTTTACGTGTCGTGCGCAGTGTCCTGCTCGTCATCGTCCACTCCGAGCACCGGGTCTTTGTGGTGGCGAGGCACACCGTGTCCCGACAGGCAACAAAGCTGCACATGCTCCTCGTTGACCGTGACCAACACGTTTCCTGGCAGCGTGAGGCGTACCATGGCGGTTCCTTTGGCCGTAATCACTTCGCTCAGCCGAGTCCATTGGACTGATCCCATGTCGCGGGCCGGCCATCGCTGACTTCGCCAGATTTCCTTGACTGCCTCCCGAACCAGGTAGGGGGGGCGTGTTCGAAGGAGAGGACGATCCAGGCGAACCGACTGCGCCGATCGGTCAAGGGTGCACTGGGCCGCCAAGGGCAGGGCGATGTCATCGACAGCCTGCTGGGCCTCGCCAGCCAATTGCCCCAATCGCACGAGCGCTTCAGCGACTTTGGGGTTGTAATGCCGTGCCAAGTGCGGCAGCAATTCGTGCCGGATGCGATTGCGAGTAAAGGCAGTCGAGCGGTTCGATGAATCCTCGCGATGCGATTGCCCCATCCCCTGCAAATAGGAAAGCACCTCGGCACGCGAAACCGTCAGCAACGGTCGGACCAGAGCGGTCACAGGAGTGAGCTGCCGCACCGCCGGGATGCCCGTCAAGCCGGCAATCCCCGTGCCTCGCACGATCCGGTGCAGGATCGTCTCCGCTTGGTCTTCCGCTGTGTGTGCCGTGGCCACGTATCGGGCCACAGATCGTTTGGCCACACCAAGCAGGAATTGATAGCGGAGGCGGCGAGCCTGCGCCTCCCTTCGCTCAGGGGAGTTTGCCCCGGCAGTGTCTGCTCGCCCTACTTCCACGGGAACCTCCAACTGCGAACAGAGCTGCCGAACAAACTGCTCATCCCCATCCGATTCGTCGCCGCGCAAGGCGTGATTGTAGTGGGCGACCAATATCTGGTCTGGCCGAACACGGAGAGTCGTCATGGCGTGCAGAAGGGCAACGCTGTCCGCGCCGCCCGAAACGGCGACCAGCACCCGCATTCCCTGCCATCGAACAGGTGGGAAAGCAGCGTTCAAGCTCTGAAGCAACTTGTTGTTGTCGCACATCTCTCACGACCCTCCTGAGAGGTCACTTATACGGCCGCCTGAAACCCCTCCACAGAGTACGATCAATCACTCTATGAGCTGGCTTGAAATGCGGTGCAGCTCCCCTGGCGGCCGGCGCAGCGGTTAAACTGAAAAGACCGCGCAAAATCGCGGCTCTTCGCTGCCTTTCATGAATTGGCCAAGGTAGCGAAACCTTACCGAATCGGGGGACTGGCGGAGTCCGATTGTCGCAACCGCAACGTTTGTCGAGGGTTGTGAAGAGGGAAACCTGTCCCCCAACGGCTCGGAAACCGTTGCAGTCTCCGAATTCTCTGGTAACATATAGTGCGAATTTCCCCTTCCGGCGAGTGCCCCTGGTATTCACGGCGTAGGAAATTCAGGGTACGAGTTTACCAATAACCATTACAAAGCGTCTGCGTAGCGTACGAAGCGGTGCGTGGTGCGCGAGATGGTACCGTTCGATTACGATGAATGAAGTCCGGAGCTAGTCATCAGGACCAGATCTCTTCAGACCGAGCAGGCCAATCGATGTATTTCGTGATGCTCATGTTGCGAATCGTGTGGGGCAATTTGGGTGGGCATTGGCGCCACCTCCAGCCGGCACTGCTAAGGGTGGGTGAGGGTCACTGGCTTCACACCTCTTGGTCGCGGCCGTGCGATTGGAGTGCCGAGTCGGAGCGTTTGCGAGTTCGTAGCCCGAACCGGGTGTCGAAATGCGGTCCTCAGGTCATCAACCGGCCTCCTTCTGGTGGGGCCGTGCGAGGCGAGCGCAACGATCGTCCCGGCGCCGACTGAGCGGGGAGAGACTGCGCGCCGATCGGGCTCATCATCATCGATCGAAGGGTATCTGCCCAGGAAGTGGCAGGGGTCTCGCGCATGGCACGGCGGGGGAGTGGTCTTCACAGCCCACCGGCAGCCTGAGTCGATTCCCGCGGCGGGGCGGGAAGCGGCCCATCGTCGCCTCATACCGCTCGCAGCGTTTGTCCCAGCAGGGGAGCGAAGCGTGTCGAGTCCTATCCTTGCGGCATTGGATCCCACGATCACGGTCGTGGTGACAGCTATCATTGCCGCGGCCCTGACATTCACGGTGGTCAAGTTCCTGGATCGTCTGCGCAAGAAGGATGCGGAAAGTGAAGCGCGGATCATTTTGGAACGGGCCGATCGGGAAGCCACCAATCGCCGCCGAGAGGCGGAGTTGGAGATAAAAGAGCGTGCACTGCAACAGAAAGCCAAGACGGAAGAAGAGCTGGGCAAGGTACGCGATGAACTGCGCGAGCGGGAACGTCTGCTCGACAAACGGCAGGAGATGATTGAGCAGCAGACGGATGATGTACGTAAGCAGGAGCGGATTGTCGAGAACACTCAGCGCCGGTTGGCAGAACGACTGGAGGATACGAATCGGCGCAACGAGGAATTGGCGAAACTGTTGGACATGCAGCGTCAGACGCTGCACGATCTGAGCGGCTTGAGTCAGGAGGAAGCGCAGCACCGTCTGCTCTCGATGCTCGAAACCGAACTGGCTCAGGAGACCGGTTCGATCATTCTCAAGCACGAGAAGCGAATGGCGGAGCAGTGCGATTCCATGGCGCGGGAAATGTTACTGACCGCGCTGCATCGTTATGCGGCAGCGCACACGGCGGAAAGTACCACCAGCACGGTTGACATTCCCAACGACGAGATGAAGGGGCGAATTATTGGGCGTGAGGGGCGCAACATCCGTGCCTTTGAGAAAGCCACGGGCGTGGACGTGATCATTGACGACACGCCGGGCGTGGTCATTGTCAGCGGCTTTGATCCGGTCCGGCGTGAAGTGGCTCGACAGTCACTCGACAAACTGATTGCCGATGGCCGCATTCATCCTTCGCGGATCGAGGAACTGGTGGCGGAGACCAACAAGGAAATCGAACAGTTCATTCGCAAGAAGGGGGAAGAGGCGGCCCAGGAAGTCAATGTGCACGGCTTGCACGAGCGTTTGATTTTCATGTTGGGGCGGATGCACTTCCGCACCAGCTACAGTCAGAATGTGCTGCGGCACAGCGTTGAGGTGGCGTTCCTGACCGGCATGTTAGCCGAGATGATCGGTTTGGACGGCGACCTGGGTCGGCGGTGTGGACTGCTCCACGATATCGGCAAAGCAGCAGACCACGAGTTAGAGGGGGGGCATCCCAAAATCGGATCCGACATGCTCAAGCGGCACGGGGAGTGCCTCGAAGTGGTGCACGCCGCTCTGGGCCACCACGACGAGATTGTAACCGACTATCCCTACACGATGCTGGTGGCGACGGCCGATGCCTGTAGTGCCTCGCGTCCTGGCGCGCGGCGTGAGTCACTGGAACGTTACATCAAACGCATGGAGGAGTTGGAATCGATTGCCAGCGGCTTTGCGGGGGTGGAGCAGGCGTTTGCGATCCAGGCAGGACGTGAACTGCGGGTAATCGCCAGTGCCAAGAACACTGACGATGCCAAGGCGGCTAAGATCTGCCGCGACATCGCCAAGGCGTTCGAGGAGCAACTGACGTATCCCGGTGAAATCAAGGTCACGGTGGTGCGTGAATCGCGTTTTACGGAACTGGCGCGCTGAGTGGTGAAGCGGTGTCGAGCCAACGTCATTCCATCGGCTGAAGGCAGATTGCCAACGTGAACATCCTGCTGATCGGGGACATTGTCGGGAAACCGGGCAAGAAGATCGTCCAGGCGGCGCTGCGCGGATTGCGCATGCGCGAATCGATCGACCTGGTGGTGGCCAACGCAGAGAACGCCGCCGGCGGTTCGGGTCTGACGCCGAAGATCTACGAGGAATTGATTGCGGCCGGGGTCGACTGCGTCACGATGGGAGACCACATCTATCGGCGGCAGGAAATCGACACCGTGCTGCGGCGGGAATCGAACATCGTCAAGCCAGCCAACTTCCCTCGCTCAGCCCCCGGTCGCGATCTGGCGCTGCTGCGCGGAGCCAACGGCGTCGAGGTGGCAGTGTTCAGCCTGCTCGGCAGACTCTTCATGCGACCGGTCGATTGTCCCTGGACCCGTGCGGACGAGTTGCTTCAGGAGATCCCCGACACCGTACGGGTCCGCGTGCTCGATTTTCACGCGGAGGCGACCAGCGAGAAGCAGCTCATGGCGCGTTACCTGGACGGTCGGGTCAGTGCGGTGTTGGGCACGCACACGCACGTCCCGACGGCGGATGAACAGATCCTGCCGCACGGCACCGCGTTTCAGTCGGATGTCGGCATGACGGGGCCGTACGAGAGCATTCTGGGACGGGACATCCAGCGCGTCATGCACACGACCATCACTTTCCGTCCCACCTACTTTCAGGTGGCCAAAGATGACGTTCGCTTGGGCGCGACCCTGGTTTCGGTCGATCCGCTGACCGGCAAGGCACTCGACATCCGCCGGATCGTGGTCGGTGAAGAGGAGGCCGCCCGCCTCGAGGCACTCGCCGGCTCCACCACTGAGCAGACCGATTCCTCACACTGACGAACACGCTGGAGCAATGGCGATCACCGTGAAGAGCGCCTTTGGCGGATGGCAACGGCAATGCCGCGAGACGGTGCCGCCAACCCCACATCGCCAACCATCCAGGAGGAGGCCACCGTCAGTTCGGTCACGCCATGTCGGCCACTCGACGGCACGCTGGGAACGCGTCCTGGGGCACTTCGTCAGACGACCTGCCAGATAGGTGCTGCCGCATCGCGCACGATTGGTCAGTGCGCGTACGCCGCTCCATCCGGGGCAAAGTCTTCCGCCATGTCGTAGTCGTAGAAGTTCTTGGCGATTCGCTGTGCCACCAATTCGATAAACGTTCGCTGGAAGACTCGCGGATCCTCTGAAATGGCTGGGATCGCATGCGATTGAGGAAACGAGTAATTGCGGTCGGTCGTCCTGAAGACCTGTTCACCCCCCTTGGTGATGTCGTACACGCTGATAATCATTTCGGCCCGGCCCTTGAGCAGCGTCGGGCTCCCCGGCTCGTGAATGCGAAAGCTCTCAATCTCGATCCCCACGACCATATCCGCTTTCACGCCGCGGCCAATCTCGTTGAAGTCGCTCTCATCCCAATCATTGCTGTCGCGCCAGTCGGAGACTTGGTCCTGCCGCACCAGTATGATCTCGTCAACATTCTGACGCAGAATGCGCTCGACACTCTCCGCAATAATCGTGCTGGTCGCCCCATCCCCGTACATGGACGAGTTCATGGCACACACCACCGCCACTCGCTTTCCTTTGAGCCCCTGGAACTTCGCTTCGATCTTGTGTCCATCACCGTAGGCCAGCTGGTAGAGGACCGCACAACCGGTTGTACCGGCCAGCAACGGCAGGCAGATCACGAGCAACAGCAGCGAGTCGAAGGATCGTAGACGGCGCATGATAACTCCATTTATCGGGCGCGCGGCAGAGCGATTCACACGGGACAGTGTCCGCAGTGAGGGGAGGATAGTGCGAAGCGCCCGCCGGGGCAAGATGAGTTTTCTTGGCTTGCGAAGCCCGTGCGGCCGGCAGCTGCCATCGACGCGATTCGCCGCTGCTGATGGGGACACGCCGCATCGAAGTGGAGCGTGAATAGGGATTGCCACAATGCGAAAATGCCACCATGGGCGACCGTGATGCGGTGAGGCTCCCTTGGCCACACGTCAGGTTCCGGCCCAACTCATTTCGTCCGCGTGGACATGGGACATTTCTTGTTCGATATTCTGCATTCTGCGGTTCAGGCGGCTGGAAACGCCGCGTGTCGGGTTTCGCCGCTGCAGGCCGCCCCTTTTCTGGGCTGATCAAGCGGCTCAAGTGCCTCAGACACGAGTCGTTGCGCTCGCCATGGCACACACCGCCCGTCGCGCTGGAGTCCTTCTTCCTCCCTTCTTCCCGGGGGAGAAGGGCCAGGAATGTGGCTGAGGTCGCGCAGACCGCGGGGGCGGAAGAGGGGGCTGCCCTGCCACAGATCCGTTCTCGGCCGCTCGATGAGAGCGTCGCTGCGCGGGGCAACGCGCGGTGGTTCGCGCCGGATCGCCAACGCGACGCGGATTGCCCCTTCTCCCCCAGCAGAAGCTGTTGGGGGAGAGGGGGAAAGAACGGTTCGTAGGTGAGCGTGTTCGGTGGAAGGAGGGAGAGCATGGAGGTGGATTCAAGGGACGGAATTCACGCCCCGCCCGCCATAGACTCCGGTCGCCTCATCTCCGGGCCATCGGCCCGGCAGAAGTTCGTTGACGCGTGAATTCGTGCGGTCTAGGATGAGCAAAAAGGGGGCCGCTCGTCGATGAGACTGGGAGATATCATGACTCATCCATATCAGAAAGCTGATGCCCGGCGGAACCGGTTCATGCACCGTTGCTTCCTGGCCGTTCTGACACTCGCGGGCCTTGCCTGTGCCGTCGCCCCGACAGTCGCTCAGGAGAAGGCCGTGGCCCAGGAGAAACCGAAGGCCAAGAAACCAGGGGCTAAGTCGGCGCCAGATCAGCAGGTTGAGGACATCACGCTGATCACCAAAGACCGCGTCGTTCTGCGCTGCACTTATTACCACGGCCCACCCAGCAAGGAGACTGTTCCGCTGATTCTGGTCCATGACTGGGATGGCCAGCGCGGTGATTTGAAGATCCTGGCTGAGTATCTGCAGCGCATGCAGTACGCCGTCATCGTTCCCGACCTGCGGGGGCACGGGCACAGCATCCAGGTCGAGGGTTCGCAAGAGAACCTGGATCGCGAGAAGTTCCAACGCCGGGTGATCGAGAGCATGTTGCTGGACATCGAGGCAGCCAAGTCGTTCCTACTCAAGGAAAACAATGAAGGCAAGTTGAACATCGAACAGTTGGGGGTGATTGGAGCCGGTTTTGGAGCTTCGCTCGCACTCAACTGGGCCGTGGGTGACTGGCACGTTCAGAATCTGCCCACCTACAAAATGGGCCAGGACGTGAAGGCCCTGGTTCTGGTGAGTCCACTCCGGACGTTCAAAGGAACGACCATCAATATGGCCTTGAAGGACCTGCGTGTGCTGGCGAACCTCTCGGCCCTGATCATCGTGGGAGGCGAGAATTCGTCGGCCGTGAAAGATGCCGAACGGGTGCACGATGCGTTCCAGCGCGCCTGGGGCAAGGAACACCCCGAAGCGTTGCCGTTCTTCGTCGCCAACACATCGCTCCAGAGCAATGAATTGATCACGACGCCTGGTACCGGCGTCGATCAGTGGATTGCTCCGTTTCTGGACAAGCGGCTGAAACAGCAGGGGAGTCACTTACCCTGGACCGATCGGACCAGCCCGTTGAAGTAACGACACTCAGCCCTTCACTCGCTCAGCCAGAACAGCACAGAAACCGAGCACGGGCGACCGAAGGGGGCCGCCGCGGCGCGTCAACGCCCGTCGAGTAATTGCGTGGTGGGCAACGGAACGAGCTTGCGGGTGGCGGTGTCCGATGCGGACAAGGAACCGACACTGGCCACGCCCGTCAGATCACGCGGGATGATGATCCGAACCCCGATCGGCAACAACTGGGGATCGCTGAGCACCGCTCGATTAGCCTGCAGAATATCGGGTGCCTTCTGCACATCTCCATAGAAACGCACCGCCAGCGACTCCAACGTATCTCCATCATGAATTGTGTGCCAGCGATCCGGTTTGGGTGCTGGCCGAGCGCCGTCCAATGAAGGTTGGACTACCTCGGATCGCGCTGCTTGGTCGGCCACCTCAGGCCGAAACAGCGGACGATACTGATCGGGCAGCTCGGGAGCCGTGTGGGATGCTACCAGAGCGGCTTCCTCCGCGATGGCTGGATCGTCGTCGACCGGTTCTTCTTCAACCGGAAATGGGCGGAGCGAGAACGGAGCGAAATTGGCAATCACCTTCTGCCCGGGAACCTGCAGCGGTACCCCCTCGCCCACGGCCGCCGAACTGTCGCCTGCCTCCGCGATCGCTTCGGGAGGCACGGCATGCCGAAACGGAAGCGCGCAGACGATCCCCACGGCAATCACGCCCAGTCCCATCGCCAATCGCCTGGCTCCGCTGATCCGAACTGCCGCCTTCAACCTTTTGCCTCCCCACCGATTCCACCTGAGAAACGGACCACAGCTCGCACTGAGATACCTATACACCATCGAAATCGGTCGGCGACAGGGAGTATTTCCAGCTTCCGAAGCAGAATGGATCAAGAAACCCACCGCGTCAGTCGGGTTGTGCGGATTATGCGGAGAAAACCCGAGCACAGCGTGCTCCACGCTGGGCCGTACCGCGAGCTTCAGCTCGCGACCGGACCCTGGCGCAGCGTTCTGCCATGGGGAGGGGGCAGGTCATGCACTCAAGCGTATGCTACGCCGATGGAGCACTTCTGGAGGTGGGCGGCAGTGGCACGGGCGTCGCCCGTGCCACCTCGATTCATGGCTCTGGCCGAACACTAGGTTGCAGCGCGGCGATTCATCATCCACAACAGGACGGGCGAGGCGATGTAGATCGAACTGTAAGTTCCGACCACGACCCCCACCAGCAGAGCGAATGCGAAGCCATGGATTCCCTGACCGCCGATCGCATAAAGGATGACCACCACGATCAACGTCGTCCCTGAGGTGAGCAGCGTGCGGCTGAGCGTCTGATTGATGCTCGCGTTGATCATGAAGGCGGTAATGTCCGGGCTCTTGCCACGTATTTCACGGATGCGGTCGAAGACCACAATCGTATCGTTCAGCGAGTAGCCAATGATGGTCAAGAAGGCCGCCACGATCGGCAGGTTGATCTTGAACTCCTCAACCTGCAGGAATCCCAGGAATCCAGCCACGTAGGCGCTGATCGCGATGGCACCGAGCGTAATCAGCACGTCATGCACCAAAGCAGCCACCGCCGCGACACCGAACACAACGTGTTGAAACCGAATCCAGATGTAAACCACAATACCGAACAGACTGGCCACCAGAGCGGCGATGGCCAGGGCCCGAGTATCGCCAGCCACCTTGCCACCGATCTTGCTGGAAGCGGGAAAGACGGGCGAATTCGCCAGATCGGTCTGCACGCGTGCGAGTATCTTCTCCACGTCCTGCTGCTTGCCAATCATGCTGACATACCAGACATCGTTCGACACGGCGCTGGTTTGATCCCAGTCGAAGACATCATCCGTATCGACCAGCAGTCCCGGCACATCGAGGCCTCCCGCGTCCTTCACAGCCGCCGCGGCACTCTCGTGGATCTCATTGTACGCCGTACGGATCTTGTCATGCAGCGTGGGGGCATTAATCTCATCCTCGAACGTCAACTGAGCGACGGTTCGCACTTCGGTATCACCTTGCGTTGGAGTCGCCGCGTCAGCGGCGGGCTCTTCGTTGCCCTCAGTTGTGGCCGGTACAGAGAGTGCGGGAGTCGCCGCGTCTGCTGCCTTCTCCTCTGCCTTCTCCTCTGCCACGGGCTCCTGAGCGGGTGACACGGGAGCGGAGTCTTCCTGGGCTGCCGGCCCAGCCATGGCCCACATGCTGTCGGACGGCAAATCAGTGCGTTGGCTGGTGCTGCCATCACTGGAAGCGGGTGGCGATGCCGGGGTTTCCTCAGCCGCGGGAGCTGTTTCGGCAGGGGGCTCGCTGGCGGGAGGTTGTTCGGCAGGGGGCGTCACAGTGCCCTGACCCTCTGCGGGCGAGGGAACGGACGGCGGAACGACATTGTCTGCGGGCCGGGAGTCCGTGTTGCCGGACGCCGCTTCGACTGCGATCGCACGGGTAACGATCTCCTTCACATCCCCGTAACTCATCTGATAGGTCTGCAGCAGAGTCTCACCGCTGTCGTTGCGGAATGCCTCCTGGATAGCCTCTTCCAGCGCTTCCGCACTCTCCATATTCGCGTCGATCTTGTAGACGCTGTTTTCAGGTCGATCCTCGACACTGACGGTATTGACCGTATTAGTGATCGGAGGTTCAACGCCTCGGAACTGGTCGATCAGCCGACGTCGCACCTCATCTGGCGGCATGGAATCCTCCAGGACCATGACCACGGAGACTCCGCCGGTGAAGTCGATGTCAAAGATACGCTGACCGCGTGCGACGACCGCCACCATGCCGATGACGATCAGAATCACGGACCCCGTCACGCAAATCCACTGCTTGCTCACGAAATCGAGGTGTGTCGATCCGAGCAGTTTCATCATCCTCAACTGGGTAATCCAGTGCCGACGCTCTGCCACATCGAAGACCACGCGTGAACAGAAGATCGCCGTGTACATACTCATCAGAATGCCGAAAATCAGCGTCACGGCGAAGCCTCGGATCTGATCGGTGCCGATCGCATAGAGAACCATGGCGGTGATCAGAGTCGTCACATTGGCATCGACAATCGTTGTGGTGGCCCGGTCAAACCCGTTGCGAATCGCCATCCGCAAAGCGGCTCCTCGCTGCAGTTCCTCTCGTATGCGTTCAAAGATGAGCACATTGGCATCGACCGACATACCGACCGTCAGCACGATACCGGCCAGGCCAGGGAGTGTGAGCGGTGCGCTGAGCAGCACCATCACTGCCATGAGCAGCAGCAGGTTCATCAACAACGCCACGCACGCCACAATGCCGGCAAATTGATAGTAAACCGCGACAAAGGCCAGCACGGCAACCAAGGAAACGAAAATCGAAAACTTCCCTTTGCGAATGGTATCATCGCCCAACATCGAACCGATCTGATTCTCGCTGATGGGTGTCGGGTTGAGGGTGGCCGGGAGTCGACCGGCGCGCAGAATTCCGACGAGATCGTCGACCTCCTGTTTGTCGAAATTGCCCGTGATGCGACCGCTGTCGCTGATCGTCGTGATCAACCGCGGGAACGACAGCAGTCGGTTGTCGAGCATAATTCCCAGATGGCGATAAAACGGTGGCGTCTTTTCGGTGTCGGGCAAGTTCTCGCTGGTCAGAATGCGAAACTTGTTGACACCCTCGCCCTGCATGTGAAAGTTCACACAGGGGTGAAGGTATTCGTCCGTGCCGGCCGACACCATCCCGAGGTAATCGCCCGTCACGTTCACCTGATCGTCCATGGCGAGCAGCACATCAAGACCGTCAATCTCATATTTCTTGAAGTAGTCCCGCAGCTCCTGGTCACTATTGGTAATCGGACCGATCTCGGCCAAGGTGACGATCTTTCCCGTGGCGGGGTCACGGAGAATTGTCGACTCCAATTCGTACGCCTTGAGTTTCTCGCCGGCGGCCGCCCAACGACCAATGACCTCATTGCCGCGATTGACGAACTTGTCGCGGCGTCGGCCAGGATCCGGGTCCTGTGCCTGCAGTTCTGCAGCCGCGATGATGTCCTTATGGTCTGTGCGGTTCGCCACGATCCGGAATTCCAGAACGCCCGCTTTCTCAATCTTACTCTTGAGATTCTGGACCTCCTGAGCTCCCACATCGGGAACAATGATCTCCACCTGGCGATCGCCGTAGGGCCGAATCACGATTTCATTGGTACCGGTGGGATTGAGGCGGTTGGTCAACGCCTGCATCAGATCCCCCATTTCGAAATCGCCGGCCTGACCTCCGGTCGACGCCGATGTATCGATCTCGTAGATCAGAATCACGCCGCCCTTCAGGTCGACCCCCAAAGGCATGTCAAACCGGCCTTCCTTCCAGTCCCAGGCGCGAAACAAGATAAACGAGGCGAGGAACAGCGAAGCGAGTATCACCCCCATCTTGAATTCGTAACCGCGCATTCGCATCGACCGGGCGATGAACGTGCCCAGCAGGAAGGGCACGACCAGCACCAACCCCAGCACCCCCAAGAAATAAGCGAACTTGTAGAGACTCTCAAGCAAGGTGCTCTGCTGTTGAGCCAGCAGTAACGGCTGGAAAAGAAATTCAAACATGACAGGAACTTCCTAATTCCCCGAAAGGTGAAGCGTGCCACTCGGTGTGTACGAAGGTGAAGCGTGCCACTCTGTGTATACGTGTGAAGGACCAAACAACGCTAACTCGCCGGACCACTTTCACTGTCACTGATCACGCGAGCAATCGCACTGCGTTGCAGACGCAACTTGGTATTCGTGTTCTCGTCGACTCGGAGGGTAACC
Organism: Pirellulaceae bacterium; assembly: GCA_041752115.1. GTDB lineage: Bacteria > Planctomycetota > Planctomycetia > Pirellulales > Pirellulaceae > JAJRVM01. The sequence continues at coordinate 3,707 of JBGSHS010000070.1, read as the reverse complement.
TCATCGGAGTCCTTCGAGGCCATCACAACCGTCCCGAATATTCCGCCAATCGTCACGACGCGATCGTTCTTCTTCAGATTTCCCAACATCTCGGCCAGTTCGGCCCGGCGACGCCGTTCCGGACGCATCATCAGCAGATAAAAGAGGACGGCGATCATCAGGAACGGGAACAGCTGGAACAGCATCGGCGCCAACGAAGTGGCTTGCCCCGGTGCGTTCGCGGGATCCCCTTGAGCCACCACTAACTGGCCCATCAATTCAACAAAACGAGACATGCTAGGCCCTTTCCCTCATCGCCGCGGCAGGCGAGCCCGACACGTTACGCGGGCGTCAGACGGCAGCTCCAACAACATCGCTGGCCAAGCCGGTCTGCGTGCCAACCGACGCCGCCCCGGCCGCCCCCGAAGTGGCCCAGCCGCCCCATCCGGCCGATGTCGAGGTACCGTTGGCAACAGAAAACGGCCCGACGGCGACACCCGACCGGGCCGACTCCCGATTGAATAGCGCGTTATCATAAGGTCTTGCGCCGCAACGAGCAAGGGCAGCAACGAACGCCCCCCTGAATTCCCCGTCGTCGCCTGACGGCCAACAACCAGCCGCGGATCGCCCGGCACGCGGTAACTGTCGCCCGCACTAGAACGCACTGCCTTGCCCCGCAGCGCCCGTCAACCGAGCCATCTTCCCCTGAAAGTAGTCCCAGTACCGATCTGCCTCGATCGCCTCGCGAATCTCGCTCATCACCCGCTGGTAAAACGTCAGGTTGTGAATGGTCAGCAGAATCGGTCCCAGCATTTCCCCCGCCCGGAAGAGGTGGTGCAGATACCCGCGACTGTGGCGACAGGCGTCACACACGCAGTGCGGCTCCAACGGTCGAGGGTCCTGACGGTGACACTGATTGCGTAGCCGCAGTGGTCCGGAATCGGTAAATGCCAAAGCGTTACGGCCGTTTCGTGTCGGCATCACACAATCGAATAAATCCACCCCGCGCCGGACCGCCTCCAGAAGATCCTCGGGCCGCCCGACTCCCATCAAGTAGCGTGGACGGTCCGATGGCAAAACAGGACAGGTGACGTCGAGCATGGAATACATCTGCTCGGGAGTCTCCCCCACACTCAGTCCCCCGATCGCGTACCCAGGAAAATCGAGGGCCACCAACTGCTCCGCGCACCACTGCCGCAACTGGGGATTCAGCCCCCCTTGCACAATCGCAAACACCGTCTGACCATACAACTCCGACGCCTCTCGGCAACGCTGAGCCCACGCAATCGTGCGCTGGCACGCGTCACGAATCGCCTCGTCAGCGGCAGGCAGCGCCACAACATGATCCAGGGCCATCGCAATGTCGCTCCCCAAGCCCGCCTGGATTTCCACGGCTCGTTCCGGGGAGAGAGTCAACAGACTGCCATCGACGTGGGAGCGAAACACGACAGCCTGATCGTTGATGCGGCACAATCGCTCCAGACTGAAGATCTGAAAGCCGCCGCTGTCGGTCAGCAGGGGACCTTCCCACAGCATGAAACGATGCAGGCCGCCCAGTGCCGCCACCGTTTCAGCACCCGGCCGCAACGCCAGATGGTATGTGTTGCCCAAGACCATCTCCGCCCCGGTGCGACGAACCATCTCGGCCGTCAGCCCCTTGACCGATCCCTGGGTCCCCACCGGCATGAACGCCGGAGTCTGCACTGCTCCATGGGGGGTCATCAGCCTGCCGCGCCGCGCAGCACACGACCGATCGGTCCCAAGCAGTTGAAACGAAACAGCAGGAGGGACCGACATCAGTCGCCACGCAGCTTGAGGCTCAACTGGGACAACTTCTCGCGGACTTCATTCAGACTGGTCACGCCGAAGTTCTTGCACTCCAGCAAGTCATCACCCGTCTTGCGAATCAACTCGCCAATCGACGAAAGCCCCAGACGAACCATGCACTTGCGAGCCCGGACCGAAAGATTCAAGTCGGAAATCGGCCGTTCCAACACCGCCTGACCTTCCGGCGGAATCTGCGACACGTCGATCGGTACGTCCTGCTCATGACGCTGATGAGCAAACTGCCCCAGATCCAGCCCCTTGGACAACAGCATATCGCGAATCTCGACCAGCGACGTCTCACCAAAATTCTTGCTCGCCAAGAGCTCCATTTCCGTCGTGCGCGTCAGATCGCCGAGCGTCTTGATCCCCATCTTCTGCAAGCAGTTGCGACTGCGGACCGACAACTCGAAATCGTTGACCGAAATGCTCAGCACCTGATTGAGCCGATCATTGCGCTTCTGTGCTTCCTCATCGTAGAACATATCGCTCGATGCAGCCGCATCCTTGAAATACAGCCGAGCGCGCGGATGGTTGGGAAAGCTGTCCAGAATCCGCCGGTAACAGGACTGGGCCTGATCGTACTTCTGCATGTCCTCGCACATGACCCCGAAGTTCAGCAGAGAACCTACGTGGGCAGGATAACCGCGCACCGCACGCTCGTAGAGCCGAAAAGCGGATTCGTCGTCGCCACGACGGTCCGTTTCCATGGCCAGACCGAACAGAGCACCGGAATGCTTGGGATCCGAATGCACGGCACGTTCGAACAACGCAACCACCTCGGTCGGATTCCCCCCCAGCGCCGCAACCGTCGCCCCGCGCTGATACAAATACTCGGCCGTCTGCTCGATCGCACCAAACAGACCATCCAGAGTTGCCAAGCCCCCGGCCGCATCACCCATGTACCGCTGGCTCTCACAAATCGCCAACGCGCACTGGTCAGCGTTGTAACCCGCCCCGCGCGCCGCATTGTAACTGGCGATCGCATCGCAGTAATCGCCGTTGGCAAATTGCGATTTCCCCAGGAAGAACAAAGCCAAAGCGCTGCCATCGGCACTGCGCAGCGTCTCAATAGCGCGAATCACTCGTCCCAAGAGGTAGTAGCAAACCCCCAAACGAACAGCCATCGCAGGAGTCAGGCTCTCGCTCAACTCCAACTCGTTGACCGAGTCGCGCAAGAGCACCAACTTGGCGTTGTCATCTGAAATAACGCGACTCAGCTGGTCAATTTCGTTGGGGCCGAATGTCCCGGTGGACAACACGATTTCTTTCAGGTCTAGTGCCAACCCTTGCGACATGTAGTGTTTCTCCCCATCCCACGGGCAGCGATCGTTGCAAGATAGAGGGCTTGTAAAGGAATAGAACAGAGAGAGCCAGCGGTGGGAGTCGAACCCACAACCCCCGCATTACGAATGCGGTGCTCTGCCGATTGAAGCTACGCTGGCATCTCGAGCGTGCAACGCGACGCACGTAGAAACTCATACGGTAGAAAAACGAGGCCCAGGCGTCAATAGCCGACCACCGAACTGCCTTAGTTGACACGACTTCGCTCCGTCCGGTTCACCCGGCGACGCGGCCGCCAACAACCTCATTATGGGGGGGAATAAATACCATCCGAAGAAGCTATGAAGCGAACCTTTGGAGGGCCCTCTGGCGGCAGATGGCGGTCACCTCCGCCGGCTACAACCCCAACTGCGACGCTGCGGCGCGCCACTGCTCATGACGAATCACGTTCGGCCATTTGGGCTCATGCCCCCCCTGGGGCCAATACTGTTCGGCACGAAATTTGACCTTTCTATTTCGGGGGGGTGGATCGGTGGCTCAGGGGGCGCGATCGGCACGTGGACGAGGGTGAGTCCGTTGAACTCAATGAGTTCTGAGCTTCCGCGTGCGCAGCGCGAAAC
>JBGSHS010000069.1:0-4707 GCA_041752115.1 Pirellulaceae bacterium | reverse complement strand
TGTCGCATTGAAGCAGTGTCGCATTGTCGCATTCCCTATTGCCATTCCACTTCCCACCGGCCTGTCCTGTCCCGAAGCGACACGCGACCTCATCGCAGCACAAGTCGCTGTTTCATTGTCGCATTGAAGCATTTCCGCATTGTCGCATTCCCTATTGCCATTCCACTTCCCACCGGCCTGTCCTGCCCCGAAGCGCCACGCGACCTCATCGCAGCACAAGTCGCTGTTTCATTGTCGCATTGAAGCAGTGCCGCATTGTCGCATTCCCTATTGCCATTCCACTTCCCACCGGCCTGTCCTGCCCCGAAGCGGCACGCGGCCTCATCGCAGCACAAGTCGCTGTTTCATTGTCGCATTGAAGCAGTGTCGCATTGTCGCATTCCCTATTGCCATTCCACTTCCCATCGGCCTGTCCTGTCCCGAAGCGTCACGCGACCTCACCCGGGAAGTGGCAGGTGAATAGCGATTGCCTCAATGCCGCAATGCGACAATGCCACAATGGGTGACGGTCAGACGCCCGCGCAGGGTCTCTGGTCCTCACGTTTGCCTCGGCATAACCGCTACAGCCTGTCCGCTTGCGGCCTGTGAGCGGGCAAGATCGCGATTTTGCGCCGCCCAGGGCTCGAAATAAGGATATGTTTTCCTGGACTCACGCCTTTGGGGAGAGGCGTCGTGTCAGCGGCGCGGCGGGGATAAGCTGAGAGCTTGAGGGGACCCTGCCGCGTCTTTTTTTTCTTGTGGATGCCGGCGACAGATCGGGAAGCCCCGGACCGATCTCTCCTTAGTGCCGTTGCGCGAAGAAAGTCGGTCGCATCATCGTCGCCCGTTGCTGCATTGTCGCGTTGCGGCATTGTGGCGTTCCCTGTTCAGCCGCCACTTCCCGGCGGCGTGTCTTTCCCGGTAGCGGCGATCGACGCCGACTGCCGCTGCTGCCAAGCCGCGGTGCGCTTCCTGCCATACCAGGCCGGCAAGAGGTGCGACGTGAGTAGGGAATGCCACAATGCGACCATTCTCCACTGCGACAATCGAGAGGGCGGGCCTGGAGCGCGGAAACCAGTTACAAGGCGTTTCAAGCGGTCTCAACCGCAGAATATCGAACAAGGGAATGTCCAAGCTCCAAGAGGAAGTGGGAGCCCGCACGGCGTCTCAGCCCGAACGGCGGCGGCAGACATCCTTCGCCGGGCAAGTCGCACACCCGCCGCTGGAACAGTTACCTCGCGAACGCTTGGGCGCCTCGGCGACCAGCGTTTCCACAGGCTGTTCGCCGCTCGATTCGCCCGCAACCGGGTCACAGCTATCCGAGCTGCAGCCAGCTGAGCCGCAGCCACCTGCCTCACAACCACCGGTTGTCTGGTGGGTCGGCTGCTCTTGCACGACCGATTGGAACGTCACGTTCACCTGCAGCGTGTGCTGCAGCTGGTGGGTGATGTGCTGGAGCGTCTCACCCAGGTCGCCCAGCACATAGAAGCAGATCGACTGGCCGTCGAGCGGATAGACTGCGTCGACGACGATCACTGGAGCATAGGTCTGATCGAGGAGCGTCTGGCAGGCCTCGACCGCGCGGTCCCGCTGCACGAGGTGGTCGAGCAGCTGCGATTCGTCGTGCGGACTGAGTTCGCGGAGGAGTGTTCCGTCCAGCTCGTCGAGTGAGCCGGCCGGGCTCTGGCGAGTCAGCACCTCACCGACCTCCAAACCTCGCGATGTGCGACAGACCACTCGGCTGCCGCGCACATACGAACGGTCGTCGTCGGCCAGGAATCGGCCGACCATTCCGAACGCTCCGACGCGCACCAGATGAACACTCACTTTGGCACCTGCTGCGGGATATCCCGCAGTTGATTCATCCCAGCACAGCATCCACTGCCCACAGACAAACTCACCTACGAAGCAATAATACCATGCTCGCGTTCGTATTGGGTAATCTTCTCTTCAAGCTGCAGTGTCACGGCGATGTCATCCAGTCCTTCCAGCAGCGAATGGCGGCGGTGCGGATCGATCGCAAATTCCACTCGCAGACCGGCGTCATCCGACACACAGCACGCTTCCAGGTCGACCTGCAGCTGATATCCGGTCTGCCGCGCCGTGTTCTGAAACAGCTGCTCCACTGTTTCCTCGTCCAATCGGATGGGGAGCAGGCCGTTCTTGAAGCAATTGTTGTAGAAAATATCGGCAAAGCTCGGCGCAATCACCACGCGCAGTCCGTAATCGGCCAGGGCCCAGACGGCGTGTTCGCGGCTCGAACCCGACCCGAAATTGCGGCGAGCGACCAGAATCGACGCCCCGTGGAACTGAGGCTGATTCAACGCGAAGTCCGGGTTGTCGCCGCCATCTTCGAGGAACCGCCAGTCGAAGAACAGGAACTGCCCGAACCCGGTACGTTCAATGCGTTTCAGAAACTGCTTGGGAATAATCTGATCCGTGTCCACATTCGCTCGATCGAGTGTTGCGACAAGGCCGCGATGTTTGCGAAACGGTTGCATGACGTGTTTCACTCTCGGGTTTGGTCTTCAATATCGTCGTGCCACTGGCTTCGCCAGTGCTCAGGTCCATCGTGCCACTGGCTTCGCCAGTGCTCAGGTTGTAGGTCAGTCGAATACCGTCGGACGGATACCGCTACACAAGGGCGTTGATTGTCGTTTACGGTCGGCCGGTGCTACTGGTATCTCCACTGGCGGATATCGACGAGGTGCCCCGTCACGGCAGCGGCGGCGGCCATGGCGGGCGAGACCAGATGCGTACGGCCACCCTTGCCTTGCCGCCCTTCAAAGTTCCGATTGCTCGTCGACGCACAGCGCTCGCCCGGAGCCAGTTTGTCAGGATTCATTGCCAGGCACATGCTGCAGCCCGCCTCCCGCCACTCGAATCCGGCATCGCGAAAGACGCGATGCAGCCCCTCGTTCTCAGCCTGCGTCTTGACCAGCGCGCTACCCGGCACGACCATCGCGCTGACGCGAGGCGAGACCTGATGCCCTCGGACCACCGCCGCGGCCGCTCGCAGATCTTCGATCCGCGCGTTGGTACAGGAACCGATGAAGACTCGGTCCAACGCAATATCGGTGATCGGCGTCCCCGCCTCCAGACCCATGTACTCCAACGCTTGAGCCGCTGATTTGCGCTGTGTCTCGTCGGCGAAATCGGCGGGATCGGGCACGCGGGCGGTGACCGGAGCCACCTGGCCGGGATTGGTTCCCCACGTCACCTGAGGCGCAATCTGCTGAGCGTCGAACTCGCGGGCCACATCGTATTGAGCGCCGTCGTCGCTGGGGAGTTGCTCCCACCGGGCGACCGCTTCATCAAACCGGGCCGGAGCGTGTTTGCAGCTGCGCAGGTAATCAAAGGTGGTCGCGTCGGGTGCGATCATGCCGGCTCGAGCGCCCGCCTCGATCGACATGTTGCAGACCGTCATCCGCTCTTCCATGCTCAACGCGCGGATCGCACTGCCGGTGTACTCCAGCACATAGCCGGTCCCACCATCCGTCGTCAGCTCGCCGATCAAATACAAAATCAGATCCTTCGCCGTAACTCCGCGCGGCAGCAGGCCGTTGACACGCAACTCCATCGTCCGCGGCACCGACTGCAGGAGCGTCTGAGTGGCCAGCACATGCTCCACCTCGCTGGTCCCGATCCCGAAGGCCAGAGCGCCAAACGCTCCATGAGTCGCCGTATGACTGTCGCCGCACACAATCGTCATGCCCGGTTGCGTGTACCCCAGCTCCGGACCGATCACGTGCACAATCCCCTGCTGAGGATCGTTCAGGTCGTAGAGCCGGATGCCAAACTCCTGGCAGTTCTGCCGGAGCGTATCGACCTGCTGACGTGAGATCGGGTCTTCAATTGGCTTGTCCCGATCGGTCGTCGGGATGTTGTGGTCGGGAGTGGCAATCGTCAGCTTCGGACGCCGGACCGGCCGGCCGGCCAGCCGCAGTCCTTCAAATGCCTGAGGACTGGTGACTTCGTGCACCAGGTGCAAATCAATATAAAGTATCGTCTGTTTTCCCGGCTCCGCATGGACCACATGGTTGTCCCAGATCTTCTGGAACATGGTTCGCGGCTGTCTGGACGATGTGATCATTACCAAAGAACCCGTTAATCAGCTGAAGGGAACGCATTGATGGTGAACGCACAGCCAGTGGCACCCGACGACTCCCCATCAGCAGGGGACCCCGACGCCACATGACAATTGTTGCTCAAGTATAGTGCACCCGTTGGTTTTGATGTAGCCGGAGCACGCACGTAGCACGCACTTGAGTGCGTGACGCAGTAGCCTGATAAATCGGCTCAAGTGCCTCAGGCAAGAGTCGTTGCGTTCGCTACGGCAACACCGCCTGTCGCGCCGGAGTCCTTCTTCCTCCCTTCTCCCCCGAGGCTTCCCGGGGGAGAAAGGCCGGGGATGTGGCTGCGGTCGCGCAGACCGCGGGGGCGGAAGAGGGGGCTGCCCCGCCGAAGACTCGTTCTCGGCCGCTCAATGAGAGCGTCGCTGCGCGGGGCAACGCACACAGGTTCGGGCCGGATCGCCAACGCGACGCGAATTGCCCCCTCACCCCCGACCCCTCTCCCCCAGCAGAAGCCAATACTGTTCGGCACGAAATTTGACCTTTCTATTTCGGGGGGGTGGATCGGTGGCTCAGGGGGCGCGATCGGCACGTGGACGAGGGTGAGTCCGTTGAACTCAATGAGTTCTGAGCTTCCGCGTGCGCAGCGCGAAAC
>JBGSHS010000068.1:0-17692 GCA_041752115.1 Pirellulaceae bacterium | reverse complement strand
GCAGTCGCGCGACGGCGGCCGGGATGGGCTCGCTGCTGCGGAAGATGGTGGAGCCAGCCACCAGCACGCGGGCGCCGGCAGCGACCGCCTGAGGCGCCGTTTCGCAGTTGATTCCACCGTCCACGGAAATCGGACAACGCGGATTCAGACGCTGGATCATGCCTCGCAACCGTTCGATCTTGTTGAGCGACGACGCGATGAACTCCTGTCCGCCGAAACCAGGATTCACGGTCATCACGAGCACTTCGTCCAGATCGGGGAGGATATCTTCGAGCAGGCTGGGAGGCGTGGCAGGATTCAGGGCCACACCGATCTGCTTCCCCAGCTCTCGCACCCTCTGGACGGTGCGATGCAGGTTGGCGGCTCCTTCCAGGTGTACCACCAAGGCATCCGCTCCGGCTTTCACCAACGAGTCCAGAAATCGCTCGGGAGCGGTGACCATCAAGTGAACCCGCAACATAAGCCTTGTGTGGGGACGCACCGCCTCGACGATCGCTGGCCCCAACGCAAGATTGGGTACGAAATGGCCGTCCATCACGTCGATGTGGAGGCGATCGACCTGACATGCCTCCACCGCCATGATCTGCCGCCCCAGCTGCCAGAAGTCAGCGGCCAGCAGTGACGGCGCGATTCGCACTTCACTCGATGCCGAAGAACTGTTACGACGCATCGGATGGTCCTCGCGAAAGTGGCAAACGATCGATTGTGTCCCGATCCTTAACATCGTGCGTCGCGACTTGCATTCGATCATTCCACAGCGCACACGACGTTTCACCGTGTCGTGTCAAACGGCTCTTCGGCAGCGAATGCCCCCATGGAGCCTTCCGCCAACAGAAAGATCGAGTGTTACCGCGTGTGATGTCATATTCCAGATGACGCACAACGTCGCAGAGTTGGGGTTGAGCAACTGCTGTTCCCATCGCCGCAGGGCGGTCTTTCGTCTGCGACCGACCACTTCGCAACGTAGGGCCATGGGGAGATTGTCGGACCGGGCAGGTCCGCACCCAAGTACTCGCTGCGTCCAACGTCCGCCAGGCAGAACGCTGGCTGGCATTCGCCCACCGAGGCACTCGTTAGAGGGGGCCCCGTTTCCCTTCGCTCGATCAGTGGTACTGCTGACGCCTTTTCGAGTGCAAGCACGCACTCTGGTACGGTACTCCCCACAGCGAGTCGGTAGACGCAAGACAGAAGATTTCTTTTTGCAGTGGAGGCGTACTATAATGTGCACCGGTCCCCGCTGGAGTCCGGGGGCACTCGCACCGGGGGTGCATTCACTGGCGCCGTGGGAGAATCTCTGTTTTCTCGCAGTGATTTCGTGAACGTCCAACGTGATTGATGATGCGCAGACGACTGAGCGTGGCCAAGAAGTTGATGTTTGGACTATTCTGCTCGGCGCTCTTTTTCGCCGTGCTGGAGGGATCTCTACGGCTTGTTGGCGTCCGTGCATCTTCGGAAACCGAGGATCCTTATCTCGGCTTCTCCGGGTATCTGCCGCTGTTTACTCGCTCGGTCGCGGATGATGGTACCACGGAGTATGTGACGGCTGACAGCAAACGACGATGGTTCAATCCGCAGCGGTTTCCGGCGGAGAAATCCCCTCATACCTGCCGTATCTTCTGTCTGGGTGGTTCGACAACGTACGGCCATCCTTACCATGACGCCACCTCGTTTTCCGGCTGGCTCCGCGCGTACTTGCCGGAAATCGACCCTGCGAAGAATTGGGAAGTGATCAACTGTGGCGGCATCAGCTATGCCAGCTATCGAGTCGCCGCGCTGATGGAGGAGTTGCTTGAGTACCAGCCGGACGTATTCATTATCTACACTGGTCACAACGAGTTTCTTGAGGCCCGCACTTACGATCAGCTCCTCGAAACACCGTCCGTGATCCTGAAGCTGGGTGGGATATTGAGCCAAACCAGCACGTACTCATTGGTGTCCAGGCTGATGCGTTCCGCGGGTATCGTGGGTGAGGATCAAGCGGGTCAAGGTGGGTCCGCTCAGTTGTCCACCGAAGTCAACACGCTCCTGGACAGTTCCATCGGACCGGCAGCCTACCATCGCGATGATGAGCAGAGGCGGCAGATTGCAGCGCATTTCGCTTTCAATCTGAGGCGCATGGTCGAACTGGCCAGACGGCATGGGGCACGAATCATCTTGGTAACTCCTGCCTGCAGTCTTGGCGACTGCAGTCCTTTCAAGAGCGAGAATTCTGCGGAGCTGACAGGGGCCCGTCTGCAGGAGTGGCAGTCGGCATTCGAGCGAGCGACTGAGCTGTCTGCTGCTGAGAGTTATGCCACGGCGCTGGTGTATGTCAATCGCGTGTTGGAGCTCGATGATCGCCATGCGGGGAGCTATTATCTGCGGGGGCGCATTTTATCGGCCATGCACGATTATCCGGCGGCGCTGCGAGATTTCGAACGGGCTCGAGATGAGGACGTCTGCACGCTGCGAGCTCCTCAGGAGATGATCGATCTGGTTCGTACGATTTCTGCCGAGCTGCAGGTGCCTCTGGTCGATTTTGCTGCCTGGGTTCAGGAGAATTCACCCGATGGCATACCGGGAGACGCGTTATTCCTCGATCACGTCCATGGTACGATTGAGGCCTATCGTGAACTGGCCGGGATGCTAATCGACGCGTTGTACGAGATGGGTCTCGTGGGGGACGATCGTTGGCGGGACAATAGCCAGTTGCAGGAAGTCAACGCTCGCGTGCTGGCGAGCGTTGACACGACGGAACATGGAATTGCGCTGCGTAATATTTCCAAGGTCTACAGCTGGGCCGGTAAGAAGGACGATGCAGACCGGGTCGCCCTGCGCGCCCTGGAACTGGCACCGGACGATGCAGATACGGTCTATCAGGCTGCGAACGCATATGTTCGCCAGGGTCACGTCGATGAAGCACTGCGCCTGTACCGGCGGGTGGCGGAGTTAGACCCGAAATCCGCCCCCTCCGTCCACGCATCGCTGGGCTACGCCTACGGTGTCAAAGGGGAAGTCGACAAGATGATCGAGCATTACCAGCAGGCCTTGGCACTGAACCCGTCCTATTACGACATTCACTACAACCTGGCCACGGTCTACGAGTCTCAGCAGAAGCTGGAGCAAGCGGCCGAGCATTATCGACAGGCGATTGTCGGTAACCCTCACCATTTTCAAGCCCAATATCGGTTGGGGCTGATCCATGCACAGCAGCAGAACTGGCCACTGGCTCGCAGACAGTTTGAAGAAGCGATCCGCATCGATCCCACGGCGGTCGAACCGCACGTTGGCTTGGGAAACGTGCAGGCGACGTTAGGAGAGCGAGAGGCGGCGCGACAGCAGTACGAGTGGGTATTGAAGCGTCAGCCGGACCATGCCGAGGCCCTGCAGGGACTCCAGCGTCTGGAGGGTAGTGGGTTGCGCCCATGACCGGCATACTCGGGATCTCGGCCTTCTATCATGATTCATCGGCGGCGTTGGTGATCGACGGACGCATCGTGGCTGCGGCCCAACAGGAGCGTTTTTCGCGTCGGAAACACGATCCGGCATTTCCTCAAGAGGCGATTGACTACTGCCTGTCCGCTGCGGGCCTGCAACCCGCCGATTTGGACTACGTGGTGTTCTACGAAAAGCCGATCCGGAAATTCGAGCGGTTGCTCGAGACGTACCTGGCTTACGTGCCGTCAGGGTTCGCTTCCTTCCGGCGAGCAGTTCCACTGTGGCTCAAGGAGAAGCTATTCTTGCCGCGAGCAATTCGCGCAGGACTGCGTGGCCAGTACCGGCGTCAACTGGTGTTCACGGAGCATCACGAATCTCACGCGGCCAGCGCCTTCTTTCCGTCGCCCTTCGACGAGGCGACTATTGTGACTCTCGATGGAGTTGGCGAGTGGTCAACGACGTGCATTGGGCAGGGACAAGGACATCGGCTGAAACTGTTGCATGAACTGCGGTTTCCCCATTCGCTCGGCCTGCTCTACTCGGCCTTCACCTATTACACCGGCTTTCGCGTCAACAGCGGCGAATACAAGCTGATGGGGCTGGCTCCTTATGGTCAACCGGTCTACAAGGACCTGATACTCGAGCGACTCATGGATCTCAAACCGGACGGCTCATTTCGCATGGACATGAGCTATTTCAATTACTGTCAGGGACTGACCATGACCTCGGCGCGTTTGCATCGGCTGTTTGGATCGCAACCTCGCCCCCCGGAAAGCGAACTGACGCAACAGCACATGGATCTGGCTGCCAGCGTGCAGGCAGTCACCGAAGAAGTCGTGCTGCGAACGGTCCGATTTGCTCACGAGCAGACCGGAGGGAACAAGCTGGCGATGGCGGGTGGGGTGGCTCTGAACTGTGTGGCGAACGGACGCGTATTGCGTGAGGGGCCATTCGACGATGTGTGGATTCAACCGGCTGCCGGCGATGCAGGCGGGGCGCTCGGAGCGGCGCTCTTCGTCTGGCACCAACTACTGGGAAAACCTCGCCACCCAGCCGGCCAGGACAGCCAGCAAGGCTCGTTCCTGGGACCGGCCTATTCAGACAGCCAGATCCGAGAAGTGCTGGACCGGGAAGGTGCCATTTATCATCGCCTCGAGACGGACGAGGCGTTGTGCAAGCACGTGGCCCAGTTACTGGCGCGACAGCATGTCGTGGGTTGGTTCCAGGGGCGAATGGAGTTCGGTCCGCGGGCTCTGGGAGGCCGAAGCATCCTGGGGGATGCACGCAGCGAGCACATGCAGTCGGTCATGAACCTGAAGATCAAATTCCGCGAGTCGTTTCGTCCCTTTGCGCCCATTGTGCTCCGCGAACACGCCCACCACTATTTCGACCTGGCCCCGAACCATGAGTCGCCATACATGCTGCTGGTGGCTCCCGTCCAGCAGCGGATGAGAGTGTCCGCAGGGCCCGAGTATGATGCAGCCCGCGGGCTGGACAAACTGCGATTCCGCCGATCCTGCGTCCCCGCCGTGACACACGTCGACTATTCTGCTCGCATTCAGACGGTAGACTCGCAGCGCCATCCGCTCTTGCACAAGTTGCTCGGCTCGTTCCATGATATGACGGACTGTCCCGTACTGGTGAATACCAGTTTCAACGTGCGGGGCGAACCTATCGTGTGCACGCCTGAAGAGGCCTATCGATGTTTCCTGATGACCGATATGGACGCCCTGGCTTTGGGTCACCAGGTCCTGCTCAAGTCGGAACAGCCCACAAGACTGTCCAGCGAGAAACGTGATGATTACCTGTCCCGATTCACCGCGGATTGAATGAGAATGGCACTCCTTGACCTTAACTGGCACCCGTCTCGAAGACAACTGCGGCAGTTCGGGAGTCTGTGTGGCCTGCTGCTGCCTGTGCTCGGGTGGTGGTGGCCAGGCGGCTGGCCGGGTATCGGAGTGGGAATCGGCCTGGGAGCACTGATCGCCGGGTTAGCGCTCGCGCTGCCGGATCTCATCCGCCCCCTGTTCCTGGGTGCAACGGTCATTACCGCACCAATCGGTCTGGTACTTGGCGAACTCTCGCTTATCGCCATCTTCTGTCTGATCTTCCTGCCGCTGGGCATCGTCTTTCGCCTCTTGCGCCGCGATCGACTGCAACTGTCGCGAAACGAACAGCAGCCAAGCTATTGGCTCCGCAAGCCAGAAGACAGATCGAGTGTCAGCTATTATCGACAAGCGTGACCAGAATCACACCGGAGCGAACACGTTCATGTCAGACTCCTCTTCCAGAGATTCTCAGGAATTCGAAGAACAAGCCGATCAGCAGCAGCTATCGCTGGCAGCGGAGTTCTGGCTGTTCATTAAGGAGAACAAGGCCTGGTGGATGGTTCCGATTCTGATCGCTTTTGGAGTGCTGGGCCTCTTGGTGCTGCTCAGCGCCACTGGAGCGGCACCGTTCATCTACACACTCTTCTGACCACTGTCCCGCAGGTAGACCACCGCTAGACCACAGTCCGGCAAGTCGTGCGTCGCCTCCCTTGTGATTGTCGCAAGGAGAGATACGACGACAGCGCGCACTCTGCAGTCGGTCCCCCAGACATGAACGATCAGGGAAAACCGTCCCGATCGCCGCCTACGGCGGAAGAATCGGCCGGAGCGGCGCGAGCGTGTCCGAGTCAACCGGATAGAGGGCAGCTTGGCTCTCGAGAGCCTGACACAGCTCGGCCATCAGTCGGCGCAGCTGCTCGGGGTGCGACTGAGCCAGATTGTGCGACTCGAACGGGTCCTGCGACAGATGATACAGCTGATAATGCGAGTGTTCTGACGCCGCAGAGGGGAAATAATGGTAGATCACTTTCCATTCACCACTGCGATAGCAGGTGAAGTAATCGCTGCGATGCGGCGCATGGGGATAGTGCATCAGGAAATTCTGGGGTCGAGAACCATCGGACCGGCCGGTCAGGAGCAGATCGAGTCGCGTGCCGTCGGTCACATAGCCGTCGGGAACGGGTACCTCGGCCAGAGCCAGGATCGTGGGAAACAGATCGTAGACGGCCACCAACTGAGACTGGATGGTGCCGACGGCGATGGGGAGTTTCTGTTGGCAGTGCTGGGATTCGTCAGGCTGAGCCCAAGCGGCGATGAACGGTACTCGCATCCCTCCTTCGTAATGAGCCCCCTTCTTGCCGCGCAGCGGCGCTGCACAGGCAACGTCATGCGGATCGCCCAGCGGAGCATCGCTGCCATTGTCGCCCATGAACAGAATCAGGGTGTTCCGCGCCACCCCCAGTTCTTCCAACTGATTCAGCAGATCACCAAGCGACTTGTCCATACCTTCGATCAACGTGGCAAACGCCTGTGCAGCCGCTGGCTTGCCGGAATCGCGATAGTGGTCGGCAAAACGCGGATCGGAGTTAAAGGGAGCATGAACGGCATAGTGAGCGAAATAGAGGAAGAAGGGTTGCTTCGATGCCACCGCTTCTGCCAGGTGGCGGTTCGCTTCGAGCGTCAGGGCTTCTGTGAGGAACGTTTCGGTGCCATGATACGACTCCAGTCCCGGTACTGCGTTGGGCGACACAGGAGTTCCGTGTCCGAAGTTCTGGCTGCCGTAGTAGCTGGCTGGCGCTCCGATCGAGCAACCGGCACCATTGACGTCAAACCCCAGATTCTGCGGATCCGCACCCTCGAACGCCCTGGCTCCGAAATGCCCTTTCCCCACATGGATCGTGCGGTAACCGGCCTGCTGCAGGAGTCGAGGAAGGGTCACGTCCTGCCGCGTGAGTCCCTGCCAGTTCCATCGCGGCGGACCGCACGGGCCCGCATTGTTGTTATCGGGATTGATCCAATTCGTCGTGTGATGTCGCGCCGCATTGCGTCCCGTCAGAATGGAGATACGTGTCGGCGAACAGACGTTCATCGCATAGCAGTTGTTGAAGCGGATGCCCTGCCCCGCCAGACGCTCCATGTTGGGTGTCCGGTAGAACTCGTTGAGCGGGTAACGGTGGGGACGACCATCCTGGTCGGTGAGAAACGGCACCGAAGTGTCCATGACCCCCATGTCATCGACCAGGAAGACGACCACGTTGGGGCGTGCCGGATCGGCGCCCCGGGCCAAGGTCCCCGTCCCGATGGCGATGACGATACACACTACCAGCAATTTACGGTTCATGGTGACATCCTCTCGCGCTGGATGGGTGCGGCCGACTCAACCAGATTTCAGCGTCCTCGCAACCGTCAGCCAAGGGGCGTTTCGGCACACGTTCCAGCTGCGTGGTCGCGACCCTTCATCTTCCCCCGGCTGCAGACCTCTCGCAAGTCGCCCTCCAACGTTCCGCTCGTCACATGTCGGGGGAGTCCCGCGACCACGGACGATTATGCTCTCCGCCCAGACAGCTCGGATTTGAGTATTTCGCGCTCGCGAACGTAGAATATAGCAGTGACTTTGCGCCAGGAGATGGGACTTCTTCAAGGAGCAGACTAGTATGAATGACTTCTCACAAGAGCAGATTCGCGTCGTCGCTTCAGCGTATCTGCTGGGCACCAGCCATTTCGATGAAGACCATCCGCAATCGGATGTGCTCGGGCAGTTGTTCTGCTACGCCGTTCGCGATGTGCTGACAGCGGAACTGCAGGGGACCGGCACGAACCACAAAGAAGTACTATGGGCACTCGCCGAGGAAGCGCAGCCTCAGGTCCTGCCCGAAACATATCGTGCCTTTGCTGAACTGAGTGAAGAAGAATTTGCCGAGCTACTGACCGCTGTGCTGGAAGTGGCCGATCAATCCCAGCTGACCCGCCAGGAACTGATCGACGGCCTCTCGAGCGTCAATGACATCGTGGATTATTTCGCTAGTGAGACGGCGGACGGCGAGGAACCTGCGTGAGACCTGAGACGTGAGGCGGCCCTTCGCGCATGCATTCTGGCTTTACATTGCCGGCGGCTACGTAGAATGAACTGACCGAACGCAGACTCTCTGCGCATCACGTTTCTTGCAGTAGCGGCGTTGGGCGGCGACTGCCGCTGCAATCAGGCCGCGTTTCGCTTCATGGCAAGAGAGACCGGTCGGATATGGTGCGCGAATGGAGAATGCGACAATGCGACAATTCTCCAATGCGACAAGCGAAAAGGCCGCCAGCGTCGGGGCGACCGCAACCAGACACTCGGCGATGCCAGCCGTCTGAATCGCAGAATATCGAACCAGGAATGTCCAATCACCCAGGAGAAGAGCAAGCGGCGCAAGCACTCGATACTTGGTATCGGGAGCCGCACCGCATCACCATTGATGCACTTTCGCATTCCCGATTCCCGCACCACTTCGTGGCGGCGTGTCCTGATCCGCAGCGGCCAGTCGCGCCATCAGCAGCTGCCGGCCGCCACAGGCTCTCACGCCTCACGCCTTACGCTTCACAGGCCGGCTGAATTGAGTGATGCGGAACACCAAGACCGTTCGTCCGACGGGAGTGGCAGCAAAGCGGGCCCGGCCGGTGCAAACCGCTCGGATGACCGGCGTGCCAGTTCAGCGACCTGGCGCCGAGTCCGGACGTTGAACGATCGTCATCAGCCGATCCACTTCCACGTCCTGGAGCACCTCGACCTGGCCACCGAGCCAGTGG
This sequence comes from Pirellulaceae bacterium, assembly GCA_041752115.1. Classification (GTDB taxonomy): domain Bacteria; phylum Planctomycetota; class Planctomycetia; order Pirellulales; family Pirellulaceae; genus JAJRVM01. The sequence goes on along the minus strand of JBGSHS010000068.1, from coordinate 8,660 downwards.
ACCTCGATCCTGTCGACTTTGTCATGTAAGCCAAGACCGAACTGGAGTCGAGAACCGCTGTGGCTCTGGTAACTGCGACCGGCGTGCACTTCATCGATCAGCGTCAACTCACCAGCCGAGACGATCACGCGTGAGCCGACTGCATCGCGGTTGGCCGACACTCCGACCAGACGCACCTGCAACCAGTGGTTCTGCGAGCCCGATTCGATCAGCATGTTGCGCAGGATCATGGGCCCCTCGCGTGAAGCCTGCACGACCAGATCAAGATCCCCGTCGTTGTCCAGATCGTCAATTGCCAGCCCTTTGGCAGCCAGCTTCCGACGTGCTCCCTCGACACATTGCTCCGAAACATTGACGAACTTACCACCCACGTTTCGCAGCACGATGTAATCTGCCTTATAGACGGCTCCTATCATCCGCTCTTCGATGTTGTCTTCGGTGTGCCCGTTACCAATGAACAGATCCTTGTAGCCGTCATTATCCAGATCGACGAATCCGAGCCCCCAATTCACATGCATGTAGCAACCGGCCCCGGCGTTCGTACGGGCCGAAGCATCATCGAACAAGCCTTGGCCCAGATTGTGAAACAATATGGGCGATTCACCCGAATAATTGGTGGTGAAGAAATCCAGCCAGCCGTCGTTGTTATAGTCAGCGGAATCGACTCCCATGTTGGCCATCACTCCGCCCGAGGCATTGTAGGCAGAACCAGCAATCAACGACACATCCTGAAACCGGCCGTGACCGTCGTTCTGCAACATGAAGTTCTGCTGCACGTCGTTACAGATGAAGAGGTCGGTGTCGCCGTCGTTGTCGTAGTCCGCGCCCGTGATGCCCATGCAGCGTCCGGCCACCGCCGCCACCCCCGATTCGACACTGATATCCTTGAACGTTCCATCACCGTTGTTGCGATAGAGTTCGTCAGGGACCGGTTCGTAGTCGCGCGGCGTCGGATAGGAGGGAACCCCGCCAAAAACACGCGGCACGTGCTGGGAACAATCCAGATGGATGTAGTTCCCAACATACAGCTCAAGATCGCCATCCGCGTCCGCATCGAGAAAGCAGGCACCAGCCCCCGTCAAGTCGCTGATGCCAATGCCCGCCTGCTGCGTAACCGCTTGAAACGTGCCATCCTGGTTGTTGACCCAGAGCACGTTGGGACCGAAGTTGTTCACGAACAGGTCCTGGGCTCCGTCGTTATTGAAATCCCCACTGGTCACGCCCAACCCGAACGTCGTACACTCCACGCCTGCCTGATCGGTCACATCGACGAACTGCCAGTTCCCCAGGTTCCGGTACAATGCGTGCCGAGGCGGCCGATCCGCCTCGGTGCATCCGGGGAGCGGAGCGCCATTGGGGAAGTAGATATCGATCAAGCCATCGCCGTCGTAGTCGAATGTCGCGATGCCCGACGACATCGACTCGACGATGTACCGCAAGCCACTTGATCCGTCGGTGTGAACAAAGGTGATGCCCGTGTCGTGCGTCACGTCGCGGAGTCGGAACGGGCAATTCGCTACTTCGGCAGTTGCCGAAGCGGATGTCTTCGATGATGGATCAACCGCCGGAGGCCCCGCCTTGCCCGCGTCGTCCTGCCGGGCGACCCTTTCACAGCCAACGACACACAGCATGAGAGCGAACGCGGAAGTTGTCAGCACACCCACATCGCGACACTTCCATCCACCCAATCGATTCATGACACTTCTTCAGCTGACCTATGACGCCGCCAGCGCTCCCTAGACAACTCGGTACTTTGCAGCGGCCGTCATGCCTCGCACTGCTGCATCGCCTGCCAGGACTTCACCTCTTCTTCGATTGTCCTCAGGAATCGCAAATCCTGCAACGCCTCCAGAACAGGTCGTCGCGGAGTGGCCCGGAGAGGGCCTGCGTCAAAGAAACTGGTGTGGGGAACAATCCGTCACGAAATACGGGCCCAGCAAGCGACTGCGGACGGGCCCTCAGGACCCGTCCGCAGCGGAACATCCATCAATCATTATTTATCGTCTCAGGCCCCGGTGCGAAGTGTTACGATCCTGCCGACTCGCGGCCTGAAGCGTCTGCAGGATGGGCGCGCCGTATCGCGGGAGGAACACCGTGTCTTCAGGCCACCGGGAGATCGCGTCGAGTCTACGTCGACACAGTCACTTCCCTGCGCGGCACAGGATCGCCGACCGTTCCTACTCCAAATTGAAGTTGTATTCGTTCGGCCCCTCTGCTGTTATCGAAGCCTCCAGCGTAGAGCTGGCTTTGTCGGAGTACTTCGCGGGCACTTCATTCTTAACTTCGATCTTGGGTTTTCCGCCCAACCCCATCATCGATTCGTAACCTGGCATGCCGTCTCCATAGTAGCCAGTTTTCTTCAGTTTTTCGAGATCGACCTTCCCTTCCGTAGCCGAGTCGACTTTGGAGATCGTGACGGTGTGGGCACCAATGATCGCACCGTCGTTGACACCGAAGGTAGACAACTTGAACCGTCCTTCCGCGTCGGTGGTCCCGTAGCTGAACCGGGAAGACGATTCCTTGGGGTAAAAATTGACGCGCGCGTTCTCAAGGGGTTTACCGTTGAGCGTGACGACGCCGCTGGCCGGGGCCAGTGGCACGCTAGTCTTCTTAGTGCAACCGGTCAACAGACAGACCATCAAGACGGCAGCGACTCCCCCCCACTTTCTCACCATCGTTTTCTCCTCTCAACATAATAGAAGTGCCACGCACAAGCAGCCGATCTGCCTGTGCGTGGCGTATGAACCGCTGATTCTCAACTAAGCTCTCAACGCAATGTTACGGAGTCCAGTTGAGCAAACGACCATCGCGACGATCACCCAGCTGCTGATAGGTCATGTAGTCGATGGTTTCAGGCAGGAAGTGCACTGACCCATCGCAGAACACGAACTGAGCACCGGCGGGATGGGTCGACTTGAAGCCCATCGACATGTTCCACGTGCGGAAGTGATTGCAATCTTCCGTGCCGCCAGTCGAGTCGTCTTTTCCCAGACCTTCACCACGGCAGGTCGGCCAGTTGATCGGAGCAACGGTAGCCATCCAGATCGCATTGTAATGCGTCCAGGGATGAAACTGACTGTGGTCGCCGCACAAAGGACGAATCTCGCCCATGGCGATGGTGCTGGAAGTACCATCTTTCGCGTCGGCCATTTTGCCCGACCACCAGAAGCGAGAAAACATACCCGAAATCGTCGCACCACTGCTGTTGTTGCCGTTGTCACCGTGACCAGCCGGTCCGGTATTGAAGTTGTTACCGTTGAGTCCCGGGCATCGTCCGCCGTCAGGCATAAACTGGTTGCCCATCGATCCGGCGTAGTTCGACCACGATACCGAAGGCAGATTGTTCATGCCATCCGATGGACACCGCAGATTGACAAGGTCTTTCTGCTGCGTGCCAAGAGTACCCCAACCCCGCAGACCATATCCGATGTTGGAAAGCTGAGTGTCCACGTTCACCCGGAAATCAACCTGGTTGAACAGAGCGGTTTGTTCCATGAACGGCATCAACTTGAACAGGTTGCTTCCCTTGGGATAAGCAGTCTGCCAACCCGGATCAATGTGGGGATTCGTGCCGTAGGGAAAGGTCTTGAACGTGTCATGATAGTTGTGCAGCGCCAACCCCAACTGCTTGAGATTGTTCGAGCACGACATACGCCGCGCCGCTTCTCGCGCGGCCTGCACCGCAGGCAAGAGCAGTGCGACCAAGATCCCGATGATGGCGATCACCACCAGGAGCTCAACGAGCGTGAAGCCTTTCTTCCACCGAAAGAACTTGAACATATGATTCCTCCCAAACATAAAAAGAACTGCAGACGATCATCGAGAAAATAATCGCTGTGACGACCCATTCGCTACTTCTGCGGCTACCAATAACCACGACTGCCCGCCGTGGATGCAACTCTTGGGTACCGCGTACACACTAACCACTTCACAGCAGAAAGTCAATCAAATCTTGCCTCGATTGCGCCGACGCGGTAATCGCACGCTGCGGACCGGAAAGCCGCCATCTTCCGACAAGGGCAAATCACCTCCCGGTGTGGTTGTGCTGCCAGTCAGTCGGGCACCCTGGGCACACGTCCGGAAGACAACCAAAGTAGCCATTAACATACCACTCAATAAGAGGGTGGCGATCCCGTACATCCCCGTCCACGTACGCGCGGTTTGTCGACGGTCGGGCGAGCACGATCCAACGTCGGTTCTCTACGCAGTAACGATGCAAGTCCCCGGAGGCCTTAACTTCCTTCACACAAGCTGCGAAATCGCCATATCAGTCTGCGCAGCAGATTCGATACCATACAACAGAACCGCGTGACAAGACGTGACACAGGCAAGAAACCGTGCGATAACCGGTGCAACCGGGGCTCTGACGTAGAGATTATGCCGACTGGCGTTCTCCTTGGCTAACATGTCGCCGGGAAACATTATAGGGAATCTGCTGCCCATGGGGACTGGTCTTTGTTTTCGCGGGGCCTTGTTTCTGGCATTCCTCAGTGGATGTGCATCGCTGGCGCATGAGCTGCTATGGACGCGGCGGCTGATTGACCTGCTGGGAGCCAGTTCAGCGTCGAGTACGCGGGTTTTCAGCTGTTTTTTCCTGGGCCTTTCCTTGGGGGCAGCGGTCGCGCCGCGCTTGGTGCGGAGCGTCCGGCGTTTCTGGTGGGCCGTGGGTGGGGCCGAACTGGCAGTGGCGATCCTCGCCATACCGGCCCTGACCCTGCCACAGTGGAGCGGCTGGATCTGGCCGGCTCTGGGCCCGCAGCGGCTGGTGGGTTGGGAGGGAGCGGCGGTTAAACTGGTCCTTTCGGCAGCGATTGTTTTCCCCCCCGCCTTCTGCATGGGCCTGGTGCTTCCCCTCATGGCCGGTGCCATCCTTCGTGGCCAGCTGGTTCTGGCTCGACACGGCGTGTGGCTTTACGCCGCGAATACGTTGGGTGGAGTCTTGGGATTGGGCGCCGTAACGCTCGTCACGCTGCATTGGGTTGGTGCGGGAGGTTCCATGCTGCTGGCGATGGTGCTGAATCTGCTGATTGCAGCCGGGTGTTTTGTATTGAGCACACGCTGCGCTACGGCGGACCAGGCGGAGCCAGAGGGGCAGCCGGAAGCGGGAAACCGCTGGATCATGGGGCTGGCACTGGCGGTCGCAAGCCTGTCAGGAATGGGAATCCTGTCGTTTGAGGTTTTGGCCCTGCAGTTGGTGGCGTTGGCCGCACCACTGTCGTTTTACGCGCCGGCTGCCGTATTGATGATCGTGGTACTACTACTCGGATTGGCGGCCTTGATTCTGCCGTGGCTGGTCGCGCGTTGGCGTCCTGAGCGCGTGGTGGGCATTGGCTTGGTCGGGTCTGCTATTTGTCTGGCAGCTGCCCCGCTCTACTTCTTTCAACTGGTTCAGCTGGTGGATCTGGGTCCACGAGAGTCCCTGGTGGGCTACCTGGCGGTCTTGGTCGGCGTGTCCGCGGTCACTCTGGGGCCGGCGGCGATGTTTGCGGGATTGGTATTTCCCGCTTTGCTGGCGTGGGTCGGCCAGCTCGGCGTGGACCGTTACGGCCGCCGCTGGGGAACTCTCTTGGCGGTCAACGGTGCGGGAGGTCTGGTTGGAGCCGAGGTGACCTATCGCTGGCTTCTCCCGGCACTGGGAGTGCACCAGGGGATCGGCAGCGTCGCGGTTCTCTACGCCGCAGCGGCATTGGGCTGGTCGGTGGCAAGTCGTCGTCACCGGCCTGTGTTGCTGACGGGGCTGGTCGCAGCGGCGGTCATCGCGACGATGCTGGGACCGCACAGCTCGCTGCCGCAAGTGAATCCCAGCGGGGTTGTCATCGTGGATCAGCGAAACGGTCGCGAGGGAGTGGTGGCGGTGGTTGATTCGCCGCACATGGGTCGCCGCATCGTGATGTCCAATCAGTATGTACTGGGGGGCACTAAGTTTCGTTTTGATCAGGAGCGGCTGACGCATCTGCCGCTGGTTCTGCATCCTGCACCGCAGCGTGTCGCCTGCATCGGGTTGGCCACGGGGATCACACCGGGTGCCGCCTTGGAACATTCGGCGGTGCAACAGGTGACGGCGATTGAGCTCTCGCCGCTGGTGGCTGAGGCGGCCGACGCCTACTTCCTGCCGTTTAACCACGGCATCACTCGCCATGAACGGGCCACCGTCGCTGTGGAGGACGCGCGTACGTACCTCGCAGCGGCGCGTGGCGAGTTTGATGTCGTGGTGGGAGACCTGCTGTTGCCGTGGGCGGCGGGCGAAGCCCGACTCTACAGCGTGGAGCATTTTCGCAGCGCGCGAGATGCTCTGCGTGAGGGGGGCCTGTTCTGTCAGTGGCTGGCTGCTTACCAGTTGACCGCTCAGCAGATGGGGATGATTCGAGACACGTTTTGCGAGGTTTTTCCGCAATGCCAGGTGTTTCGCAATTCGTTTGATGTCCGGTATCCCGCGCTGGCGCTGGTCGGCTGGCGTGACGGTGATCTGGACTGGTCGATCGTCAGAGAGCGCTGCGAGCTTCTGCGTCGACAAGGTGACGTTGGTGATCCACTGCTTCGTCACGTGGAGGGGGTGGCGATGCTCTATCTGGGACCTTCGCACGCGTCGGGCAGTCCCATCAACACCCTGGGCAACATGCGTCTGGAACTGGCGGCCGGGCGAGGACGCGTCACGCAGAGCGGTGGGGGCGGTTACCTGTACGGAGAAGACTGGTTGCACTACGTCCACGAGGAGCGATTGCCCAGCCTGATGTCGCTCTCTTCCCCACCAGGTCAGGAGCACCTCGATTTCGGAAGACTGGCACAGTTGGGACAACGGCTCTCGATCTGGGAAGCGGTACAGATTGACAAGGGCCTCCATGCACAGGCCGCCCCATCCCAACTGTCGGCCGCACGGCAGGAGATCCTGACGGATTTCCCCCAGGCCCTGCGCGAGGATCGCGACGCGGATTGGTCGCGGTGGCCGGGCGATGCCGGCCTGCTGCTTTCCACCGAGCAAGACGCCTTCCAGGGCTCGCCTGCCAACGATCGAGTTTCCGAATAAGCGGTCACGACACAGTCCGTGGCCACGACACCAGCCGGTCGCGCAACGGAGACACCTGCCTGCAGCCAGGTGCACGTGTCACCGGGCGAAAAGGTCGCAGCCAGCTGCGACTCGTTGTGGCCCGGCGGTTGGTAAGTTATGATGTGAAACGCGCTATTGGGACGGCCCAATGCTGGCGGAACTGAGAGAATCTTCGGCAGGCAATCCTCGAACGTGGGAGATGACGCGATGAACCAGGAAGTCGGTGCTACTCAGTCCACAAGTCAGCCACTCCGCGCAGCGCACTCCGACACTGCGTCAGCAGGATATTCTATCCTTCGCTTGGTGCTCCTGGCGCTAGTTGCCGGCGCAATTGCCGGGGGCATCGCTTGGGCGGCCCTTCCCATCTTCCGAGTGCCGAGTGAATTGGAGATCCCCTTTCCGCCTGAGGGCATTTCCGCGCAGCGAGAAGCCGCCCGACTCCACTGTCGCCTGCTCAACTCGGTCGTCTTCTTCGGCACGTTTGGTTTTCTGTTGAGCGCCATCATGGGAGGCGGGGAAGCCGCGGCGCGGCGGCTGAGTGGTGGCGCGGCGGCGCGGATCCTGGCAGGCGTGATTCTCGGAACGGTCATCGGCTGTCTGGCGGGCGCCGCGGGTGAACTTCTGAATCAGGTTTTGCCGGGCAAGGAACAACTCGTCCCGATTGCCAAGACGGTCATGGCGCAAGGCGCGACACTGGCCCTGCTCTGCGCCGCAGTGGCGGCTGCGGTCGGACTGGCTTCTGGCGGCGTAGCGGCCGCCCGCTCCAACGTCGTTTCCGGCATCCTGGCAGGCATTCTGGTGGCCTTCCTGGTCCCCGTCCTGTTCAGCTTGGCGCTGCCCAATGTCGACACGGAAGTGGCCGTTCCTGGCGCGGCAACCGTTGCCAAGACCCAGAAGCACCTGGGCGCTCTCGTTGTCTACCTGGGAATGATCTGCGTCACCCTGGGTGTCCTGATTCCCTTGGGTAGTCGTCCGCGCCGAGCCAAATAATACTGGGCGGAAATGCCGCATGTCCCAATACTGTTCGGCGCGAGATGTGAGGGTGCCTGGTGTTGAGTGTGATGGCTCGTCTAGTACGGGAAGCCGCGGGCGGTGTTCGAGTCGCATAACGCGACCAATGGCGTGGGGGACGCGTTTGGGTTGACCACCGCCCAGCGTGAAAGACGCGTAGGCGTCTCGTGCGACGAGACTCCTATGCGTCGTGAGGCTTCCGTTTATCGATGGGCTGCCTCAGCCTATCCTCGTCCGCCATCCCGCAGAGTCAATCGGACTGTATGGCCGTCTCCAGCACTGCCCGTGCATCGCAGTCGCCTCAACCCCCACGAGCTCGGCTCGTGCGGTGCATCAGATGGTGAGCTACGGCGCCACTCGCCCCCTCCTTCTCTAACCCCCACGAGCTCGGCTCGTGCGGTGCATCAGATGGTGAGCTACGGCGCCACTCGCCCTCTCCTTCTCTAACCCCCACGAGCTCGGCTCAATGGTACTAAGCTTGTCTTGACAAAAAAGAGTCCTCACTGACATAAGTTGTTGTGTATCGGCAACTTACTCGTCAGGAGGACTCAAGGATGTTCACGGACGAACATAGGTGTGAGGTATTGGAGCAAATTCGTCAACG
>JBGSHS010000067.1:0-22592 GCA_041752115.1 Pirellulaceae bacterium | reverse complement strand
GTTTCGCGCTGCGCACGCGGAAGCTCAGAACTCATTGAGTTCAACGGACTCACCCTCGTCCACGTGCCGATCGCGCCCCCTGAGCCACCGATCCACCCCCCCGAAATAGAAAGGTCAAATTTCGTGCCGAACAGTATTGGTCTGGCGGGGGAGGGGGCGAGCGGCGCTGTAGCTCACCATCTGATGCACCGCACGAGCGGAGCTCGTGGGGGTCTGGAGAGGGAGGGGGCGAGCGGCGCTGTTAGAGCGATTGCCAGAATGGTGGTACACGTGATCGAGCTGGCAATCGCCTGCTACATTGCGATCCGTTCTGCCTGCTCTTGCTGCTCTACCTGTGCAACCCCATCGTCGCTGCCCAGAGCAGTTACGTGTGCCGACTGCGAAACAACAGCGCGTGGGAAACAATCGAAGCACGATATCGAAACAGCGACGCCCGACTCGGTGAGCTCATCAGCGATGAGATCGTTCGCTTTGCGCCGAGCACCGCGGCGCAGTAGCCGGTTGTGGCATTCTCGCGTTCGCCAGTTCCACACCACTTCGTGACGGCCTGCCCCTGTTTGCAGCAGCACATCGCGTCGATGGCACGCACCCGCGCGGCGACGCTGGCGGGAGTTGCCCCCGCGCAGAGTTCTTCCCGCATTCTTGGATCCTGGCATTGATCTGGTCCAAAACGGCCTTGACCCCCCGCTGGTTGGCGGTTATCGTTCGCCCGACTATTCCCCTATCAAGGCCCGGGACGTCTTCGCGGCGCAAGGACTTTTTGTGTAGCAGCGTCGTGATGACGAGGCCGAAGAGGCGTCCGGGCTCAGCATGGAGCGACCTCGGGCATGACGCCACGACAGCTAACGGCCCTGTGGACCATTGGGCTTATGAGCCTGGTGGGCTGCAACTCTCCACTCTTTCGATCGCAGAGCCCGGAGCCCACGGACCTGGAAGCTCTGGCCGAAAGCGAACCGGACGGAACGAAGCTGGTGGGAGATACTACCTTCCCGATTGGCCTCACCTATTTGAAGATTGAAGGTGTGGCTTTGGTCAACGGTCTGGCCAGGACGGGAAGCGAACCGCCGCCAGGTCCGCTGACCAGCGCGCTGGTCGGCGATATGCAGACGCACGAGGTGGCCAACCCGCAGCAAGTCCTGAAATCGGACACGAATTCGCTGGTGGTCGTGCGGGCGTTTCTGCCGCCGGGGGTGCAGAAGGGGGATCGCATCGATGTGAAGGTGGTCGTGCCACCGAAGTCAGAAACGACGAGTCTGCGGGGTGGCTATCTGTTGCGTTGCCGGATGCGTGAAATGCAGGTTGTCCAGGACGGCTCTTTGCGATCAGGACACGTTTCGGCGCTGGCCCAAGGGCCGGTCGTGATTGACGGGGTATTTGAGGTGACGGATGACCCGACCGCTGAGACGACGGGGCGTGTGCTGGGCGGTGCTCAGTCGCAGGTTGCTCGTTCCCTGGGGCTGGGCATTCGCGGTGAGACGACGGTGCGTCAGGCGGCATTGATCGGTTCGGCCATCAACAACCGCTTCCACAAGTCGGACGCGACCGGCAACAGTGGTGTGGCCAAGCCCAAACGGGACAACTTCATCGAACTAGCGGTCCACCCGCGTTACAAGAACAACGTCTTCCGCTACATGCGGGTGATCCGAGCGATCGCTGTCCACGAGACACCCGGTGAGCGGGCGATGCGGACCGAGGCCTTGCGCAACAAGCTGTTAGAGCCGACCACTGCGGCGCGCGCGGCGCTGCAGCTGGAAGCCATTGGCGAGGAAGCGGCTCATGTATTGTTCGACGGTCTGAAGTCCTCGGATCTGGAGGTACGCTTTTACGCGGCCGAGGCGCTGGCCTATCTGGATCGGGAAGAGGCGTCACCGGTGCTCGTGGAAGCGGCCCACAGCGAGCCGGCGTTTCGCTGGCACGCTCTGGCTGCCCTGGCTGCGATGGATCATGTCGTGGCCTACGAAGGGCTCAACGAGCTGCTGCACGTCGCCAGCGCGGAGACGCGTTATGGCGCCTTCCGTGCGTTGCGTACTCGAAATGCCGCCGATCCCTTGGTGCGTGGCGAGTATTTGCGAGGCGAGTTCGCTTACCACGTCATCAACTCGGATGGACCTCTGTTGATACACGCGTCCAAAGCCCAGCGTCCCGAGATTGTCCTGTTCGGACAGAACCATCCGTTGATTCCGCCGGCGTTTCTGTGTGCCGGCAAGGAGATCATTATCAAGGGGCAGGAGGACGGACAGCTCCGAGTGACACGGTTTGGTCTGGGAACGCGGGAAGACCAGCAAGAGATCTGCGACGCCAATGTCGACGCGATGATCCGCTCGATCGTGAATCTGGGAGGGACCTACGGCGATACGCTGCAGGCTTTGCAGGAAGCGCGCCGAGGCGGCTATATGGAAACCAAGTTGGTGGTCAACGCTCTGGCCAACCCGTCGCGGAAATACCATCGTGAGGAAGCACTCGGCGACGACGCCGACAGCGAGTCGGCGCCATCTCAGATCCGAGCCGCGAATCCGATTCCCGAGCTGTTCTCCGATCGGCTGGAGAAGACGGAGAAGAAGGACCGTTATACGCCCGACGAGATTCCTGAGGAGCCGGAGGAAAATGACGAGTCGGACGAGTCGTTTATGGGTAAAATGACGCACTGGTTCCAGCGATAACCGAGCGGGGTCTGTTCCGGACTTCACGTAACCTCTAAGTTGGGTAGTGGAGATTGCACGACAGCCGGTTCGCCACCCTGGTTCGGCGACGCAAGAGGAAGGGGGGAGTCGAGCGGGGCCTGATCGTCTCCCCCTCCCCAAAGTTGGTGGGCCCTTTCGCTGGTGCGACTTCCCCCTGGCCATTTCCCGTCCCTTAGCGGCCCAGCTCATGCTTAAAGCACTGGAACTCTTTGGCTTCAAGAGCTTCGCGGACAAGACGCGATTTGAGTTCCCGCCTGGAATCACGGTGGTGGTTGGGCCGAATGGTTCAGGCAAGTCGAACATTGTCGATGCCATCAAATGGGTTTTGGGCGAGCAGAGTGCCAAAAGCTTGCGCGGCAAGGACATGTCGGACGTGATCTTCAAGGGGAGCGGGCAGGGCGGCCGGAAGATGATGAACACGGCCGAGGCGACGATCGTGTTTGACAACGCCGAGAGCCGGTTGGCCATGGATGCGCCGGAAGTGCATGTGACCCGTCGCGTCTATCGCAGCGGCGAAGGGGAGTATCTGATCAATGGGCAGGCTTGCCGACTGAAGGATGTGCGGGATCTGTTTCGCGGCACCGGAGTGGGAACCGACGCCTACAGCTTGATCGAGCAAGGAAAGGTCGACAAGCTGCTGCAAGCCTCGCCACGCGATCGTCGCGCCATCTTTGAGGAGGCGGCCGGCATCAGCCGCTTCAAGGCCAAGAAGATCGAAGCTCAGCGACGGCTCGAAAGGGTTGATCAGAATCTGCTTCGTCTGTCGGATATTGTCGAGGAAGTGGGCAACCGGCTGCGCAATGTTCGTTCGCAGGCGGCGAAAGCGCGGCGCTATCGGGAATACGGAGATCGCTTGCAGCAGCTGCGCACTCAGGTGGCCATGACGGAATGGCGGGAATACACCGACAAGCTGGCTGAAGCGGAGGGGGAGTTACAGCGCTTAGGTGATCAGCTGGCGAGGCTGACCACGGAGTTGACTGTGGAAGAGGCGCGCGGCCTGGAGTTGGAGACCGAGATCGACAGCACGGCCGGCACCATTCGAGAACGAGAACACCGCCTGGGACGCAACCGCGAGCAGATCACAGCTCGTGAATCGACCGTGGAGCACGAGCGTCAGCATATCTGCGATCTCGATGCCGAAGCGACCCGCTACCGCGATCAGTTGGTCACGCTGAGCAGTCGGGCTGGGGATATCCGATCACGACTCGATGAGACTTGGCAGTCGCTCACCATGGCCGACGCCGATCACGCGCAGATCGCTCAGCGGCTGGCCGAACGGGACGCTGCGGTCGTCCAATGGACCGGTCAGCAGGACACGGGACGCCGCGCGATCGACCATTTGCGCGCGGAGTACGTGGCCAACGTGCGTCGAGCAGCCCAGTTATCCAATGAGATCACTCGGCAGACAACCCGTCGCAAGAGCGCGGAGTCGCGGCTGGCGCAGAACGCTCGGCGACTCGACCGATTGGCGGACGAGCATTGCCAGTTCACAGCACAGCTCGAAGCAGCTCAGTTCACCCAGCAGCGGATTCGCACGGAAATAGCTGCCGCGACCAGCCAGCTTGAGTTGGCAACGCGGGCTTGGGACGAGACGAACCGGTTGCTGGCCAGGCGGCGGGATGAATTGTCGTTGCAACGCGGACGCCTGGGGGGCGTCTGTGAACGGGCGGCGCTGCTCGAGGAACTGGAGCGACGCAACGAAGGATTGACCGCCGGCGTGCAGCAGGTGCTGGCCCGTGCTCGACAATCGGATCCGGGACCGTTCGCGGCGGTGGCAGGATTGGTGGCTGACATCCTCGACGTGCCGATGCAGTGGGCCCCTCTGGTCGATGCCGCCTTGGGACCAGTCGCTCAGCATGTGGTGTTGCGAGACGCGGGCGTTCTGGAGTTGCTGCAGGCGGGGACTTTTCGTCCTGCCGGGCGCGTCGGCTTCCTGACCATCGACGAACGGCCGCAAGAGCCCTCGCTGGCTGCCTGGAGCAACGCCGAAGGAGTGCTGGGGCGGCTCGATCAACTCGTCGGCGCCGAGGCTGAGATGCGGGGCTTGGTGCAACAGCTGCTCGGTCGAACCTGGGCCGTCGAGATGCTGTTGCATGCTCGTCAACTGCGCGCGCAAGGTGTGCGCGATGTCCGGTTCGTCACACTCGCCGGAGAGGTCGTCGGTCCTGACGGAGCGGTCGTGGCGGGACCGAAAGACGTGGCGGGGCTGATCTCACGCCGCACGGAGCTGCGTGACCTGCGACGCGAAGAAGTGGTGTTGCGTCAGCAGATTTCGGAAGCTGAGCAGGAGATTCTCCGGTTGGGAGAAAACGGCGATCAGCAGCTCAGTGGCGTCCGAGAACTGGAAGAACAATACAAACTGCAAAGCGGCCAGCTGGCCGAACAACAGGTGACTTCCCAGACGCTGCTCAGCCACCTGGCGCAGGTCACCGACCAGATGGTGCAGTTGCAGACGGAGCAGGAAGCGACGCGGCAGGAGCTGGGTGGTCTTTCGGACACGACGTCCCAGGCGGAGACCGATCTGACCCAACTGGAAGCCGATGCGGCCGATCTGGAAGAACAGGTCCATCTGCAGGAGCAACAGTTGGAGCGGGGCGAAGTGGAATTGCGCGGTTGCCAGCAGGCGGCGACCGCCGTGCGCGTTGATCTGGCCAAGAGCGAACAACGACTTGACGCGCTCCGCGAGCAGTTTGCCCAGCTGCAGGAGATGCAGCAGGAACGGGTGCGTGCCATGACGGACGCCCGCCAACAGCTGGGGGAAGTCGCCCAGCGACGGCAGGGGGCCGTGCGGAACATTCTCGATGCCACGACGGAACTGGCCAGCCTGTACCTGCAGAAGGATGCGCTGAGCAATGAAGTCAGGCAGCAGCACCAATTGCATCGCGAACTGGTCGCCCAGCGTGCGGTCGGGACCGAGCAGCTCAAGAGCAAGCAGCGCGCAATTGCCGCGGTCCGCGATAAGATCCACCAGCGCGAGTTGACAGCCGGCCAGGTACGGCATGAACGTCATACCTTGGCGGAACGATTGCGGGACGACTACGCCATCGAGATCGCGGACCTGGAACACGAGTGTGACGAACAGCAGCAAGAGGAGATCGAGGCGGCCGAACAGGAGATTGCCGCCCTGCGCCGCAAGATCACCAATATCGGTGCCGTGAACATGGAAGCGTTGCAGGAACTGGACGATCTGGAATCGCGGTTCCAAAACCTCGATGGACAGTACCAGGATCTGACGCAGGCCAAGGAGGCCCTGGAGCGGATCATCCACAAAATCAATGCCGACAGCCGGCGATTGTTCTCCGAGACGCTGGAGGCGATCCGGGCGAATTTCCAGACCCTCTATCGCCGAGCGTTTGGCGGCGGCCGCGCTGACATCGTATTGGAGGAGGGGGTCGATATCCTGGAATGCGGCATTGATATCGTCGCCACGCCCCCCGGCAAACCGTCGTTCAATAACTCGCTTCTGAGCGGCGGTGAAAAAGCACTGACGGCCGTCGCCTTGCTGTTGGCCATCTTCCAGTATCGTCCCAGTCCTTTCTGTGTCCTGGATGAAGTCGACGCTCCCTTCGATGAAGCGAACATCGGTCGCTTCGTCGACGTCCTCAAGGAGTTCCTGGGCTGGACCAAGTTCGTGCTGGTGACGCACTCCAAGAAAACGATGACCGCTGCCACGACCCTGTACGGAGTCACCATGCAGGAGTCGGGGGTGTCCAAGCAGGTTTCCGTCCGCTTCGAAGACGTCAGCGATGACGGACATATCAGTCCGGAAGCGGTTGAACGCACGCAACGGCAATCGCCGGACGACGACGAGCGTGGTGCCGCGTGAGAAACTGCAGCACTCTCCTCTCCTTGGCCGTGTATGCGAGAATCGCCTGGTAGCGCGGCGGAACTCCCCTGGCCGCAAGGCCATCCCGGGTTCGGTTGCGCGAGCCGTTTCTGGTCAGCGGGTCGCGGGCAGATCGTGGTTCTGATGTCGGCAAGGGGGGTGATCGCCTGCAGTGCAAGAGCGGATGGAGGGTGCCTTCGACTGGCCGATCGATTTGCTGTGCCATGGGCAACCGTCCAGAGGATGCCCACAGCGGGCGTGAACTCTCACCTCATGCTAGCTGCACCGGGCCTTTCGACGGCCCGCGGTTGGCGACACGAACGGCGAGAACCGTTCAGGTTTCGGTCTCGTACAAGAACTGGCTGGCATCCGGATACTTCGGAAACACCGCTCGACCAATCTCGCCGGCTCGGCCGGAATTCAACTGATACAATCCGCAGGTTCTCTTCAATCGTTCCATCTTACTCTTGACGCACCGTCGCCGCTTGTTTGTGTGAAGTGCCCAGACGTCGGCGCTGACATGTTCGGATTTGATGGTCTGACCGGACAGTTCGATACGAAACGGGAAAGTTTCTAAAGTAGTTCCCCGGTTTGAATCGAAAATATCTTTCGGAGGGAATGTCGCACGCTGCTGGTGGTCAACGCCGTCCGGCAGACAGCCCGAGATTCCTTGCAGGGGGGAACCTGCCAAGAGTGCGTTCGGCACTCTTAACGATCACGTATGGATTGGCCCGTTCGTGCGTTTCGTGGCGCTCGCTCTCCCCGTGGATACCACGCCGAGTTCAAGTTTGAGAGAGGTCAGGCGGTCCGTTTGGAGCGGTGCGATGACACTTCTCCATTTTGCGGATTTTCACCGTTCTGCCCCCTCTCAGATTGCCGATGGATTAAGTGAGGCGCGGATCAGAAGGAACTGAACCTCAGCCACGCAGAAGCTATTTGTCGTAATGCCCCGACCCAGATTGTTTGTGGTTGGCCGAATCCCACAGCCGGCGCGAAGGACCGAGAGCACGGTCAATACCGCAAGCAAGGGGCCCAGCCGTCGTGACGTGACTCTAGTGTCCGGCACGACCAAGAACGAGTCAACGTGAGAGTAATTGGAGAGCCTGCGATGAAGGTCTTCACAACTGGACAGGTCGCGAAGATCTGTAAAGTGGCCCCGCGCACGGTCAGCAAGTGGTTCGACTCGGGCCGCCTGAAGGGTTACCGGATCCCCGGTTCCCAGGACCGACGTATCCCGCGCGAATACCTGATCAAGTTTCTGAAAGAGCACGGAATGCCTTTGGGCGACCTCGAAGACGAGGCCATGGCCAAAGTGTTGATCGTGGCTCAGGATCAGGTACTGATTGAAAACATGAAGCGAGAGCTACCGCTCGAGAAGTCGTTCAAGGTCGCCGTGGCGGCCAGCGGTTTCGAGGCGGGAATTCACGCCGAAAGTTTCCACCCAGATTGCATTATTGTCGACTTTTCCATTGGAAAGGTCGAGGCCCTGCAGATTTGCCAGAACCTGCGCAAGAACGCTGATTTTTCCGAGACGATCCTGATCGCGTTGCTGCCCGATGACGGCAGCCCGATGAGCTTTGATCGATCCAGCATCAACGAGACGTTCAAGAAACCGTTTGATGCCAACCTTCTGGCCGAGCGACTTCGTACGCTCATCGGCGCCAAGAAAGAGTTGGTTTGATACGATCTGGATGTCACATGTCGCCGCAATCGCTCATTCCGTCGCAGTCTAGACCGCTGCGACGGACTATATACATTCGATGGGCGGCCGAATGATTCGGCCGCATCGGACACCAGGGTTCCCGGCCCTGGGTCCTCCCGTCGAGTTCTCTGTGGTCGGCCCGAGAAGGGCCGCTTCCCCATCGATGAGCACCACGTTCCCTCCACTTGTACGGGTGCTGGGCCAGTTTCTTGCCACTGCGGCGTTCCCCCCAAGTGACCCTGCGGCCACGCGGTCGCTGTTTCCGCCGCGCATCGCAGGCCCAAGAAAATGGCCGTTCCTGCGAGCTGACGGTTAGCACTTCGGCGGTACTGCGGTTAAAGTAATACCGTCGACCGCCGCTGGGGTCTTGCTGGTCCCCCCTCGACGGACTGTGTGCGATGCGTACCATGTGGGTTTCCAGAAGTCTTCAGGTTCTCTTGAGGCAATTTCGCGCATTTGGGAGGGGGCAGGCGTGGCCGAGTTTTCGCACTTCGACCAGGCTGGTGCGAGCCGAATGGTGAATGTGGGAGCCAAGCCGGTGACGGTGCGTACAGCGCGGGCCTCGGCGCAAATGCAGATGCTCCCCACCACACTTGACCAGCTGCGGCGGCGGCAAATGGTCAAGGGGGATGTGCTCGAGGTGGCGCGTCTGGCTGGCATCATGGGGAGCAAGCGGACAGCCGATCTGGTCCCGTTATGCCATCCGGTGCCGCTGGATGCCGTCGAGATCGCTTTCGCGTTTCCCGGCAGTTCAACCTTGCTGATTACGGCTCAAGTGCAGGCGACGGCTCGGACAGGCGTCGAGATGGAAGCGTTGATGGCCGTCAGTGTGGCGGCCTTGACGGTGTACGACATGTGTAAGGCAATGGACCGAGGAATGGCGATTCAGCAGATCCAGCTCGAGGAGAAGGATGGAGGACGTAGCGGGCATTTTGTGCGTCAGCCGTGATCGCAGGTGCCTGACTCCGATCGTTCGAAAGCACCACCGGCCCGTGTGCAGAGGAGATGGGTCGCACGGGTGAACGTGGCTTTCTGTTGGCCTGGGAAGGGTCGTGTTGTGCAGATCGGTGAGGGGCCGCAAGGGGAAGTGTGTGGTGAGTCGAATAGCCGACGATCAGAAATCCGTGGCCGTGTCCTTGGAGACGCTCTATGCCCCGATTGCTCCGGCGATGGAGCAGGTGGAGCAGCTTCTTCGCCGCGAGATGCGCAGCAGGTACCCGTTTGTGGATGAGCTCGTGCGGTATGGCTGCTTGCTCGGCGGAAAGAGGCTGCGGCCGGCTCTGCTGTTATTGACCGGCCTGGCGACCGGCAACTTGAACGAGCATCATTTGACGCTGGCCGCTGTGGTGGAGATGA
Source organism: Pirellulaceae bacterium (assembly GCA_041752115.1). Classification (GTDB taxonomy): domain Bacteria; phylum Planctomycetota; class Planctomycetia; order Pirellulales; family Pirellulaceae; genus JAJRVM01. Next base: position 13,027 of record JBGSHS010000067.1, on the reverse strand, counting down.
TCCATACCGCCACCTTGGTTCACGATGACGTGTTGGACGAAGCGTGTATGCGGCGTCATCTGGCGACCGTCAACGCGCGCTGGGATGATGAGGCCAGTCTGCTGTTGGGAGATTTCCTCTTCAGTCACGCGTTCTATCTGGCCAGCACAACCGAGTCGACCGTTGCCTGTCAGGTGATCGGTCGCTCCACCAACATCGTCTGCGAGGGAGAGATCCGACAGAAGGGGAGCCGGTCCGACTTCGAACTGACCGAGAACGAATACTATGAGATCGTGGAGGCGAAGACCGCCGAACTGTGCGCCTGTTGCTGTCGCCTGGGAGCCCATTTTGCTGGCGCATCACCCGCGACGGTGGAGCGGATGACCAATTACGGCCGCTGCTTGGGAATCGCCTTTCAGATTGCCGATGACCTGCTGGACCTGACCGGCGACGAAGCGGCCGCCGGCAAATCGCTGGGCACCGATCTGGCTCAACGGAAACCGACTCTTCCCTTGATTCGAGCTCTCCAACTGGCCCACCCTGCACAGCGTCAAGAGCTGTTGAGTGGATTGCGCGCCGAGTCGTCGGGAGCCGAGTCGTCGGGAGTGGTCCAGATGCTGCGCGCATGCTGGCAGCAGTACGACGTGCTGTCCTACACGCTGGCCAAGGCACACGAGTTTGCTCAACACGCCCTGGAGCAACTGGCGGGCCTGCCGCCAACGCCGGCCAAGGACTCCCTGACGAGGCTCGGCGAATTCGTCGTTCATCGGTCGCACTGAACGACCGGGTTCGTTTCCGCGGCACCCGATGTCACGCGGAGCGTGGGGATATCGCACTGCCGGCTGCGTTTCTTATTTGCCGGCAGGCCGGAGCAGAGAGGGAGTGCCGCAGCTCAGGTGCTGGGGCGTGTCCGCATTTCCCGTTCTTTCAGGATCATGGGCTGCAGCTCTTCGACAAAATCGTTGACGTCCTGGAACTGACGATAGACGCTGGCGAATCGGACAAAGGCGACCTGATCCAGTTGACGCAGATGCTCCATCACCAGCGCTCCGAGAGTGCGCGATTCGATTTCCGCGTCGAATTCCGCGTACACCTCACTTTCAATGTCCGATACGAGTCGATCGATCCGTTCGTCACTGATCGGGCGTTTCCAGCAGGCGCGGGCCAATCCCTGCCGGATCTTCTCCCGCTGAAAAGGTTCTCGACAGCCATCTTTCTTGACGACTTTGATCGCGATTTCTTCGGGGCGTTCATACGTCGTATATCGGCGGCCGCAGTTCAGGCAAAGACGTCGGCGGCGAATGGAAAAGCCGTCGTCGACCGTTCGCGAATCGATGACGCGGTCATTGTCTTCACGACAGAAAGGGCATCGCATCCAGAGGGTCTCGCTAGTGATGACTCCACACGACTTGCTGCATCATGGATTCTGACGGATTCGTCGGTCGCTGGCTAGAGTGAAGCGGCTCGCAATTCCAGCCGCCGACGCCCACTTGGGGTTCGGAGGCCACCTGCTAGCAACGCCCTCCGCGTCCGACCGATGGCCTCGCAGTGACCGCCACCTGTCGGTTTTCCGTGGTTATAATGCTGGCAGACGCCGTGGGGAGGTGAACTCGTTGCGCCTGGCGACGAACCGTTTTCAGCAACGTGGAGGGTGAGGGTCATGGCCCAGTTCTGCACAGCCTGTGGCAGTGAAGTGCAAGCCGATTCCGTCTTTTGTCACCGGTGTGGACACCGGCTGGCCGCCCCGAAGATACCGCACCTGGCCGAACACGCATCGTCGGCGACGGGCCCCCCCAGCAGCGATGCGATCGAGCCGGCGCAGGCCGCCGCCGTCGCGATCGATCGAGGGGACCGCGGAGAGGATCCAGAACGCCAGCTCTGGACCGGGGGATACAGTCACCGGGCCATGATTCCCACCTGGGCGGCGGCCCTTGCGATGACGCTGTTGGCCAGTGCCGGAGCGATCGCGTGGTGGCGCGTGCCGAGCGGCCTATTCCTGGCACTGGTCATCACCGTCGTCATCCTGGGCGGCACCGGATTGCTGTTGGCATACCGCCGTCTGAGCGTCCATTACGAGCTGACGAACCAGCGGTTCGTGCACCAGACGGGGCTTCTGCGGCGAGTGAGCGACCGGATCGAAGTTATCGACATCGACGATGTTGCATACGGACAGGGGCCTATGGAACGATTGTTGGGCGTGGGCACGATCAAGATCATCTCCAGCGATCGCTCTCATCCCGAACTGCTGCTGGCGGGGATCGAGAACGTACGTGAGGTCGCCATGCAGATTGACGATGCGCGCCGCGGGGAACGTCGTCGACGCGGGTTGTATATCGAAGCCGTGTAGGACCGGACGCGGCACCTTACTGCTTGGACCAGTCGCGGCGTTGGCGCGAGCTGGGGATGCCGATCTTCTGACGGTACTTGGTCACCGTCCGGCGCGCCACGGGCATGCCGAGTTTCTTGAGTTCGTGGACCAGGTCGTCATCGCTCAGCGGGTGATGTTTGTCTTCCTTGTCGACCAGTTCCTGCAGTTTGATGCGAACTCGGTCCCAGGCAACATCATCACCGTCATCGCCGCGCGTGCCTCCGACGAAGAACCGCTTCAGAGGGAACATGCCGCGGGGAGTCTGTACCCACTTGTCGTCCACAGCCCGGCTGACCGTCGTTACGTGCACGCCGACGGTGTCGGCGATCTGCTGCATCTTCAAGGGAACAATGAACTCCGGACCGTCGTCAAGAAACTGCTTCTGGTGGTCGACGATCGCCTGGGCGACGCGGGTGAGTGTGCCGCGTCGCTGTTCAATGGAATCGATCAGCCACTGGGCTGAGTTGAGTTTGCGTTTGATGAACTCCCGTTCCTCAGGGGTAGCCTGCCCGGTCGCCAGCCGCCGCCGATAGTACTCGCTGATAAACAGCCGCGGTGTGCGTCCGTCTTCGAGCACGACCTTGTAGGAGCCGTCTTCTGCCTGTTCAATGAGGACATCCGGTGTGACCGTCGGCACCATGGTTTCGGCAAACGTGGCACCGGGCTTGGGGTTGAGCTTGCGCAGCTGTTCCCACGCATCCTGAATCCGCTCGATGGAGAATCCCGTCTTCCGCTCAATCTGTGGCAGGCGGTTATCACGCAGGTCTTCCAGATGCGAGGAAATGAGTGTCTTCAGTTCCTCATAATAGGGCATCTCGGGAGTCAACTGCAGCAGCAGGCACTCGCGGAGATCGCGCGCTCCGATCCCCGCTGGATCGAGACTCTGTACCACCGCCAACGCTCGGCGCGCTAACTCCAGCTGATCGGGACCGGCGTCGGGTGGGAGCAGATCTTCCAGGCTGGTCTTGAGATATCCACCATCGCGGGCATCCAGAGCCGAGATGATCCGTTCGGCCATGGCAGCCAACTCCGGCTCCAACTCCAATTCGCCGATCTGGTGCATCAGGTAGTCGTTGAGCGATTCGGGACGACACACGACGTTGGCCATCGCATCGTGCTTGCGTTCCGCTTCTTCTTCCATGCGTCCCAGGCTGCGCTGCGGACCGTCATCGAAGTGATCGGGGACCTCGCTGTCCAGATTCAGCAACCGCTCGAAATCGTCCGCATTGTCCTTCGTCTCGTCGACGACAAACTCCCGCTCCGTGTCAGCTGGCGCATCGGGATTGTCCCGATCCTCCGGTTCCTCGGGCAACGTCGGGTCCCGCTCCTGCAGTTCCAGCAGCGGGTTCTCGTTCATTTCCTGCTCGATTCGCTCCTGAAGCGCCAGGATCGGCAGCTGCAGAATCTCCATCGACTGGATCATCCGCGGCGCCAGCTTCTGAATCTGAACCTGTCGTGCCTCGAGTCCTAACGAAAGTCTCATGACATTTTCAGCTTTCCGTCGGTTCGCCCGTCAGCTGCCGCCGATTTCAACCGGCATCCCGCTGCCCGGTGCTCCATCCTCGCTACGCTCAGTCCGCTCGCATCAGTGTCGCGCCGGCTGGTGTCGAGCCGGCTGGTGTGTTCACGAACAGCCTCTTCCAGACCCGCGACTGCCAATCCGTGTTTCCCCGGCCACCTTTCGTTGGTGAGTCGTTGGTTGAAGACGGCGTTCCCGGTCATTGTTTTCCAGAGGGACGCCGCAGGCAAATCCGATTGCTCGGTACCGTGCTGCGCCTCATATCAACGATTGTGCGAGGTACTCCGCCTGTAGGGATCAAGCCAACCGTTGAGCTGACACGTCGTCATCGCTTCTCCAATTCTAGTCCATCCTCGACGCTGAGCCGGATCGAACGCTCAACCAATTCAGAGCTTCTGACGGCCACTGATCGCATCGGCCAGGATTTCCTTGTTCGTGAATTCCAGGATACTCCCTGTCGTAATGCCGCGCGCCAGACGGGTCATTGAGATGGGGAACTCACTGAGCAGGTTCGAAATGTGTAGTGCAGTTCCGTCTCCTTCCACGGTCGGATTCGTCGCCATGATGATCTCGCGAAACTGACCACCGCGGACACGCTGTACCAACGCATCCAAAGTCAGTTGATCGGGTCCGACGCCATCCAGAGGAGCGATGCGGCCCAACAACACGTGGTACAGGCCTCGATAAACTCCCGACGCTTCCAACGACATCAAGTCACGCGGTTGCTCCACCACACAGAGTACGGTCTGGTCACGTTTCGGATCGGAACAGATGGCACACAGTTTCGACTCCGCCAGGTTGAAACAGACACTGCAGTAACGCACGTTCTCACGCACGTGGCGAATCGCATCCGCCAGAGCCATGGCCTCTGCCTGATTCACTCGCAGCAGATGATAGGCCAGACGTTCGGCCGATTTGCGACCAATCCCCGGCAATCGGGCCAGTTGATCAATCAAGTTCGCAACCGATTCCGTGAGTTGCGCCATAGCGTGTTCCGTTCACCGGTCAGGAATGGGCCAGCCACTCCGGCCAGCCTCTGTTGCCCACAGGATCCCCTCGCTTCGTCGAATTCCTTGCGGCACAGCACCGATCATCCTTACCCAACGGCAGGTTGTCACATCTCCGCCGGTATGTTCACGACGTGCCGCGATCCATGCCCCCTCGGCAGGCCGAACGCGGGTTGATCCACCACCAAGCGGTCGGAGGGAGTCGTCGGGCGGAGCCGATTCGCTGCGACCGACAAACCACAACACTCCCCTACCTCCGCATCAGGATCTGGGACTCGCACCAGTGCGGCAAGAATCGCCCCAGTACCAACCAATCCACTCGGACGCAGACCGACTCGGTACTGCTGGGGGAGCAACCTGGTAAGGAACGCTAACAAAACCGCTTGTTGACCACGCTGCTCGCTGAGTTCACTCCCCTGGCCCAGGCGACATCCACGTTGTGTGAGAGCTCCTAAGCATCTAAGACCAACCGCCGCGGGGCCCGTGTCGCGCCCCTCCTGCGGCTCATTCCGCCGGAGTCTCGGCCCCACCGGAGAGCTTCGCCAGGGCTTCATTCAAGCCCGGGAGGTTCAACCCGTCGGTCATTGCCTGCATGGCGTCCCGATGTAGGACTTTCGCCTTGTTCTGTGCCTGGTTAATGGCCGCCGGGAGCAGGTCCTCCAACATCTCGCGGTCCCCTGACTGCATCAGCGATGGGTCAACCCTGGCCCGCAAGACGTCCCCCAACCCGTTCACTTCAATTTCCACCATGCCACCGCCCGCCGATCCCGTAGCCCGCGCGGCTTTCAGCTGATCGTTCATCTCCTGCATCTTGCCGCCCATCTGCTGGGCGGATTTCATCAACGACGCCAGGTTTCCTATGCCTTTGAACATGATCTCGCCTGTTACTGCCGCATCGCCCCCTCATCGGGCCCATCGGGCCGGCTGGGTCGCGGTACGTCGACTTTGACTATTTCGGCATCGAATAAATCAACCGCCTGCCGCACAAACGGGTGATTTTCCTTTTCGCGCATTAACTGGAACAGGGACGGAGCGGCGACCCGCTGTGGCTGCCTCGGCTCCGCGATCAGTGCCATATCGATTCGCACCGGGCGGCCCACCAGCCGTGACATCGTCTTCTCGAGCTGCGTCTTGCGTTCCGGCTGCTCACAGGCCTCCTTCTGCAGAGTATAGCCTTCGCGAAAGTAGACGACCAGGGAATCTGGCGCAGAAATTGCTATACGTTCGTAGTATGATGCGAAATCCGCTGTCATATCTCCCAGCTGGTCAAGGACTTGCTTCCAAATCTGCTCGGCCGAGTGGGAGGTCAAATCGCAGCCCACCGGCCCTTCACCATGCCCCTCAAACGAACTGGTCACGACCTCAGTCGTTTTTTTTTCCGGAGCGTTGGATGGGCCGGGCAACGACGAGGCAGGCGGTCGCGTGGGGCTGGCAGCGGCACTTGGTGTCGAGGGAGCCAGAGCGGGGGCATGGCCCGTTTCGAGCTGACGGATCAGCTCGGACAGTTGGTCCAGATTCTCGAGATGGCAGATTCGCACGACGGCAATTTCCAGCAGCGTGCGAGGCTGAATGCTCTGTCGCATCCGTGTCACCGCGTGATCCAACATTTCAAAAGCGGCCAAGGCGGTGACGAGTCCGAACGGGCGGGCGGAAGGCAGCAGTTCCTCCAGATCGGCCGTTGTGATATGGCGCAGCAGGTCGGGAGAGCCGCCGACCATCGTGACCACCAGATCGCGGAAACAGCCCAGCAACTGTTCTGCCAGTTGACCGCAGTCGACTCCTTCCAGAACGGCGTTGTCGAGCGATGCCAGCGCGGCGGCCGCGTCGCGGGCGACCAACTGCGAGACGAGTTGCGTGAGACGTCCCGCAGCGGCCGTACCCAGCATGTCGTGCACGTCTGCCAGGCGGATCTTCCCGGAGCAGAATGCCAGCAGCTGCTCGAGCAATGACTGGCTATCGCGCATCGATCCTTCGGCGCGGCGGGCCAGCAGCTGAAGCGCCTCGGGTTCCGCCTCACGTCCCTCAGAGGTCACGATATGGTGGAGCCGTTCCACAATTGAGGTTACGGCAACCGGAGCGAAATCATAGCGTTGGCAACGTGACAGAACGGTAATCGGGATCTTCTGTGGATCGGTCGTGCAGAGGATGAACTTGACGTGGGCCGGCGGCTCTTCCAAGGTCTTGAGCAGCGCGTTGAATGCTGCCGTGGTGAGCATGTGGACTTCGTCGATGATGTAGATCTTATAACGCGCACGGCTCGGTCGAACGTTGGCGTTCGAACGGAGCTGACGGATTTCGTCAATACCACGATTACTGGCCCCATCAATTTCGAGTACATCGACGTCTTCGCCAGCGTCAATGGCGCGAGCGATGTCGGTGTCATTGTCGGGATCGGGGGTGGGGCCCCCAGCGGCGTTGAGCGCCTTGGCGAAAATGCGGGCCGCGGAGGTCTTGCCCACTCCTCGTGCACCGGTGAACAGGTAAGCGTGCCCTACGCGGTTGGTATTGATGGCGTTGATCAGCGCCTGGGAGATCTGCTCCTGCCCGACGAGGTCGCGAAATGATTTGGGGCGGTAACGACGAGCCACCACCACGTACGCTGGCTCAGTCGTGGAAGTGGCGCGGGACGCGTCCGAGGTCCTGGTAGACGAGGCGTCATGTGACATGGTCGCGGAAGGCCCACATCCGACGGAAGACGGACAGTGATGAACAGGTGGAAGCGAACTTCTGCCCTTGAGTGGCCCCCGCACAAGAGTACCCCGCTTAGGGCTGCTCCTGTTACGGCCTGACCCGGTTCACGGCTCCCCCTTGCGAGGGCCGCTCAAAGGCAGTCATTCGACCCCATTACGTTCAACCAGTTGTACGCTCTCGAGCCTCGTTCGTCAAAGGGCCAATCCCCCGCCCTCTCCCTGATTGGCCACGGGTTCCGCACGGTAGCTGGGCTCAACCTCCCAATGATGGGCATTGGTGGGGCTGTTTGAGCGGGATGGGGAGGCTGTCACTAGTGTGCCTGCCGCTGCATTGAGTGGCGATGTCACGTCGCTCCCGATCGCGTTGGAAGCCCGAGCATTTCAGTTTCCGCCGTTGGGAGTGACCAAAAGCCGGTCGGCCGTGGCAGAGGCCATCGTACTCTCCAGGCCGCGCACCGAGATGGTAATGGTCCCCGCTGCCGGCCTCCGGTGGGCCACGACGCCTGTTGCGCCGACCGCGAGCCCTTGGTCACTGAGGTATCTCAGAAAATCGGGGGATTGGTCGAGCACGCGTTCCAGGCGAAACGGTATGTCGAGCGGCCAATGCGACAGACGAGTGGTTTCTGAGATGCGCAGCGTACCGTCCGCCGCTGGAATGGGATCCCCATGGGGGTCCGCCGGCGGATAGCCGAGGAAGCGATCGATCCGGTCAATCAAGAGATCGCTGACGGAGTGTTCGAGGTTCTCCGCCTCATCATGTACTTCATCCCAGGTGAAGTCGAGTGTCTGGACCAGGAAGAGTTCCACCAGGCGATGCCGACGCACGATGCGCAGGGCGAGGTGTTTGCCGGCTTCGGTCAACGTGACTCCCTCGTACGGTCGATATTCTGCCAAGCCTGTATCGCTCAGCGTCTTCAGCATGCTGGTGACGGTGCCGGGAGAGACGCCCAGCGCCGCGGCCAACTGGCCGGTTGCAGCCGCCCGCTCCCCCTGTTCCGCACACGTCTGGTAAATTGTCTTGACATAGTTTTCAATCGTCAGGCTCGGCAATGTGTCACTCCTTGCTCTGTGTGGGGTGTATTTTACCCAATGGGCCAAGTGGGTGGGACCCATGTGGGGCCTGGAGCGTGTTGATTTCTCGGTGCCGAACGTCGGCGATCGACAGAAGCGTGCGGTGTGAACGTTCTTCGGTGATTGCAGCCGGCGCATTTGGTCGGAGCCGGTCGGTTGGCCGCAGCGTTGGCCGATCGCCGACTGATTCGCCGTCGGCGTGTGGTGAAACGGGAGAACGAGAGGGGAACTCTCAAGGAGTGGAGAAGGTGCAACTCAACGAAACGGCGCTGCGCGTCGCTCATGAATTGATGAATCGTGCGCAGCAGGCGAACGTGGCTGTGTCGCTGGCAGCCTGCGGTGCCACGCTGGTGGACTGTGGTGTAACGGCACCGGGGGGGCTGGTAACAGGCTGTCGACTGGCGGAAATCTGTCTGGCCGGTCTGGGGCAGGTGGCGCTCGCCCAGGGGCCGCCGGACGTGTGGCGTGGGCCTTGGATCAGCGTTGTAACGGATCAGCCGATAGCAGCCTGTATGGCTTCGCAGTACGCGGGCTGGCCCTTGAGTTACGGCAAGTACTTTGGGATGGGGTCGGGGCCGATGCGTGCCGCTCGAGGGCGTGAGCCGCTGTTCGAGAAGATTGGCTTTCAGGAGCAGCCATCGCGAGTGGTCGGGGTGGTGGAGAGCGCCAAGCTGCCGGCCGACGACGTCTGCCGCGACATCGCTCGGCAATGCCATGTGGAGCCTGAGCAACTGCTGCTGTTGGTCGCGCGTACGGCCAGTCTTGCGGGAAGCGTGCAGATCGTAGCTCGGTCGGTGGAGACGGCGCTGCATAAGCTGCTGGAATTGGGATTCGATCCGCAGCGTGTTGTCGCCGGCGCTGGAATCGCTCCGCTCCCACCGGTGGCGGGCGACGACTTGACCGGTATTGGGCGGACGAACGATGCCGTGCTCTATGGCGCGCTGGTGACGTTGTGGGTGCGTGGGGACGACGCCTCGCTGCGGGAGATCGGCGCGCGACTTCCCAGTTGTGCATCGTCGGATTATGGTCGACCGTTTGCGCAGATTTTTGAACACTATCAGCGGGATTTCTACCGCATTGATCCGCTGTTGTTCAGTCCTGCCGAAGTCCATTTCGTCAATCTCGATTCGGGATGCTCCCACCGATACGGGCACGCGGCACCGGCCATTGTGCAGCAGTCGTTCGGCCTCGACCCGGATGATGCGGTGGCCGTTTGACCGGGCGGTCGAAGTGTCGGGTCCGAAGTGTGGGGAGAGCACCTGATTGTCAGTCGACAGGAAACGACGCCGATGCAAGTAGCGGTATTGTCCACACCCAACAGTTGGTACGTGCGGGACCTGCAGCGAGCGGCAGGGACACGACATACCTTGATTCGTTGTGCATTCGAGCGGATGGGGGCTGCGCTGGGGGCTGTCGCTGCGCCGCGGGTCAATGTGGCGGGTGCCGATCGACCGGCGGTGGATGCCATCCTGGTGCGCACGATGCCGCCTGGTTCGTTGGAGCAGGTGGTCTTTCGCATGAATGCTCTGGCTCAAGCCCAGCGGCAGGGGGTGTGCGTCATGAACGCCCCGCGCGCGTTGGAGGTTGCGATTGACAAATACCTGACGCTTGCGCGTCTGGCGGATGCAGGCCTCCTCGTTCCGCCCACGATTACCTGCCAGACCTGGCGAACTGCCATGGACGCTTTTGAGCAACTGGGAGGGGATGTGGTCATCAAGCCGATCTTTGGCGGCGAAGGACGCGGCATCACACGCCTCAACGACCCGGCGCTGGCTGTGCGGGCATTCAAGATGTTGGAGCAGTTGGGAGCCGTCCTGTATTTGCAGCAGTTTATTCCACATTACGGTTACGATCTGCGTCTGTTCGTGGCTGGCGATCAGGTGCTCGGAATGCGACGCTGCAATCCGGCCGATTGGCGTACCAATGTCAGCCGTGGTGCGACCACCGCAGCGCTGACGGTGGACCACTTGTTGGAGCAAATGGCGCGCAGGGCGGCTGTCGCGGTGGGGACCACGGTGGCAGGAGTCGATCTGTTGCCAGGCCGCGATGGCTCGCTGTACGTCTTGGAGGTGAATGCCGTCCCTGGTTGGAAGGCGCTGGCGCGCACGTTAGGCTTGGACATAGCGGCGTTGGTCCTGGACCTGCTTGAGAGCGAGGTGCGTCGTGGTCGCTCGATCGAACGTCCCGCCTCTGATGAGCCGGTGCCGGAGATTTCCTCCCCGATTGGTGCTTAGCTTGTCACGCCATGTTGTACGAAGGCCTATGGCATCGGAACTGCGATCTAGTCTGGTGGGCGAGAACGTAGCGGCGTTGTTGCACGCGGCTGCGCTGGAGCGACCTGATGCGCTGGCGATTGCCGAGCCGCAGGGGCGCGGTGCTCAGGGCCAACGGCTCTATGCTCGTATCACCTTTCGTCAACTCGATGACGACAGCACACTGCTGGCCGATGGCCTGCACGCGTTAGGGGCGGAGCCCGGGATGCGACTGGCTCTGCTGGTCCGACCGGGGATCGATTTCATTTCCCTGGTGTTCGCCTTGTTCAAGGCGGGTATTGTGGTCGTGCTGATCGATCCGGGCATGGGACGACGCAACATGATTGGGTGCCTGGCGGAGGCGGAGCCGCAAGGTTTCGTGGCCATCAGTCTGGCACAAGCGGTGCGTGTGCTGCTGCGCCACCGCTTTCCCCAGGCGCGCTGGAATGTCACGGTCGGTCGCCGCTGGTTCTGGGGCGGCCCCACCCTGGCACAGTTGCGACAACGAGAGCTCAGTTCGCACCATATGGCGCCCGTTCACCCGGACGATCCCGCAGCCATTATCTTCACGACCGGCAGCACCGGTCCGCCCAAGGGGGTCTTGTACCGGCATGGTAATTTCACGCACCAGGCCCGACAGATCCAGGAGCATTATCAGATTGCGCCAGGCGAAATCAACTTGCCGGGCTTCCCATTGTTTGCCCTGTTCGACTGCGCGATGGGAGTCACGACGATCATTCCCGACATGGATCCGACACGTCCGGCCGATGTCGATCCGACGAAGATCCTCGAGGCGATCGACGACTGGCAGGTCACGCAGGCCTTTGGGTCTCCAGCACTCTGGAATGTCGTAGGCAGGTATTGTCAGCAACAGCAGCGCCAGCTTCCTACCTTGCGGCGTGTCCTCTCGGCTGGCGCTCCGGTACCGCCCCATGTGCTGCAGCGAATGAAAGAGGCGATCCACCCTCAGGGAGATATCTTCACGCCCTACGGCGCCACCGAAGCACTGCCGGTCGCCTCGATCGCAGCCAGTGAAGTTCTGCAGGAAACGGCGGCACTCTCCGCCATCGGCCGCGGGACGTGCGTGGGACGACGTTTCTCGGGAATGCTGTGGCGCGTGATCCCGATCTGCGATGAACCGATCCAACACATCGAACAAGTCACACCTCTCGGTGTCGGAGAGATTGGTGAGCTGATCGTCAGCGGGCCGGTCGTGACGAGCCATTACGTGACGCGGCGCGAGGCCAATGCGCTGCACAAGATCACGGACGGCACGCGGTTCTGGCATCGGATGGGAGATGTCGGGTACCTGGACGACCAGGACCGGTTCTGGTTCTGTGGCCGGAAATCGCAGCGTGTCCGTGCGTGCCATGGAGTGATGTACACGATCATGTGTGAAGCGGTTTTCAATCAGCATCCGGTCGTCTACCGGTCTGCCTTGGTCGGGATTGGGACGCCCGATCAGCAGGTGCCGGTCGTGATTGTCGAACCGTGGCCCGAGCATCGGCCGACGACTCCCGCCGCGACCTCAGCGCTCCTGGATCAGCTGCGTGACATCGCTCGACAGTTCGACCACACACGCCCTATCGAACACTTCCTGGTGCACCCGTCTCTGCCGGTTGACATTCGACACAATGCGAAGATTTTCCGGGAGAAGCTGGCCATGTGGGCTGCTGAGCGATTATCCTCGCAACCGAAGCTATGATGGAAATGGGGACGCTGCGACATTCTCCTGGTGGGACAACGGCGCCCTTCACCCAGGCCACCGACTAAACTACCGTGCGCGATTCGTCCTGGCAGAATGAGGGAGGAACGGAATGGCCCAACGCGACGTGATTGTTCGATGCCCCGGCTGCGGCAACGGTCAAGTTGTTGCGCTGGCGGTCGGCCAACTGCTGCAATGCGACATCTGCCGCACGCGGTTCCAAGCTCCCGTCGGCAGCGAGGAAGGTCACGTCGATCCAGCCGATAACGATTCGTTCGTGGTGGGACAGGCAATTCCTCCTTCTGCCGCCGAATCGGAGCCGACCACTTCCGCGCCGGCATCGGTGCCGGTCGCGGAGCAACTGCCCGGCTACGCCTCGACCGACTCATCCGTGACGCACCCCGCCCTGCCGCGAACCCGCTCCTGGCGGACCGAC
>JBGSHS010000066.1:0-18348 GCA_041752115.1 Pirellulaceae bacterium | reverse complement strand
CACCGACTCGCCCGCGTCAAGTCGCTGGAAATACCATACTAAGGCTTCATCCACGCGTTCATCGCGGTCGAGATCCTCGTCTCCGCCCTTTCCGGACATGCGTTTCCCTTTCTCCGCAGCGCGTCGACTAGCGAGCTTCTTTGCCTCAGACCAAGGCCCCATACTCCAGCGGCAACACCCGGGCGAACTCCTCGGCCGGGCTCGCCCACCGCGTCAAGGCTGGTTGAGGCATCATGGTGGAATCACCCCGAGCGGGGCACCTTGTCAGTGGCTCCGATTCTACCGCAAACCGAGTCGCCCCAGGATCCTCCTCTCCACGATTCGAAGACGCGCTGGTTGGGCAGTTACGCGACAGAGTCTTCCGACCGGCATTGGGCTGTGGTGAATCGGTGAGTGAAAGAAGTGGAGGCCAAACCGACAGCCAGGAATCCGCTGACCGTGAAGCAACGTGAAAGAAGGTGAAACAACTAACGACGTAACTCCATATCTATCAACACTCTCTCTTCTTCTTTCTCTAATTCACCCCCTCCCCCCGTGCGCATGTTCTGGAGTCTGTTCGTGCGCGCGTGCGCGAGGGGTGGTGAAGGAAGAAAGAAGTGCGGTAGACCGAACACGACCGCGCGAGAACGCACTTCTGAATGACATGGACGTGGTCAGCCAGTGGCCGATCTCCCCTTGGATCGCTCGTCGCCGGAGTGCGGTCAACCCCGAGGACGTTTGACGGGCAACATGCGACAATCCCACAGCTCCCTTGGTGGTCGGACCGGCCTGAGCGCGCAAACAGCCCACAGCGATGTCACTGTCACGACACTGCTTGACCGCACTCCTCAACCGATGGTCCCCCAGGTGCTGCACCAGGTGGATGTGACCTGTCGCAGTTGGCACATTGCCGCTTATTGGTTCGGGGGGTGACGCACGCTCGGTCGTGGGCGTGGCAACAGGTCCCGAAAAACGGTGCCTTCTCGAGACACATCCACGCCAACGCCCCCGTCGCTGGTTCAACCTCAAACGAGCCCGTTCTTGGAAGCTAGATCTCACCGACAGATCCGTCCGTTCGGTTGCGGCATTCCGGCTTCGGTTCAATGTGTGGATACGCGCCTCGAATCAATGCCTGCTTGGTGCCCCTTCGTGACCTTCTTGGGAGGGCGAAATACGACTTGGCGCCCACATGCTGCCTGTCGTTCACGTAGGTCCCTGCAGATTGCCGTCAAGTCGTAGTTGAACTTGGCAGCAGGCAGAAGCAGACACACTTCTCTTGTTGGAGTGAGCATTCGCAGCGTTGTACGTTAGTCCGGATTCTCCTCTTCCTTCGTCGCCGGTTCCGGTGTTGGTGTATCAGTCGATGGTATCAGCCCCAGCAGCACCGCCGCCTCATCGCGAATCAGGTGCGCCGTGGCAAGGTCGGGGTACCAACTGGGATCCCGCTCGGCTTCGAGTGATTCTTCGGCCCGCGCGAAGCGCTCTCGCGCCAGGGCCTCGTTGCCCGATCGCCAGTAGGCCATGGCCAGGTAGAAGTCATCGAAGAAATCGGCCCCTTCCCGCCCGAAGACCTTCTCGATCGAGGCGATGCAGCCGGCGAAGTCGCCGGTTCGATACCTTTGCGCCCAAGCTGCGCAACCTCCTCGGGACTGGTCGCCGCTTGGATCAGCAAGAAATACGCTTCGAGCAGATAGCCGCGTGACTTCCGTTCCGGACAATCCCTGGCCAGCGCTTCGTAAATCGTCGTCATGCGGCGGAAGGCTCGCAGTCCCTCGTTACGTTTTCCCGCCGCCATCAGCGCAACTGCTTGAACCTGCACAGCCGTCCCCAACATGTTCTGATATGCCGGATTGGTGGGATCCTCGGTCGAGAGCTGTTCGAAGAAAGTGAGAGCACGCATGTCGGACTGTTCCGCCTCGGCAGTTCGATTGGTCAAGTAATACAGGGCCGTGAGTGCAATCTCGCCGTGACCGAGCTGTTATCCGAATTCCTGCGGCTCGTACCCTTGGGTGATGAGTTCCCGGCACATCTTCTGGCTGCGGAGCAGACACTGTTCCGCGGGGCCGGAGTTCGTGGCCAAGGTAGCGTGGCCCAGTATTCGAAGTGTTGTCGCCAGTTGGCCGGACAGACTCAGGTCTTCGGGATGCGCGAGCACCGATTTCTCCAAAACGGTCACGGCTTTTTGGAGCAACCGCTCAATGTCGCCGTCCTTCTCCAACTTCCCATAGAAGGCGGCCAAGGCGGTCAGAGCAGCGCCCAACTGCTCGGCACAGTCGGCGTCATCAGGGAAGCGGGCAACCAGCTCCTCGAACTGCGCGATCGACTCCCGGTAGGATGCCTCCGCCTGGTCGAACTCATCCAGTGCCTGTTCGATTTTGGCCATACGGAATCGTGCACAGGCGGCCTCAGACTCGGTCCGCGGATCATCTCTCTGTTCGGCAGCGAACTGGGTGTAGAACGCCAGTGCCTTCACAAGGAATTCACGCTGAACTTCGGTCAACTCGGGCTGCTGCTTCAGCCACTTCTCGGCGAACTGCGTGTACAGCTCGTCGACTGCCTGGCGGGCTTGTTCATAACGGGCCTCGGCCCGCCGCTCGGCCGATCGGGCGAGCAGGGTCTGCCAGACGCTCACTCCCGTGCCCACGAGCAAGGCCATGGCGATCAGCACGCTGGCCACAAGGGTGGTGCGATTGCGACGGGCTGTCTTGACAAAGCGATACCAAGCTGATGGCGGACAAGCGGCAACCGGCTCGTCGTGCAGGAACCGGGTGATATCGGCCGCCAGGTCATTGGTCGTCGCATAGCGCCGCGTCCGGTCCTTGTCCAACGCCTTCATCACGATCCAGTCCAACTCGCCACGCAGTTGCTGGCTGAGCTGGCGGGGCTCCACCCGACGCCGCTCACAAATCGTCGACAGTTCGGCCGCGGCGTGCTGACCCGCACACTCGGGCGTGGTGGATCGACTTCCCGAATGATCTGCCACATCTCGCCAGCACCGACGGGCACAGTGTGACGAACAACTCCAATCGTGCACGCATGGTCAGTTGGTGCTGGTCGCAGAATTCCGTGATGGGAGTCCCGTCGACCAATTCCATCACGAAATACGGGCGCCCGCCCGCGGTCGCCCCGGCGTCGAACACCTGGGCGATGTTGGGATGATTCATCAGCGCCAGGGCTTGCCGCTCGGCCGCGAACCGGGCCACGACCTCGCGCGTGTCCATACCGGGTTTGATGATCTTCAGAGCCACCTGGCGCTGTACGGGCGCGTGCTGGTCCGCCACGCACACGACGCCCATGCCGCCTTCGCCCAACTGCTCGAGCAATGTGTAGGGGCCGATCTGGGTGCCCGGGCGTTCGAATTGCAGCGGGTCGATGTCAGGAGCGGCTATCTGGACGACCGGCTGTTCGAGGAAGCCGCCCGCCCGGAAAAGAACCGCAACCAGCCGCTCCACCGGCCAACGTCTACACTTGAACGACTCGAGCCCATCAGATCAACGTCCATTCCTCCGGATCTTCACCTGTCTCGCGATCAGACAGCGAGTCTTCGATACTGGCCAGGAACCAATCTCGATCCGACTCGCCAAACAGGGTATCAGCCGCCGACGCGTCTCGGGAAACGGTCGCGGAAGTGAGCACGTACGCCCCGTTGAGCGATCCGGCAGCGTTCGCAGTGCGGAGATGATTCACCCGCACCAGGTATCCCGTGGGATCATCGGAATCCCCGAGATCGGTTCTGGTCCACTCGGCCATGATCGCATTGAGAGCCGTCAGATTCAGCGACCGGCTGGTCTCGGAGTAGTAACTGCATTGTCCCGCGATGAGGATGTCCTCGTCCGCGCCGGCCGCAATGTGGTCCCCGCCGGTGCCACCGATGAGCAGGTCTCGGCCATCGCCACCTGCAAGGGTGTCGGCTCCCGCGCCACCGATCAGCACGTTATGGCCCGCATCGCCCGTGAGCGTGTCTGCGCCATTCGACCCAACCACGACGGTGACATTGGCCAGCACTCCCGCGAGTCCACTGCCGACGGCCGTGGCTGAGCCATCCGCCAGATCGACCGCCACGCCGGGTACACCGTAGAGGGAGTAGTCCAGGACATTCCTCCCCGCCCCACCGTCGATCGCTCCATCCACTTGTCCACTGCCGCTGAGTTTGAATGTGTCGTGGCCTGCGCCACCCGTCAGATTCTCAAAGGAGGAAAACGGCATTGTTCCTGCCGTTCCGCCATTGATGGCGTTGATCGTCCAAGTAGTGGCTGTATCCAGCCCAAAGAGCGCGTCGTTCGGATTGGCGGAACCGATGAACGATTCAATGGACGCGAAGGTCGACAGTTTCGAAGCTGTCTTAGCCTGGAGATTGACCGCGATGGACTCGGTTACCGCTGAGTAATCCAGTGTGTCCGTGCTGCCACCGCCATTGATCACGTCGAAGCCATCGGCAGTGTCGGTGGCGTTGAATGCATCGATACCCGTACCACCCGTGAGCTTCTCGATGCCAGCGAAGACCAAGTCATTGACACTGCCCGACTGCGTGCCGGTCAGACTCCACAGATTGCCGCCGCTCAAGCCCACCACTGTGTCGACCCCATCTCCGCCATTCACACCACCGCTTGCGACCGCGTCGGACACCTTCACGGAGAATGTGTCGGCGCCTGTCCCACCGACCAGAGACTCAAACGTGTTGAAGCGCACGCTGCCCACGGTACCCGTATCGATCCCCAGGAGGCTCCAACTGTTCGAGACATTCGCGCCAATCAGGGTATCAGCGTGACTCGTACCGACCACGGACTCGATGGCAGTGAAGCTGGTCAGCCGCGGAGCCGTCTTGGCTTGCAGGTCGACCACAATCGGTCCGGCCAGGGCGGCATAGTCCAGCGTATCGACAATGCCCGTCGCGCTGCCGCCATGGATTGCCCCGAATCCATCGGCGGTCTCCTCGATCACATAGGTGTCGGCCGCCGTACCACCCGTGAGGTTCTCCACCTGTGAGAAGAACGTCGTGCTGTTGAGGTTCCCCGCCGCTATTCCGGTGAGGTTCCAAGTATTGGCCGCATGATGACCCACCAGGGTATCGGTCCCGTCGCCACCATCGATCGAGCCACTGACACCGGCGTCCACGGCTTTGAGCGTGAACGTGTCCGCCAGGCTGCCACCCATCAGATGCTCGAATGAGTCGTAGCTTGTGGTACCCACCGCACCGGTGTTGCTTCCCGTGAGGCTCCATCGGTTGTTCGCATTCGCTCCGATCAAGGTGTCACTTTCGGCAGTCCCCAGCAGGGTCTCGATCGCGGAGAAGCTGGTCAGTTTCGGGGCGGATCTTGCTTGCAGGTCCACGGTAACGGGACCGGCCAGGGCACGGAAATCCACAGTGTCGGTTCCCGTGCCGCCGGCGATGACGCCGAATCCGTCCGCCGAATCCTGGAAGACAAAACTGTCTTGATCTGTCCCGCCCGTCAGGTTCTCCATGCCCGTGAAGTTCTGGACATTGAGGCGGCCGGTTCCGACACCCGTCAGATCCCAGGTGTTGCTGACATTGAATCCCACCAGGCGATCCGCACCGGAGCCGCCGTCAATTCGGCCGCTGATCGCGCTGTCCGCGCTCTTGAGCGTAAACGAATCGACCAGAGTCCCTCCCGTGAGATTCTCGAACGACGAGAAGCTGGTGGAGCCAATGGTACCCTGATTAATACCCGTGACGTTCCAGGTGTTTGCCGCGTTCGCCCCTGTCAGGGAGTCGTGCGCACTACTACTGCCGATCAGCGACTCGACACCCGTGAAGCTGGTGAGCTTGGACGCCGTGCTGGGCATCGTCACCACGATCGGGCCTGCGACCAGGGAGTAGTCCAGGGTATCGACGATGCCGGTTCCGCTGCCCCCGTTGATCGTGCCAAAGCTGTCGGCACCGTCCGTGAAGCTGAATACGTCGGGGCTTGTGCCGCCCGTGAAGTTCTCCACTCCCGAGAACGCAAAGTCACCATTGACGTTTCCTGTCTTGGCGCCGGTGAAATTCCAGGTGCTGGCCAGATTGGGGCCGATCAGTGTGTCGTTGGTGGTTTCGCCCGTGCCACCGATCAAGGACTCGATGCCCTGGAAGCCGCTCATCTTCGTGGCCGTGCCCAGGGCGAGATTCACCGTGATTGCGGTGATGGTTGTCGAGTAGTCGAGTGTATCCGTGCCCGCGCCACCAGCTCCGTTGATCAGGCCAAACCCGCTGGAGGAGTTGCCAAAGTTGAACTTGTCGCTGGCAGAATTGCCGGTGAGGTTCTCGATCCTTGAGAAATCCAGAGTGCCGGCGCTTGCGGTCACAAGGTTTCCGATTCGTACCCCGGTAAGGTTCCAGGTATTGTCGGTATCACCTGCAAACGCCATCAGCGTATCGGTACCGGTCCCACCGTCGAGAAGTCCGGTGACACGACTGGTGGTTGTGATCAAGTCGAAGATGTCAGTAGTCGAACCCCCGACGAGGTTTTCGAAGGAAGCGAACTCGAAGGCCCCCACCGTTCCCTGATCGACGTCGGTGATGTTCCATGTGCTCGCCACATTGGCTCCGGTCAACGTATCCGTGCCGGCGCCGCCGACCAGGTGCTGA
Organism: Pirellulaceae bacterium; assembly: GCA_041752115.1. GTDB lineage: Bacteria > Planctomycetota > Planctomycetia > Pirellulales > Pirellulaceae > JAJRVM01. Next base: position 11,783 of record JBGSHS010000066.1, on the reverse strand, counting down.
ATCGCGGCAAACGTACCGCTGATGCTCGTCGCCTTTGCAGTAGCCAGGTTGACGGACACCGCCGTCGACCGAAGGTGGAAGTCCAGTTTATTGGTGCCACCCTGGCCCGCGACGCTGCCGCTCAGAGCGCCCGTATCCGCGAAGCGGAACGAGTCGTCATCGGCCCCGCCAGTCAGGTTCTGGACAGCGGTGAAGGGCACTCCATTGAAGGTGCCAGTATTACTGCCGGTGACGTCCCACGCGCCCGGCATGGCGTCGGGGCCAAGCAAGCTGTTGGTGCCCGTCCCGCCGTTGATAGCCACGGCCAGACTCGGAGTATCCAAGTAGCTGAACGTATCGTTGCCGCCCAGCCCATTGAGCGCGGCCGCGTCGATAGCCGAGGTCGCAACGACGAAACCGTTGACGGCCAGGACATTGCCGCTGAAGCTGAAGGCATCGACACCGCTCGTGCCCTCGAGGGTCAGAGCATTGGTGCCGGACCCACCGAACAGGACGACTTCGCCGCTTGGCGGCGAGAACGTCCCGAGCGTGACACCGCCCAGCCTGGCAACGAGACTGCCCACCACCGCACTGGGCGTGATCGTGAACGCGTCATTGCCCACGCTGCCGCCGACCGCCAGGCTGTTCTCCTGCATCTCCCAGACTTGGATCGAGACGGTTACTTCCGACGGTGGACTGGTTTCCAGGTCCGCGTTGGTCGCAGTGGCGGAGGCCGTGTAGGCTCCCTCGACGGAATACACATGGCTGACCGTGATGCTGCTCGGACCAACGAAGGTGTCTGCTGTGCCGTCGCCCCAATTAACGGCATAGGCGAACGTGTCTGTCGGGTCCACGAACGATGGATCGCTGGCCGCGAGCGTGAAGCTGCGGAGTTGTCCTCGCACGCCCTGGAATCCGTCGTCAGGTCCTGTCAGGTTGGCCGTGGGCGCCGTGTTGACCTGCCGGGCTGCCGAGAATTCCGAGGTGTTGCCAACCGGCTGGCCCGTGAGTGGATGGAGCGTACTCAGCTGCTCGGTAGCCGTGGCGGTGATCACGTCTCCCGGGGCAATCGCGGTCAGCAGGACCACGTCAAAGTTGACATGGCCGGTCGCGTCGGTGCTGACCTGGATCGTACTCAACCACGTCTCGCCAGGTCCATATCCACTGAGGTCAGCGGCGCTGCTCGCGTAGAAGTCGAGCGTGAACGTGGTATCGGGGAGGCTATCGAGCGTGCCGGCCACCCGGACACCACCGGACACTGCGTCGGCGAGTGTGATGACGGGAAAATTCTGCAGGCTGTTGCTCCCGCCGTCCGCGTCCTCGAGATCGTTGGCAGTTACTCCGTTAGAATCCAGATCAATGCCGAGGCCCGAGTTGGAGTAGATGGAGTTTGCCCGCACAGAGTTCGCGCGGATGGCGTCGCCATTCGTCCCTCCCCAGAAGGTCACACCGGGTCCCACATTGAAGGCGATGGTATTGGCCAACGCGGCCGAGCCGCCGATCTGGTTGGCGGTGACCTCGTTGCCTGTGATCGCATCGTCCAGAATCAAGGCCACGCCGGCGCTTGGCCAGATTCCCCCGTTTCCCAGAGGCAACACACCCGTAGCGTCGGTGCCGATATAGTTGCCGGCCACAAGGTTGCTGTTGGCGTTGTCAGCAATTGTCACGCCCGCCGACGCGTTCCCTGAGATCACGTTGCGCTCGGACTCGTCACACGCGCCGTCACCATTGGTTCCCACGCGGTTAAACGAACCGCCGCCGATAAGCACGCCAGAGCTGCCGTTTGGAACCGGCGCGGCCCCCTCGACGTCGGTGCCGATGTAGTTGCCGGAAACGGTGTTGTTGTCACTCTCAAGTTGCACGCCGAACAGGAGGTTTCCAGAGATCACGTTCCGCTCGGCCACGTCGCTCGCGTTATCGCCGTCGGTCCCAATGCGATTCCATTGCGCGCCGTCTGAAATGAAGATGCCGTTTGTGCCGTTCGCCAGCGGGGCATCGCCGGCAACCGTGGTGCCGATGAAGTTGCCGGCCACGACGTTGTAGTCACTTCCGCTGTCCAGAATCAGTACGCCGTACGAGTGGTTGCCGGAGATGATATTGCGTTCGATCGCATCGTCGCCAACGCCGATACGATTGTGCTTGGCACCGGCACCGATGTAGACGCCGCCGCCCCAACCGCCCGTGCTATTGCCGAGCGACTTGGTCCCGGTCACGTCGGTTCCAATGAGGTTGCCAGCCACGACGTTCCGGTCACTCCCCGTTCCCCAAATGACGACCCCTGAGTGGTTGTTGCCCGCAATCACGTTGCGTTCGGCCGCCGAGTCTTGGATGCCGACGCGATTGTCAGCGGCCCCATTGGCTATTGCCACACCGTGAAGGCCGTTCCCCAAGTCCTGAATCGAATCGCCATCGGCATCGGTACCAATGAAATTGCCGGCCACGACGTTCCCCGCGGTGCCAACACCTGCGATCCACACCCCCACGGTGACGTTTCCGGAGATGACGTTGCCTTCTGCGGCATCTCCAATACCATTTCCGTCGGTGCCGATGACGTTGAGCGTCGCTCCGTTTTCGATGCTTATGCCGCGGCCCCAAGAGGTGCCGTTGGGCACACTTGCGGCCCCGGCGGCATCGGTACCGACGTAGTTGCCGGCGACGATGTTGGAGACAGCACCGGGTCCGTAAATCGCTACTCCATCGCCGCTATTGCCCGAGATCACATTTCGCTCGGCCTGGTCGGCCACGCCGTCGCCATTGGTCCCGACACGATTGAACGAACCGCCGATGTACACACCATGGATATGGTTCGGCATCGCGCTGGTTCCGGTCACGTCGGTGCCCACGTAATTCCCGGTCACGATGTTGTAGTGACCGGTGAGCTGCACGCCGGTCGTTGCGTTCCCGGAGACGAGGTTGTGCTCCAACGTGTTGTAGTTCGCGTCGATGACGAGGATGCCGATCGCGCCGTTGCCCAAGGGCGTGTCACCGGCAGCGTTGGTGCCGACAAAGTTGCCGGCAACCAGGTTGTCCGACGCGCCGGAACTGACGACAACTCCCATCTCGACGTTCCCCGAGATCACGTTCCGCTCGGCCGCATCTCCACTACCATCGCCGTCGGTGCCGATGCGGTTGAACCTGGCATTGGCCCCGCCGATCGAGATCCCGGCTGCCGGCCAAGCGCTGAGAGTGCCATTGCCCACGGCCATGTCGCCGTCAGCGTCGGTGCCGATGAAGTTGCCGGCGACGACGTTCCCGGAAGCCAGGGCGACTGTGCCATCGATCAGCACACCATCCGCATCGTTGCCGGAAATGACGTTTCGCAGGATCTGATTACCCTGGCTGCCAATGTACACTCCATACGCGCCGTTCCCCCGGTCGAACGCGGCGGTCGCATCGGTGCCAATGTAGTTGTCCTCGATGACGCTATTGCCGTTCGAGAGAACCACGATGCCGTTGCCTGAGAAGCGGTTGATGACCAGGCCGCGGACGGTGCTGTCACCTGCAGTGATCCACAAACCGTGGGCTCCCGCACTTATCTGGCTACCGTCGATCTCGATCAGCGGTTGTCCGGCATATCCGGGCTGCGTGGTCCCGTCGATCGTGACGGGATCGGTAATTTCCGGCAACGACCACAAGGGGCGGATCGTCTGCAGTCCCCCACCGCCGATATTGAATGTGATGGTGTCGTGGCCCGGTGCGGCATTCGCGTAAACGATGGCCTCGCGGAGGCTCAACACATCATCTGTCGCAACCGTGTCTTCCAAGGTCGTGACGAGGAGCGGGTTGATTGCCATCGGCAAATCGGCGACGACACTTGCGTTACCGTCCTTGTCGATCGCCGTCACATGAACAGTGAATGTGCCGACGGCAGTGAAAGTGTGGGACACCTGCAGGCCGCTTGGGCCAGTTACTGTCTGGTCCGTCGCGCCGTCGCCGTCCCAGTCGAGGGCGAACGTGAACCCGGCCGCCTGGTCGACTAGGGACGTGTCATCGGCCGAGAGCGTGAACATCAGCGATTGTCCCCGCAATCCGGTCTCCGGGCCGTCTATACGCACTGTGGGAGCCACGTTGGTGACGATGATGTTCGCGGTCGAAGGGTCGTAAGGCCCGCTACTTAACAGGCGTGCCAGACCTAAATCGAACGTATTCGGATAAGTGTATCCGACCACCACGACACGGTTCTGACGGTCAACCGCGACACCATATCCATGATCGTCAAAGGCACCCAGATCAACGGCTGCTGCGCCTTGTTGCCCGAAGGTCGTATCCAGGACTCCACTCTCCGTGTAGCGTGCCACACCAAGATCCCAATACCTGCTGTTGTCCGCATTCACTGCCGAACCGGGCACGAGAATGCGATCCTGCGCATCGACGGCAATGCTGATCCCTGGATAGTAGAGTCGGGGAGCAATCTGAACGGCGACTCGCCCACCAGTGCCAAAGCTGGAATCAAGTTCCCCCGCGGCATTGTGACGCACGAGACAGTAGTGCCCACCCGTAGCGGTAATGACCTCGCTGACGATTCGGCCCTGAGAATCCGTAGCCGCGTAGTAAGCCCATTCCGAACTACCCAAATCCATGATAAGGCGACCGTTGCTGCCAAAGGACTCGTCGAGCGTCCCATCTGGTTGCAGACGCACAAGGCCAATGCGGCTTGTTCCGTCCATTTGGCGCACATCACCAGCAAGCAGGATTCGTCCCTGAGGGTCAACACTGACGCCATACGCGTATTCGCTCGTCGATCCCAGGTCGACCAAGACCCGTCCCTGGTCACCGAAACCCTGGTCGACGCTTCCGTCCGATCGGTATCGAACAACGGCGAAATCGACGTCCGCACCCGGCGGACCGTATCCGGCAAAAAGAATCCGATCGCTGGAATCGACGGCAATACTGAAGCCAGTCGACTGGAACATACTTCGGTCGAGAAGTAGCCGGCCGCCGACCCCGAATGTCAAGTCCAGACTGCCGTCCGTCTCGTATCGAACGACCTGTCCACTGGCGAGCGCCCAGACCCGCCCGCTGGCATTCGTCGCCACGCTGAATCCCCATTCACTGCCGCCAAAGTCGGAAACGACCTTGCCGCCCATGCCGAACGTGGGATCCAAGCTGCCCGCATGCAGTGGGACACGCGTTGTGCTGACGCCGTCATCGTCATCGGTGACGGTGAGCGTCACTTCATACATGCCGTTGTCATCCGGGGTGAAACTCATCTCGCCGTTGGTGCCCGAGGTATACGGGTCGCCATTCTTGGTGACCGTCCATTGGTACGTGTGCGTATCCGCAATGCCCTGGTCGCTGACCGTACTTCCCAGCAAGATCGCGGCGCCTTCGGGGCTTGTGGCCGGAGCCCCAGTGATCGTCGCCCATGGCGCAACGTTGTTGATGGTGATCTGGCTGATGGCAGTGCTGGACTTGCCGCCGGCGTCCGTGACGCGCAGGCCAACGTTCACGATCGCCGGTCCATCCAGGCCGGCAGCGGAAAATGTGGGACGAGTGCCGGTCGCGTCGTCGTACTGGCCATCGCCGTCGAAGTCCCAAGCGTAGCTCAGCACGTCGTCCGGCAAGTCCGGATCGGTCGTGCCGGTGGCATTCAGCGGCACGCGGTCGCCTTCCGCCACCGTGTACGGCCCCCCAGCCTGAGCTACCGGCGGGAGGTTAAACACGAAGTTCCGCGTGGAATCCAGTTCCCCGGATGAGAGAAATGCTGCCGCTTCTCCGCCGAATCCATCGGCGGTTACCAGCACACTCGCGGCCATTTCCGCATCGTTCCGGCTTTCGTCCAAGACCGTGAAGTGCATCAGACACACCGTCTCACCGGCGGGCACCGTCAAGTCGTAGGTCCACTCAATGTTGTCGCCCAGGCGCACTACTGACGTGGGCCGCAAGCCGGCTGGTCCGTGAATGTAGTGAATGATCGCCGGCGTGCCGCCTGTCGCGTTTCCGTCGTCAGTTCCGATCCACAGGTCGGACGGTTCGACCGCGGTATCTCCATCCGACGTGCGGAACACCGTCGTCGCCGCATCGGAACCCAAGTTCCCGACGATACGCACCGCCGAGGTGATGGGGCTGCCCGTCGTGTTCCTGAACACGTCCAACGTGCGCGCGAAATTCACGGCGCCCGTGTCCGGGACGGTGACTTCGCGATGGACTTCGAGACCTGCAAGCGATTGTGCGGGGAGGACGACCGTGTGGTGGGCATCTGCCGACCGCATGCCGGACGACGGCGACACATAGTCCATGCCGCCTACCTGCAGCCGATTCAGGCCATCAAACGCGTTCGCCGTCCCTGGGAGGAGTTGGCCCGCCCCGTAACCGCCCACCTGCACGTCAAATGCGACTGCATCAGGCCCTGCAAGCGTGGAAATACTCGACGTGTTCATCAGCACACCCACGTTCGCGCTGGAGACATTCGCGACCGCCGCGTCGATTCGGCCGTCGCCGTTGAAATCAGCGAGCGCTACAAACTCCGGATTCGCACCTCCTGTGTTGAAGCTGACTGCGTCTTGAAACGTACCGTCTCCTCTGCCCAAACGGATCTCGATACTGGAGTCCTCCTCATTGGTCACAGCCAAATCGAGGTGGCCGTCACCATCGACGTCGTTGATCGCAACCGACGCGAACGAACTGACGCCACCACTCCCCAAGGGGACGGCGGCAGCGAAGGTGCCATCACCTTGCCCGAACAACACACCCACAGAACTGCCTGCGCGATTGGCAACCGCCAGGTCCACGTAGCCATCAGCATTAAGGTCGCCGGCCGCGATACCCATGGGAGCGGTGCCGCCACCGCCATAGCTCACTCCGGTATAGAATGTTCCGTCGCCCTTGTTGAGCAGTACGTCGACGCCATGACTGAACAGGTCGGCCGCGGCCAAGTCCAGCTTCCCATCTCCGTTGAAGTCAGATGTCACAGCCAGCGTGGGGCCGGAGCCGAGCGTCGCATAATTGGCTGCGCTGTCGAACGTGCCGTCACCGTGACCGAAGTACACACTGACCGATTGGGAGTTCAGGTTTGTAACTGCGAAGTCGAGAGTGCCGTCAGCATTGAAGTCGCCACTTATCGCACCCGTAGGATTTACGCCCGTGCTGTAGATGGCAGCAGGACCGAACGTGCCATCACCAAGTCCCATCCGCACGTCGACGACGTAATCCAGGTGACACGGAATGACCAAGTCCAGAACCCCGTCACCGTTGAAATCGCCCGTAGCAATGGATATCGGACGAGACATGCTCGTGGGAAAGGCGACGACCTCACTAAAGTGCCCGTTACCCGCATTAAGGAGGATACCCACGCGATTGTCTATGGAATTCACCACGGCGATGTCCAGACGGCCATCGGCATTGTAGTCCGCCTCCATCACAAATCGGGGACCGGAACCTCCTGAGGCGTACGTTGCGGCGGAAGCCAACAACTGATGGGTCGCAACAACGAAGTCGCCGATCCAGTCGCCGCCCGCAATTCCGTCACCATCGCCGTCCAGAACGTTGCCCACCACGTCGGTGATCGTATCGTGGACGGTCAGGCGGTAGACTCCTTCCGGCAACGGTGCGAAGGTCAGAGTGACACTGCTTCCCGAGCCCATGACGGTCAGCGGCACAACCACATCGTCGGCCGTGCCGAGCAGGGCGTCGAGCCCCACGCTCTGGAGTTGGTAGTTGGCCGCGCTGTCGCCGCCAGCTACCGGTGCGCTAAATGAAACGCCCAATGACGCGATCCCCGCAGCCAGTGTCGTGTCGGCAAACGATGGCGATGTACCAAGCACCGTTAGAGCCGGTGCATCGTTGTCGGCTTCGGTGACGGTCACATCCACACTGCTCAACCCGGCCGAAGCAAACGTGAAGATCACTGAGCTGTGGATCTCGTCTGCGTCCTCGGCCGCGGCCAACGTCACGGCCTGGGCAGCATTCCAGTTACCCGTGGTAAACGTCAGCGTCACCGGACTTGCGCTCAGGTCCGCATCGCCACCTGACTGCGGCACAACGTGGACGGTGATGTCCGATTGGGGCTGCGCACTTAGCTGTACCGTAATCTGCGCCGTGCCACCTTCCGCAACGACGACAGCTGTGGACGACAGCACCAGTTCCTGGACCTCGTTATCCTGTTCGGTTGCCGTCACCGACTGGCTGTCCAGGGCAACTGCAGACACCACAAACTCCGCTGTTCCATTCGCGGCATCGGCATCTTCGGCGGCACTGACCGTTACCGCCTGCGGTGCATTCCAGTTCGCCGTGGTGAATGTCAATGTCGTGGGACTCACGCTCAGGTCCGCGTCACCGCCTGACTGCGGCACGATGCTCACCACAATATCCGCAGAGGGCTGGGCGTTTAGCCGAACGGTGAACGGCGCTGTCTCACCTTCGACAACGCCCACGGCAATGGACGACAGCACCAATTGCTGCACGTCGTTTTCCTGTTCCGTCGCCGTGACAGTCTGGCTAGTCAAACCAAGTGCCGTCAATACGAAGCCCGCAGTGCCACTAGCCGCGTCGGCGTCTTCGGCGGCAGTGACCGTTACCGCCTGCGGTGCATTCCAGTTCGCCGTGGTGAATGTCAATGTCGTGGGGCTGACGCTCAGATCCGCGTCGCCGCCTGATTGCGGTGCAATCGTCACCACAATATCCGATAGAGGCTGCGCACTGAGCCGCACAGAGAACTGTCCTGAGCTGCCTTCAAACGCATCGACTGTCGTGGATGACAACACCAGTTCTTGCACGTCGTCGTCGTTGTTGGTGACCGACACATCCGCCGCGTCAAGGCCGTCATAAACTGTGTCCGCACTGGCGGCGGCTGTCACAATCGTGTAGCTCACGTCACCATCGTCGATCACATCATCCACGCCGGTGATGGTCACCACTTGCGGCGTGTTCCAGTTGGCGGCCGTAAACACCAAGCTTGCCGCACTGAGTGTGCCTTCGGTCGAGTCGCTGGAAGTCAGGGCAATCGTGACGTCAGCGATCGGCTCGCTTTCGAGCGCGATACTGAACGTGGCCGCGGCTCCGGCCTCGGAGGTGTGGCCGCTAATGGCTGAGACCGTAATGCCGGCCGTGTCATTGTCCGTGTTGGTCACTGCCACGCCGGGGGCACTCATGCCGTTATAGACTGCGTCGGAACTGGCGGCGGTCGCCCCGATCGCGTAGCTCACGTCGCCGTCATCGATCGCGTCGTCCGCGCCCGTGACGGTCACCACCTGCGGGATGCTCCAGTTGGCCGCCGTGAACACGAGACTCGACGGGCTCAGCGTGCCCTCCGTCGCATCGCTCGGCGTCAGAGCGACGGTAACGTCGGCGATCGGCTCACTGTCCAAAACCACACTCAGCGTGGCGGTCCCACCGGCTTCGGAGGTGTTGCCGCTGATAGCCGACACAGTGATGCCGGCCGTGTCATCGTCCGTGTTAGTCACGGCGATATCGGCCGCATTCAGGCCGTCATAGCGCAGGTCGGAACTGGTGGCCGCGGCCGTCACAATCGTGAAGCTCACGTCGCCATCATTAACCGCGTCGTCCACGCCCGTCACCGTCACAACTTGGGGTACGCTCCAGTTGGCGGGCGTGAATGACAAAGCCACCGGCAATACAGTTCCCTCTGCGACATTGCTCGAAGCGATGCCGATCGTCACGTCCTGTGTCGGCTCGGTATCGAGCACAACCGAGAAACTCGCTTGACCGCCGGCCTCAGTTGTTACGAGACCGGTGGTTGGTGTCACGGTGATCCCCGGCGACCGGATGATGAACGTCCGAACGTAGTTGGGACCGGGCTCTCCGTCTGAATCTCCATCCAGGCGGTTGCCAGCCGTGTCATGAACGCTGGACGTGGCGTTGCCGCGAAGTGTCAGTCGGTAGGTACCGCCGGGCAAGGACGCACCTGCCAAGCCCAAGCCAAGGGTTGTAACGCTGCTTCCGGCAACAGAGTCGTACAGGTAGCTGGGCGAAAGTTTGTAGACGACATCGTCGCTGTCGTCAAAAATCCCGTTGACCGCTCGGCGCAGTTCATAGGCGGCCGTGGCATTGGCGTCAATGGAGTCGAGTTCTTCGCTGAATTCAACTTGAATCTGGGTGATGAAGCTACCCGTGGTTCCGCCGGCATCAATCACGGCCGGCGCGGTGGCGACGATCTGTGGCGGCGTGGAATCGTCACTGTTGCCACGGAACTCGTACGCGCCGATGTCGACGCAGGTACTTCCGGGCGTCAACTCAAACTGCACGGAATTGACGTTCGTCAGCGTGTCCCGGCCGCTGTACAACGAAGGCACATTGAATCGGCCATCGCCGCGCGAGACACCTACGGTCGGCGTCAGGTTAGTGTTGCCCGGACCGTAATCGAAGCGAATCGTCCCGGTGTCGAAGAGTGTGACGGAGAAGTTGACATCACTGCCGTCGACCTCGTTGGTGGCGTTCCAGCGGACGGCCACCTGGCCGGCAGTCGAACTGTCGACGTAGATGTCGTCGCCGGTGCCATACGTCAGCAAATTGTCCCAAAGAGGAGCAATGATGCGGTTGTTGCGGAGCTTCTCGGTGCTGTTGACCCCATCGCCGGCACCCATCGGGCCGGAAAAGTACAGATAACCTTCGGTGGAGACGCTGACGCTGGCGTAGCGAGTTTCGTAGAAGGGAAACTGGAAACCCGCAGGGAACGCGAGCGTCCAGTTCGTGCCGTTGGACCGCCAGTTCTTGGCCGTGCCCGTGGCCGAGAAGAGGCTCGCGCCGACACCGGTCTCTTCATAGTCGCTCGAGCCCAGATTAGGCGTGGTACCCAGGTCTTCCCGCCGTTCATGACCCAGGATGTCTGTCACCGTCGAAGACCACGCATCAGCGCGGTCAATGGCCGGCGAATGGGCCGCCAACTGGAAGTTGTCGTCCCGGCCACCATCAAAGCCTGGGCCAAGTGTGGAATAGCCCAGCACACCATCGACCCCGTTCATGTTCACAAACAACGGGTCGCCGAATACGGAATTGACATCCTTGGTAGACGTCGCCGTCCAGGCTGCCAGTGTGTCCTGTTTGCTTCCCCAGAATCCAACATGAGCATTGGGGTCAGTGCCGTTGAAGAAGACGTTGTAGTCGCTTTCGAAGCCGACCTGGCTGGCCGAGTCGACGTTGATGTCGGCACCGGCGTTGACCCACAAGATGTTGTTGCGAAGCCGGACATTCGGCGAGTTCTGCAGCTGGATCGCCTGGCCCACCGACTGGTACACCGTGTTGTTGCTGATCCGCGGTGGCGTGCTGGAGGATGTGTAGTCCAAGAGAATGCCCTGATCCTCGTTGGCATATACCAAGTTGTTGGCGATCGTTCCAGAATACCCGTTGAAGTACCCGTAGGTTCTGCTCCCTTGGATTCCCACGGCATTGGCATAGACCGTATTGCCCGAGACGCTCCCCGACCACTCCGTGTAGATCCCGACATCGTCGTTGTTGTACACGCGGTTGTTGGTGATGGTGCCGCCACCGTAGCCAGCCCTAATCCCTTGATAATTACCGAAGACCACGTTCTGCGCGGCCTGGGCACCGGAACCAAGGGCGATGCCTACGTCCCCGGAGCCCAATTGGCCGTACACCGTGTTCCCGCTGACCAGCACGTTATAGTAAGCCGCTATGCCGGTGCTGGTGTTGCCGTACACTTGGTTGGCCGACACCTCGATCTGTGTCGACGCACCAGACGCGTAGATACCCGTCCCGTTGTTGTACACCGTGTTCGTGCTCGCCCGGCTGTTGGGACCCGTGACATAGATGCCATAGGACTGGTCGTCCACCGACAATCCACCGGGCACCCCGTACACCGTGTTGCCCGTCAACAGTGCCAGGTCACT
>JBGSHS010000065.1:0-9902 GCA_041752115.1 Pirellulaceae bacterium | reverse complement strand
GGCGCGGGTCTACCTGGCCCGCCTGACCAACTGAGACCATGCAGAACCGATGCCTCGGCGCCACTGACGTATTCCCGCGGTCTACGCGACCGCAGCCACATTCCCGCGGTCTACGCGACCGCGGCCACATTCCCGCGGTCACGACGCGCAGAGCGGAGAGAATTGCCAGCTCACCGTCAGCCCACACCCCGGTTGCTTCATCACGCCCGACGGAGTTTCGCCAGCGCTCAACAGCCCTCCGGCTGATTCCCCAACCGGCGATCGTGCGAAGATTGCCGCACCGATGCGGCAATCTGTCGCATCTCTCAGGACAGCGACGCCACAGTGGCCGGGCGCTTCTGGTCAGTAATTGGTCAGATACTAGTCACCCGTCAGGCAGGGCAGGCCCTTGGTCGGCACGTATTGCCGCAGTGTGCCCGCCGTCGCGTCGGGCGGAATTCGATGTGGACGACCGCCGTGGTCGGCACGTTCTTCGACCACCGACCAGCTCAATCAGGAGGCGGGCACGCAGCTGTCAAATCATCGTCGCACGAATTCCCGGACGTGGTATGGGAAGTGCACGGTGCGGGGGCCAGCGACGCTCTGCGCGTCAGGATAGGGACAACCTCCAGGCTGATTCGTCGGGACTGTAGCGGCCGGCATCAGATGACGGGTACAACGGCGTGGCATTAACGGTAGGAATCGCCGCTGATCATGGCGGCTATGAACTGAAGTCGGCGCTCCTGCGATCGATTCGCGAAGCGCGTCACACGGCCCGTGACTTTGGTGCCTATGAGTTGGTCCCTGAGGACGACTATCCCGGACTTTGTCTACCCTTTGGCTCGAGCCGTGGCGCGGGGGGAGGTGGAGCGTGGCATTGCCGTCTGCGGCAGTGGTGTAGGAGCTAGTGTGGTGGCGAACAAGTGCCCGGGCGTCCGAGCCGCCCTGATACTCGACAGCTTCTCCACTCATCAGGGAGTGGAAGACGACCAGATGAATCTGATGTGCCTGGGTGGCCGTATTGTGGGGCCGGCCCTTGCCTGGGAACTCGTGCAGATCTTCTTGAAAGCTCAATTCACGGGTGCGGAGCGTCACCAACGCCGTCTGGCCAAGATCGCCCAGCTGGAAGACCGACGAGGAGCAGAATGAAACGCAGTCCCCTGAGTCAACTACCTCAGTTCGGCCAGAGCATCTGGGTCGATCATCTGAGCCGCGAGATGATTCGATCGGGCCAGTTAGCACGTCTGATTGAGGACGACGGGCTACGAGGCCTCACGTCGAATCCGGCGATCTTTCAGAAGGCGATCACAGGCAGCGACGACTACGACGAAGAGATTCACGCCCTGGTTCTGACCGGCGCCAGTGCTCACGAGATTTACGAGACAATTGCCACGGAGGATGTGCAGAGCGCAGCCGATCTGTTGCGTCCCCTTTATGAATCATCGCAGGGGCGGCATGGTTTTGTGAGCCTGGAAGTTTCGCCGCAAATGGCTCGCGACACCAGCGGGACGATTGCCGAAGCACAGCGCTTATGGCAGCGGGTGAATCGTGAGAATGTCATGATCAAAGTGCCGGGAACGCGCGAGGGGCTTTCCGCCATCGGCCACCTGCTCACCGAAGGCATCAACGTCAATATCACCTTGCTGTTTGGCCTGCCACGCTACCGGGATGTGGCGGAGACGTATCTGTCCGCACTGGAAACGCGTGTCGCGCGCGGCGAGAGCGTCGACCGTCTGGCGTCGGTGGCGAGTTTCTTTCTGAGTCGAATCGACGTCCTGGTCGACTCGCTACTGGAATCGATACAGGAGACGGATCGAGAGCAAGCGCAAACCGCTCATATGCTCCGCGGTGAAGTGGCGATTGCCAGCGCGAGGAAGGCCTACCGGATCTATCAAGAACTCTTTCACGGTGCCCGCTTCGCTCGCCTGCAAGAACTCGGCGCTCGGCCCCAACGTGTACTCTGGGCCAGTACCAGCACGAAAGACCCGCAGTACAGCGACATCAAGTATGTCGAAGCGCTCATCGGACCCGAGACAGTCAACACACTCCCACTGGAAACACTGGACGCCTATCGAGATCACGGTCACCCGGCGGCGCGGCTGGAACAACCGCCGGAACGTGCCGACGAGGTCTTTCGCCGTCTGGCATCGCTCGGCATCGACATCGACCAGGTCACCCAGCAACTGGAGAACGAAGGGATCGAGAAGTTCAGCAAACCGTTTGATCTGTTAATGGAGGCCTTGGAGCACCGCCGCGCGATCGTCGTAAATCGGGCGGTCAATGCTCAGCGACTGCGGTTGGGGAATGATGAGGAGACCGTGCAGGTCCGCCTGGGGGAATTGAATCTGCAGCAGTTCGGACCTCGTCTGTGGCAGAGAGATGCCGCCCTCTGGAAAACCGATCCGCGGGAACAACAGCGTATCCAACAAGCTCTCGGCTGGCTGGACGCCCCCAAGCGAATGAAGGCCGAACTGGCCGCCATGACTCAACTCACCTCCGAAGTGCGATCGGCGGGTATGCGTCATGTCGTTCTGCTGGGAATGGGAGGGAGCAGTCTGACCGCACTGGTGCTGCAACGGTCCTTCTGGCCGAGCGACGACGGCATGGCCCTGACGGTTCTCGACACGACCGATCCGGCGACCATTCTCGCCACGCAACGTCTCGTCAACCTGAACGAAGCTTTGTTTATCGTCGCCACCAAGTCGGGCACAACCGTGGAAGCGCGGATGCTCGAGAACTACTTCTACGAGCAGGTACGGCAGGTGAGCGGCGATTCGGTGGGGGAACATTTCATCGCCATCACCGACCCGGCATCGCCCTTGGTAGAGTGGGGTCAGCAACGTGGCTATCGCCGCGTCATCACCAGCTTCTCGGACGTCGGCGGACGTTTTTCAGCGCTGACGCACTTTGGACTCGTGCCGGCTGCCTTGCTGGGCGTGGGAGCGGAAGGACTGCTGATCCGCGCCGAGCGGATGGAGCGAGCGTCTGGGCGTGACACCTTAACCAAAGAAAACCCCGCGGTCGAATTGGGATCGGCCCTCGGTGCCCTGGCCTTGAGAGGGCGAGACAAAGTGACCTTCGTCGTGCCGCCCACCCTGTCCGCTTTCGGACTCTGGCTGGAGCAACTGCTGGCAGAGAGTACCGGCAAGGAAGGAAGAGGTATTATCCCGATTGTCGACGAACCGATCGGTTCACCCGAGGTCTACGCTGATGATCGCTGCTTCGTCGCGTTTCGATTAGAGGGAGAAGACGACCCAGAGGCGAACGAACCGTGGCAGGCGCTGGAGGCGGCAGGACACCCTACGATCACGATCGAACTGGAAAAGCCCTTGGATCTGGCCCAGGAGTTCTTTCGCTGGGAAGTAGCCACGGCAGCCGCCGCCGCCGTCCTGGGCGTTAATCCCTTCGATCAGCCGCAAGTACAGGAGAGCAAGGAAAATACGAGCCGACTGCTGTCACGTATACAGCAGGGTAACAACCTGACCGACGAAGAGCCCGCCGTGACGGAAGCTCCACTTCAACTCTATGGTGGCCGTCGCGCCAATTCCGCGAGCGAGAGCCTCGCTCAGTTTCTGGCACAGGCGAGTCCTGGCGACTATCTGGCCATCATGGGATACCTGACGGAATCACGCGAAGTAGATCGCATGCTGCGTGATCTGCGAGCGCGTCTGCGGGACAGCCTGCAGCTGGCGACCACCTTCGGATATGGTCCGCGCTTTCTCCATTCGACAGGCCAGTTGCACAAAGGTGGTCCTCCCAGCGGCCTGTTTCTGCAGCTCACCGCCGACGATTCACAGGATGTGCCGATTCCCGGCCAAGGATTTGGATTCAGCGCCTTGAAACGCGCTCAGGCCGCCAGTGATCTGCAGACATTGCGCAGACAGGGGCGGCGAGTTCTCCGAGTTCATCTGGGTGCCGATGCGCAGCAAGGCCTCGCTGCGCTGTCCGATGCCATGGAAACGGCTCTTTCCGAACATGGCGTACGCAGACATTAACGCAGGAGCCGATGCATGATAGCCCAAACAACCACGTCTCAACCGGTGTGGACGCTGGTGGTCTATTTCCTTGCAGTCGTCGCAATCTCCGCCGGAATGGTCGGGCTGTCGTTCCTGCTGGGGCAGCGCCATCGTGACCGTGCGACGGACGAGCCGTACGAGTCCGGCAACATCCCCACAGGCTCGGCCCGCTTGCGTTTTTCGGTCCAGTACTACCTGATTGCGATGTTCTTCGTGATCTTCGACGTCGAGGCAGCCTTCCTCTTTGCCTGGGCCGTTTCACTCCGCCAGACTGGCTGGCCCGGTTATATCGAAGCCATGGTGTTCGTCGCGGTCCTGGCCCTCGCGCTCGCCTATCTCTGGCGGCAAGGCGCATTGGACTGGGCTCCCCAGCCCCGCCCACGAAACGCCACCCTTCATTACGGGAAACCATCTGATGACTGACTACGAGATCTTTCCCACCCATCACTCCGCGCGGAGCACCGACACACGTGCTGCAGAGTCCGGAGGATTGCACGAGGCGGTGCGCCGCAACTTGATCGTCGCCCGTCTGCAGGACCTGGTCGCCTGGGGGCGCAAACACTCCATCTGGCCGTTCAATTTCGGATTGTCCTGCTGTTACGTCGAAATGGCGACCAGCCTGACCAGCAAGTACGACCTGGCGCGATTCGGGTCGGAGGTGATTCGCGGTTCACCGCGGGAAGCCGATCTGATGGTGATCGCCGGCACGGTCTTCATCAAAATGGCTCCGATTATCCGTCGTTTGTATGAACAGATGATGGAACCACGGTGGGTCATTTCCATGGGGTCATGCGCCAACTCGGGCGGAATGTATGACATCTACAGCGTGGTCCTCCGTCTGCGTTCACTGCAGCGTGGGATGCAACACGATTCCCGGTGAACGCTACGGAACCTTGCGGCGGATCAGCAATCGCTATAACAGTCAGGTCAACGCTTACTGGCTCTGCGACCGGGGGCGGTTCGGGTATGAGTTCGTCAATGGCGGCCGGCGCGAGCGTCACACACTCGCGCGCGAGCAGGGTGTCCTGCAGCGCGTACCGCGCGAGTTAGCACTCAGCCGCGCGGCGCAGTGGCTGCAGGATCGGGAGCGCGTCGTAGGAATCGGTTCCCCGCGTGCCTCGCTGGAAGCCAACTTCGCCCTGCGGGCTCTGGTTGGCCCGGAACGGTTCTGTTGCGGAATGTCGGAACAGGATCGCGGCATGATCGCCACCATCCTGGAGATCCTGCGCGAAGGCCCCGTGCGCACACCCTCCTTGGCCGAAATGTGTGACGCGGATGCCACGCTGATCCTGGGTGAGGATATCAGCAACACGGCTCCCCTGATGGCGCTGGCGGTGCGTCAGGCGGCGTTGCGGAAGGAGATCGGAATCGCCAAGAAGCTGCATATTCCGGCCTGGCACGACGCGGCCGTGCGGGAAGCGATCCAACTGGACCGGGGGCCGGTGTACATCGCGTCGGTCACAGCCACGCGACTGGACGATCTGGCGACAGACCTGTTTCGCGGCGCACCCGACGACATCGCACGACTCGGATTCGCCGTGGCCCACGCCATTCACGATCACGCCCCGAACGCCGATGGTGCCGACGACGCTCTCCGGTTGCTCGCCACCTCCATTGCCGCTGACTTGCTCGGCGCGCAACGCCCACTGATCATCTCAGGTGGAAGTCTGGAAAGCGAGACGATACTGCATGCGGCGGCCAACATCGCCTGGGCCTTGCGCGCTGTCGGAAAGGAGCCCGCTCTCACCTACACTGCCCCCGAGTGCAACAGTCTGGGGATGGGCCTGGTCGGCGGCTGCAGTGCCAAGGCAGCCTGTGACGATCTGTTGACTGGCCAGGTTGATACGGCGGTCGTGCTGGAAAACGACCTCTTCCGTCGCTCGGACAACACAACCCTCCATGACGTACTGCAGGCAGTCGAGCATGTGGTGGTCATCGACCATATCATGCATGAGACCGCAGCTCGAACCAGCGTCTTTCTGCCGGCTGCCACCTTTGCCGAAGGAGACGGCACGATGGTGAATTACGAAGGGCGCGCGCAACGGTACTATCAGGTGTTCGTCGCCGGCGGAGACGTGCAGGAGAGCTGGCGCTGGCTGCGCGACATCGCGATTCGCGCCGGCCATGCGGAGGCCGCACAATGGCATGCGTTGGACGACATTACGACCGCGATATCCCGATCACGTCCGGTGTTCGCGTCGCTTCCATCGGTCTCGGCACCGGCGAGGTTTCGCATCGCTGGCGAAAAGATCGCGCGCCAGCCGCAACGCTATAGCGGGCGCACGGCCATGCACGCGGATGTGCAGGTCGCCGAGCCAACGACACCGCCGGATCCGGATTCTCCGCTGGCCTATTCCATGGAAGGCTATCAAGGTCAACCCCCATCCTCGCTCGTCCCGCGATACTGGGCGCCCGGCTGGAACTCGGTGCAGGCACTCAACAAATTTCAGGAGGAAGTCGGCGGGCCGCTGCGGGGTGGCGATCCTGGGCAACGCTTGATTGAGCCAGCCGAGGGTCCGCCCCGTCCCTATTTCCACGATATCCCCGAAGGATTCACCCCCCGCGACGGAATGTGGCTTGTGGCGCCGTTACATCACGTATTTGGCTCTGAGGAACTGAGCAGCTTGTCACCCGGCATTGCCGAACTGGCCCCCACCCCCTACGTCGCAGTGACCACGAGCGATGCGGAGCGACTGGGGGTGCTGGAAGGAGACGAACTGAACATCTCCGGCCAGCACATTTCCGAGCGGCTGCCGGTAAGGATCGTGCCCGAACTGGTGCGTGGCATCGCCGGCATACCGGCCGGACTCTGCCACCTGTCGTCCGCCACACTCCCCGGCTGGTTTGCCTTGCGAAAGGTGGCCGCGTCGTGAACGAAGCACTATTCGACCTGCTGATCATTGCTGGAGTGCTGTTCGTCGTGCTCAACATCGCGGGCGGCCTGATCTGGCTGGAACGTCGACTGTTGGCGCTGCTGCAGGACCGACTCGGTCCCAACCGCGTCGGTCCGTTAGGATTGGGACAAGTCGCTGCCGACATGATCAAGATCTTCACCAAGGAGGACTGGATCCCTCCCTTTGCCGACAAGACAGTCTTCGTGCTCGCACCAATGATCCTGGTGATCACTACCCTCATGTCATTTGCCGTCATCAGCTGTGCGCCGGGCATCGTCGTATCCGACCTGAATGTGGGTCTGCTGTTCGTGCTGGGCATGTCATCGCTCGGCGCTTATAGCGCGATCTTGGGCGGCTGGTCGTCCAACAGCAAGTATTCGCTGCTGGGCGCCCTGCGAGCGGCGGGGCAGTTGATGAGTTACGAAGTGTATATGGGACTGTCCCTGATGGGTGTCGTCATGCTGGCAGGGAGTTTCCGGTTGAGTGACATTGTGGTGGCACAGCAGAAGTTCGTCTGGTTCTGCGTCCCCCAGTTCCTCGGCTTCGTGATCTTCCTGGTTGCCGGCTTCGCTGAGACCCGGCGGCTGCCGTTTGACACTCCCGAAGCCGAAAGCGAGTTAGTGGCGGGCTATCACACGGAATACAGCGGCATGAAATTCGGCATGTTCTTCCTGGGAGAATATGTCGGCATCACGCTGGTTGCCGCCTTGATTGTCACACTCTTTTTCGGGGGATGGTCAGGCCCGTGGCTGCCCGCCGCGTGTTGGTTTCTGCTTAAAACGTTTCTGTTCATTTGCGGGTTCATTCTGGTGAGGGCAACACTGCCGCGACCGCGATATGACCAGCTCATGATGTTCGGCTGGAAACTGATGTTGCCGCTGGCGCTGGTCAACCTGGCAGTTACCGGGGCCATCGTCCTGTGGACCGCGTGATAACGCAATAAGGTGCACTCATGTGGAACGTGCTGCGAGGGATCTGGATCGTATTCACACACCTGTTCCGTCGCAAGGTCACCATTCCTTACCCGGAACAGCGTGCCTACCTGGCACCGCGCTGGCGTGGACGGATCATCCTGTCCCGTGATCCGGACGGTCAGGAGCGATGTGTTGCCTGCCAGCTCTGCGCCGTCGCCTGCCCGGTGGACTGCATTGCGTTGCAGTCAGCCGAAATGGACGACGGACGGCGCTACCCGGAGTTCTTTCGCATCAACTTTTCACGCTGCATCTTCTGCGGTTTCTGCGAAGAAGCATGTCCCACCTACGCCATTCAGCTCACGCCCGACTTTGAGATGAGTGAGTACAACCGGCAGCATTTGGTATACGAAAAGGAGGATCTGCTGATCGATGGGACGGGAAAGTACCCCGACTACAACTTTTATCGGGTTGCGGGCATGGCGATCGACGGCAAAGAGAAGGGAGAGGCGGCACGCGAACAGCCGCCGGTCGACTTGAGGAGCCTGCTGCCATGAACGTACTCTTTTATGTTTCCTCGGTCATTGCGGTTGTCTCGACCGTACTCGTCATTACGCAGACGCACGCCGTCCATGCGCTGTTGTATCTGGTGGTCTCCCTGTTGGCTCTGGCGACTGTGTTCTTTGCGTTTGGGGCCCCCTTTGCCGCGGCGCTGGAAGTGATCGTTTACGCGGGTGCAATACTGGTGCTGTTCGTCTTCGTCATGATGCTGCTGAATGTCGGCGTCGCTGCAATACAGGATCGAAGATGGCTACAGCCGCGAAGCTGGATCGGCCCGGCCGTGCTCGTAATCGTATTGAGCGCTGAACTCGCTTATGCACTCGCCCAACATCAGATACCGTCCGCTGCCGTCACGACAGTCACACCCCAGGCAGTCGGCTGCGCCCTCTTCGGTCCCTATCTGCTGGGAGTGGAACTGGCGTCATTTCTGCTCCTGGCCGGACTCGTGGGCGCCTATCACCTGGGACGGCACGACGCGAGACGGCGGGCAGAAAAACGCGTGGAATCATGAACACCGTACCAGTCGAACACGGACTACTGTTGGCCGCCACCTTATTCGGACTTGGCGTCCTCGGGGTCTTGGTGCGCCGCAACGTGCTGTTCCAGCTGCTGTCGATCGAAATCATGCTCAACGCCGCCAGTTTGGCCTTCATCGTGGCCGGCGCTCGCTGGCGATCTGCCGACGGCCAAGTGATGTTCCTGTTCATTCTGGCCATGGCCGCGGCCGAAGTATCGGTGGGCCTGGCTCTGGTCCTGAGATTCTACCACCAGCGACAGACAGTGGATGCCGACGCGGCCAGCAAGATGCGAGGTTGAGATGAACGCACTACTATGGCTGATTCCCGCTGCGCCCTTGGCCGGGTTCGTGATCCTGGCGCTCGGCGGCCACCGTTGCTCGCCCGCGTTGGTGAGGCTCGTGGGAGTGGGGTCGGTGGCAATCTCGGCCGTCGCCACATCCGTGATAGCTGCGTACTTCGTTTACTCACCCTCTGTCGACCGCGTGCTGACACGGACTCTGTGGACGTGGATCGCGGTGGGCGACTTTCGACCAACCGTGGCGTTGTATTGCGACGCGGTTGCGCTGCTGATGAGCCTGGTCATCACCTGGGTCGGCCTGTTGATTCATGTCTATTCCACGCGTTACATGGAAGGAGACGACGGATACAGCCGGTTCTTCTGCTACCTGAATTTGTTTGTCGCAGCCATGCTGGTGCTGGTGCTGGCCGATAATCTGCTGTTGCTCTATCTCGGCTGGGAAGGAGTCGGGCTCTGCAGCTATCTGCTGATCGGTTTCTGGTACCGCGATCCGTCTAATGGACGAGCTGCGCGCAAAGCGTTTCTCGTGACACGATGCGGCGACGCGGCCATGGCTGTGGGGCTGTTTCTGATCTTTCATTCCCTGGGGACGCTGAACATCTCCGAAGTCGGCCAACGCGCCGTCGACACATGGCCCGCCGGATCGACAGAAGCCATACTCGCAGCCGCGCTGCTGTTGGGTGGCGCCGTGGGCAAGTCGGCACAGCTGCCGCTGCAGGTGTGGT
>JBGSHS010000064.1:0-8593 GCA_041752115.1 Pirellulaceae bacterium | reverse complement strand
ACTTAAGTCCGCGACCGCCTCGGGTTAGATCGTCGGTGATGGTGGAGTCGGGGGGACGTAGCGCGGACTTAAGTCCGCGACCGCCTCGGGTTAGCTCGTCGGTGATGGTGGAGTCGGGGGGACGGGGCGGTCACGCACTGAAGTGCGTGCTACGGCGTGCTACGTGCGGCGAAGCGTTAAAATGGTGTGAGGCATGGGGGACTCGTGGCGGCGATCCGGTACAATGACCCGGAGCACGCGGTAGGTGCCCGCTGTGCCCGGATATGGCCCCTGCCAAGAGGAGTCGGCATGATGCAACTGCGAACTACCCTGTGGATGGCTGTTGGAGCAGCGCTGGTGGGATGCCCCAGTCTGGCGGCTGATTGGCCCACCTATTTGCACGACACGTCGCGCAGTGGCGTGGGAAGCGAGCAGCTGGAACTTCCTCTATCGCTGCAATGGACCTACCAGACCCCCGCGCCCCCCGAGTTGGCCTGGGGTGGTCCGCGAGCGGAACCGTTTGAGGGCATGTACATGCGGCACCGCGTCGACTTCGACAACGTGTTGCACGTTTCCGTGGGCGGATCGCTCCTCTTCCTCGGTTCATCCGTCGACAACAAAGTCGTCTGTATCGATACCGACGCGGGAAGCGTGCGGTGGCAATACCTGGTCGACGGTCCTGTGCGGCTGGTTCCGACCTATGCCGACGGGCGCATCTACTTTGGAGCGGACGACGGGTGCGTGTACTGCCTGACGGCGGCCGATGGGCAACTGGTGTGGAAGGTGACAGCGGCTCCCCGTGACGAGATGCTCTTGGCCCGTGGCCGGATGATCTCGCGCTGGCCGATTCGGACTGGCGTCTTACTGGACGGCGACGTGGCGTATTTCGGTGCCGGCGTACTGCCGCACGAGAACGTCTATCTGTTCGCGGTGAATCGACACGACGGGTCGATCATCTGGTGCAACGATACCATCAGTTCCCAGGATGCCGGGCGGAACCCTCTGTCGCCGCAGGGCTATCTGCTCTGCTCATCGGAACGGCTGATTGTACCCTCGGGTCGCTCGCTCCCGGCCGCGTTCGACAAGCTCGACGGTCACGAGCTGTATCAGCCGTCGTTGTCCTGGCGCACCACTGCTGGTGGCGAAGTGGGAGGGACCAAGGCGGTGCTGGCCGACGATCAAATCTACGCATCCGGTCCGCACCATTTCCTGGCCCTGACCGAAAAGACGGGAGCTGTCGGATTCGCCTGGATCGATGGCCGGCAGTTGGTGATCGACGATTCTCGAGCGTATGTGGCCACCGGCCAGCAGGTGATCGGACTGGATCGGCACAAGCATGCCGCGGCGACCGTGGAGCGTCAGAAGCTGCGGTTGGATGTGAAGGAGTTGGCCGGCAAGCGGAGTTCCATGGGCAAGGAGGAGTACCGAGCGGCCCTCGACGCGTTGAACCGGCAGATTGCGGAGCTCTCGCGTGTGGGAATCCTGTGGCAGACCGAGTGTGCGGCGGACGCGTCGCTGATCGCCAGTGGAAAAACGGTCTTTGCGGGTGGTGAGGGTTTCGTTACGGCGTTTGATGCCGATACGGGCCAGCAGCGATGGCAAGTGGAGGTGAACGGCAAGGCAGGTGGACTGGCGGCGGCCAATCGCCGGCTGTTTGTCAGCACGACGAGCGGCCACGTTTACTGCTTCGCCGATCCTACTGTGACAGCCGCTCAACCGGCCAATCTCACACCGGATCAAGCCGGTCAGAAGGTGGTGCAGCTTCCCGCTCCACCCCTGGTCGACCCTTATCCGCGCGATGAGTTGACTGACATGTATGCGTCAGCGGCCGACGCGATTGTGGAGCGGACACGGATCGATCGCGGCTATTGCCTGGTGCTGAGCAGCGGGCAGGGACGATTGGCGTACGAATTGGCTCGGCGCACCCAACTGCAGATTATCGGCATCGAGCCCGACGCGGTTCAGGCCCGGGCCGCCCGCGACATCCTTGATCGGGCAGGGCTCCACGGCACTCGCATTACCATTTTTCCCGGTGATCCGGCCGACATGCCATTGTCCGACTACTTCGCCAATCTGATTGTGTCGGACCAGCTGCTGCTGGACGGTCAGGTGCCTGGAGTGCCGGCGGAAATCGCTCGCTGCACGAAGCCGTGCGGTGGCGTCATCTGCCTGGCGGTTCCCGAATCAGCTCCGGCCTGGCGGCAGGATAACCTGATGGGTCAGCTGCGTCGCACAGTCGGTGAGATCAACCTGGAGATCGGAGGTGAGATCGTCGAGTCGGATCGGGTGATTTCCGTCCAGCGCGGGGCGTTGCCGGGAGCTGGGGAGTGGTCGCACCAGTACGGAGACGCGGCCAACACGATGACGAGCCAGGACGAGCGGGTGCGAGGTGATTTGGGTGTGCTCTGGTACGGTGACCCAGGTCCCGGCGACATGGTCAATCGTCACGATGCGGCCGCGGCACCCCTTTCCACCAATGGCCGGATGTTCGTGCAGGGATTCGAGTCGATTAAGGCCTATGACGCCTACAACGGCTTGTTCCTGTGGGAATACCAGAACCCTGGAGCGATCCGCACCGGAGTGTTCAATAACGAAGACACGAGCAACCTGGCGGCCTCTCAGGACTTCGTGTTCTGCGTGGTCGACGACAAATGCACCGTGTTGGATGCCGCCACGGGCCAGGTGCTGATCGAGCATCGTGTGCCTGCGTCATCCGATGGAGTTCCACGCGTGTGGGGTTACCTGGCCGAATACAACGGGCTGTTGTTCGGGACCAGCACCGTGCACAAGGATCTCGACCGCGCTCAGAAACGTCGCGGGTTGCAGGTGGGCAAGACGACCGAGGCACTCTTTGCGGTCGATCCGCGCACGGGCCAGCAGCGATGGACCTATCAGGGCGGGAGCATCGAGCACGCGACGATCGCCATCGGAGGCGATCGCGTGTTCTTTATTGACAGCTCCATCACACGCGACGAGCGAGAGGCCCTGTTGCGCGAGGACAAAGCAGCGCTGCACAATCTCAGTCCAGACGAAACGGCCAGGAAGGAAGCGGAGCTGAAAGAGATGGATGTGCGGCTGGCCGTCTGTCTGGATGCCAGGTCGGGTCAGCAGATCTGGTCCCAGCCGGTCGATGTAACCGACTGCAGCCACGTGGGAATCGGTGGCGGAAATCTCATGCTCATGTACCACGACGGTCATGTGGTCGTTTGTGGCGCCAATGCGAACGGGCACTACTGGCGCCAGTTTCTGTCGGGGCAGTTCAGTCAACGACGCCTGGTCGTACTGGACGCCCAAACCGGAGAGACACTCTGGGCTAAGGATGCCAACTACCGCCACCGACCGATCGTTGTCGGCGACGAGATCTTCGCCGAGCCATGGGCGTTTGAGATCCACACCGGGAAAGAGAAAATGCGCGAGCATCCGGTAACGGGCGAGCAGACGGTGTGGCAGTTCAGCCGGCCCGGACATCACTGTGGACCAGTCACTGCGACGCCGAATATGCTGTTCTTCCGCAGCGGTTTCACCGGTTACTATGACCTCTATAGCGACAGCGGCACCAGCCATTTCGCTGGACAGCGGCTCGGCTGCTGGGTCAATGCGATCCCTGGTAACGGCCTGTTGATGGTCCCCGAAGCAAGTGCGGGGTGTGTCTGTCAGTTCTCTCTGGCGGCAACGATTGTGATGGAGCCGCGGAGCGACAAGAGCACGTGGCGCATCTACAGCGCGAGTGGTCCGAGTACGCCGGTGAAGCACCTGGCGCTGAACTTCGGAGCACCGGGGGACCGGCGTGATACGCAAGGCAGATTGTGGATCGCCTACCCTCGCCCCAACACCGTAGGACGTCTCGAATACGTGCTCGAGGTGCCGCTGAAACTGGCCCCCGGGGGCGGCTACTACAACGAGAACGAGTTGGTCGCCGTGGTCGAGAACTCGGAAGCTCCGTGGGTGCTCACCTCCGGTGTGCGTGGCCTGGAGCGGTGCGAGATCCCGCTTCGCGGACCCGACGATGGTTCAGCCAGTTACAGCGTGCGGTGCCATTTCGCCGTGCTCGACGAGGCACAGAGCCCGTCGCCGTTTGACATCAAGCTGCAAGGGAACGTGGTGGCGGAGCAAGTGGATGTGGTCGCGCAGGCCGGCGGGCCGCGACGGGCGTGGGTCGGTAAGTTCGACGGGATCCTGGTCCAAGACCAACTGCTGCTCGAGCTTGTCCCACGCGGCGACCAGTTGCCTACGCTCTGTGCCGTTGAGATTATTCGCGAGTGACCGAGTCGGTGGTTCGTCCTTCGTCATTCCATTGGTCATTGGGTATTTCGTCCTTCGTCATTCATTTCCCGTGGCTGTTGCCGGATCGTGCACGGTCACGCGGCGGCCGGCGGCGAGGGGTACCAGTGAGCGAGCACCGCATCCCAGTCGGCGCGGCAGCGCACGCTGACGAAGGCCTCGCGGACCTGTAGCGAGTGGGGGTGCAGCTGGGCGTACTTGATGCCGAACTTGCGCATCAACGGGCCACACCGCTGGGGCCCGTAGAGCGTTTCTGCCAGGTGGTAATGCCGTCCGATCACTTCACGCTGTTGGGCGAGTGACGGTTGTGTTGGGGTTTGACCTGAGAACAGCGCGCGCGCCTGCGAAAAGATCCACGGATTACCGATCGCGCCGCGCGCCACGGTCACTCCGTCGACACCGGTCTGCTGCATCATCCGCAGGCAGTCTGCGGCGCTCATCAAATCGCCGCTCCCCAGTATCGTACGGTCGGGGTAATGCCGTTTGAGCAGGGCGAGAAACGACCAGTCGCTCGGCCCGACATAGCGCTGTTTCACGGTTCGACCATGCACCGTGGCCGCCGCAATGCCCAGCTGAAACGCTCCGTCGAGAATCTCGAAGAAATGGTCGCGGCTCCGGGAGGAATCGTCCAGACCGCGACGCAGCTTGATTGTGACCGGGATGTGAGCGGGTACGATGTCGCGCGTGCGACGGACGATTTCCAACGCCGTGGCCGGCTGGCTCAGATGAAATCCACCTCGGCACCGGCCCAGCACTTTCTTGACCGGACAGCCGAAGTTGATGTCGATGACGTCGAATCCCGCATCGACCAGTCGAGCGGCTCCGGCCGCGAACTGATCTGGCTCGGCCCCCATCAGCTGCCCGCCCACCGGATGATCGTCGTCCGACAGGTGCAGGAAATGCTGCGTGCGCTGCCGGCTGCGGAGCTGCGTCAGGAACTGGTCGAGCATCACTTCACACACGGCATACGACGCGCCTGCGTGGCGAGCGATCATGCGCATCGCCCAGTCGCTGTAGCCCGAGAGGGCAGCTTGGACCACCGGAAAGCCGATCGCAACCGGCCCGATCCGAAGCGGAGGGAAGGGGCCAGAGGTCGTCGCGTTCGCACTGAGCATGTCACTTCATCTTCTTCGCTGCCAGACCAATTCCGCCGCCCGACACAGCCTGCCCGCGTCGGCGCGGGCTGCCATGGCGTCGAGCGGGCGGCCCCTTCGAGCGCCGGTTCTGACGATTGTGCGTTTCGTGCGGTTTCACCGCCGCTCGCGCCGGGCCGGTCGACCGTTTCTCGTGGCTCACCAACCGGCCGCACTGCCGATATTCTTGAGTAGAATCCTGCATTCGAGCCGCCGAGCGTCGTGACCCCCGACGGCTCACTCGACCCATCTGCCGCCACGCCGCCAGCACAGGAGCGGACCGGTCAGCAGGAGTCGTTCATGCGTTTCGTCTGTTCACTGCCTGGAACAGGGGTGGCACCAAGATGTTCGATCTTGTTTTCAACAACTGGCCGATCATCTTCCTGCTCGTTGCCGTGCTGATCGCTTGGACTTTCGCCAAGCTGATACTGGGCAACGAGAAAATGCCCTATCAGAAACGCACCAGTCTACTGACCCAATCCGAACTGGCATTCTACACGGCGCTGCGGGAAGCGGTAGACGGACAGTGGACAATCCAGGCGATGGTGCGGCTGGCGGACCTGATCCAGGTGCGTCCGGAAACGCCGAAGTTCCAATCGTGGCAGAACCGAATCCACGCCAAACACATTGACTTTCTGCTCTGCGATCACGGGACGATGGAAGCCAAGCTGGCGGTCGAACTGGACGATGCGACACACAAGCGACCGGATCGCATGACGCGTGATCGATTCGTCAATCAGGCGCTGGCCGATGCCGGTTTGCCGCTGCTGCGCATCGACGTCAAGGAAGGTTACGACAAGGGGGAAATCCGCAAGTCGATCGACGAGCTGCTCACCAAGCCCAAGCAATCGAAGGCGTAACGCGAGCTGTCGCGACGTAGCGCGGACTTCAGTCCGCGACAGCCCTGGTTTGGATCTGGGATGATAGTGAAGTCGTGGACAGGTCGTCACGCACTGAAGTGCGTGCTACGTGCTATGAGCTACGCGGCATCGTGCACTTCGGAGCGACCACTTTGCCGATGGCGTGGACTTCGAAGCCCAGTTGAACGAGCGAGGCGTGGTCGAGCAGATTGCGGCCGTCGAAGACGAAGGCGGGGGTCTCCATGCGACGCCGAATCGACGCGAAATCGACCGTCTGGAACTCGTTCCATTCGGTGAGCACAACCACCGCGTGCGCTCCGGCGGCCGCCTCGCCGACGTGGCCCGCGATCCGCACCCGCTCCTTCAGAATCTGCCGATCAGCGGCCGTGATTTCGCCCGTGTCCGGATTGCGGAACACCTGTTCCAGATCGTGGTGAATCTGCGCTTCCGATACTTGCGGATCGTAGATCATCAGACGTGCCCGCTCGCGTAACAGATCGCGGCAAACATAGATCGCCGCCGATTCGCGTGTGTCGTTCGTGTCCTTCTTGAAGGCGAAACCCCAGATCGCAATCTGCTTGTCGCTCACCGTATTGAACATCGTGCGGACGATGCGAGCTGCAAACCGACTCCGCTGATAGTCGTTCATGCGTACGACCTGTTCCCAATACTTGGCGACGCGAGGGATCCCGAAGTGCTCGCACAAGTAGACCAGGTTCAGGATGTCCTTCTGGAAGCAGGAACCGCCGAAGCCGACCGACGCTTTGAGGAATTTCGGACCGATCCGGCTGTCGGTGCCGATCGCATGAGCCACTTCATCCACGTCCGCTCCCGTCACTTCGCACAACGCCGAAATGGCGTTGATCGACGAGACGCGCTGAGCCAGAAAGGCATTGGCCGTGAGCTTCGACAGTTCCGAACTCCACAGATTCGTCGTGAGAATCCGCTCACGCGGAACCCATTTCGCATAGATGTCGACCAGCGATTGAACCGCGCTCGCCGACTCGCCTCCAATCAGCACTCGGTCAGGATGGAGCAGATCATCGATGGCCGTCCCCTCCGCCAGGAACTCCGGGTTGCTGAGTACATCAAATGTCGCTTCGCCCGAGGAGGCGTCGAGTATCCGCCGTATCGTTTCGGCCGTCCGGACAGGAAGAGTCGACTTCTCGACCACGATCTTGTGCCCTCGAGCGACTCGTGCGATCGAACGGGCGCATTTCTCGACATACTCCAGATTCGCAGCACGGCCGGCTCCCGTGCCGTAGGTCTTGGTCGGAGTGTTCACGGAAATGAAGATCATCTCCGACTCACCGATCGCTCGGTCGATCTCCGTCGAGAAATGGAGGTTCCGTCCGCGCGCGGCACGCACCACCTCGTCCAGCCCCGGCTCGTAGATCGGCAATACGTCCGAATTCCAGGCATCGATGCGCGCTGGATTCACATCGACGACCTGTACGTTCAAGTCCGGGCACTGATGTGCAATCATGGCCATCGTCGGGCCGCCGACATATCCGGCGCCGATGCAACAGAGGTTCTTCATGCGAGCAATCCTGACGTTACACGTTCCTGCGTGCGAAAATGAACGATCCGCTTACCGGCTGCGGTGGCTGCCGAGTGCGTGGAAGTACTCCGTGAGCGTATGCCGCTCGAACCGCGGCGCACACTGGCTACACGATTGTAGGTTACGACCTGCCACCCATCACAGAGGTTTCCCCCACCTCACCCTGCGGGGTGTTCACGTGGGACGGTCTGTAGGAGATGTGAGGCATGAGGTGCTTGGTCCTAGCCTTCTTTGTCCTGCTCGTGCTCAGCGTCCGCGGTGCTCGTGCTCGTGCTCGAGTGCGGCGGGTGCTCAATGCGCGTTTCCTCGCCTTGGCTAGGAAATAGCTGCCATCGGCGTCGTGCGAATCGAGCAGGAGCATGGTGGCTGATTCCAGTTCTTCTCGTGCTCGTGCTCGTGCTCGTGCTCGACGTGCGGCGGGTGCTCAATCCGCGTTTCCTCGCCTTGGCTAGGAAATGGCTACCATCGGCGTCGTGCGAATCGAGCAGGGGCATGGTGGCTGATTCCAGTTCTTCTCGTGCTCGTGCTCGTGCTCGAGTGCGGCGGGTGCTCAATGCGCGTTTCCTCGCCTTGGCTAGGAAATGGCTACCATCGGCGTCGTGCGCATCGAGCAGGGGCATGGTGGCTGATTCCAGTTCTTCTCGTGCTCGTGCTCGTGCTCGTGCTCGTGCTCGAGTGCGGCGGGTGCTCAATGCGCGTTTCCTCGCCTTGGCTAGGAAATAGCTGCCATCGGCGTCGTGCGAATCGAGCAGGAGCATGGTGGCTGATTCCAGTTCTTC
>JBGSHS010000063.1:0-17172 GCA_041752115.1 Pirellulaceae bacterium | reverse complement strand
CGCCGCCGTCGATATCGAGCAACTGGCCATCAACACCATTCGCACCCTGTCGATGGACGGCGTGCAGGCCGCCAA
This sequence comes from Pirellulaceae bacterium, assembly GCA_041752115.1. Classification (GTDB taxonomy): domain Bacteria; phylum Planctomycetota; class Planctomycetia; order Pirellulales; family Pirellulaceae; genus JAJRVM01. The sequence goes on along the minus strand of JBGSHS010000063.1, from coordinate 17,097 downwards.
CAGTGGCCATCCCGGCACACCGATGGCTTTGGCCCCGGTCGCCTATACGCTCTGGAACCGCATCCTGCGGTACGATCCGACGGCGCCCCGCTGGCCCGGCCGCGATCGGTTCGTCCTCTCCTGTGGCCACGCCTCGATGCTGCTCTATTCAGTGCTGCACCTGGCCGGCGTGCGACGCGTCGACAGCCGGGGAGAAGCGACGAACGAGTTGTCGATCACGCTCGACAACCTGCGGCGGTTCCGCCAGCTCCACAGTCCCTGCGCAGGACACCCCGAGTACGGCGAAGCGGCTGGCATCGAAACCACGACCGGGCCACTAGGGCAGGGGGTTGCGACGAGCGTCGGCATGGCCATGGCCGCTCAATGGTACGCATCGCGCTACAACCGCCCTGGCTTCGATCTGTTTGGCCACCGTGTGTTCGTGCTCTGCAGCGACGGTGATCTGATGGAAGGAGTTTCCTACGAAGCAGCATCGCTCGCCGGCCACCTGCGGCTAGCCAATCTCTGCTGGATCTACGATGACAACTCGATCACGATCGAAGGCAGCACGGATCTGGCCTTCAGCGAAAACGTCGCCCAGCGATTTGAAGGGCTCGGCTGGCAGACGCTCCATGTCGCTGATGCCAACGATATCAGCGCTGTCCAGAAGGCGCTGGAGGCCAGTGAAGGAGCCGATCGTCCTACGTTGATCGTCGTCAAGAGTGTGATCGCTTTCGGGTCGCCCAACAAAGCGAACACGGCTGCCGCGCATGGCTCACCGCTGGGAGCCGAGGAAGTGCGGTTGACGAAAGCCGCCTTGGACTGGCCGGAAGAGGCGCAGTTTCAGGTCCCTCCGGAAGTCGTCGCCGATTTCGCTCAGGGTGTAGGCCGGCGTGGACGTGAGCTCCACGCTGCCTGGCAGGCGGCATTCGCCCAGTATCGTGCCACATACCCGCAACAGGCTCATGAGCTGGAAGATATCTGGGCCGGCCGACTCCCCGCCAACTGGCAGACGGGCATTCCGGTCTTCGAGGCGGATAAGAAGGGCTTGGCGACGCGTGCCAGTTCCGGAGTTGTACTGAATCACCTGGCCCCCCATTTCCCGTGGCTGGTGGGAGGGTCGGCCGACTTGGCGCCGTCCAACCTGACCGTGATCAAGGATCCGGCCGCCGGCCACTTCAGCGCGGACAACCCTGGCGGACGTAATGTTCACTTCGGGATCCGCGAGCATGCCATGGCATCGGCCTGCAACGGCCTGGCACTCAGCGGCCTCCGCCCCTACGCGGGCACCTTTTTCGTCTTCACCGACTATCTGCGGCCGGCCATGCGTCTGGCCTGTCTGATGCGGCAGGGAGTCCTCTATGTGCTCACTCACGACTCGATCGGTTTGGGCGAGGACGGCCCCACGCATCAGCCGGTCGAGCAACTGGCCGCCTGCCGCGCCATGCCGCGCATGCTCGTCTTTCGACCGGCCGATGCCAACGAGGTCGCCCAATCCTATCGCGCTGCGCTACTGCATCAACGACAACCGTCCTGCCTGGTCCTGACGCGCCAGAACGTCCCCACTCTGGATCGAACGCGATACGGTTCGGCCGAAGGCGTCGCGCGAGGCGCCTACGTACTTCTCGACCCGCCGCACGGTGAGCCACAGGTGATCCTGATCGGAACGGGAAGTGAAGTGGGGATCTGCCTGGAAGCCCAACCGTTGCTCGAGTCCGCCGGCATCGCCACCCGTGTGGTCAGCATGCCCTGCTGCGAACTGTTCGACGCACAGGATCTCGACTACCGCCACAGCGTGCTGCCACCGAAGATCACGGCCCGAGTGGCAGTGGAAGCGGGCATTCGGCAGGGCTGGGACCGCTACATTGGCATCGACGGAGGCTTCGTGGGCATGTGCGATTTCGGGGCATCCGCCCCTTCGGAAACGCTCTATGAGCACTTCCACATCACGGCTGCCGCAGTCGTCGAACTGGCTCAATCGCTGGTAGCCCGGAAGTAGATGCCACGTCACAACACGGGCCGTGGGTGCGCCCATCAATCTTGTGTGCGCGTTCGGCTCGCGACATGATCGTGGCCGGGGCGGTCACGCACTGAAGTGCGTGCTACGTGCGCGGTCACGCACTGAAGTGCGTGCTACGTGCTACGGCTAGGACACGACCCGCAGCGCGACCAGCAACAGGAAGAGGATCCACAGCGTCAGTGCTGCGATGCTGAGCCACAGCAACGGGCGATTCGGATAGCGCGGACGCGGCGGCACCGACGTGGATTGCCCCTCGGCGATGCCAGCCGAGAGCGCGCCCCTGTTATTCCCCGCGGGTGATCTTGAACTGTCGTTCGAACGCTTCTTCGAAGTCGAACACATGGTCGAAATCCTCGCGGCGATCGGATTCGGATTTCTTCATCAGCCCGATCTCGATCAGATTGTAAACGATTTCACCAAAGTCGCCGGTGGCGGTAATGCCCCAACTGCGGAGCACGACGCGTGACATCAGCCCGAATTGCTCCAGCGCCAGCTGTCGGATCGCTTCACACAGTTGCTGGCCGGTCAAATGCGCATCGGGAGGGGGCTCCGCTTGCTCTCGCTCGGACAACGGGGCCCCCATTCCCAGGTCTCGCTGTGCGTAAGCGAGAGCATCCCGGACAAACTGGTAGGCTTCCAGCTTGTACCGTGGGTCACGTTTGAGGAGTTCGATGATGGGATGTTGCTGTCCAGACATGGCATCAGTCTCGTGTGATCCGACTCGACCTCAAGGGGACGACTGCGGATTGTCCAGCACCGCAAACCGGTCGCCCCACTCACTCGTCACGCGGGTGTCGGAACGTCCCGGTCGAACGGAGTCCGGATCGTAAACGGTTCGGTCATTCCGAGTCATCCTCCTCCACATCCTTCGCGGGTGGAGCATTGCGTTTGATCACCGACAACACGTCGGATTTGTGAATCAGCAGGCGTCGATTATCTTCCATCTGCACCATGAGCTGTTGGGCTAGAATCTCGATACTCAGCACGCGCGCACGCCCCTCATTGGTCACGACATCTGATCCCACCGGAGGAAGCTCCTTCTGCAGCAACACGTACGAAGAATACTCGTAGCGCAGACAGCACTTGAGTCGCCCACATCGGCCCGAAATCTTCGTGGGATCGAGCGTCGCTTTCTGGACCTTGGCCATTTTCATCGACACCGGCGGCATCTCGGTCAGGTGCTGGCCGCAACAAACCGGTTGTCCACAATCACCGTAGTCGGCCAACAGCTTGGCTTCATCACGCACGCCGATCTGGCGCATCTCAATCCGCGTCTGAAATTCGGATGCCAGCCGCTTGACCAGCTCCCGGAAATCAACCCGCTGCTCCGCCAGATAATACACGACAATCCGCTCACCACCGAAAAGATGTTCAATGTCAATCAGCTGCATGGCCAAGCCGAGCTGCTGAACATGCCGCTGGCAGATCTCAAACTCCTGACGCTCATTCGACTTGATGTGCGACAGTTCGTTGGAGTCCTCCGCCGTCATCGCGCGCAGGATCTGTCCATGCGGTACGTCCTTCATACTGCCCAGGATGTCGTCAGTCGCCGGACAAAGAACATCTCCCGCCTCCAGACCGCGGTTGGTGCGGGCAATGACGCGATCGCCGCGACGAAACCGGTCATTCCCTCGCGGAGAAAGCACTCCGAGCGTTCGCATCGCCCCATAGCGAACCACGTACTTCACCATGACTGCCGCGCACCTTTCCCGTCAAACCTCGTCACATCGCCCTGGCATTCGGTAGCGGACAGACAGTCCCCCCCCAAGCGATGAACGCAAGTATAGTATCGGTTGTCGGGGAGGGAAAGCCGCAAAGGCAATCGGGGCCTGAGTCCAGACCTTCGGCAGTTGCCGCGCCACAGCGAGTCCACTCGCCCCATGGCCCACACGAAGAGCGCCCCCGGCGACGAGTGGCAGCGATTCCCCATGATGCCGCGGCAGGGCACCCCGGCGATGGCGTGAGAGAGATTCAGCCTGAGCCGAGTCGTCAATCGAGAACGGCCAAAATGTCCTCCTCGCTCATGATCAAGACCTCTTCGTTGTCGACGACCACTTCCGTACCGGCCCAGCGGCTGAAAACGACTCGATCCCCCTCGCACACCTGATGCGGAACCCGAGTCCCATTGGGCAGCATCCGTCCATCACCAACCGAAAGGACTCGTCCCTGCTGTGGTTTGTCCCGCGCCGCATCGGGCAGGACGATTCCGCCGGGCGTTCGCTCGTCGGCTCCCAACCGTTTGATGACAACTTTATCACCCAGTGGCTCAACTTTCATGCATCCAATCCTCGTTCCCGCCATTGGCAGTGTTAGCAGGAGGTACCTGAGTTGTAGGTAGCTCCGGGCGTGTCGCTGGCGGGGCGACAGGTGGTGATTGTCGCATGCCCGAGCTTGGCGTTCAAGTGTTCACTCAGCCTGATTCGGTCAGCCGGGAGTTTCCGGTTCAATTCCCGATCGGACAATGCCGATGAGAGTCTCTGGGTGGTTTATGCCGAATATACCGCCGCAGATCCCCACGAGGCAGCGCGGCCCACAGTGCTCCCGGTATGCGAGAATCGCAGCGTGCGTTGTCGCCCCGCGTGTCCGCTGGGAGTGCCCGTCGAGCGCGAGCGAATCAGGCAGCCGTTCGTCCACCTCCTGGCCTCATCCCGCATTGTCGCGGATCTCTGCCGAACCTCTCGCCTCAGCCCGACAACCAGGCAGGAATAGTGTCCGTTTCGATCAGCGCCGTAGGGGAAATTCTCGTGACGCACGATCACAGCTCCGCACCACCCGACACACCCGACTTGACGGCACCACGCTTTCACCCGGCTCACCCCGCGTCCGTGCCACGTGCTCCCACCACGGCGCCCCACGACCCCGCTGAGCTCCTGGCCGTCGTCGGCCGGGAACCGATCCACGCCCAAGAACAACTGCAGCTGCAGGCGGCCGAACTCTCCGAACACCTCCGACAACGCCAGTACCACCTGACCCGCTGGGAGGCGTCGCTCAACGCCCGCGCCGCCCAACAAGATGACGAACGCCGCACAGCCCGCCTCTGGCTCCGCGAACAACAACTCGAACTGACCGACCGGGAGAGCGAACTGCAGCACCAAGCAGCGCAGCTCGAAGCTCGGACGGCTGAACTGGAATCGCTGGGGATCACGGCACAGGCTCTGGCACGCCAGCAAGCGCAACTCGAACAACAGGAACACCTCCTCGCTGATCAACGGCAACTACTGGAACTCGAACTGGAGAACACACGGCGCCAATCCGACTGGCTCAACACCGAACGGGATAACTGGCAACAGCAAAGTCGGCAGCAACTGCAGGCGTGCGAGCAACTGCGTGAACAGTTGCTGGCCGAAAAGCACACGACGCAACAACTCGGCGCCAGCCTGCGGGCACAGCTGGCCCAGCACCAACAACAGGCCGACGAGTCGGCTCAGTTGCACGCCCTGCGCCAGGACCTCTCCGCCCAGGAGACACTCCTGCGCCAGGAATACGAACAACTCACCAACGACAAGCTGCAGTGGGCTCGTGAAAAGCGCGCGTGGCAAGACCGAACGATCCGCCAACGGCAGACTCTGGCCAAACGATGGCGGCAGAGGCGGCAGTCCCTGCAGGCTCAGCTGGAGGCACTGCAGGCTCGACGTCGCGCCAATCACGAACACCACGAACAGCTCCTGCAACGACAGGAACAACTCGATCAGCTGCAACGCCAACTGCACACCGATCGCTTCCTACTGCAACAAGTTCAGTCGCAGCTCGAAAACCGCTCACGCCAGACCGACCTGACGCCACTCATCCAAGCCGTACGTCAGTTTGTCGAGGCAGAATCGGCCGAGGCACAGGAGAAACTATGCCAGCATCGCACCGAACTCCAACAGTTGGCTCAGAACCTCGAGCGTCAGCGGGAATCGCTCGAGACACGCCACGCCAGACTCCACACCTCAATGCTCCACCGTCAGGCCGAGTTGGATGCGCTGGCCAGCGATCTGCTACGCCGTGAACAGCGCCTCGCGGAAGTCAACGACCACCACGTCGAAAGCTCCGCCGTGGGGTGAATGAGCGTGCTGAATGCGGCAATACGTGGCCGACATGACGAATGACAGAATTCCTCATGACGAACGACACGGGCAGATGCCCGTTGCGTTGAAATCGACTCTTAGAATGACAAGCTACCTGCCAGCACCACGCTGCGGCTGACCATGTCGCGACGCCGGTCACCGAGGCATCTGAACCGCGTCATTCCACACGCCGCCAGCCGAGCCTGCGGGAACCACATGTGCGGCCCCCCAAAAAAAAAGAGCGTCCTGCCGCTATCGACAGGACGCTGCAATATGGCCCGTGGACCAGACGCAGATAACATCGAGGCCTTATTGACCTTGCGTGACCGCGGTGCTCAACGAATTCAGTTTGTCCTTCTCTGACGGACCGGTGGAGTCCGCATTCGCACGTACGCGACGAGCCGCTTCGGCGGCAATCTGCACTCCCATCCGCAGCTGATCGGGCGTGAAATAGGGCTCGCTCGGACCATGAATGTGCGTTGCCCCCACCTTGCTGGCCAACTCGTCCCAGCTCATGCCATCCGTGTAGTGCCAGGCAGCGGCCTGAGCGGCGGCCTGATCGAGCTGACCCGTGGCGAGCATCTTGCAGATTTCCACGACTTCGGGCTTCTGGGTGAACGACTCGAGGGGGACCAGCTTGTACTGCATGCGCGGGCTGGGTTCCGGCTTTCCATGTTCCAGGCACACGGTCTTGACGGGCAGCTTACGGACCTTACCAGGCTGGACATTGAAGAACCCACCCATCATGCCGCCCATGCCCCCCATGCCACCCATGCCTCCCATACCTCCCATGCCTCCCATACCTCCCATGCCACCACCCATTCCTTGGCCACCACCCCTGCCGCCCATGCCACCACCCATGCCGCCCATACCTCCACCCATGCCCATGCCTCCGGCACCGAGGGCCATCTGCGCGAGTACGGGGACTCCGGCGAACGTGTCGGGCAACTTGATCTGCACCGGCTGATCCAGCTTATTCTCGATCAACACAGTCGACTGCTTCGAGTTCTTGGGAATCACTCGGACAACAATGTCGCCTGCTTCCATGGCGGAAAACAGTTCGACCGACTTAGCAGTTGGATCTTTCTTGTTCTTGGCATCGGACCGTTCGGCCGTCAGGGCGAACGTGGACACAAGTCCGGCGGCAACGACCGCCATTGCGACGAGCGTGGGGCGAAAAGCGAATTTTGACACCATCGAATCAACTCCTTCTGTCTTCTCTTGTTCCAGGAGGACACCGGCAGCGCGCACCCCTTTTTCGCCTGGCAGACTGCCGCGACTGAAGATATACGCTCAGCATAATCGCCTGTCTGGGAAAAACCAAGAATAATTCTAGAGAAAATGGGGGCCTTTGCGGAACCGGAAAACGCTTTGTTCGGACCGGTTTGGCGGCGGTTCGAAGGGGCGGGGCGACTCGCACGGTGACCGCTAGTTGACAGTAGCGATTTCGATTCAGTACACTCGCAGACTCAATGAATCTGGAGGTGCTGCAGGCCGGGGACCTGGCATTGCTCCGTCGGCAGCACTGTGCGAGCAGGCCGAGGTCCTGCTGAAGCTGCATCATGCCGAGGTCCGCAACGAGGGCCAATTTGCTCCGTAACTTCTTTCAGGATCGCATGTTAACTCTCCACATCGCGGTCTTTCCAATGGGTCGGCCATCAGCGTGCGGGTAGGAAACTCTAGGTTTCCTGCAACCACGGCTCGCCAGCCGCCTGGAATCGCCACATTGGGGGGAAAAGACACAACCGAAGTTCCGTGCCGGTCTGAGCTGTCCGGCTATTCCATTTCGATCGTTCATACACGAGGAACCAACAACGATGTTGACACCATCGCACCGATGCAGGTGGACGCACATTCTGGGATGTGCGGCGGCGATTGTCTTGATGCTGGCCACAGTGGGGCTGGCTGTGGCGGCCGACGAAACGACGACGGCAGCAGCCACCCCATCAGCCCCGGTTGGGCAGGCCACGTTTGTGATCATTTGGTTGGTATGTTTGGCGGGAGCCATCGCGGCCTTGGTCCAAGCGTTCCTGTTCTATAGGTGGGTCGCCCAAGCCCCGCCGGGCAACGAGCGGATGATCGAGATTGCCGGCTATGTGCGGCAGGGAGCCAACGCGTATCTGCGACAGCAGTACATCGTGGTGACAGGGTTCTTCGTGGTGATCGTGGGCCTGCTGGCTTTTGCTGCTTTCGGCCTGCATGTGCAGAGCGAGTTCGTACCGTTCGCGTTTTTGACGGGCGGTTTCTTTTCGGGGTTGGCCGGCTGGATCGGCATGCGTACGGCGACGATGGCCAGCAATCGCACGACCGAAGGAGCGCGCAAATCGTTGAATCAAGGGTTGCAGGTCGCCTTTCGTTCCGGGGCCGTCATGGGTCTGACGGTGGTCGGGTTGGGCTTGCTGGATATCACTCTCTGGTTCGGTTTCCTGTACTGGGTCTGGCCGATGCTTGGCTTTGAGGAGCTGTCGCTGATCGACATCACGGTCACGATGCTCTGCTTCGGCATGGGTGCCAGCAGCCAGGCGCTGTTTGCTCGCGTGGGTGGCGGCATCTTCACCAAGGCGGCCGATGTCGGTGCCGACCTGGTGGGCAAGGTCGAGCAGGGGATTCCGGAGGACGATCCGCGAAACCCGGCGACGATTGCGGACAATGTGGGTGACAACGTCGGCGACGTGGCGGGCATGGGTGCCGACCTGTACGAATCGTATTGCGGATCGATTTTGGCCACGGCGGCTTTGGGCGTAGCGGCCTATGCCTCGCCCGCTCTGCTCAAACTCACACCTGGTACCAACCAACTGGCGGCGCAGCTGCAGGCTCTGTTCCTGCCGATGGCCATTGCAGGCGTCGGTATATTCCTGTCGATCGTGGGTGTCTACCTGGTGCGAACCGAAGAGGGCGCGACCCAGAAGAACCTGCTCAAGGCGCTCGCCCGCGGCATCAACGCCTCGTGCGGGCTGATTATCGTGGCTTCGATCGTTCTCTCGTGGTGGCTGATGCCGCGAACCACCGGCACGTTGTTCTTCGGCATTCCGGGCGTGGCCATCAGTATTATTGTCGGCCTGGCGGCCGGCTGGCTCATTGGCAAGTGGACCGAATACTGCACGAGCGACGAATTCGCTCCCACCAAGAGGCTTGCCGAACAATCGCTCACCGGTCCCGCGACGTTGATTATTGGCGGTATCGCGGACGGCATGGCGAGCGTCTGGTTTCCGGTGCTGACGGTCTGCTTCGCGACGATCCTCGCGTTTGGATTTGCTGCGGGCTGGAACTTTGATGACGTCAACTATTTTGCGCTCGGGCTCTACGGTGTCGGTATCGCCGCCGTGGGCATGCTCAGCACACTGGGCATCACGCTGGCGACCGACGCCTATGGACCGATTGCCGACAACGCTGGCGGTAATGCGGAGATGTCCAAACTGGAGCCTCAGGTTCGGCAGCGGACCGACGCGTTGGACAGCCTGGGCAACACGACGGCCGCCACGGGCAAAGGATTTGCCATCGGCTCGGCAGCCCTCACGGCACTGGCGCTACTGGCGGCCTATGTGGAGGAAGTGCGTGTGGGGTTTGAGCGGTGGGGTGATTCTGTGGCGGAAAAGTTGGTCGACGACGGATTCTACAAAGCGTCCCCCGGTTTTGTGATTGAGAAGTATCAGGACGCCGAGGGCAAAGAAGGCGTCCGCACCTTCCTGGCGATGCCGAACGAAACGCGTGACCCGCGCGTCACGGACGCCTGGAAGGCGATCAAGCCCAATGGCAGCGAACCGACCCCGATTCCCGCGGACGTGATCGCCCGGGTTTCGGCCGAGAGTGCGCCGGGTGCGAACCAGGGCCAGCCGATGCTGGTTGCTACGGGAGCTACGCTGGTACCCGTTCACGAAGCGACACTCCCTGACTTCACGACCTACTACGATGCATCGCTGATGAACCCCAAGGTGCTGGTGGGTGTATTCCTCGGAGCGATGTCTACGTTCCTGTTCTGCGCCATGACGATGAAAGCCGTTGGTCGTGCCGCGAAGGGCATGGTGGAAGAAGTTCGTCGCCAGTTCCGTGAAAAGAAGGGACTCATGGCGGGACCCGAGAGTCCCGACTACGCTCGTCCCGTGGCGATCAGCACTCGGGCAGCTCAGCGGGAAATGATCCTCCCGTCGGTGCTGGGCCTGGTGCTGCCGGTCGTGACCGGACTGGTCCTGGGAGTTGGTGGCGTGATGGGTCTGTTAGTGGGCACTCTGACGACCGGATTCTGCGTCGCCGTCTTCATGGCCAATGCCGGTGGCTCCTGGGACAACGCCAAGAAGCACATCGAGCGGGGCCATCACGGTGGCAAGGGATCTGATCCGCACAAGGCGGCGGTGGTTGGCGACACCGTGGGCGATCCATTCAAGGACACCAGTGGCCCGAGCCTGAACATCTTGATCAAGCTGATGGCCATGGTGAGCGTGGTCGTAGCGGGGCTGGTCGTCCGCTACAGCCTGATGGCGCTCGGCATCATCTGATGTGAAGCCACGACGTCCCTTCGTCGTAGATCAAGAGAGCCCCGGCGGAATGATCCCATTCCGGCCGGGGTGTTTCTGTTGCCTCGCTTCATTTCCCGACCACTGACGCGCTTGCGGATCCAGCCGACACCTGCGTGGCCGCACGGTTTTCCGCCGCCAAAGGTCGAGCGCGAAAGACACCGCTACGGGGCCGGCGGCGTGTTTGTCACTGTCGTCTCCTTGCCGGGCGGCGAGCGATTCAGCGGGCCAGCAGTTCCTTCACGGCATCAAGCACCTGTTGCTCGTGACCTTCCACCTTGACGCGTGGCCACACCTTGGCCACTTTCCCCTCTCCGTCGATGAGGAAGGTCGATCGCTGGATGCCCATCGATTTCTTGCCGTACATGTTCTTCTCGCGCCAGGCCCCATACTTCTCGGCAACCTGATGGTCCGGATCCGCGAGCAGGGGAAAGTTCAGCTGGTACTTGTCGCGGAACTTGACGTGACTGGCGATCGAGTCGGGACTGATTCCCAGAACGTGCACGCCCAGAGCCTGGAGATCGCTGCGGCGATCACGAAAGGCGCAGGCTTCTTTCGTACAGCCCGGCGTATCGTCTTTCGGATAGAAGTAGACTACGATCGGGGCTCCTTTGAGCGCCGCGAGTCGTACCTTCGTCCCATCGTCGCTCATCAGCGTGAACGCGGGAGCCGCTTTCCCTTCTTGAACCCATTGAGCCATCGTTCATCCGCCCTTTCCAGAATCCCATGCCCTTGCCGCGCAACAACCCTGCCGCGCAACAACCCTGACGACACACCCTGCCGACACAAGTCGCGAGCCAACGTGCGATGGCTCAAACCGGTGCCGTATTTGTTGTTGTAGCACTCCGGCTGCGATAGAAAAGAGCAGATCGGGTGGAGAATCCTCCAAGGGCCCCCATTTCCTGCGCATGCTCCGGTTGCCGGAAACGCCCAGCGCAACCGAACCGGCCGTGGGCCGCGGTTGTCGCACTTTGGGCAGGGGGGTGCAGAGTCGGGCTGGCCGGGCCGCGACAGAGTCCGATCCGGGCCGTTCACTGGACCGAGCCGACCTCCCGGACGATCGGAAAAGTGACTTCCCTCGTTCTCCGGAGTGCTTACAATAAATCACCAGAAGCCTTCTACTCGACACTCTCAAAGGAGACCCAGTGGCCATTTCGACCGTTCGACAAGAGCCCTCAAGCCGTGCGAATCCCGACCGCAGCCTGGAATTGGCTTTGGCCGCTGCGCGGACCGCCGTTGACCTGCGGGGCCAGGATGTCCAGATCCTGAATACTCGACAACAAACGCCTCTCTTCGAGTCCTTCGTCATCGCCACGGGCAGCAGCCGGCGTCAGTTGCATGCGATGAGTGAGGAAATCGACCACAAGCTACAGGTCGATCTGCAGGATCACCGCCTGGGCATGGAAGGATATGAGGACTGCCGATGGATTGTCATGGATTACGGTGACGTCGTCATCCATCTGTTCGACGAGGAGACCAGACAGTATTACGGCTTGGAAGAGCTGTGGGCGGACGCCACACCGGTTGAGTTCACGGCCGAGTGAGTGCGTGCTGCCACCGGCCCACCGGGCAGCGTTCCTCGTCTCACCGTGTCTGCTTCGGCCAAGCCGCCTGTAATGCCGCATGACGAAGTTCCCAATGACGCTTGTCATGATGAGCTTCCCTTGTCGGACTATCCTGTTATCGAATCCCGACGGGGCTCGCTTCCGGATCGACGATGCGGGATCCGGCCTTCCTTCGTCATGGGTTGTCGTCATTAGCAGCCGCACGCCGCAGGATCGCGATCGTTGACTCAGGTCGACCGGGGGAGCCGGCATGCCCAGTCTTCGCGTGACGCCCCCATATCTTCCAACCGCGGACCAGCTGCTACACTAGGGCGAAACTTGCGTCTGGTTTCTGTCCCTACGTCACGGTTGCAGCCCACCCCATGAACGTTCTTGCCACACTTCGTGAGAGATTCCGTCCCGCACTGGCGTCTTTGACTGACGACGTCGAGAAACTGCTGGACATGATCCGCCCGGCCCAAGACCCCCGCTTTGGGGACTACCAGGCCAACTGCGCCATGCCGCTGGGGAAGCAACTGGGTCAATCACAGCGTGAGATCGCCACACGAATCGCGGAAGCTTTGGACGTGAGCGATTTGTGCGGGCCGCCCGAAGTGGCTGGCCAGGGTTTTATTAACCTGCGTCTGAAGGAAAGCTGGCTGGTCGCCCAGCTGGCACAGGCAGCTCGCGACGATCGGCTGGGCATTCCCCCCACACCCGCTCCGCGTACGTTTGTGATCGATTATTCGTCCCCCAACGTGGCGAAGGCGATGCATGTCGGGCACATCCGCTCGACCGTCATCGGCGATGCATTGTACCGCACGCTGAAGTTCATGGGACATCGTGTGATCAGCGACAACCACCTGGGTGACTGGGGCACTCAGTTCGGCATGATCATCTACGGCTACAAGCATTTTGCCGACCCGACCGCCTATGCGGAGCGGCCGGTCCGAGAGCTCGGTCGACTGTACAAGCTGGTTCATCAGTTGGTGGAGTACCATGAAGCCCTGAGACAGCTTCCCGAGAAGGAGCGGGTACTAGGTGATCGGCAACTGCAGCTCTCGGCCTGTGCGGCGCAGCGGCGCGAGAAGCCACGCGACAAGCAGCTGGACAAGGCGTATCGCGATCTGGAGAGCCAGGTGGTCGAGCTGCGCGAGAAGTGTGAAGAGCTACGCGCCCAGATTGCCGCGGTGGAGGGAGATCCGGCGCTGGCTCAACTGGCTCGGGAGCATGCGACGATCGGTGAGGCGGTATTGGCCGAGACGGCCAGATTGCACGAAGGGAATGCCGAGAACATTGCGCTTTGGCAGAAGTTTCTGCCTCACTGCAAGGAAGACATTCAGCGGATTTACGAGCGCATCGACATCCGGTTTGATCAGGAACTGGGCGAGAGCTTCTACCATGATCGACTGGAAGCTGTTGTGCTCGCTCTGAAACAGGAGGGTCTGGCGCGGGAGAGCGACGGCGCGGAATGCGTGTTTCTGGATGAGTTCACGACGCCGATGATCATCCGCAAGAAGGACGGAGCGTTTCTGTATGCCACGACCGACCTGGCAACCATACAGTATCGGATGGAGACGTGGCAGCCGGACGCGATTTTCTACATCGTGGATCATCGCCAGAGCGAGCATTTCGCCAAGCTTTTCGCCTGTGCCCGCCAGTGGGGCTACGATAACGTCGAGCTGCGACACATTGCTTTCGGCACGGTGTTAGGTGACGATGGCCGCCCGTACCGGACGCGGAGCGGCGATGTGGTCGGACTCGAAGGATTGTTGGACGAGGCGATCGGTCGGGCCTATGCCGTGGTGGCCGAGAACGACGACAGCAAGCCGACCGGTCCCGAGCTGGATGAAGAGCAGCGGCAGGCGATCGCCCGCACCGTCGGGCATGGGGCATTGAAGTACGCCGACCTGTCGCACAATCGCACGAGCGACTATGTGTTCAGCTATGACAAGATGGTCGCGATGGACGGCAACACGGCGACTTACCTGCAGTACTCGTACGCCCGCACGCAGAGTATCTTTCAGCGCGGTGGTGTGGATGTCGCGGCACTGCGCGCTGCGGAGCCACCGATCATGCTGGAAGATCCGTTCGAGCGCGACCTGGCCTTGGATCTGGTCCAGTTCGGCGATGCGTTGGACAAGATGCTGGAGGACTACCGGCCGAACGTCCTGACAGCGTACCTGTACTCGCTCGCCACCCGGTTCTCCCGCTTCTTCCAGAACTGCAACGTACTGCGAGCAGAGACGCCGCAACTGCGTGACAGTCGGCTGCTGCTCTGCGACTTGACCGGACGCACGATCCGGCAAGGCCTGGCGCTGCTGGGCATCGGTGTGGTGGACAAGATGTAGCGGTCAGGCGCCGGCAGGCAGCAAGTCGCTCCGAGGGACGCGGCGAGCTGTGATTGCAGTAGGACAACGTATGTGCGAGGTTCGAGCGGATGAACCACATTCCTGCCGATCGTCCTGACTGGATCAATGGCGTGATCTGTGGAGATGCCGCCGAGGAGGTAGGCAAACTGCCTCCCCACTCCATTGACGCGATCATCACGAGTCCACCGTACTTTCACCAGCGCGACTACACCGGCAAGCTGCAACTGGGTCACGAGGCAACTCCGAACCAATACGTTGCGCGCTTGATGGAAGTATTCCGCGAGTGTCATCGAGTGCTGAAGGAAAGCGGCACGCTGTGGCTCGTTCTGGGAGACAAGTATCGGGATGGACAGCAGTTGGGCCTTCCCTGGCGGGTCGCACTGGCGCTGATCGACTGTGGCTGGATCCTGCGCAGTGACATTATCTGGCACAAACCCAACGCCATGCCGTCGGCAGTGAAGACGCGGCCCACGACCGACCATGAGTACATCTTCTTTCTGACCAAGTCAAAAGAGTACTATTACGACGCCGATGCGATCCGCGAACCGCATGTAACGTTCAGCCAGCAGAGCCGCATGCGGGGAGGTCGCAAGCACTTTCACCGGCGTGACGGGACGCCCGAGCAGGGCAAGAACGGCGGCCACGCCAATCTTCACAAGGGACGCTGGGATCAGGCCTTTCATCCCCACGGGCGCAACAAACGAACGGTCTGGTCGATTCCTCTCTCGAAGTTCCGCGAAGCCCATTTCGCGGTCTTTCCCGAGCCACTGGTGGAAACGTGCCTGCGTGCCGGCTGCCCTCCTCAGGGAATCGTGCTCGATCCGTTTCTAGGGAGCGGCACGACAGCCGTCGTGGCGAAGCGACTGGGACGCAGCTTTGTCGGTATCGACTGCGTACCAGAATACTGCGAGATGGCGCGGCGGCGTTGCAGCACGGTGCCGGTGTCAGGTTAACTCACCGGCTTGTCAGCCCCTTCCTCGACCCGCTGCTCGTACCGGCCGAAGATCATGCGCCCGGCGCTGGTCTGCAGTACGCTCGTCACCGATATGCTGACCGTCTCGCCAATATGATCCCGTCCCGACTCGACCACAATCATCGTACCGTCGTCCAGATAGCCAACACCCTGGCCGGGTGATTCGCCCGGTTTGACGATCCGCACGTTGAACGTCTCGCCGGGAAGATAAACCGGCTTGAGGGCATTTGCCACGTCGTTGAGATTGATCACCGGTACATCGTGCAGACGGGCGATCTTGTTAAGGTTGTAATCGCCCGTGACGATCTTGCCTCCCAGATGCTTGGCCAGCAGTACCAGTTTCATGTCGACCGGTTGTCCGGTGAGTTCTGCCAGGTCGCGGTCGTAGATCTTCAGGTCGATCTTCTTGTCCGCGCGCAGTCGGTTGAGGATGTCGAGTCCGCGACGGCCTCGCGACCGCCGCAGCTTGTCGCTGCTGTCGGCAATCCGTTGCAGTTCGCCCAGCACAAACCGGGGCATGATCAGCGTATTGTCCAGGATGTCGGTCTCCACGAGATCCGCCACGCGTCCATCGATAACCACACTGGTATCGAGGATATACGGCTTGAGTCCTTTCACATCCTTGCTGAATTCCACGTAGGGAATGATGAAGCGGAAATCATCTTTCGTCTGCAGCAGCAGGCTGATACAGAGATACGAAATGACGACGCCCATGCCGATTTGAATGGCATTGCGATAAGTGGGAAGAATCGACTCCAACATCGGCGCAAGGGCAATCGAGAGGAAATACGTCAGCACCATCCCGACGATCGTGCCGAAATAGACCGCGGAAATCGTATCGATCCGCTTATGCGGCATGATCACGTCCAGGACAATCACGGCCGCGGCAATAATGATGACGGAAAAGAAGAGCACCCACGGCCCCCACGCCGGCGAACCTTCCCGCAAAGCATCAGTGCCGACCAGCAGGCTGGTCAAGCCGACACAGACAAACATGAAGATGCAGCGCAGGATTAGTAATGCCATGTTACTCTCATCCGCTCGATTCTGGTCGGCTGAAACGTGTGCTCAAGTCAACGCGCCGTCCGACTACCATCCCCCGCTGCCAGACGCTCGGACCGCAGTCCAACCGGGCGACGGAAGCGGATCTCCTTCTCTGTTTCCGATCTCGTTGTCATTCCAAAGAGGTTGCCATTGCCAAGAGGTTGCTGGCTCGGCCCTGCATCAACGGCGAATTCCCCGCAGTCATACAACGGCACCCGGCGGAGTACTTCCCCCGCTGCTGCCTCGGCCAAATCAACCTGCTCCGCATTCTACCATACCCCCTACTACAAACTACCCCACAGCCCTCTCAGCAACGAATTGCTCGTATTGCGACTCGCAGAAACGATCGGTCATGCCCGCCAGGTGATCCGCGACGCTGCGGGGGAGCCCCACCAGCTTGGCACGGTGCCGGAACTTGAGTGGTAGTAGGTTGTCGCGACGAACGAGAGTCTCAAAGAGCGACTTCAGATGATGCTGTGCTCGCGTTCGCATGGCGATGAGGCGCGGGTGCCGGTAGACGTGAGCGTAAAGAAACCGCTCCAACTCCGCCTTTTTCGACTCCAGCACAGCGCTCGGGCCCAGCCGCCAGGCGGCCTGCCGCGCCG
>JBGSHS010000062.1:0-24635 GCA_041752115.1 Pirellulaceae bacterium | reverse complement strand
GGGGGAGAGGGGGGAGAGGAACGGTTCTTAGGTGAATGCGTTCGCTTGAAGGAGGAAGAGAATGGAGGTGATTCACGGGACTTAAATCGCGCCCGCGCTACGAGGCGGGAAAACTCGGCTAATCGCTGCAATCGGGAGACGAGTCCCCGAGGATCCGTACGGCTGGCCGCTAACGGGCCCGGACGCGGCCGGGCAGGAGGGGAAAATAGGATACGCTTTTCGCAGAGGGCAGATCTGATTCGGATATCGCATCATCCTCTTCGCGTAGCATCCGCCAGACGAATCTGGGGCAACCCTTCATTATCCGTAGGGGAGATTCTCCGTGCGCTACCTTCGTACGCATCGTGACCTGCGCCGCGCGCGCCGCGGCAGTATTATCGTGCTGTCAGCGATCATGCTGATCGTATTCATGGCCATCTTGGCGCTCAGCGTCGACCTGGGCTATCTCTATACCATGCAGACCCGACTGGACCGCTCGGTCGATGCGGCCGCGCTGGCGGGAACGTCATCTTTGATCGACGGCCAGGTGGCCACGAAGGACATGGTCGTCGAATACCTGGCCCGCAATCCGCTGGACGATTCTGCCAACATCACGACTCAGGTGGAAGTCACCACTCTCAAGTCTCAGTGGATGGCAGAGCACGAGGAGGAATTGGAGCTTACGTACGGGTACTGGAATCCCGAGACGCGCCAACTGGAGAGCGCGCTCGACCCATCTGCGGTGCGCGTGGTCGTGGCACGTGCCGACGTCCCCCTGTTTTTCGCCCGCGCCCTGGGATTCGATCACGCCAGTATCGTGGCAAGTTCCGTGGCTACCTATCAGCCACGTGACATCGTGCTGGTACTGGACCTCTCCGCGTCGATGAACGACGACAGTGAATTGAAGTCCCTTGGCACGCTGGGACGTGAGAGCGTGGAAGGTGATCTGGCGCAGATTTATTACGAACTGGGGAGCCCGCACTATGGCAACTTGACATTCGCCCCTCGTTACGCAACCGTCGCGGGACTCCCGCCGCAAGACGAGACTCTGCCGCAGATTACGGTCGAGTACCGTGGCAATTCCGTCCAGGTTACGTCAACCAAAGACATCTCGAGCGTTCAGGCTCAGCTTATCGACGGCAGTGTCTGCTGCACCGATATGTTCCCGGCCGGTACGCTGGAGACGACCATGAACTACCCTCAGGTCGTTCAGCGACTCTACGTCGCCGCCGGCTCGAACACAACTTTCTTCCCCGAAACCAGCGGACAGGGTGAGCTGTTCAATTTTGCGGATAATGTCGCACTCATCGAAGCGATGGGACTCAGCGGAGTCGCCTATCCCTATCCCGCGGGGAGCTGGAACGATTACGTGACACATGTAAGGGCATCCGGCAATGCGAACGCCGGTGCCGGCTATCGATGTCAATTCGGATACCTGAACCTCGTCAACTACTGGCTCGAGCGACAACCGGCTTCACACCAGACACCCGATCTGTGGAAGGGGAGCGCTCAGCCGCTGGCCACGGTCAAAGACGCCGTGACGCTGTTCACCGACTATGTACAGGAAGTGAATACGAAAGACCGCATCGGGCTGGTGGTCTATAACTCGAGCTCGGGTGAAGGGACGGTGGAAGTTCCACTGACGTTCGATCTTGATCAAGCCCCCGCCGTGGCTCGGCAGCGACAGGCAGGACACTATCACTCCGCCACGAACGTCGGCGGCGGCCTGGCCGCCGCCAGCAACGAACTGCTGGAACATGGTCGCGACGGAGCGTTCAAGATGATCGTACTGCTCACCGACGGTGCGGCCAATTACGCCTTTGGAGCCACAGATCCGGCCGCTGCTTGCGACTACACGCTGGCCGAAGCGGCGCGCGCCTATCAACTGAAATACAAAGTCATGACCATCAGTCTCGGACTGGGTGCCGATACCACTCTGATGCAGCAGGTGGCCAACATGGCCGATGGGATCCACTTTAGCGTCCCAGGGGGACAGACGATTGCGGAAACGGAAGCCGGACTGGTCGAGGCGTTTCGGGAAATCGCCCGCAAACGACCTGTCATGCTCGTCGAATGAACAGGCAGCCGGATGGAAAGCCGCTGATGTGATTCTCGCATCCATGGCCGGTGGGATTGGTCGATGCGGACGGGAGCCGGCAGGTCGAGTTCTGGAGGGCGAACCTCGCGAGTCCCACTTGTGTCCAGGGGACGGTACGCTATGATCGGCCGACAATGGCCGTTGCGCGTGAAGCGACGCGAAAGCCCATTGCCAGGTCTATCGGCAAGGCACGCTGTCTCGCCATCCCCACACTCCCTGCCGCCGCGAAGAACGAAGATGAAACCGGAAGTCATTCACGTCGATGCGTTTACAGATCGTCCGTTTGCAGGAAATCCGGCGGCGGTATGCCTGCTGTCACAGCCGTGTGACGACCGGTGGCTGCAGGCCATCGCGGCGGAAATGAACCTGTCGGAGACCGCTTTCCTGCTTCCCCAACAGGACGGCTACCTGTTGCGCTGGTTCACGCCGAAGGTGGAGGTGGATCTGTGTGGTCACGCCACCCTCGCCTCGGCGCACGTGCTCTGGTCCGAAGGGCATGTGCCACTAAGGGACGAGATTCGATTTCAGTCACGCAGCGGAGTGCTCGGTGCGCAACGACGCGGTGACGTGATCGAGCTGGACTTTCCGAGTGAGCCGTCGTCGCCAGCGGCACCTCCCCCTGGCCTGGTGGAAGCGATCGGTGCCGCGCCCTGCTACGTCGGTCAGAACCGCTTCGACTTTCTGCTGGAGCTGGATGGTGAGGACCAGGTTCGGAACCTGGCACCCGACTTCCATCAGCTCGCACAAGTCGCAGCTCGAGGAATTATCGTCACCAGTCGAGCAGCGTCGGCACCTTACGATTTCGTCTCACGCTTCTTCGCTCCACGCGTCGGCGTCAACGAGGATCCAGTGACCGGTTCCGCACACTGCTGCCTGGGCCCTTTCTGGGGTGAGCGGCTCGGCAAGACCGAAATGCACGCGTTTCAAGCATCGCAACGAGGCGGCGAAGTACAGGTTCGACTGGCAGATGGCCGCGTCAAACTGGGAGGGCAGGCGGTCACCGTGATGAAAGGAAGACTCGTCTAGATCAGCGACGGCAATATGTCGGGCAATACAACGAATGCTTGGATTGAGACACTGGCTTTCGCATAGGAGTCAACAGACGTGCCCGAACACACGGATTACTTCGTCGGCTGGGGAACTCTTTCGCTGATCAATGCCGGCCTGGCTCAGGCGAAAGGACGCAGCGGCTTCTTGTGGTGGATCGTATCCCTCCTCCTCGGACCGGTCGCCACGTTCCTGATCGTCATCCTCGATCCGGTCGTGCGGCCTCTGGATCATGCAATTCCACCGATTGTGAAGTAGACTTTCGCACCTGCGCGATCACGCTGCAGAAGCGAGCCAACGATCGATTCGACTCGACTGTCGGCTGGCTGTTACTGCGCCCGTATTGCCCTGCCTGACGGGGATCCTCACTGGCTGAAATACCCCATGCCGCACATCAGGGATTTCCCTATTGTCGCAGCTGGGAGGGGCGATAGAGTAGCTAATGTTGCTTCCAGCCGGCGATGGGCTTGCCCAACGGCGCCGGGGCGATGGGCTTGCCCAACGGCGCCGGGGATGGCACGTGGAACAACACTCCAATCCTCACGAAACGATGCTGGAACCAGCGGGTGTGACAAGCCGGTTCGTCCTGGCCCCCGCAAGGCAGGCGCGGCTGCATCCGCTGAGCAGGTCCGGGTCTCGACTTGCTCCTCGGATCCGCTCGGTTTAAGAGCCGAGGTATCCGATGGATTGGCAAGGCGTAAGGATCGACCAATTGACGGGAGTCGAATAATGGAAGCGACGAAACTTGACGCGACGATTGACTCGCACACCGACTGGACGCTGATGGAAAACCAACCGGTCAGGATCTGCCAGGGCGCATTGTCGGGATTACGAGGCGCTGTCGTTGCACTGGCAGCACCTCGGCGCGGCGTGATCGCACTCCAGCAGGGCGTCTGCGTGGAGATCGATCAATCGTGCCTGGAACCATGCAGTTCGTCCTGACAGGCACGAAATGGCGGATCGCCGTGCTGCAAAACTCTCTTCACTCCTGCAGGCCGACTTGGCCTCCATCAGTTGCCAGAAAGAGCTCGCCGCCGGCGAACCCACATGCCTGCCGCCGCGCAGATCCCTCCGACTGCCATCAGCGTGAACGCTGCTGGTTCCGGCACAACTCGGGTCTGGATCTCCAGAGAAACAAAATCGATTTGGAAGGAACCGTTTCCACCATTCTCGCTCAAATGCGTACCGGCGAGGGAAGCTTCCCCGTCCGCGAGCAACGCGAAGATGGAGGAACTCAGCGACAGACTCCGAGTTTCGACTGTTTCCGGGAATCCCGTCGGCTGGTTAGTGAAGAGACCTAAGAAACCGGCCGACAGATCCTGGCCATCCAGGAAGAACCGGTTCAGGCCGTCCACTGGATTCGGCCCGGGTACCCACGATCCGGCACGCATCGTCAAGGTCGCGCCGACAATCACCTCTCCTTCAGGAATCTCATACAGAAAACTCGCCGTCGGGGTGAACGCCGGTTGAGAAGAATTGCCGGCACCGATCAACGGCACATCAGTAAACGGTGCTTCTCCATTCGACGCATGTCCCACATGGGGAAGCCACAGTGCTGTGGTCGCACCGATACCAAAGCCATCGTCATCGCCGTAGTATCGCGTGATAATCTCTCCACGCACTTCTGCAGAAACCGCAGTAAAAAGAATCATCACCATGAACAGAGATAGAATGATGCGCATCACGTTGCCTCGCAATTCTGTGCAGTAGTTCCTCACGCCAATGCCTCGCATGATCGTCGTCGTGCCGATTTCTCATAATCGCACTGCTGTCAAGCATCACCGTCGTGCCCACATCACGCCGACTCGGCGTGCCAACGGTTCGGAAGAGCCTGTTGCATCAGGCGAAGGCACAGTATAGAGAAGTTGAGTCATTTACGATGGCGCATTAACAGAGATTTAACGATCTTCGTCCCAGCGCTATGGATGATCATTGAAACCTCGCGTCGCTAACATACTGCTAACATGAATCCGATGCGTTTCACATGAAACACCAACACAGACGAATCGCCCGACGACCCGTGCGATAACGAAAGGCGATTGCCGAGCCAACCTGTAGTGAAACTGCGATCAGCCTCGCCTCCACTACGGATCATTCCGCATCGGGACTTCCTTCGTCATTCGAGTCGTGCGGTTCGTCGAGGGAGTCCATCACGAGGACGGGACTCGTGGGATGGTCGTCACGGATCCAAACGCCTGTCACACCCGGTCTGAAGGCAGCCCCCGGCTATGCTCACCAGTTCGGACGCGCAGTGTCCGGAAGGGGCTGATGTGGGCGGCCGCAGTGGACCTCCTCTTTCGGCCACTTTCTGGCAATTTCGGTTGGATTTCACGCCGTAGCCGTCGGCCTCGCGCACTGGTCTGGCAGCGGGCGGGCGAGTATTCGGCCCCGATGTCAGCCCGCGACAAGGTGGGGGGCCATCCCTTGCATTCATCGGCAGTTCGCTACAATTGGGTACTGGTGGTGAGCGGAAGATAAGCCACCCGTTTTCCTGTGACAGGGGAGCACGTGACTCCTTTCCCAACTTCAGCGCGAGGAGAGATCCATGGGTACCCCGCATCTGGCTCAAGACCTGATGGTGACGAAGCTCGTGACCGTGCTGCCGCAGAGTCATGTGTTTGAGGGACTCCGCACGCTCTTGCGGTCCAAGGTGACCGGCGCGCCGGTCGTGGACGATGTGGGGGAATATCGAGGGGTTTTTTCCGAAAAGTGCTGCATGAGCGTGCTGGCGAGAATGGCCCGCCTGGCGGACGAAGGTGACCGGTGCTTAGTGAACAATCCACCAGCGCGCCACTTCATGACAACGAATCTGGTCACACTTTCTCCTGTCATGGATGTGTTTGAAGCGATTGGGCACTTGCTCAAGAACGCCATTTCGGGTGCTCCGGTTGTGGACGCCGGCGGGCAGTTCCTGGGTGTGTTTTCGGAGAAGACGAGCATGCGTGTGCTCGTCGCTGCCGCCTACGACCAAATCCCGGCGACCGATGTGTGGGCCTACACGAACACCGATTCCGACAGGATCATTTCGGAGGATACGGACCTGCTCCGCTGCGCGCAGCTGTTCCTCGACACCTCGTTTCGCCGTCTGCCGGTATTGCGGGCAGGAAAGCTCGTCGGGCAGGTGAGTCGGCGCGACGTTCTGTCGCATGCCGGTATCGTCTCATCCCGCAACCCTGACCGCGATCGCATCGTATTGCTCAACAGCCACGAGTTGGGCGGCAGCGAAGGCGCATCCGAACCAGCGCCGGATTGTTTTGGGTCGACTACCGTCGGCGATTTCATGGACACCCATGCGAAGACGATTCAACCGCAACTGGATTTGTTGTCGATTGCGCAGATCTTTTTGACCACTCCCTATCGACGTCTGCCGGTCCTGCAGGAGAGTCGTCTCGTGGGACAGGTGAGCCGCCGTGACCTGCTGTGGGGCATACACCGGTCGCTGGAGGTAGTACCGCGTCGGGAGAGAACGCTGCTCTACCTGAGTTCACTGCTGGACCGGAATGAAGCGCCGATCGAGTGAATGGGGTTCTGAGCGCATAACCATCGCCCGCGAGATGCCCCTGCGCCGAGCGGCACGAAGGCCGTACTGCAGTCAGATCGACTATCAGCTTTCCCGCGCAAGTGGGTGTCCACAAACCGATTCCTGGTTCGGTGCGTTACGCAGCGGCGAGTATTCAGCGGGTGCTGACCGGCGACTGGACTGATGTTACCGTGGGGTCGTGCACAAGATCGGGGAAGGTGAGAGTCGGTGAAGACGCTCCGGATGCTCCGATGAGACGACCGACGGCAGCCAGGAATCGATCTCGATCAATTGGTTTGGTCAGATAGCCGTCACAGCCCGCTTGGCGACACTGGTCTTCGTCCCCTTCCATGGCATGAGCAGTAAGAGCGAGGATCGGTCCGGCGTAGCCGACCGATCTCAGCTGCCGGGTGGCCGCGTAGCCGTCGAGCACCGGCATCTGCATGTCCATCAGAATCAGGTCGAAGGGGGTGCCCCCCGCGACGGCAGCGAGTGCCTTGTCACAAGCGACCTGGCCATTTTCAGCTACTTCCACGGACGCTCCCGACTTTCGCAGCAGGAAGCTGATCAGACGCTGGTTATCGGGCCCGTCTTCGGCCAGCAGGATTCGTCCGGCGAGTCGTCGAGTACGATCGATCGCATCGGGCACAGCGACCGGCACAGGAGTCGTCTCGTCCGCCAGGTTCTCGAGCAGCGCGACGTTCTGCAGATTTCCCGTATCAACACTCACCGTGAACGTGCTCCCTTGGCCGAGCACGCTGTGGACGACGATATCGCCGCCGAGCATGGTAGCCAAGCGTTTGCTGATGGTCAGCCCCAAGCCGGTTCCACCGAATCGGCGGGTCGTGGACGAATCCGCTTGAGTAAAGGGTTGAAAGATCTTGCTCAGCTGTTCGTCCGACATGCCGATTCCCGAATCGGCGACAGCGATTTCCAGTTGGGGCCTCTGCGGATCATCCTGTTGGAGTCGGGCCGACACCTGGACACTGCCAGTCTCGGTGAACTTGATGGCGTTTCCGACAAGGTTAAGGAGTATCTGGCGGAGCCTGAGCGGATCGCACTCGATCGTCTGCGGGATTGCGCCGACGTAATTCAGTGCCAGCGGGAGATTCTTGCCGTCAGCTCGAATCTGCATGATGGAAATGACTTCTCTGAGCAGATTGGCCGGTGAGAAGGCCACTCGTTCGACATTCAGCTTGCCGGCTTCGATCTTCGAGAGATCGAGGATATCGTTGATGAGAGCCAACAGGTGCGTTCCATTACGCCGAATCGTCCGAAAGGCCTCGATGCGTTCGGGCGGCGCATTCTCCAGTCCGGCTTCTCCCAGGAGGACATCGGCGAATCCCAGGATGGCCGTCAGCGGCGTGCGGATTTCGTGGCTCATGTTGGCAAGAAACTCGCTCTTGGAACGCGTGGCGGCCTGGGCCATCTGGTTGATCTCGGCGAGCCTCTTGTTGGCGGTTTCCAACGCCGCGATGGTGCCCTCGAGTTCCTGCCGCGCTGCCTCCTGCACGGTGATATCCTGAAGCTGCTCCACGATCATGGTGACTCGACCAGCTTCATCGAGGATGGGAATACTGACTGCCCGCAGATAGAGGTCCAGCTCAGGGACATACCTCTCTGTCGTCTCAACCTGCCCGCTGGCGACCGCCTTGGCCGTAGCACATTGAGAGCAAGGCTGCGTCCTTCCGAGCAGTTCGTAACAGGTCCGACCATGAACCTGTTCCGGTGAATGCCCCAGCAGCTCATATCCCGCTTTGTTATAGGCGATCACGGTGTGATCGACGTTTTGCAGCGCGATGATATCGGGAATCCCGTCGAGAATCGTGCGAAGCAGTCTCGTCTGCTCGCGCAGCTGCGTCTCGGCACGCTTGCGATCCGTAATGTCGGTCGTGAAACCCGCCACGAGGGTCTGGCCATGGACCAGGCGATGAGTCGCGCGGGTGTAGAACCAGGCGATTTCTCCGCTTCCCTTTCGGACCTGATACTCCACTTCGACTGTAGCTCCCGGTGAACTCACGACTCGAGCAACTACTTCCTGGACGCGTGCGCGATCCTCGGGGAGAACATAGGCATAGTATCGCTCGAAGCTGTGTTGCAGTGTACCGTCTGGCAGATCCAGAAGCTGGTCGGCGGCCAGCGAAAAATAGGTGTTTGACAATGAGCCGTCTGCTCCCACCTCCGTTTTCCAGATGCTCCCATGAGGAATGTTGGCGGTAACCTCTTCCAGTTGTCGCAGGCTCCTGCGCAGCTGAAGATCCATGCTCCGCTGCTGCGTGATATCGCGATCTGCTCCGCGGTAGCCGAGCAGGCGCCGATCCCCATCGAGAATCGGCGTGCCGTTGGTCAGCACGTCCAGAACTCGGCCATCCTTCGCCATGATCTGGTTATGCAGGTCACGGAACGCCTCACCTCGGGCAAACGTGTCAAAGGCAAGGCGTTTGAACTCTTCCCGCGTCTCGGCGGGATGCAGATCGAAGAAATGCAGCTTGCCGACGATGTCAACTTCAGTATATCCCCACAAGGTCTCGCAGGCTGGATTCACGTACGTGTACTGACCTTCGACGTCGACCTCCCAGATCACGTCACCACACTGTTCAGCGATCTGCGCAAAGCGTTGCTGACTCGCGTGCAACTCGGCCGCCCGGTGCTGGATCTCACGCTCAAGCATCTTTCGGCGGTTCATCACCGCCGTGGTCAGGCCGACGCACGCCACAACCAACGCGGCACCGCTCACATACAAGAACCACCCATCCTGCCGCGCGACACAATCGCTCTGCAGACGCTCGTTCAGCCGACGGATTTCCGGCAAATCAAGCACCGAGGCGAAATCCGAAGAGGGACCATTCTGCCGCCGGGCGAGCGAGCCGACCACGCGCTGGAACTGCTGCTGCAGTTCCATGCGCAGCTGTCGGTCGGCATCAGCCCGTGACTGCCCTATGAAGAGCAATGCAGCCATCAGGAGTGCCGCGGCGGAGACGGCCCAGTAGCGTCCCGCATAGATCAGGAGTGTGCGTATTCTGTTCCGGTAACGAACCATGGAGCATCGGCGAGGCGAGGATGGAAACGAGCCGGGCGGTCCGCGCAGCGGGGAATGGCTCCCCGCCCTTGGCTTGATCAACACAATCGTAGCTCATGCCCAAGTGGGGTCCACTCGGGCCGCTTCCGGGTCGCGCAGAAGATCGGACGGGGCAGGCGGGCGTTCGCAACGTCCTGGTTGTGGCGGCCGCAGGAGATGGCCCCCCCTTCTTTCGATCCGCGCAGATAGTCACCTGCGGGCCACTCGCTTCACGTAATTCTCGCGTACCTCCACGCCTCCACCCGAGCGACCGGATGCGGCGGAACCCAGTGAGCCGCACCTGCCCCCAATGACTGCGGAAACGATGGAGGCGTTTGTATGCGATGTATGGGCTGCGCGGTGACCGCAACGTCGGGAGGAGTGGAGGGGTTCGCAACTGGCCCGGGCATTAGAAAGGCCAGATGAGGGGAATCAGGATCACGGCCACGATCCACAACAGCAGGTTGAGCGGAGCACCGATGCGCAAAAAGTCGGTGAAGCGATAGCCGCCGGGGCCATAGACCATCATGTTAGTCTGGTAGCCGATGGGAGTCATGAAACTGGCCGACGCCGAGAGGATGAGGGCGATGAGGAAGGGCCGGGAATCCACTTGATACAGTCGTGCGGTCTCCAGGCAGAAGGGGAACAGCAGCACGGCAGCGGCGTTGTTGGTGATCAGACTGGTGAGTAGTGTTCCCAGCAGGTAGATGACGGCCAAGGCCGCGACCGGGCCGGAGACGAGGGACGAGTTGACCACGGTACTGGCAACCGCTGCAGCGGCTCCGGAGTTCTGCAGCGCGGTACCGACGCCGAAAGCGGCCGCGATTGTAATCAGGACCTGCCATTCGATGCTGCGCCGGGCATCGGCTGCGGAGAGGCACCCGACGGCGACCATCAGCACGGCAATCAAAGTGGCCGCCACGACGGTTGACACAAGTCCCGTCACCATGAGGCCAATCAAGGCCGCGAACAGGGCCAGCCCCAACCAGGCCCGATCCCTCCGCAATGGTCGCCATTCGTCGACGTCGCTGATCAGATGAAAAGCAATATCGTGGCGGTAGGCGCGCAGGAAGTGCGGTTGGACCTGGAGCAGCAGGGTATCGCCGGGCCGGAGCGTGATGTCGCCGATCTTCTTCTCCACGCGCTTGCCGCCTCGATGGACCGCCACGATGGCGGCACCGTAGGCGGCACGGAAATCGGCGTCTCGAATCGTCTTGCCGATCAGCGGCGAGTTTTCGGAAATCACGGCTTCGCACAGCCGGCGCCGACGCTGCTGTTTGGGAGAAACCTCGTATTCAGCATCGGCGATCGGCAGCAGCCCGGGGATCTTCTCCAGATCAATGATGCTGCTGACAATGCCGGTGAAGACAAGTCGATCGTTGGTCACGATGAGTTCGTCGGGACTTACGGGAGCATGGATTCTTCCCGCCCGATCAATCTCGATCAGAAACAGTCCCGGCAACTGTCTCAAGCCGGCTCCTTCCACGGTCTGTCCGACCAATCGGCAACCTGGTTGGACCAGCATTTCGGTCAGGTATTCACGGCGTGCCTCGCCCAGCTGCTCGAGCAGTTCCTTCCGGTCGGGCAGGAGCGTTCGCCCCACCAAGAACAGGTACCCCAGTCCGATCAGTGCGCAGGGGACGCCAGCCTTGCCGATCTCAAACAGGCTCATGCCGGCCAGGCCATGGTCGATCATCATGCCATTGACAACGAGATTCGTGGAGGTCCCGATCAAGGTACAGGTGCCGCCGAGAATAGCAAGAAATGACAACGGAATCAGCAGCTTGGACGGCGACTGCCGATGCCGCCTTCCCCAGTCCATGACCACCGGCATGAACATGGCGACGATGGGCGTATTGTTCAGCAGTGCAGACATGGGGAGTACGACCGCGGCCAATCGTCCCAGCGCGCCGGTGGTGGTGGTAGCGCGCCCGAGGACATGGTGACCGATGAAATCGAGCACGCCGGTGTCACGCAGCCCGGCGGCGACCACAAACAGTCCGGCGACGGTCAACATCCCTTCGTTGGAGAATCCGACAAACGCTTCGGTCGGCGTGATGATTCCCAAGGCCGCCAGCAGCGCCGTAGCACCCAGAAAGAGCAGATCGGGAGGTGCCAGATTGATGATCAGCGCGACGAGCAAACCGAACACGACCACCAGGGTCATCCATGCATCAATACTCATAGATCCCTCAGCCACCCCGCTTCTACCAATGCCCGTACAGGCAACGGCACCGGCGCCCGACACGGCCTCACCTGGACCAGATTTCAACTCCTCGATGAGGATCGATTATGGCATGTCGCAAGAGGCTCGGACAGAGCCGAGCAGCGATTCAGGGGGGCAGTTTTTCGCCTCCCGTCCGCGATCATCACCCGACCATCTGCGGTTCTTCCCTCTTCCCAGCGTCACCGCCGCGGTTCGTGTGCTGCAAGCCGGAAATTCAGCAACCGCCCGGTGTGCCGTGAACGCCTTCGTGGACCATCAGACGGTCTCTACCCGCTTCCTTGGCGCGATAGAGTGCCGCGTCCGCCAGATCGAACATCTGCCTGGCCGTGACATCCAGATCGGGCAGCGGTGCGCAGGCCAGTCCGGCACTGGCCGATACCCGCAACGTGCGTTCACCAACAACAATGGACAGCAGGCGGATCGTCTCCAACAAGCGAGAGGCAATGGCCTTCGCCTCGTCGCGCGTCGTCTGATTCAGGATCAGCGCGAACTCTTCTCCGCCACAACGGGCCGCCACATCGTAGGGCCGACAGGTCTGTCGCAATACCCGGGCCACGCTCACCAGCACTTCATCTCCCACAATCTCTCCGGAGGAATTGTCTCACCAGGCATCGGCAATCCCTCTCCGAGTCTGCTGACGGTGCTGCGAAGAACCTCCGACGGTCGACAGGTTAACATTCGGGTGGATCTGAATCAGGCACTGCGAGATCCCCGTGAGAACATTCTCGTGCAGGCAGGTGACACACTCCTGCTGCAAGAGACGCCGAACGAGGCGATGACGCGTTACTTAACCAACGTGCTGACCTTCCATGTTCTGGGCGAGACGTTCCGGGGACGATCGGGCATTGGAACCGCAGCCGCAACGTTCCCGTAACGGCACGACAAACATCCCTCGACCTTCCAGCGTCTGGCGGCGGTTGCACAGTATGCGGCGTTGGCCACAGAATCCCTGGAACCGCAGATTATCCCACCAGGTATGTCCGATTACCAAGTGGAAGCATCACGTTCTCCCGGGCCCTGCGATCGCCCGGCATTCGCTCACGCTATGCCTTCTCTTCCTTCGTCATTCTGCGGCTGCTTGTTCGATATTCTGCGGTTTTCTGTCCAATGCAACAGGCAAGCCGCAAGGCAAGACGCCGCCTCGCGGGAAGGAGATTGGATCTGCCCCAGGAGAGTCGCCTCAGGAAAGAAACTCGACACACGCGCTGCGCACATCGTACATGGCAGCTACGACTTTCACTCGGCCCTCTCCGACGAGCCTCGCGATGATCGAGCTCTCCGCCAGTATACTCTCAATGGTCCGCGAGAGATGCCGACGGTAGATCTCATCGATGCAAGCTTGCTGCGCCTTGACCTCCATCTTCTCCCAACCCTGCAACTGCTTGGAATCAATGGACTTCTGAATCAGTTCCAGGACAGGCTGCAGGTGCGTACAATCACGCGCGCGCTGATCCGGTTGTTGAGACAGGAGTTGATTCACGGCCATCCGCATGACAGCGCTGTTATTGTGTCCCATGACGACGATCAATTTTGCACCCGCCACCGCACAGGCATATTCGAGCGACCCGAGCACTCCCACACTGACGAGATTGCCGGTGATCCGCGCACAGAAAATATCCCCCAACCCTACATCGAAGATCATTTCGATCGGCGTGCGCGAACTGGCGCCGCTGAGAATGATCGCCAGCGGATGCTGGCCGTCGGCTGTCGCTTCCAACTGCCGCGTCAAATCCCGACTGAGCTGTTGCCCGGTGCAGAATCGTTCGTTCCCTTCTCGTAGTATCTGCAGTACCTGATCAGGGGTCAAAAGCGCCTGCAGTTCCCGCGTCGTGTAATCGACGAATTGTACTCGATCCTGCAACTGCTCGTAATGGTCCTTCAGCCCGACCATGCTCACCTGAACGCCGCGTGCCGGGGCAATCTCTTCCAGGTACTCCCAGATCAGATCCTGCACATCTGCGTCGATGTAGTCGGTATTACGGGCGTCAATCATCACATGCCCACCTCTCGGCACCGTATCCAATGCCTTCATGAGCGCCACACGATTGAGGAAACTGACCTGATTGGCCAGTTCGATGCGCACCACTTCGCCGGCAATGTGCTTCTCCATCACTCGACTGAGCGGACGCCGCAGATTGCTGCGCAGAATGAACACCAGGCTGAACCCCAGCCCGATCAGAATTCCGATCAGCAGGTCGGTGAACACAATGGCCGTAACCGTGACAACAAAGGGAA
Source organism: Pirellulaceae bacterium (assembly GCA_041752115.1). Classification (GTDB taxonomy): domain Bacteria; phylum Planctomycetota; class Planctomycetia; order Pirellulales; family Pirellulaceae; genus JAJRVM01. The sequence continues at coordinate 10,471 of JBGSHS010000062.1, read as the reverse complement.
GAAACTGGTTCATTCCTTCCCGCCACATCTGCTTGAACAGCTTGGGCTTGGCCAGCTTGAATCCTGTCACAATCAGCACCGCCGCCAGGCTGGAAAGGGGAATGAGATTCAGCCAGGTGGGGAGAAAAACAACACACAGCAACAACAACATGCCGTGGATGATGGTGGCCAGCTTGCTCTTTCCGCCCGAATCGATATTGACCGAACTGCGCACGATCACCGATGTGACGGGAAGTCCACCGATCAGACCGGCTGCCATGTTGCCCACACCCTGGGCCAACAGCTCGCGGTTAGCCGGCGATACACGCCGCTGCGAATCCAACTTGTCGACGGCTTCCAGATTCAACAGCGTCTCGAGCGAAGCAACTGCCGCAATGGTAATCGAGGCCGTGAGGATCTTCGGATGCGTGATCGCGGAAAAATCGGGGAACTGCAGGAATTCGACAAACCCGCTCAGGCTCTCCGATACCGGTACCTGCACCAGATGTGACGCATCAATGGCCCACGTGCCGCCCCACCGTGACAACAGCGCGGATAGGCCTACTCCCAACAGAACCACGCCCAAAGGTGCCGGCACGGGAAGTCGCTTCAGCGCCTTCGTCCGCTCCCACACCAACAGCAGGGCGATCGACAGCATCCCGACAATTGCCGCACCCGGATGAATGTTGGCCACCAGGTCGACCAATTCAGAAAACGTGTTCTCCTGATCGGGCTGCGCAAACGCCATACTCCCTTCGAAGTCCGCGTCACGCCCAAACAGATGCGGAATCTGCTTGAAAATCAGAATCAAACCGATGGCAGCCAGCAATCCCTTGATCACACTGGAAGGGACGAAGTCGGCGATGGAGCCGGCACGTATCACGCCCAGCACGACCTGAAGAATACCGGCAATGAACACCGCCACCAGAAATGCCTGAAACGAACCGAGCATGGCAATCTGCGCTGCGACCACAGCCGTCAGACCGGCCGCCGGCCCGCTCACACTGGTATGCGAACCGCTGATCGCTCCCACCAGCAATCCTCCCACAATCCCGGCGAGAATCCCCGAGAACAGCGGTGCGTTGGATGCTAACGCCACTCCCAGACACAGCGGCAGAGCGACCAGAAACACGACCAGTCCGGATGACAGGTCGGCCAGCACCGTGGACCGCAAAGAAGGTTTCGTCTGTGGCAGTGATTCCATAGGTCGGTCGCCTGCTTTCTCACCACCTGGCGTGGTGTTCTACCCCATTCACCTGTGACAATCCGTAATCCGTTCATGTCCGAGCCGCCGATATCGGCGACTCGGCTCGTATCCCCTGCAGCGACATTACGTGGCAGCGCTGGCCGGTGCCTCCGTCGTCTGCGGAGTCTGACCGAATTTCACAAACTGCCCCTGATCCGTGTCGTAATCGAAGATCTCGCCCGTCTCGATCTTGTACATCCAGCCATGCAGCCGCACGCGACCCGACGGCACTCGGGCGGCAATCAATGGAATCGTCCGCAAGTGCTCGAGTTGCACCAGGACGTTCTCCTCCGCTGCTGCATTGACCCGTGACAGTCCTTCCAGGTGACCGTAATGCTCCCGCACGATCTGCAACGTCGCATCGGCATGTCGCAGCCACGCTCGGACTGACCGATGTTGAGGTTGATCGGCGTTGGGCTGCGCAGATTGCACCAGAGCCGACATCGCTCCACAGCACGTATGACCGCAGACAATCACGTCCTGAATGCCAAGCTCCTCAATTGCGTATTCGACCGCCGCCAGTTCGCCATGACTGCCCGATCCGTAACACGGAACCACATTGCCTACGTTACGCACGATAAACAACTGCCCGGGCACCGTGTTGGTAATCAGGTTCGGGACAATGCGTGAATCAGCACAGGTAATCAATAAGGCCTCCGGATGCTGACCATGCTTGAGCTGAGCAAACAGCTCTTCACGTTCACGGAAACCGATATTCTGAAAATAGTGAATTCCCTGGACTAGCACTTGCACGATAGCATCTCCTCGCTGGAGTAGTTGGTCACCACACGCCTCAGTTCACGGAAACCGGCGCTCGTTGTCTGCCGATCATCCAAGGAGCCGCGCCAGCAGCTCCGCCACCGCCTTGCACTGGCAGGTACCAAGTACGACGGCCGGAAGATGATCCCGGATCAACAAGGCGCTGCGAGCCTTCAATTCAGTAAAGGGGCATTTAATCCGTTGGCCAGCCGATGGCCGGCAATAAAGAAACCGGGCCAATGCCCAGCCGGATAGAATCGGTGCATTGTCGAACTCAAAGTACCGCCGACATGGATCGATCGACGATACGAACCCCGATGAAACGATCCACTCTGCCGTCGCTGCCCAAGATGCAACGGCGAACCAGGCAGCAAGCAGTTCGGCTCGACCGTTTCCAGGTCTTCAGCCGACGCGGGCTCAGAACGAACCAGTCCGGTCACTCCAGACGGCACCCCGGCAAGGGCGATCATACACCCTAAACAACTAACCCGGACTGCACGCATTCCGAACGTCATGCTGACCCTGACCGCCACGGGCGACTCCACGTCGACTCTCCGTCATGCGATTCACAAATGTCCACCAGATGGGGAGTTACCGTTATTCGTACCGCCATCCTACTCGGAACAGTCGGACGGACAAGGGCACGTACATGAGGGCACTCCCCCTTGAGGCAGTGATCCTGGGGGACAGGCCGAACCTGGTATGCGCAGCGCGAGCCGCGCCGTAGGGCGGCGCACGTCACCGGCAGGAGCGTGCGTCGCAGAGGATCTCCTAAACGCTGTAGTCAGGAACAGTTACCGGCTGTGCGGGAGAGCCCAGAGCAAAGGGTGTCGAGCCGTGTGACATCGGCCTGGGAATCGCCACACCCTTGTCCGTATCGCACCCATCTCCAGCCACCGTGCGCCGGATCGGATATTCCACAATCTCCCTCCAAAAAAAGCGTCTCTCTACGAAACGCCGGCCAGTGGTTTCCGCTGTCATTTGCAGGAGTCGATGTTGTCCTGCAGGTGGATCCTGCTTGCGTGGCCCTCGCGCGGGACGGTTGAGCCGAAGTGGGGTGACTCCCCTTCGGTCTGCCGGTCTCGGATTCACCTCACACCCCATTGCCTGGGAGAGATCTAATGCAGCGCTGGTGTACGCTTCTGCTGGGTGCGATGAGTTACCTATTCTTTCTGGGAGTCTTCCTCTATGCGATCGGGTTTCTGGGAAACTTCCTGGTCCCCAGGGCACTGGACGGGCCGGCGGCTGTTTCCTGGCCGATCGCCCTGTCGATCAACCTGCTGCTTGTCGGCCTCTTTGCTCTGCAGCACAGTCTCATGGCGAGGCCCTGGTTCAAACGATGGTGGCTGCGGTTTGTATCGCGAGCGGCAGAGCGCAGCATTTACGTGCTCTGCACCAACCTCGTCCTGGCGGTCCTGTTCTGGCAGTGGCAACCGATGGGCGGAGTGATCTGGCGGATTGAAAGCGGCTGGGGACGTGGACTGCTGTATGGGTTGTTTGCCTGCGGGTGGGTCATCGTGCTGGCGAGCATCTTCCTGATCAATCATTTCGATCTGTTCGGTTTGCGGCAGGTGTGGACCAACTTTCAAGGTCGCCCCTATGTTGCGTTGGGGTTTGTCACGCCCGGCCTTTACCGGTACGTGCGACATCCCCTGTATGTCGGCTGGCTGTTGGCCTTCTGGGCCACTCCGACGATGACGGTGACCCACCTGACATTTGCCGTGGGAATGACAGCTTACCTTCTAATTGCAATCCGATACGAGGAACGGGACCTGGTGGCATTTCACGGCAAAGCTTACGAAGCGTATCGGCAGCGCGTACCGATGCTCATTCCCCGTCCGCAGTCGGGTTCGGCGCAGTCGGGTTCGGCGGCGAAGGCAGGCGAACTTGCGAGGGTCAGTGGCTCGTGTTACCAAGAGAAAGGATCATCTTATGGGATCGCCCAGACTCGACCGTAGAAAGCGGCTGGAAATCGAGGTAAGGAGCGTTGGAGTGGAGCCGGAATCAACAACCAAGGTGCTGTGGCGGCGCGCCAGGGATGGTGATCCGGCGGCCTATGAGCAGCTTTTCTCGCTGCACGTCGATCGGCTGTTGGTATTTGTTCGAGCCCGCTTGGGGAGCGGGCTGCGTGAGAAGGTGGAACCGGAGGATGTACTGCAGGACGCGTACGTGGCAGCGATCAAGAGCTTTGCCAGCTTCGAGTACACCGACGACGGAGCGTTTCTCCGCTGGATGTGCCGCATCATCGACAATCGATTGCGCGACGCCCATGATCATTTTTCGGCCAAGAAGCGGCAGGAGGTTGTTCTCCCTCGATCAGCCCCGACAGGACCAGTGACCGCATTGGGACGAGTCGAGCGTCGACAGGAGATCGCCACCGCACTGCTGCAGCTCAGTCCCGAACACCGTGAAGTGCTGTTGCTGCGGTACTTCGAAGGAATGACGGCGGAGGAAGCAGGCCAACGAATGAGTCGGTCGCCGGGAGCGATTCGCAATCTCGCCGCCCGAGCATTGATCGAACTGGGCAGACAGCTTTCCACACAGAAGGACACAAACTGATGGTTTCCCAACCTGATCCACTGGAACAACTCATCTCGGCACACCTGGCCGGCGAGCAGGTCGAGGTTCCGGCCACTCGGCGTGCGGAGTTCGAGCAGGCACTGGCCGCGCATGCGGCGCTGCAGCAGCTGCTGACCGTAGCTCCGTCTTCCTATCCAGAGATCGCTTCGACCGATCCACTCCCGCCCGACGTCTCAGCGCGGTTTGAAATCCAGCGGGAACTAGGGCGCGGTGGCATGGGCGTGGTCTATCTCGCTCGTCAACGCTCGCTCGACCGTCCCGTGGCGCTGAAGGTCTTGAGGCCCGGCAAACGCGAACTCGGTCCGACGCTCGAACGGTTTCGGGAGGAAGCTCAGCACTTGGCACATCTGCGGCACCCTCACATCGTCTCCATTCATGAAGTGGGCGACGCCGGCGGCGAACCCTATTTCACGATGGACTTCATCGATGGTGAGCCCCTTTCGGCCACGATCGCCCGCGGACCGCTGCCTCCTTCGCGGGCCATCGATGTGCTCAAGCAGATTGCCGTCGCCATCCAACACGCCCATCGACACGGGATCATCCATCGCGATCTGAAGCCGGGCAACGTCCTGTTGGATCAGTCGGGTCACGCCTTTGTGACCGACTTCGGACTGGCACGCAATATCAGCCGTGAATCGACGCTGACCCAGTCTGGTGAATTGCTCGGGACTCCGCAATACATGGCTCCTGAACAGGCACGAGGCGATTCGTCGCTGATCGGTGAATCCACCGATCTGCACGCCCTGGGACTGCTGCTGTTCGAGATGCTGACCGGACGTCCTGCGTTTGCCTCGTCATCACCGGCCGATGTGCTGGTGAAGCTGCTGCACGAAACGCCCCCTTCCCTGCGATCTCTGGATCGGCGAATCCCACGCGATCTGGACACCATCTGTCAGAAGCTGCTGGAGAAATCTCCCGCGGCACGCTATGCCAACGTCAGCGCGTTGCTGGAGGACGTGCGTCGGTATGAAAAGGGCGAGCCTCTGATCGCACGTCGGGCGGGCTCGGTCGCGCGCGCCACCCGCTGGGCGCGTCGACACTGGAAGATCGCGGCAACGGCCCTGGTCACTGCGCTGGTCGCCCTGGCAATCATCCCTCCACTGTTCGATCGATCCTACGAAGAACTGGTTCAATGGGGCAATGAAGAGCTGGCCAGCGGTCACGCGGATACGGCTGCCAGGGTCTATGACCGCGCCTGGCAGATCGCGACCCAACAGCAACGACGCGAACTGGTCGGTTCGATCGTCCTCGCCTGTCGTGACATGGAGGATGCCAAGGCCGCGGTCGACCTGGCTCTGCAGGTCTTCGAATTTGTCCCCGACACATCCTTCGGGCGATACGACTACCTCATCGCGCAGGCACTCGTGGCCCGGCAGCGGGCACAATCGCCCAGCGGAGCGATCGATATCTGGAGCGACAAACCGACGGACGATCTGCAGCTGGTCAAATCACGTCTGGAACTTGCTCTCACCGAAAAACTCACTCCGCAGCAGCGCCATGATGCGCAACAAACGCTGGCAGCTATCAACATGGTGCTGTCCAGGAGCAAACCTACGGGGCGTCAGCCTGTTCCACCACTGGATGAATTGCCCAATGGCAGCATGCAGGAACTGGAGACCGCACTACAGGATGAATCGTTGGCGATCTGGAGTCGCGCTCGAGCCGGTATCGCGTTGGGAAGACGCCTCGAAGAAGAGCATCGCACTGCCGAGGCCGCGGCCGCGTATCGCCACGCCTACGACCTGGCACGGACCGTGTATCCTGTCTACGAGGGAGTCAAGGCGGCGATGGGATCCCGCGTCGATCGATCGGATGTTCCCGACGCCGGCGAGTGTCTCTTGGTGCGTGATCTCGTCACGAGCCTGCATCGCCTGAGCCCTGATACGTTTGCCCTGCCGCAAGGCAGCATTACATTCGAAGTCGTCGGATTCCAGCTCCCGCCATCGATCGGCATCGACCTCTCGTTGCAGCTCTGTGCGCCTGACGTGCAGAACCCCCACCAGGAACTCCCGTACAGTCTGCCGCGTCTGGTCCCCCTGCGCCAGGATATTCCAGTCCGCGTGGGGGTGCTCGACGGCACCTACCGGCTCGAGTGCCGCGGAAACCACCGACGAGCGGACGGAGATGCCCAGCGACTGAGCCGGCTCATCCAGATTGACCTGCAGGATTGGCCGACACAGATCGAGATACACGGCAACGCCGTGCAGCTCCCACCCGTGCGATTGCGCCTGGCGGAAGACATTCCGCTGATTTCCCCAGGGCTCAGCACTGCAATGGATTTGAATAAAGACATCTTCAAGTGGGAACCAATCGCAAAGGCCACTTCCTACCAGGTTCAGCTGCTTTACACCACGGAGACCCCATCACCCAATAAGTCCTATTTTCTGACAGTCACGACCGATCAGCCGCAGCTGCGACTGGCCGATCTCAGTCCGGCTCAGCAGGACAGCATCCGGGAGAATCTGGTCGCGGGACGCACCGGTGGCTGGCACGTCGACGCTTTTGACGAAGCGAACCGGTGCATTGGCACGTCGCTCCAGGAAGGCCAGTTCCTGGTGGCGAGCGAACTAGACACACGTTGATGGTGCGATGACCGTGGCATCAACGGCAGACACTTCCATCGGGTGAGCTTCTGCTGCGATACGCTCACCCCGACCCAAGCCACGACCGTCTGCGCAGCGGGTCCAACTCCGCGTGGTTCCTTCCGCAATGACCGCCCCGGCCGCCGCCCCGGTTGTCTCGACCAAGATGGGATACCCGCCACCGAAGAGGGTCTTCCAGGAACCGACTTCGTGCAACAAGCAACATCACCCTGGGGCGGGCCGAGCGCGGGGGAGGCGAATGGGGGCATTTCCCATCGACACTCCCTGCCAGCAGGGCGCCGTTTGATTTCCGCCCCCTTCTTCCCAATTGCTCCGCCTGAATCTGCTCGTGGCGTCGCTTGAAAAGCTCCCGCCACCCACTACACAACAAGCAGCGAAAGAGAAGAGAGCAATGGACGAACACGCGGCAGAACAGGTGCGGAAGAAAGTAGATGAGATCTACCGTGCGGAGTCGCGTCGCGTGTTTGCCACGCTGATTCGGTTGCTGGGTGATTTTGATCTGGCCGAAGAAGGCCTGCACGATGCCTTTGCCGCGGCGATGGTGCAGTGGCCGCAGGAGGGAATTCCGGGCAATCCTCGCACCTGGCTGGTGTCGGCCGGCCGATTCAAGGCGATCGACGCGATTCGGCGCCGCGCGCGGTTTGACGCTTCGCTCGAGGAACTGGCGCGACGACTCGATCGCAGCGCCCCGGATCCTGCATCAGTGGACGAGGAAGGGGTTGCCGACGACCAACTGCGGCTGATCTTCACCTGCTGTCATCCGGCACTTGCTCCGAGCACACAGGTGGCGATGACGCTGCGGGAAGTCTGTGGCTTGAAGACGGAGGAGATTGCCAGCGCTTTTCTCGCCGCTCCGGCGACGATTGCTCAGCGAATCGTGCGGGGCAAGAGTAAGATCCGGGACGCCAGAATCCCCTATCAGGTTCCGTCGTTAGCCGAACTGCCGCAGCGGCTCGATTCGGTGCTATCGGTCGTTTACCTGGTGTTCAACGAAGGTTATTCCGCATCCGCCGGCTCCGATGTAACTCGACCGGCACTCTCGGACGAAGCGATTCGATTGGCGCGACTGCTCAGTGAGCTGCTTCCGGATCCTGAAGTCATCGGCTTGCTGGCCTTGATGCTCCTGCATGAAGCACGCCGGTCAGCACGTACGTCAGCCAATGGAGACATTGTTCTGTTGGAAGATCAGGATCGGAGCCTGTGGAACTATACTCAGATACGCGAAGGTCGGCAGCTGGTTGAGCAGTCGCTCGCGACACAACGCTTCGGTCACTATACCATTCAGGCGGCAATTGCCGCTGTGCACGCGATGGCTCCGAGCGCCGCAGCAACGAACTGGCACGGAATCGTGGCCTGGTACGATCTGCTCGCTCAAGTGGCACCGTCTCCGATTGTGGACCTGAATCGAGCCGTGGCGGTGGCCATGCGCGACGGGCCACTCCAGGGCTTGCAGCTGATCGACGCGATCCTGGCCCGCGGGGAACTGGCCGATTACCATCTGGCCCACGCGGCACGTGCCGATCTCTGCCGCCGCCTGGGACAGGCTGATGAAGCTCGTCGCTCGTATCGTCGCGCACTGAACCTGGCCCGACAAGAACCCGAACGGCGTTTTCTGGAGATGCGGCTTGCACAGCTCGGATAGCGACGCGCACCGCTCCGTCGGGTGACGAGGACAACAACATTTTTTCCCTGGGACCCTGTCGAATTGCCCCTTTCTCACGCGATTACTTGATGAGTAGAACAGCGTGTTCTGCGGGGATTGCCACCGAAATCGCAAGGAGCATTCCGTGAAATTCATCTGTCTCGGCTACTTGGACGAATCGAACTGGGACGTATTATCCCCCTCACAGCGGACAGCCCTGATGGAACAGTGCTTCGTCTACGACGACGAACTGCGCCAGGGCGGACATTTCCTGGGAGGAGAAGCCCTGCAATCCGCTCGCAGCGCCGCTACGCTGCGATGGCAGAACGGGAAAGTGACGATTACGGACGGTCCTCACGCGGAGACCAAGGAGCAACTGGGAGGCATTCTGCTGCTGGAAGCGCGCGACCTGAACCATGCGATTCAGCTGATGTCGAAACACCCGGGTGTTCGCCTGGGTCCGTTCGAAATCCGTGCCGCAGACGAGACTATCCACTCGTTGATCGCGGCCCGGGACCAGAAGACGTCGTCGCCTGTTGAGTAACCGCAGTGCAGCCGCCAGGTCGCAGTCCGCTCCCACGATTCACCCCGACGTCATTTCCACCGTCACCGATAGCAACCAACAGGAACCAAGCGAATGCATGTCGATCCTCAGACAGAACATAAGTGGCTGGATACGTTCGTCGGACAGTGGACGAGCGAAATGCAGTGCTTCATGGGACCAGACCAGTCTCCGGTAACCACCACCGGCCGGGAAGTTGTCCGCTCGCTGGGAGGATTATGGGTCGTGGCCGAAGGTGAGGGGACGATGCCCGATGGCGGTACAGGAAGAACCATCATGACGCTGGGTTACGACCCACAGAAGAGTCGGTACGTGGGATCGTTCATCGGGTCCATGATGACCCATTTGTGGGTCTACTGTGGCTCGCTCGATTCAACATCGAGAACCCTCACTCTCGAAACGGAGGGGCCCGATTTCACCGGCTCCGCCATGGCACACTACAAGGACGTGTTCGAGTTGGTGGATCGTGATCATCGAATCCTCACCTCCCACATCCGCGATGAACAAGGAAATTGGACCCAGTTCATGACGGGCCATTACCGCCGCACACCATCAGGAACGCGGGAAGAACAACTGCGGTGATGGCCCGCTTTCCCACGCTCTGCGCGAGCGTGGCTACAATTGCTTTCCCACGCTCTGCGCGAGCGTGGCTACAAGAGAAGAGGAGTTGGACTTGTGAGATACATGCTCTTGATCTATAGCGACGAAGACGCCTGGACAGAAGACGCACGGGAGCACTGCTTCGCTGAATCGGTCGAGCTGACCAGGCAACTGCACGCGAACGGCCAGTATCTTGCCGCTTCGCCACTGCACAGCGTTGCGACTGCCACCAGCGTGCGGGTGCGTGACGGCAAACGCCTGGTGACCGATGGACCATTTGCCGAAACGACCGAACAGCTCGGCGGCTATTTCCTAATCGAAGCCGAGGACTTGAACGAAGCGATCGACATTGCCGGTCGTATTCCGGGTGCTCGCGTGGGAACAGTCGAGATCCGACCTGTGTTCGAATTGGCCGGCCTGCCCGAACTGCTCGAACGTACCGACCGAACCGCCTAGTGCTCTGTGACAGCCAAGAATCTGGGTGGCACTGGCTTCGCCAG
>JBGSHS010000061.1:0-10422 GCA_041752115.1 Pirellulaceae bacterium | reverse complement strand
GGCCGAACACCTTTGGGTGTTCGGCCACGTCGTTTTTTTTGCGCGTCGGGACGCTTCGAGTCTGCGCGGGGGCTTGCCCCTGCTCCAAGCGGGCGTGACGCGAAACAGTCGTGGCTTGTCCGAGACAGGGAGACGAAGGGCGTCCACGACCACCGTGATCGAGCCCGTCCATCGTGGGAAGACGCGCGAGATCGAAGATCAGGAGAGCGATCTGGTCCACGATCTGGGGCGGTGTTGGGGGGGCCTCTGGCCGCGTGACCGATACATCCTTAACGCCGATGGTCATCTTGAGTTAGAGGCGATCTGGCGCCAAGCCAAATCGCGGGAGCAGGAAATAATTGATCAGCTCAAGAGGCTCATTCAGTGCCAATTCTGGGGCCCCGCAACGGGCTTACTCGTGAAACGCGAATCAGTTCATAAGCTGCCGTTATTTGGCGGCTCTGCCGCTTGAGCGGTGCAAGTTCGTGAGGCGATTGTATCATGGATACCGAATGTCATTCTCGCAAAGTGGTGATTGTCGGCTCGGGGGACGTCGGGGCAGTTTTTGCTTTCGCGCTGCTTCAAAGTGGAACGGCAGAGAGTATCGTTCTCCTTGACGCTCGGGTTGAGCAGGCCGAAGGTCAAGCGCTGGATCTTGCTCACGGTCTTCCTTTTGTCCCCTCGACGGTTGTTCGCGCTGGGTCACCCGACGATTATGCGGACGCGGCCGTCATCGTGATCACCGCCGGTGCGAAACAGGAATCCGGCGAGTCCCGGCTCAGCCTCTTAAAGCGAAACGCCCACATCGTGGGGCAAATCGCGGACGAGATAGCGTCTCGTGAATCGCAGGCCGTGGTCGTCGTCGTCACCAATCCCGTGGATTTGCTCACCTACGTCACGCTGCAACGAACCGGTTGGGCACGGAATCGAGTTCTTGGCTCCGGAACCGTGCTGGACAGCGCCAGGTTCAGGCACTTACTGAGCACGCATTGTGGCGTGGATGTAAGAAACGTGCACGCTTACGTTCTGGGCGAACATGGCGACAGCGAGGTTCCCATCTGGTCGATGACCAACCTCGCCGGAATGGCGATGGATGACTATTGTCCCGCCTGCCTGAAATGCTCGGACTGGGGCCACGAACGTACCAGGATTGTCTCCGAGGTTCGGAATTCCGCCTATCATATTATCGATGCCAAAGGTTCCACTTGCTTCGCCATCGGGCTGGCCCTAGTGCGTATCGTGGGAGCCGTCCTCCGCAACGAACGCAGTGTCCTGACCGTCTCGACGTTGTTGGATGGAGAATACGATCTGAAGGACGTGTGTCTCAGCGTGCCTTGCATCCTATCGCAATCAGGAATCGAAAGAATTATCGTGGGCAAACTGGCGAATGCGGAACGGCAGGCTCTTCACGCGTCGGCAGCGGTGCTGAAGGATAGGCTCATCGAATTCGCAGTTTCGAAATGAGTCTGGACTTGGCGGTTGGCGTGGTGGCGTTGTGGATCGCGTTGCCGGCCTGGATGTCCAGGTGATCGTCAAACAATAGTAGATTGTGGTCCTTGTCTTCTCCCGATGGGTTCCCTACGATTATGTCATGAGTGGACCCGCAGTGAATCGCTGCGTGGCTCCGCCAGCAAGTTGACTGTAGGTCGTCGGATGACTAAACAGAGGACAACCCGGCATGGCCGGGGGGTTCAGTGACAAGTAAACCGACGTGGCGGAATACCTCAGGGTGTTCCGCCACGTCGGTTTTTTTTGTTGCTCGCCTGCGTCGGTGAGCGTCCGCGAAACGCGCTTCGAACCGAGTGAGATCGGAGAGAGACTCCTTGCGTCACGTGATCAGAAGTGCCTTTAGAGTGTTGGCAGTCGCAGGCGTGTTGACAATCGATTCAGCCTGTGCACAGGATCCTGCCGCCACGGCAGTCAAGCCGAAAGTCTGCTGACGATCACTTCGTGGAAGGAATGTCGCACAGAAGGTGACTCGAAGACAAAGGAGACTGCAGTGGCAATGTTCATGAACACGCTCTACACGCCCGGAGTGGCGCACTTGTCGTACATCTTGGGAGACGGCGGCCAGGCATTGGTCATCGATCCACGCCGCGACGTCAACGAATATCTCGACATCGCCGACCGCCGAGGGGCGAAGATCACCCACATTTTCGAGACACATCGCAACGAGGACTACGTCATCGGCTCGCTCGAGTTGGCCCGGCGCACCGGAGCAGAAATCTACCATGGCAGTCAGCTCGCCTTCCGATATGGCAACCCGGTGAACGAGGGTGACGAATTCCAACTGGGCAACGTCAAGCTCTCCATCCTCCACACACCCGGCCATACGATGGAGAGCATCTCGATCGTCTATCGCGACTTGGCGTTCAGTGATGACCCGCTCGGTGTATTCACCGGCGACGCCCTGTTCATCGGTGATGTGGGCCGGACCGACTTCTACCCCGATCGTGCTGAAGAAGTCTCGGGCATGCTCTACGACAGCATTTTTCAGAAGCTTCTGCCGTTGGGCGGGCATGTGCTCCTGTGGCCTGCTCACGGGGCGGGTTCGGTGTGTGGTTCCGGCATCGCGGAACGCACCTTTTCGACACTTGGCTATGAGCGAAAGCACAACCCTGTGTTGCAGAAGACGGATCGTGATGAGTTCATCCGCTTCAAGGTCAATGAAGAGCACTTTCAACCTCCGTACTTCCAGCAGATGGAAAAATACAACTTGGAGGGTGCACCGCCGCTGGACCACTTGCCGATTCCGAAACCTCTGTCTCCGGACGAATTCGCCCGGGCCACGGACGGCGGGATGCTCGTGGTCGATGTCCGCAGTCCAGAGGCCTATGCAGGCGCCCACGTGCCGAAGAGCTTCTCTCTTCCGCTGCACATGCTGCCCGCCTTTGCCGGAATGTTTCTCGCCTACGACCGGCCGCTCGGCTTGATTGTCCAAGACTTCGGCCAAGTCGAGGAGGCGGTACGCGGCTTGACTCGGGTTGGCTACGACCGGGTCGACGGCTTCCTGGCCGGAGGGCTGCCCGCCTGGGAGACGAGCGGTCGGGTCTACGACCGGATCGAGGCCATTCACATCACAGATCTGGAACAACGGCTCGACGATGGCGATGACTTCACGCTGCTGGATGTGCGCAGCCAGGAGGAATTCGAGTCCGGTCATCTTCGCACGGCGGTGCATGTTTACGTGGGCGATTTGCCCTCGAAGTTCTCACAGATCCCGAGAGGCCGACCGATCACCACGCTATGCAAAAGCGGCCAGCGGGCCATGATCGCAGCGGCGTTCCTGCAACGCCAGGGCATGGATCCCGTCGAGGTTTGCCTCGGATCGATGTCGGCCTGCTCCCGCGTGAAGTGTCAGGTGATTACGGAGGACTTACGTGACATGGCAATCAAACAGTGAAGGAGTGGAAGTATGACAAGTCGCAACGGACTTCACGCGATCGGGCTGATCGTCGTAACGCCGATGCTTGCCCATGCCCAAACCGCGGCAGTTGACCCGGGCGGGACGGGACCTGCCTGGTCACCGTATCTGGTGGGGGCGTTGATCGGCGTGCTCAGCATGGTCACGTTTTACTTCAGTGCCAAGCCGCTCGGTGCGTCGACCGCCTTTGCTAACGTTGCCGGACTGATCGGCCGGCTGATCGCCCCGCGACATACCACTTCCCTGCATTTCTACGCTGACAAGAAAGCCTCCCAGTTCGACTGGCAAGTGGCGCTGGTGATCGGTGTGATCGTAGGTGCGTTCCTGGCGGCATGGAGCGGTGGCGACTTCACTGGCCGATGGCTGCCGACAAGGTGGGTGGAGCGGTTCGGCGAGAGTGTCTGGTTGAGAATGGCGGTTGGTTTTCTTGGCGGCGGCCTGATGGCCTTTGGCGCGCGGATGGCAGGCGGTTGCACCAGCGGACACGGCATCAGCGGCGCAATGCAACTCTCCGTCGGCTCGTGGATAGCACTGCTGGGCTTCTTCGTCGGCGGAGTTGCCACTGCGATGCTTCTGTTTTACGCCTGAAATAAGTGATGAAATCATGACACAAGATGTGACCAGGAACCCGACGAGGAACAAAGATCCCCAGCCGGACGGTCCGCCGGAAAACCGGGCAGCCCAGCTTGGACTCGGGTTCCTGTTCGGCGTGATCTTCGGCTTCTTGCTGCAAAAAGGAGGTGTGGCGAAGTACGAGGTCCTGATCGGCATGCTCTTGCTGGAGGATTTCACGGTCTTGAAGGTGATGATGTCGGCCGTGGTCGTGGGCATGATCGGTATCTACGCGCTGCACACTGCCGGGTTGGTCAAGCTCCACATCAAGCCCACCCGCTACGGAGCCAACACGCTGGGCGGGATTCTCTTCGGCATCGGCTTTGGCCTGGCAGCCTACTGTCCGGGCACCGGCGCTGCAGCCTTGGGACAAGGCAACTACGATGCCCTCGCCGTCCTGCTCGGCCTGATCGCCGGGTCCTATGTTTTCGCTGAGGCGTCGGGCTGGCTTGCTCGCACGGTGAATCACTGGGGCGATCGCGGCATCTTGACTCTTGACCGCGTATGGAACCTGAAACCACGCGTGTTGGTTCCCGTCGTGGCGACTGTGTTGATACTTGTACTGGCGGCCATTCACGTCTTCGTGGATTCGACGCCCTGAGAAACGCGCCCTGAGAAACGCGCCCTCTGAGAAACGCGCCCTCTGAGAAACCATGGTAACAAGCAAGCCAGGACAGAAGTCCGAACCGTCGTCGGCCGCGTGGACCGACCACTCGGAACTCGCGAGTGGCTGGCGTGTGGGGCGTTTCCTGCCCCTCTTCGAATGGTTGCCGCGGTACAGTCGCGACGACATCGCGGGTGACCTGATGGCCGGAGCCGTGGTGGCGATCATGCTCGTGCCGCAAAGCATGGCATACGCCATGCTCGCTGGATTGCCGCTCCAGGTCGGTCTCTACGCCAGCATTTTGCCACTCATGCTCTACGCACTATTGGGAAGTAGCCGAGTTCTGGCGGTCGGGCCAGTGGCCATGGTCTCCTTAATAACCGCCAGCGTATTGGCGCCGCTGGCCACGGCAGGCACAGCCGACTACGTGAGCCTCGCTCTGTTTCTGGCCCTGCTCGTTGGCCTCTTGCAGGTGGTGATGGGGATCGCCCGTCTGGGATTTCTCGTGAACTTCCTCAGCCACCCAGTCATTTCCGGATTTACCAGCGCCGCGGCGCTGGTGATTGGCTTCGGCCAGGCAAAGCACCTGCTGGGTATTTCTCTCGACCGACCCGAACGTCCGTATCAAATGTTCATGGAGCTCGCCCGCGAACTGTCGGCGACAAACGTCGTCACCCTCGGATTGGGCGCCGGGTGTATCGGCCTGCTCCTGTTCTTCCAATTCGGTTTGAAAGATTTATTGCAGCGGGTCGGAGTGGCAAAGCCACTGGCGATCGCCCTGGCCAAGAGCGGTCCCTTGGTCGCCGTGTTCGGCGCAACGCTTTTGGTCGGCATGATGCAGCTTAGCGAGGAGGCGAATGTGAAGGTGGTGGGCGAAATCCCCACCGGACTGCCTCCGCTGTCTTGGCCCACCGTTCCATGGGATCAGTTCGGCACGCTTCTTGAAGCGGCTCTGGTCGTCGTCTTCGTCGGCTATATGGAAAGCATCGCTATCGCCCAAACCCTGGCCAGCCGCCGCCGCCAGAAAGTCGACGCCAACCAGGAACTGATCGCGCTGGGCGTCGCCAACGTCGGGGCCTCGTTCACCGGCGGCTATCCGGTCACCGGCGGCTTCAGTCGCTCCGTCGTCAACTTCGAAGCCGGCGCCACGACTCCCTTGGCCTCGGTCGGCACGGCCACGCTGGTCGCCTTGACCGTGGCGTTCTTGACGCCCATGTTCTACCACATCCCGCACGCCGTGCTCGCCGCGGTCATTGTCGTCGCCGTGGCCTCGCTCGTCGACTGGCGAATGCCGTTTCGCCTGTGGCGTTCCAACAAGGCCGATGCATTGGCACTGGTCGTCACCTTTGTCGCCGTATTTGCGCTGGGAATCGAGCTCGGAGTTCTGGTCGGCGTGGGCACGTCAGTGGGACTGTTTCTGTGGCGGACCAGCCGGCCGCACATTGCCGTCGTTGGTCGGGTGGGCCACAGCGAGACTTTCCGCAACGTGTTACGGCATGAAGTGACGACCTATCCCGCGGTGCTAGCGATTCGAGTCGATGAAAGCCTCTATTTCGCAAACACCAAGTACCTGGAAGACACGCTGCTGGGCAAGGTCGCCGAGCATCGTGCAGTCAAGCATCTCCTGCTGGTCGGCAGCGGTATCAATTACGTCGACGCCAGCGCGGTGGAGACGCTTCGTGAACTCATCGAGCGACTACACGACGCCGGCGTTGCGTTTCATCTGGCGGATGTAAAAGGTCCGGTCTTGGACCAGCTTCACCGAGCCGGCCTGATCGGCGAGTTAGGTGAAGATCACGTCTTTTTGAGCACGCACCAGGCGATGGCCGCTTTGACCGCGATGAGCCGCCGACCTGGTGAGCGCGTACCAGAATCAGAGAGCGGCCGGAGTGCGCGGGCACACTAATGCGAAAAGTCTTGTTTTCTTCCGCCGAAATCCGGTTGGCTCGAAGTCGTTTTCTGGCGAAGGGTGCGCCAAGCGATGATTTCTTGCAGCAGTGCTTTGGCCTGGATCTTGTTGCCGATGAAATTGTCGTCGATGATGAACACCATATCCCGCCATCCGCGCACACGTAATTGGTCCAGTTCAGCGACCAATGTCGCCACGATCGTCATTAGGCCCGATGGAGGAAAGGCCGCGCGTTGGGAAACAAACCGCAGCACGTGCTTGAAACTCCAGAACGTATTCGGTGTGGGCGGACTAACTCACAGAATCTTCATGATTCATCTCTCGAGCTGTCTTGCACCGGAATCATAAACGCGACGTTGTACGCACAAAAAAAGCCGACGTGGCGGAATACCCACAGGTATTCGACCACGTCGGCTTACTCATAAACAAGCCGCCCGGCACGGCCGAGCTGCTCTCTATTGAGTCGTCCGACGACTAGAGATCACGATCTGCCCCAACAGCACACGATTCTATGGCGCGGAAAGGAAAAAGGCAAATTGGGCTGTTGCCTTCGTGTCCAGGTGTGACATGATTATGACTGGATCAACCGGGAGGAATCGAAATCATGGCAGCTCTGGACCGTTTTCGAGCAGGAGATTTGTCATCGCAGCCGATCCGCGATTTCGGCCTGACCATCGCGGGGACGCCCCTCGAGCCGGTGGTGGCAGCGTTCCAGCAGGAGCTGGAAAGGCGGGGCATTCGCCGTCTGCGGCCCGGACTTCGCTCAGAACTCGTTTGACGCGTCGCGGAAGGCTTGATCCAGTTCGTCCCAGGCGGCCTGAGCTCCTTGCTGAACATCCTTCCAAGTTTCCTCGCTGGACTGACCGACCTCGGTCAGCTTCGCGCGAGCCGCGTCGCGCTTGATTTCCAGGTCGGCCATAGATTTGTCCCAATTGGCCTTCGCGTTGTCCTTCAGGTCGACACCTTTCTCTCGGAGCTTGGCGATTTCGGCCTCCAACTCCTTGAGTCGGCTATCGAGCTTCGCCTGGAACTCTTCCTTGGTCTGCTCGGAAAACTCGTCAGCCGTCTCGGCAGCCTGACCGGCATCGCGACTCACGTCTTCCGAAGTGACCTTTCCGGGCGTCCGATCCGCGGGCTTTCGCGCGCATCCGGTATGCACAACCAACCCGACCAACATCAACATCACGCAGACTCGAACCATGATTAAACCATTTCAGAAATTGTACCTAGAAAGAGGATACAATATCGAACCGAGGAAATATGCCGGCACACCGCAGGACGCGATCACGATCGGAACAGCTGCCTGCCGATGCAGGCAGCTGACTGCCATGACTGAGACGGACCGGTGTAGACAGCCACCTCACGAACCCAACCCAATCCATCATCTTAAGTTTCACTTCTTGGATTTACCTTTCGCTTCGCCGCGGGAGTTACCCTTCGCTGCGCCATCAGGTTTGCCTTGCGCTGCGCCGCGCGGGTTCCTCTGCGCTGCGCTACTGGGTTTGCCTTGTGCTGCGCCGCGCGGGTTCCTCTGTGCTGCGCTACCGGGTTTGCCTTGTGCTGCGCCGCGCGGGTTCCTCTGCGCCGCACTGCGAGGGTTGCCTTGTGCTGCGGAACGAGGGTTCCTCTGCGCTGCGCTACTGGGTTTGCCCTGTGCTGCGCTGCGCAGGTTCCTCTGCGCTGCGGCACGGGAGTTGCCTTGTGCTACGCCGCGCGGGTTGCCCTGCGCTCCGCCGCGGGAGTTGCCTCGCGCTTCACCGCGTTCATTGCCCTGTGCTACGCCGCGGGAGTTGCCTCGCGCGTCACCACGAGCGTTGCCCTTCGCTTCGCCACGAGAGTTGTTCCTGGATTCGCCACGCGGCTTGGCGGCCACATTGCGATCCGGCCGCGGAGCTCGATACCTCTTCGGTGGAGCGTCCTCCCGACCAAGCTCTGCGACGGGCCTTGCCATGAACGGAGACCGGGGGCGTGCCACTTTGACCGGCACGAATTCCCCCGATCGCTTATCGGTACGCCGAGCCGCGTCATCGAACTCCATCTTACGCCGTTCGCCGCGGAACCTCTCGACGTCCTGCCGGGACTGAGCGAATTGCTGTCGTGCATCCATGTCGAGCGGTTGAAATCGTCGCAAGTTGTCCTTGCTCGTGACCCGTTGGTCCCATGACTCACCCATTCTGAACCCACGGTCGGGAAGATTCACGCCTTGTGCGTCGAGACTTCTCTGGGCCGCCCACGTACGCGGTGGTCGCGCGTCGACGTGGTCGCGACGGTTCCGGTAATTTTTTTCCACTCGCCGCTCCCATTGCGGGTCCTGCCGATATTGCCAGCGCTGGTGCGCGTAAATCGGATCGTAGCCATAGCGACGGGATTGGAATGAGAACCACGGGTGGAACCCTGCGCGCTGATAGCTGGCAGCGTAATAGTCGCCAAAGTAATAGTGTTGGTAACGCGGACGTAAGAAGAGGTGGTTGCTGAAGACACCCAGACTGATCACCGTGGTGGGCGAGAAGGAGAAGCCCGGCCGCCGGTATATACCGCGATTGAAATGGACAGGTGCGAACAACACGCCACGACGGCCCATTGCGTAATCCCAGTAGCCGTTGACGAAGATGTGGCCGCGCCGAGCCCACACGTAATGATCGGGGACCCACATCCAGTTCGGCTGCACGGCCGCCCAAGAACCGGGACGCCAGACATACCGGTTCGCATTCCAAATCCAACAGCCGGGCAGCCAAGTGCTGTCCGCCGAAGGCGCATCAATATTGGGGCCAGCTTCGGCCGATTCTGGCGGCTCGGGCAAGTACTCCACCTCGTTCGTGTTGGCGTCTGCCCAATACCCGGAAGTCCACTGATAGCCCTCCTCGGACTCGCCCCAATACCCGGGGACCCAATTGCGACCTGGCGGCAGGGCCCGCCAGATGCCGCTGACCCACAGGAAATCGTTCCCCTCATCGTCCCAACCCCAGTAGCCGGGAATCCACGCGACGTTGTCCCCCTCGGGCTTCTGGTCAGGCGGCAGTTCTTCGATGGCGTCGGGCGGCGTTGACGGCACCACCATGCCCTGATCCGGATTATAACTCACCGTTTCTGCAAAGGCCTCGTGGATCGGCCCGCGTGTGAGCACTAGCACTCCTTCCTCGACATCAGCTTGGTCTGGTTGTGCACATAGTGTCCTGTCCCCGCCAAAGCTCCAACCCAGGATCACCAATGCGCTGACCAAACAACGATTCGAAATGGGACGTGCGATCATACTCGTTCTTCTCCCTGGCGAGATCGGATGCAGACATCTTCCCTCGACCTTGTGTGTGCATCAACGGTTTCGATGACGGCCTCCGGTCTCCGCACCAACTGGCCGACGTATCTGGCCGGCAGTTGGTGCGAATTCACTCTCGAATTTTCCAACGCGGATCAGGAAATCTAGTTTCCGGCGGTCCCCCAGAAGCGTCCTCGGCGGAATCCACCTCCCAGGAACGACAGTACCGCCAGAACCAGGAAGACAACGAACACGATCTTCGCGACTCCCACGAAGGAGCCGGCAATTCCGCCGAAGCCGAGCACGGCCGCGATCAAAGCGATGATGAGACAAGTGATTGCTAACTGTAACATGGTCCAACTCTCCTCAAGTCAAAGCCGCCATCGACGGCGGACTGCGCGTCACCAAGAACAAAAAAAGCCGACGTGGTCAAACACCCGTAGGTCTTCGACCACGTCGGCTTACTCTTCAACGAACCACTCGGCACCGCCGAGTTGCTCTTTATTTGCCTCCTCAGAGGAATCTGTGGGTAGATTCTGGCTCTGGTAAGGCTCCCAGGTTGTGATACAAGGCGATTTCGTAGGCTTCCTGGGTGCGGAACCCATACGATTTTCTGGTGATCAGTTTCAGTTTGTTGTTGA
>JBGSHS010000060.1:0-9439 GCA_041752115.1 Pirellulaceae bacterium | reverse complement strand
TGCTGCGCCGCGGTGAGACTCCCGCCAAGAGGTAGCCGTTGCTGGCACTGCTTGCTTCTTCCCTTGGTCATTGGACATTCCGTGTGGGATATTCTGCCGCTCAGACGACTCCCCGGCGCAAGGTCTCTGCTTTCAGGTCGCAGACGACTCCAGACGCAGCGTGTCTGCTTTCGGATCGACGCGATTTGCTGCCGCAGATAGGGACAGGCCGTCGCGAAGTGGTGTGGAAATAGGGAATGCGACAATGCCACAATGCGACAATGCCACAATGGGCTGCTGCGCCGCGGTGAGACTCCCGCCAAGAGGTAGCCGTTGCTGGCACTGCTTGCTGCGTCCCTTGGTCATTGGGCATTCCATGGTGGATATTCTGCGGTTCAGACGACTCCCCGGCGCAGGGTGTCTGCTTTCAGGTCGGCCGAATTCCGCATTGTTGCACTGTGGCATTGTCGCGTTCCCTATTCACGTTCCACATCCCATCGGCCTGTCATCTCCTGGAGCGTGACGCGGCCGGATCGCAGCGGCAGTCGGACCTCCGGCACAGGGTGTTAGCTGTCGGTCGAAAAAAAACCAAATCCGCTTCTGGACCCACCCCCTGGGCGAGGCATGAAGAAGGAGGTGGCGACGCGGAGTAGCTGAAGGCTCCAACACGCCATGTGAGGAGGACTACCGTCCCAGCAGACCAAGCCCGCAATCGTGCTATACCATCTGACGACTCCTAGAGAATTCACCCGCTGTGGATGGCGGCGGGTGTTGGTGCGATGGCTCCGGTGCCGGCCCTTTCACCGGCGCCTGGGGTGAACCGGACAGAAAGCCACGTCGAGGAAGAAGGACGCCTCGTGTGGCACCCTTCCAATAGGTCTTAGGCACACCCATCCCTTGCAGGTAGAGCGGCCGAGCGAAATTTTGGCGCCGAGACGACGCGTGGTTGGCTGTGGGAGGTTAGACTACTAAAGTCTTTATGTGTGAGACGCTATGCTGGCATTCGATGCAGACCGCTGGCCGATATCTCCGGACGCCAACGGCAGCCACGCCCCCAGCGATGGGTAGCTCACTGCCTCAGGTCGGGCTTTCAGGCTGATTCGGCCCTGACGGTATAGTAAACGGACTGGGAGGAGACGAGAGCATTGGCCTCCCACGCAACCGCGACGAGGGCATCGGCCAGCCCCGGATGGCTTATGGATGATGCGGCGCTCTCACCGCGATCGATAGAGAGAAAGTGTACGCTGAAGTTCCCCAACCATCCGCACTCCGGTACGGATCTGCCTACGCAGGACCCCGAGATTTGGACGCCGTCGTGAATTGGGAAGAATGGCTGCAGCACGCCGCGGTCAGTGACATTGGCATGCGACGCACGACCAATCAGGATTCGTACGCGGTTGTGTTGGCCAACGATATGGAGTCGTGGCGGCGTAGCGGGCACCTCTTCGTGGTGGCCGACGGAATGGGAGCCCATGCCGCAGGGGAGCTGGCCAGTGAAATGTCCGTGGCCGGGATTACACATCGCTACCACAAGTACCAGGATCTGTCGGCCCCCGAGGCCCTGCATCGGGCCATTCAGGAGACGAACGCCGAAGTCCATCGGCGTGGTCAGGCGAATATCGACTTCCACAACATGGGCACGACGACTAGTTGCCTGGCTTTGCTGCCACAAGGTGCTCTGATCGCTCATGTGGGAGATAGCCGCGTCTATCGCCTCCGCGGCAACTTGTTGGAGCAGCTCACATTCGATCACAGCCTGGTGTGGGAAATTCGAGCCAGTGGGCAGTTCGAAGGCAACCAAGAGTTTGCCAATGCGGTTCCCAAGAACATCATCACCCGGTCGCTAGGTCCCAACCCGACCGTTCAAACCGATTTCGAAGGCCCTTATCCGTTGGAGTTGGGTGACACGTTTCTCCTCTGCAGCGATGGATTGTCTGGTCTGGTGGAAGATGACGAGATGGGCCCGATTCTGGCCAGCCTGCCTCCGCGCGAGGCGGCCCAGGCGCTGACCGACCTGGCTAACTTGCGCGGTGGTCACGACAACATCACGGTGCTCATTGTCAAGGTGGTCAGCGAGCAGATGACCACGCGGGTCGCCGGCCTTCAGCCGTTGACGATCCGACGCGAAAGAGGCCCCAGTCGCCTGCAGCCTGCGTTGTGGATTGCCGCGAGCGTCTGCTTCCTGGCCGCGCTGGCGCTCGCCGTGCTGGAACATCGCCAGCCCGCCATTGCCGTGCTCGCGGTCGGACTGCTCATCGCTGTGGCGACTGTGGTGTTTCGCTGGATCGACCAACCGCGTGGCATCGCCTTGGGGGAAACACGTCGATTCGGCAAAGGTCCCTACGTGAAAGTCGAATGCCCCGTCAACGCAAGCTTCACCGGAAAGCTTTCGGCATTGGTCGAGCAGCTGCGATCGGCTACCGCAGACGAAGACTGGGCGGTCGACATGCATGGCTTTGACGCTCAATGCAAGATGGCCGAGCGAGCGGCAAAGAATGGGCAGCATGAAGCGGCACTGCGCAGCTATGTGCACGCCATGAGCTTCATGATGAGCGAACTGCGCGAGCAAAGCCGCCGCGGGAACGGCAGATCGCGGCCGTTTTAGTGCTCTGTGACAGCTAAGAACCAGGGTGCCACTGCTTTGCCACGGCTCCTCTGGCTATCGGACAAGGCTACGTTGGCGGAGCCAGTGCCACCCAACGCGAATGTTAAGCTGTCACCAAGCACTACCCACTTCCCAGCAGCTCGCCTCGCGCTGCATCCACGATCACGATGCTGCCACGCGCCACTGCCACTGCCACTGCCCAATCGCACGGTAACTTAGGACCGCAGGAAGAATAACCACCGTGTTGGTAGATGCCGTCGCCAAACGGCGGGCGGTTTCCCACGCTCTGCGCGAGCGTAACTACAGTCAATGCGCCGAAGTCATTTTTCCCTCATGCCTTAGTAGCGCATGACCTTGCGCAGAATCCAGCAACTGGCGCCCAACAGCACGGCATTTCCCAGCCAGATGAAATAGGGAGGAAGGGCACCGCATTTGGCCCGATCCAACCCGTACATCAGCAGCGGGTAGTAGATCAACAGGATGGGCAGGAAGCAGAGCCCGAAGCTCGTCCACATATCCGCGTTGCGCAGGCGAACGGCGAGCGGGGCGCCAACCAATACAAAGAAGAGACAGCTGAAACCGTTGGCCCACCGCCGCCAGGGAACCAGTTTGAGTTTAAAGAGCTGGCTTTGCGCATCCTGCAGCTGCAACTGCCGCTGGTGCCAGGAAGGATCGGAAAGCGCCTGGAAATCGCCTGTCAGCATCTGGTAGGCCGCCTCGGCCGCAAAGTGCTGCTGGAGTCGTCGGATCTCCTGACGCTGCCCTTCGATGTGCCGCGGGATCTCCTGCATGGCCGAATTGGACAGGTCGGTCGAGGAGCCTCCTTTGCGTGCGGCCGCCGACAACGAGATCTCGAACTCCTGCTGGCCGGGGAAATCCGCTTGCACGCCCTTCCGAAAGTCGGCACTCGGATCAGTCAACAGTACCATCAGCTTGGTCTTGTCGTCGTTCAGACGCAACTGTGCTTCGCGGGCAAAGAGCGTGACGGGCGGAGCGTCATCCGAGGACCGGAAAGTGACCGTCGGTTCGATCAGCCGTTTGCCCTGGACTTCGACGACGTTGATGGAGAATTGGGGTGAGCTGTACGAGCCACTGGTTCGCAGCATCCCGTAAGCCACTTGTTCCACCGATTGCAGCACGACCCGCTGCATTCCTTGGTGCCCCCAACTGGAGGCCACGTCGTTGAGCCACACGGCACCCAGGCTCACCAAGAACGCCAGCACGAAACCGGGGATCAGAAAGGCCCAGGGCGATACGCCAATCGACTTGGCGGCCACCAGCTCGTTGTCCGCCGACATCCGGCCGTACACCGTGCAGACGGCAAACAGAATCGTACCAGGCACAGCAAAAACGAGGGCGTTGGGGAGTGAATACGGGATCAGCCGCAGGATCGGCCAGGGCCCCAGCCCCTGCCGGACGGCTTCCTGCCCGACGACCGCCAGGAGAATCACCAGGGACATCCCGATCAAACTGACCAGGAAGACCTTGATGAGTTCCGCCATAATGTAGCGTGAGAGCAGACGCATCTCTCTATCCCTGACCATGCGCAAAGGTCCTGACCCGGCCAGGACAATACCACGTTCCGCGGAATTCGCATACCACAGTTTCGCAGCGAGCAGCGCAGCCGGGAGAGGATCAGCGCCCCAGCGCGGGTGCGTGCCATCGACGCGATTTGCTGCTGCGAACAGGAACAGGCCGTAGCGAAGTGGTGGGGAATAGGGACAGGCCGGAGCGAAGTGGTGGGGAACAGGGATAGGCCGGAGCGAAGTGGTGGGGGAATAGGGAATGCGACAATGCTTCAATGCGACAATGCCACAATGGGCTACGGCGAGGCGGCAAGGCTATCACTACAGCGCGTCTGGTCCTGGCTCAGCCTGCTTCTTCCACTTGGACATTGGACATTCTTTGTTCGATATTCTGCGGTTCAGACCGCTGGAAACGCCGGGGGGCGTGTCGGTTTTCGCATTGAAGAATTGTCGCATTGTCGCATTCCCGATTCACCGACCACTTGCCACCGGCCGGTCCTGGCACGATGCGTGACGCGGCCGGATCGCAGCGGCAGTCGACGTCCAATCGCCGCGACCGAAAGAGAAACGCCCCAGCGTCTGGTCCTGGCTCAGCCTGCTTCTTCCACTTGGAAATGGGACATTCCTTGTTCAATATTCTGCGGTTCAGACCGCTGGAAACGCCGGGTGTCGTGTCGGTTGTCGCATTGAAGAATTGTCGCATTGTCGCATTCCCTATTCACCGACCACTTCCCACCGGCCGGTCCTGGCACGAAGCGTGACGCGGCCGGATCGCAGCGGCAGTCGGCGTCCTACGCCGCGACCGAAAGAAAAACGCCCCAGCGTCTGGTCCTGGCTCAGCCTGCTTCTTCCACTTGGAAATGGGACATTCCTTGTTCAATATTCTGCGGTTCAGACCGCTGGAAACGCCGGGGGTCGTGTCGGTTGTCGCATTGAAGAATTGTCTCATTGTCGCATTCCCTATTCACCGACCACTTCCAACCGGCCGGTCCTGGCACGAAGCGTGACGCGGCCGGATCGCGGCGGCAGTCGACGTCCAATCGCCGCTGCCAGGAGGTAGTCGCCGCAGGAAAGAGGTAACTGAATAGTGATTGCCACAATGCAGCAATGCGAGCCCTGCGGTCACCACCAGAGTGGCTGCCGCACCAACTCAGCGGTGTGGCGTGCCGCGCAGTGCCGCAATCTGCTGCTCAAGCTGATGCAGACCATCTCGTCCGTACCGCAACCGGCGCATCCTGACTTCCAACAGATGCAAGTCAGGCTCGACGTCCAGGAATACCGACCGAGTTGGAGCGGAATGGGTGCGCAGCCAACCATCAAACACCGAAAGACACCACATGACAAACGGAATCGGCCCTAAGCCGAGGTCCGGCGGGGCCTTCTTCAACAAGTTTCGCTGCATCTCCCACGCGTCGGTGTTGATGGCATTCTGCACTAACCGTCCCATCTGACGGCCCAAGGCGTTGTAGGAACGTGCTGCCGCATTGTATTGACCCACCAGTGATTGCACTGGGAAGCTATCCCGCGGCTGAGCGTGCAGCAAGGCGACTCCAGCAAATTCTCGCAGCGAATGCCGTCGCCGATTTGACGCAATCATTTCCCTTTCCAAGGCCGCAATCGCTTTTTCAATTCTTACCGCGTCCACCTGTTGCCACTCCTATGGAGCTTTAACAAAACCGCTTGTACCATACGCTACTAGCTCAATTCACCCCCCATGGCCCCGTCAGACTGGCTGCCCAAATCCCCACTCGAAGTACCATTGTAGTTTCGCAAGAAACCGCAGTACATCACGGCCCAAGCGGCCGGATGGAAACTGAGTGATGGCTTGGCGGAAAGTTGTGATACGAAGCTCACGCTCCCCGCGAAGTTCCGTTCGCCATCCGATGGTCTTGGGACTGCTAGCATCCTCTCCCGGGACCGGCAAGTTCGCCTTGCTCTGCTCTTGTGGCCTCTGCTACACTCCCGCGCGTTTCAGCGTGCGTTTGGGCACTCGACGCGGCTGTGGGCAGAACTCGTCTCCAGTACCGACCACCGGTTTGTGGTCCGCCCTGCGCGTCGGAGTCGACGGGTGCCGGGCAACAGCCCCCTACTCATCCGGACACGGGACGAATGGCCTGGGGAGGGGCCGCACCGGCTCGATCGAAGAGCGTGTTCCAGCGACAGCAACTTGACTGCGGCAGGGAGGTCGCCTTGTTTTCTCATTGGCCCATTCGCTACAAGCTGTTCTTCTGCACAGCCATTCTCTTCCTGGTGGTGGGTGTGTTGTCGTGCAGCAGCTGCCGCGGGGTTTATGCTTATCGCGAACTGGTGCGCGGCATCAGCCAGCGGGCGAGCGAACTGGAACCGGCCTCGGCGCTGACGGTGCAGGTGAGTCAGTTGCAGGGAGCGGGTCGAGCAGGCAAGTCGCCGACCGACTTTGCTGGGGGGGAGCGATCCAATGCGAGCCTGCAGCGCGAGCAGTTTGAGCTGAGCCTGTTCGGCGTCAAGAACGCGTTGCAGAAGTACCAGACTGCTCTGGAGCAAGGCGACCTGGACGATCCATTTATTGGTGACAAGCGGCGTGAATGGGAAACCGTACGCGAAGTTCACCATTGCCTCGATCTCATTACGCAGATCTACGAGGAGCACGACTGGCTGCTCGAGCCGAACGTGCCGGCCCCGCTGGAAGAAGAGTTGCATCAGCTGGGGGAACTGACCAATCAACTTCCCCGCTTTCTCCAGGACAAGATGTTGGCCTTCCGCGAAGAAGCGCGCGGCGAGTACCGAACGTACATTGTGCTGGCCTGGGTCGCGTCCACGTTCACACTGCTCGGCCTGGCAGTGCTCGTACGTCTGCTGTACGTCTGGGTGTTTCATCCTCTGCGAACCCTGATCAACGGTTCGCGCCGCGTCGCCTCCGGCGACTTCGCCCACCGCATCCACCTCCCTTCGGGCGATGAAGTGGCAGAACTGGCGATGGCCATGAATGAGATGACCAGCAGGTTCCAGCAGATTCGGGATGACCTGGACCAGCAGGTGCAGCAGCGAACACGTGAGGTCGTACGGAGCGAACAACTGGCCAGCGTCGGGTTTCTGGCGGCGGGAGTCGCGCACGAAATCAACAATCCCCTTGCGTCCATTGCCTGGTCGGCCGAATCGCTGGAGAGCCGACTGCACGAAATCCTCAACTCCGACGAAGAACTCGACGCTCAGCAGAGCGCCGAACTGGACGTGCTGCGCAAGTACCTGCGCCGCATCCAGGATGAGGCGTTTCGCTGCAAGGGCATTACCGAGAAATTGCTGGACTTCTCCCGACTGGGAGACATCCAGCGACAAGATACCGATCTGCGCGAACTGGTCCAGGTCGTCATCGACATGGTGAAACACCTGGGAAAACACAATCGCAAGGCGATCGAATTCCACTGCGATCAACACGTCGTGGTGTCGGTCAATCCGCAAGAGATCAAGCAGGTCGTACTGAACTTGCTCACCAACGCCCTGGACAGTCTGGAGCAGACGGGCAAGGTTGTCGTTCATTTGGAGCGAGGTCGGCAGCAGGCTCTCCTGAGCGTGACCGACGACGGCGTCGGCATGACCCCCGAAGTGCTGACTCATTTGTTCGAGCCGTTTTTTACTCGCAAACGAGGCGGTCAAGGCACCGGACTCGGACTCTCCATCACGTACCGTATCATCACCGACCATGGCGGTACGATTCAAGCCACCAGCGACGGACCCGGAAAGGGTTCTCGGTTCCTTGTCACATTCCCGCTGAGTCACCATGAAGAAAAAGAACAAAGACAACAGCTTGCCGCCTAAGTCACTTCGGATCCTGTTCGCCGACGACGAAAGTGCTTTGCAGGAACTGATGAGTCTCGAACTGCCTCGCATGGGGCACGAAGTGACCGTCTGCCCCGACGGCACGACGGCCGTGGCAGCCATGGAACGTACGGTCTACGACTGCCTGCTGGTCGACCTGGATATGCCGGGCCTCAATGGGATCCAAGTGATTGAGCGTGCCAAGGAGCTGGCACCTGACGTCGAGGCCGTAGTGCTGACCGGAAAATCATCGCTCGAAACGGCCATCGCGGCCCTCCGCTTCGGCGCTTTCGACTACCTCACCAAACCGTGTCGCTTGATCGAACTCAAAGCACTCCTGGAACGTATCGCTGCCAAACGCGAACTGACCAACAAATACCGAGCACTCCAACGGCAACTGCTGCGCATCGAAGGAGAACCGCAACTGATCGGCAATGGACTGCCGATGGCTCGTGTGCGTCAGTTGATCGCCAAAGTCGCTCCCACCAGCTCCACCGTACTGATCCTCGGTGAAACGGGAACCGGTAAGGAACTGGTGGCGCGGGCGGTCCACGATCAGAGCCTGCGGGCCGATATGCCGTTTGTGGCGATCAACTGCGGAGCGCTCCCCGAACATCTGATCGAGAGCGAGCTGTTCGGTCATCGCAAAGGGGCCTTTACCGGAGCTGACGATCATCGCATCGGGCTGTTCGAAGTGGCCCACGGCGGCACACTGTTTCTCGATGAGATCGGCGAACTCCCCAAGTCGATGCAGGCCAAACTGCTCCGCGTGCTCGAGAGTGGCGAGATTCGTCGCGTCGGCGATAATGACTCGTTCCAGGTGGATGTGCGCGTCGTCTGCGCTACCCATCGAAACCTCGAAGAAATGGTGGCCGACGGAGTGTTCCGCGAAGACCTGATGTTTCGCATCAACACGTTCGAAATCCACCTGCCCCCGCTGCGCAGTCGAGCCGCAGATATCCCAGAACTGGCAATGCACCTGTTCCGGCGATTCCGCCCAGGCATTTCGGGAGATGCGACCGAGTTATTCACCCCCGAAGCGCTCGAAGCCCTGCAGGCTTGCCCCTGGCCCGGCAACGTGCGTGAACTGGCCAATGTGATCGAACACGCCACGATCCTGGCCGACCATCCCCCCATCACCCTGGACGACCTGCCCGAGCGGCTCACACGCGAGCGCAGTGGCAAGTCGATCCGCCGCGCACAGACTCCCATGACACTGCGCGAACTGGAACTCCAGGCGATCGACGAATCGCTCGAACGACACGATGGCAACAAGCCGGCCGCCGCGGAAGAGCTGGGCATCAGCCTCAAGACCCTCTACAACAAGATCAACCAGGCCACAAATCTGGAAAGATCGGCCTGACGCCAGCCGTAGCCATGCTCGCGCAGATACGTGGCCATGCTCGCGCAGATACGTGGCCATGCTCGCGCAGATACGTGGCCATGCTCGCGCAGATACGTGGCCATGCTCGCGCAGATACGTGGCCATGCTCGCGCAGAGCATGGGAAAATCGCGGCTTGTTTCCCACGTCCC
>JBGSHS010000059.1:0-18038 GCA_041752115.1 Pirellulaceae bacterium | reverse complement strand
CCGGCTCAACTGCCCCTGAAGCCGCGCCGTCGTCCCTGGCACTCAGCAAGGCGCAGCGCGGGACGTCCGGGTACGGCGCGTCGCCCAATCTGGGATTGGCCGATGCGGCAGCCAGCAGTCCCGCCAACGTCGCATCAGGTTCGGCTCAGCGCGCCGAATCAGTGCAAGCCATGCCAGCCGGCCCAGCTCTCGCCCCCCAATCGCCCGCCCTGGTGCGATCCAGCCGAGCAGGAGAGGTGCGGCCGAGCGCTCTGCTGAAAGCGACCCCGTTGACCCAGGCGACTCTGCCCGGCAGCCGTGAACCAAGTGACGTGAATGCCAGTGCCAGCGCGGCACTGACCCAGGCCGCTGCCGAGGCCACGCAATCGACCGTGACCGCCTCCAAGGGAGCTTGGGAAGTCGATGTGGGACCGACCACCACGGTCACGCAAGCTGGTGTCGGACGGGCTGCAGGTGGCGGGGAGCCGGAACTGGCCAGTGGCCGGGAGCCTCAGAGCGTGCCACGCCGTTCACGCGGTGCCACGTCAGCTCCCTCACTGGCAGCGGATGCTGCGAGTCCTCATCCTCAAGCACCGGCGGCCGACGCGGCTGGGGGCGCTATTCCCAACGAAGTTGCCACGAATCCCGACGCGGCGATTGCCGCACGACAGAATCCTGAATCGTCAGCCATTGGTGGCCCCACCGCCGCCGTCGGAGGCGACCTGGCTGCTCCGAACTCGTCGCTGACCCGCTCCAATCGACGGGCAAGTCAGGCCTCGGATGTCCCTGAAATCGCACAGCACCCGGCCGACGCCCCGCACGCCGGTCGCCGAGCCACGCGTGACACACAGCTCGACGGCAATCTGAGCGTGGCGGATGTGTCCGCCGGAAATGCCGCCACTCATACCGATTCTCAGTCGCCCGCCGCAACGCTGGCCGCCAACTCGGAAGCGGCTGCCGTCAACAAGCAAGCGGTGAGCGCGGCGCTGCAGGGTGATGTTGCCGCAGGCGTGACGGCCCACGAATCGGCCGTCGCTGAACGCGGCTTGCTGGCGGGGAGAGCCGAAGCGGTTGAAGCCATGACGGGAAAGCCCACGACCGGGGGTGGCACAGGAGCGACTCCACGTACCGCCCAAGGCCCGGAACTGACCGCCAATACCCAAGCCGATACGCCCCAGATCACCGGCGGTCCAGAGTCGATGGGGCGTGTGGAATCGGAGCCTCAAAGCACTCAAGGAGTGCAGATCACGAAGCTGGCCGGTGGTGTTGACGCACAGCGCAATGACTCGCAGGTGGGCGCTCTTGCCGGGCCCGTACCGGTTGATGCAGCCGAAGGTGTCTCTCCAGGCATTGGGACGCGTATTCGCACTACCGGGGGCGCGGAGGCCGAAGGACCGGTTCTGGCCGGGTCGCAATCGGCGGATCCACTCCACAAGCGTGTGACGTCTCTGGCGCCCCCGTCCGAGTCGATTTCCGTCCAGCTTGATGGCCTCGGAACCGGTGCGGCTGACCCTCTCGACGAAGAGTCGCAGCCCGGCCCCATCGCGCGTTCGGCCAGTTTCGGACCCCCGACACGTTTGGCCGGCGCTGCGCTGCCGGTCTCCACACCGGCACCCGCAGGACCAGGCGGCATCGGTCGTGAAGTGAGTATGCATGTGGGGGTCCGCGAACGCCACGCGTCGGAGTCGAGCCAACACGTGCAACGAGAGGTGGCCCGTTTCAATCGCCAACGCGTGGGAGGAATGCCCGAGTTAAACACCACAGCCGCGATCCCTACGGACTCCTTTCGCCGTCGAGAGCGACGTGAGGACGCCATGGGGGATCTCAGTCGCGGCGCGGGGCCTCAGACGGAAGAAGCCATCGAACTTGGGCTGCAGTTCTTGAGCCGAGCGCAGACGTCGGACGGTCGCTGGACCCTCGACCGTTTCGCTCAACAGGACGGCCTGCCTCAGGTTGGAAGCGACACGGCGGCGACCGGACTGGCACTTCTTGCCTTCCAGGGAGCCGGCTATCACCACCTGGAATATCGCTATGCCCAGGTCGTGCGGCGAGGAATCGATTTCCTGGTTCAGAATCAACAACCCAATGGCAACTTGTACGTCTCGATGGATTCCGACTCCAACAGCGTCGTCGCTCTCTATAGCCACAGCATCGCCGCGCTCGCATTGTGTGAAGCGTACGGCATGACGCAAGATGCGGCCCTCCGCGAGCCGGCTCAGAAAGCTCTCAACTACATCGTCGAGTCTCAGCACCCACAGCGTGGCGGATGGCGCTACACGCCGCGCGTCGGTGCCGATACCTCGGTTACCGGTTGGATGATGATGGCTCTCAAAAGTGGCGAACTGGCCAACCTGGCCGTGCCGCACGATACATATGAGCGGATCGGCCTGTGGCTCGACCGAGCTCAGGCCTCAACGTCGCAGCCCTACCTGTATTGCTACAATCCGTTCGCACCCGATACGGTCGAACAGCGGGCCGGCCGCCGTCCGACGCGCTCCATGACCAGCGTCGGACTGCTCATGCGACTCTACAGCGGCTGGCGGCGCGACAACGCGAACATGGCACTTGGTGCCGATTATCTGCTGAAAAACCCCCCAGCGATGGGCACCGCCTCCAACCCGCAGCGAGATACCTATTACTGGTACTATGCCACGCAGGTGATGTTTCACATGGGAGGGCAGTATTGGAATGCCTGGAATCAACGACTCCATAACCTGTTGATCGGCTCCCAGGTTCGAGAGGGTGATATGGCGGGAAGCTGGGACCCCATGAAGCCATTGCCCGACGAATGGGCCACGTATGGCGGACGCCTCTACGTGACGACCATGAATCTACTGTCGCTCGAAGTGACCTATCGGCATCTACCCCTGTATGAAGATACGGCCCGCTGATCGCTTCCAAGATTCTGCGCGGACGAGAAGGCCTTTGGCCATCCCAGGCAGGAAGACCGGATTCCCGTATTGTGCCGAACGGTCGTCCCCCATCGGGGCATGTACACCCGATGCGCTGTGATCCACCTGGCACTCCACGCATTCCGCCTGGACGCGCCACCAAACCAGAGGTACGGCCTCAGCTTCCACGCATTTGAAGATCAGCGGAGCCTGATCATCCTCTTCCGCTTAACCTCTTCAATCTCGATCTTGCCTTCGCGGGCGAGCCAGCCGACGGCCTGCATGACCGTATCTCGCTGCGCCCCGACCACCTTTGCCAGCTGAACTAGCGTCATCGGGCCACTCTTGTCCAGAGCGTGCCAGACCTCGCCGGCAACTTCTCCAATCTGCGCCGTGCACGAAACGCTTTCTGTGGTCATGAAGTTCCCTCCATAGGGGGTTAGAATCATCCGTTAAGACCTACCGAATATACCGAATTTAGCAGATCTTCGTCAGCCACCCAGAAGGGAAATCCGCCGGCAATGGGCTCGGCGCAGGAGCGATGAAGAGAGGTCTAGCCAGCGGTCACGTTGCAGCCAGCAAGGAAAGAAGGCCCGGTTGGCTGCGGGATTCCAACTGGGCCTTCGAACCGTGAAAACATGCGATTCCCACATGAGGGAGTGAGACGTCGCCATACCTCGGCGACCAGTGCTAAGATCCACGGTGCATCCATGTTACGGACCGCTGCGAGTCCATTAGCTCGCTTCCGGATCCCGCCTCACAACGGGGGTGGAGCCGGTTTGGTTTGGAAGAAGCTCGTGCCATCGGCCGCTGGTGCAGCCGACTGGGTCGAATCTGCTTCTTCTATGGCGGGAGAATCAGTGCACGATTCGTGCCACATTCGATCACGAATTCTGTGAACTTGAGACAAAGCCACGATTTCTGCCGAAACAGCCGTCCCGGGGGATGAGGTGCCAGTGTCGGCTGAGACGAGTGGTTTGTAACATTTTCAAACAGTTTCAGTGTTGCTCCGAATCCCTCGGTCAATTGGCGTCTCGCTTGGCCTCTTGAAAGAGACTGGCAGTGATTGCGCGAAACACGGGTTCCATCTGCTCGAACTCGCTGTCCTCCGCCTGAATCAGCAGGACGCAGGCTCGGTCGAGCAGGTGGAAGCTGCGTATTTGAGAAGCGACCACGAAGTCGAGGCAATAGAACTGGATATCGTAGCCGATCGATGGGGTGCCATGGATTTCTTCTTCGATGCGTGATACTTCGACCTCGTCATAGTCCTGTTTGAAGGAATAGAGCACCTCGGCCGACAACCGCTCGGGTGATTCTTCCGTCTGCATTAACTGCAGCATCCAGAATGCGCTACCAGGGCTCTGCAGGGTCACGCAGTGGGTCTGAGGCTGGGGGTTCTCTTCCTGTACTTTCCAGTTGTCCGGATACAGGAATCGCACTCCAAATCGATCATATTTCGCGACCATTGTCCGTCTTCTCAGCAGGAAAGGGGCCCAGCGGGATCGGGGCTGCACCGCATCATAGCGATTGAGTCGTCGAAAGCCACACGGGACCTGTGAGATCGTTCCGTCGGCCCGCCCGCTGCCAACTGGGCGAATGGGCGACGACAAATCGTGACGGCTGTCTTGCCTCCTCTGGCGGCATCTGGTACGGTTCTCCCCGCTGAGAAAGAACCACACCTCCCATGGGTTGTCAGGGCAGATGCATTAGTCTGACAGAAGACCGAAAATTGTCGAACAAGGAACTGCGGAATGAAGATGTGAAGAGGGCGCGTAGCCTGAGCGATATTCAAGTGAACGCGGTGGGCTGCAAGACGCGGTTCTCCCCCCTTGGTCATTGGACATTCCTGGTTCAATATCCGGCAGTTCAATATCGTGCCGTTCGGACGCCTCGGCGACTGATGCCGCCAACGGTTCAACCCTGGTAAGTGACTGGACGATACAGGTTCTTTGTTGGGATGCGAGAAGTGCCGCACGTCGGCGTCTGGGCCGGCCATAGAGGTGAAGGCCTGAGCAGTCGGGTCTTCAGCTGCAGCGTGCTTTTTTGGACGACGTCAGGGTGGGAATTGGATGCCCCAGTGGCGACATCAAACTCTGGTCGGGTCAGCGGGTCGCAGGAGGCCAACCGCTTCGTTGCGTCACGTCGGCTGGGGCTTTCGAAGCTGGCTGTGGCTGTTGATCATGGTGGGGATTTGTTCCGGATGCGCAGGATTCGCCCGGCGTTGGCAGCGTGATGAGGTCGTTTCGGCCAGGCAGATTGCCCAGCAGGGCATGGACGCTTTTCATTCGGGAGATTGGCCGCGTGCTTCGAAGTATCTGGCGCAAGCGGTTGACGTATGCCCGGTGGACGAGCGGATTCGCTCGCGTTATGCCGAGACCCTGTGGAATCTCGGCTCACATCGAGCGGCGATTGAGCATTTGCGTGAAGCTGTCCGGCTCTCGGGCAGCGACCCGGAGTTGGTGGTGCGGTTGGGAGAGATGTATTTGGCCGAGGGGGATCTGCATCAAGCAGACCAATTAGCCTCTTCGGCGCTTGATTCCGGGCGCGACCTGGCGGCTGCGCATCGTCTGCGGGGGGACGTCTTGCAGCGCAAGGGGCAATGGCGAGAAGCTTTGGCGGCCTACCAGAGAGCGCTGAGCATCCAGCCGCAGTATGTGGAGGTGCAGTTGGCCGTGGCTCAGGTTTACTATCGAAACGGCCGTCCACAGCGGGCTTTGGCTACGTTACGTACACTAGCCGACGCCTACTCGCCAGGTGAAGAGCCGGCGGAACTGCCGTATTGGCAGGGGCTCGCCTGTGCCGCACTGGGGCGCAATGAACTGGCAGCGGAGTATTGGACGATGGCCGAGACGCGAGGTCTGGCCTCGGCCGATCTTCTGTATCAGTTGGCCGAGGTCCGCTGGCAGTCGGGAGACAACGCCGGGGGTGCGGAGACGCTTCGGCACGCGATGCAGTGCGATCCTCAACATCCCCAGGCAACCCGGCTGTGTGAGCTGATGGGACAATCGCATCAGCAGGCCATACCGAGATGACTGGTTGTCACGGTTGTGCCACGTGCGCGATGCACCCGGCGAGGCACACTCTGTCCAACAGGACTCCCCCGCAACGGTCGATGCCGATTGCGAGAAGCACAACGAGAACAGCAGTCTGCTCATCCGGCCCATGCTGGCATGAGACGGGCTCATGGTGGATCGTTTGGGACCGCACGGACTGTGCGGACAGAGGAGGTTCGGAGGGCTTGCGGCAGATATGTTGAAGCGAGGTTGACAAAACGTCCCGACTGCCGTCCCTCGCCGTTTGACTCGGCCCCGTTTTCGGTCTACGTTTTCTTGGCTCCCGGCGCACACCATACGGGGCAGTGCGCTCGATTGGAGTGCCCGCTCGGTTGTCCATACCAAAGGTGTATGATGACTCAACTCTCTCTGCCCACTGCCGAACCGTTCACCGATCGACGCAGCCCTGACGGCATCGGCCTCCCTCCGGGCGTTGAACGGCGGCAATTCGCCAACAGTCACAGCGAGCTTTCTCCCGAAGCGCGTCAGTTGGCCAGTGCGATTGACGAGTACAAGCTGCAGCATCGTCGCCGATTCATCACGTTTGAAGAAATGCTCTACGTGATTCGGTCGCTTGGCTACCATCGCGACTAGGCGGCGACCCGACGGCCGGTTCGGCAGCGCAGGTTCCCGGGCGTGCGCCGGATGCCGTGTCACTGGATGCCGTGTCACTGGATGCCATGTCACTGGATGCCATGTCACTCACGGCGACCGGTGGCGTGGACGGTCAGTTCCGTTTGGCTTCACGCGTCCTGAAGCAGCGTCTCAACAAGTTGCTGGGTGTACAGCAGTCCTAACGGACTGCCGTTGCGGTCTTCGACCAGAGCGAGATCTGCTTTTTCAGCCTGCAGGCGAATCAAGGCCGACAGATGCGGCTCGGTCCGTGCGATGCGCACCAATGGCGAGATCTGGTCCACCAAGTCTCTGCCACTCAGTTCCAGGTCGATGATTCGGACGTATCCGATCAGCTGGCGTCCTGAGCGTTGCCGGACGGGAAGAATGGCCGCTTGCTGGCGCCGCGCCAGTTGCAGAGCTTCTGATTTGCTGGCGCCCAACGCAATCGAAGCGACTCGGTTCAGTGGAACGCTGTAGTTGATCACGGGCTGGTCGGCGTGCTCAAACAGGCGTTGTGCCAGGTCACGCTGGGTCGAGTGCAGGATGCCGGCTTCCTGGCCCTCTTGCAGAAC
Source organism: Pirellulaceae bacterium (assembly GCA_041752115.1). Taxonomy (GTDB): domain Bacteria; phylum Planctomycetota; class Planctomycetia; order Pirellulales; family Pirellulaceae; genus JAJRVM01. Next base: position 10,928 of record JBGSHS010000059.1, on the reverse strand, counting down.
CTCCTGAAGTTCCTTGCGGGCCAGCGTCAGTCGTATTCGCAGCGGTGTCTGACCGACCACACGTTCGAGCAGTCGTCCCAAACTCCACAATACCGCGGCCAGCGGCAGGAAGAGGAGTGTGAAGAAGAGCAGCAGGGGTCCGCAGCGTCGCAGGAGCGAGTTCGGTGATCGGAAGAAGAGTTGTTTGGGGAGTAGTTCGCAGTAGACGAATACCCAGGGGGAAAGGATCAGTGGAGCTGCCATTTCGGCTGCCTCGGACCGGCCAAAGGCCTGGTGCACCCCCAGCACGATGCCGAGCGAAATCAGGTAATTGGCCACGTTGTTGCCGATCAGCGTGGTGGCGACGAACAGGGCCGGGTGGTTGGTCAGACGTAGCAGCATCCGCGATACCATATCGCCCCCCACGCCATCGACGAGCAGTCGAACGCGCGTGACGCGATAGAACCCGGTTTCGCTCCCGCTGAAGAACGCGCTAAGAAATACTCCGACCGCGAGCAGGAGCAGCACGAGACCGATCATTTCTCCGGCTCCTTCTCTGGCAGAAGCTGCAGTTCCATCAACAGTTGGCCGCGCTGGGGCGCTTTGAGTACTCGCAAGCGAAAAGGGCCCCAGTCCAACACATCTCCTGACTCAGCCAGTCTCTGTAGATGATCTTGCACCACGCCTCCCAGCGTGACGTTGGTCGTGGCTGGCAGCGTGACCTGGAAATGTCGCGCCAGTCGTCGCAAACTGGTCATGCCCGTGACGTGCCAGACCCCTTCCGCCATCTCCTGGATCGGTTGGCGGTCGAGCAAGCGGTCGGTGCGGCTCGGATTCTGGTGAAACAGCGTGGCCATGATGTCGGCAAAGGTCAGAATCCCGATCGTCTCGCCGAATTCATTGACGACCCCAGCCACCTCGCGTCGCGAACGCTGCAGTTGTTGCAGCACATCGGCCACCGTGGCGCACCACGGTACGACAACGACCGACTCCGCCAGCCGCTGCAGATTGTCAGCGGGTACTTCGGTCAGCTCCTTCAAGGCAATCGCACCGACGACGTCTTCACGCTCCTCGTGTGTGATTAACAGGTATCCGCTGGGAGTCATTTTCCCGTGCAGGTCCGCGAGTGAAACGGGGGGGCGAAACGTCACGAACTGCGTGCGCGGCCGCATCCACTCCTCAGCCCGAATGTCCGACAACATTACCACATTGCGCAGAATCACACGCTCCTGCTCAATAACCGGTGTATCGGACCTCGACAGCTCAATCGCCCGCTCCAGGTCGCTGATCTCCAGATACGGCTGTTCCGCAAATCGGGGCCAGACCAGACGACGCGAAAGCAGACTGACCAGTTGCAGCACCGGCATGACCGGGTCGAGCAGGCGAACGACGAAGGAGAGCGGTAGGCCAGCCAGTCCGGCCAACCGACGCGCGCTCAACACCGCCAGACTCTTGGGAAGCATCTCGCTGGCGAAGACAATGACCAGCAACGTACCTCCGGAGAAGACCACGGCGTAAGAACTTCCCCACTCGCGCTCGAGCTTCATCGCCACGATCGACGAGATCCCGAAATAGGTCATGTTGGTGGCCAGATTCCACAACAAGACCGCCGACAGCAGGCGATCAGGGTTCCGCAACAGGTTCGCCGCCGCACGCTGCGAACGATTCCCGGCAGCCAGAAGTCGCCGATCGTCCCACCGGAGGTAGAAGAGCGCCGCTTCGCTGGCCGAGAAAAACGCCGAGCAGGCAATCAAGATTGCCATCGCAAACAGCCACGGCGAGAGGTCAATCAGTGCGTGCAACGGACGTCCATCCTGGCTTCACAACCTATTCGTCTCCCGCCGCCTTCGTCCGCCCCATCGCAATGTCAAACTCATACACGGCCGGTACCAACATGGCCGCAGTGGCAAAACCATAGGCCGTCGCCACCACCAGGAAAACGGTCAGCTCCTGATTACGCAACAGGAAACTGGTAATGGCGAAAAACGTGGCGAAGGGGAGCGAAAGGGCTGCCAGCGTGATGGCCGGTGATGGATTGCGGATCCCCAACGCCACGTAGAGACCCACGCCACCACCCAGAATCGAGGCCAGAAACGGCGGCAACTGATTGTGAAAGCTGCTGCTGAACTTGACCATCATCATCATGCACGCCGCCACACCCAGGAACAGAAAGAATACCGTCCCCAGACTGACCCCAATGGCGCTGCGGGAATTCGCATAGGTCATGCCGCAATGCACTCCCAGCGAAGCCGCAAATATGTTCATCGTGATCTGACCGCCCAGTAAATACAGGAGATTCTCGAACACCATCCCATCGTTCCACCAGAGGTAGAACGATAGCACCAGGGGCATTATCACCATCTCCTTGGTCACCCACAACACGCCGCCCAGCTTGCCCAGCACAAACTCGCGCGGAGACAGGTCAGTGACCAGCAGCAGGTCCAACGCCTGGCCGTCCCGCTCATTGGTGATCGACGTGACTGCCAACGCATTGACAATCACCAGGCTGACCAGGCCAAAGGCCGCAATGGGAACCGCCGCCGCTGGCAGCAGCGTCGTGTACTCGTCACGCGGACCTGCCGCCTGCTCCGAGACGATTGCCCACTGTACCGCTCCCCATGCCATGGCAAAGAGCAACAGGTAGGCAACGCGAATGATCAACACCTTGCGGCCATAAGCCCAGGTGCAGATCTCACGCCACAGGATCGGATTGTCCCACACCCGACGACTCCTGTCCGAACGGACCCTGGTGCGAGCGTCCACGTGTCGCTGCCGCGCCTGATCGGCCGCCGACATCGGTTGCTGCTCCAGATCGTGCTCCACCCCCCAGATGCTCGCGTCCTCGTCCTGCTCGACCTGACCGGGACGCGCCTCGCGCGACGGATTCCACACCCGTACCCGGCCAATCGCCAGCAGATTCAACAACACGCTGGCCGCCAAAGCACACAGGATGTACCAGGCGATCGGATCGGTGAAGAGCTCTCCCAGCGTGCTGCTGTCCCTGGATGGGTGCGCCGCGGCCATGACCGCCCGCAGCGGACTGAGCATCGTGGCCCACGCGGGACCATCAAAGATCACCTTCAACTCGCTCAGTATTGCGACCACTCCTTCCCATAGGCCCAGCCACATCACCAGTGCCAACGCCGTCATCGAGAGCGTCTGAAAGGTCTTCTCACGCCACAAGGCCAGCGTGTTGCCAATACTCCCGGCCACCAGCACACTGGCCAACGTGACGCAATAGACACGCAGCACCTGAACAAACGAGACGCCACCAAACAGCGTGACCAGCATGAACACCGGCAAGGCCGCACCCAGAATGCAGAAAATGTTCAACAGGCTGGCAAAGAGCTTGCCCAAAACCAACTCCAGGTTGCTCATCCGCGTCAACAGCAACAGAATAAAAGTCCGGCGATCCTTCTCCTGGCAGACATTGCTGGCAGTTCCCATGGCAGCCAGAAAGATCACCAGGGTGAACTGCAGCGACGCGAGAATCTGAAACAGCATCGTGCCGAAACGAGCCATGTCCCCCACGTTCAAAATGATCTGCGCACCGGTCACCACCAGCCACGCGGTACACATCAGCAGCAAGAGGCCGGTGACGTACAGCGAACGAAGAAGGAAGTGACGCGGACGACGCGGCGTCGTGACGGCCTCGCGAGCGAAAACAGGTCCCAGCAAAGTGGCGTCTCCAGCTTGGGTCTTCAGGATCGGTCTCCTCCGTCAGGAGGTGGCCTGTTGCTTCAGGTGGGGGGGCTCGGCAGGCACCACACGGAAGTGCGTGTCGAGACATCTTGTTGTATCCAGCCGCTCACCAAAAGGTTCATTATAGACGGTGAACGCCGCGAGGATAGTTGAGCCGCTGGCGGATCGCTCCGACCCAGGTTGACTGAGATCCGCGGCTCAAAATGGGGCTCGTTTGCTCCCGGCAGGCGGTGTCGTAGCCGCAGCGAGGATCCGTTCCGGTTGCCGGGATCGCGACTGGGGGATTACCATGGACTGAGTGGTCCGTCGAACGGTTCGCGGATCCCATGGTCTGCTGTTCAGGAAACGCTCATGAAGTCCACTCGCACGACAACCGGCCTGCTGCTGGTGGTAACGATGGCCTTGGTGGGGTTTCTGATGATCTACCTTCCTCCGCGGGTGGTGGAGCAATACCATCTGATCAAGGATGCCGGGCGGTGGTGGGTGATTGCCTATTTGAGCATCGTGGGGACGGGGGCCGCGTTGTCGCTGGGAGCCACCTGCTGGATTGTCGGCCGACTGCTTTGGCGGACTCGTCAGAAGAAGACCCGCCAGGCGCGTCGAGCGCGGAGTCCGGCGGAATTGAGTGCCGAGGAGAAGTTGCGGGAGATTGCTGAGAATCTGGCGTCGGTTGGCGACTATCACGATGATCAGGCCGTGTCGGACGACATCCGGCGCGAGTTGGCCCCGCTGATCCGCGGGTTGGAAGAGAAGCGGACCGAACAGACCTTGGAGATCGTGGCGTTTGGTACCGTGTCGAGTGGGAAGTCGTCGTTGCTCAATGCACTGGCCGGTCGGGATGTGTTTCAGACCGACGCGCGCGGCGGCACGACCTTGACGCGCAATGAAATACCCTGGACCGGTATTGACCGCGTCCTGCTCGTCGACACGCCCGGACTGGGCGAAGTGGATGGCGCGGAGCATGGTGAGATTTCGGCTGATTCTGCGCAGGATGCCGATATCGTCCTGCTGGTCGTGGACGGCCCGCTGCGGGATTCCGAGTTTCGATTGCTGCAACGACTCGGAGCGATGGAGAAGCGAGTGCTGCTCTGTCTGAACAAGGCCGACTGGTACGATTTGGAGGAGCAGGCTGCTCTGGCGGGGCAGTTGAGCCGGCAGGTCAAGGGCTTGATTGCTCCACACGATGTTGTCGCGGTGCGCAGCCGCCCGACCAGGCGGAAGCGGATTCGCCAACTTGTCACTGGCCAGGAGATCGAGGAAGAAGTTCCTGTGCCACCCGATCTCTCCGCATTGGCGACGCGGATGATGGATGTCGTTCAGCGCGATGGGCACGACTTGTTGCTGGGCAATCTGTTACTTCAGTCACGGGGGCTTGTGGAGTCGGCTCGGCTGCGGGTGGAAGCGGCGTTGGACAAGCGGGCGTGGGAGTTGGTGGATCGCTACATGTGGGGAGCGGGAGGGGTGGCGGCGTTGAGTCCCTTGCCGCTGCTGGATCTGGCCGCCGGGAGCGCCGTGTCGATCAAGATGGTGGTCGATCTCGCAAAGGTCTATCGGCAAGACGTCGATTTTCAAGTGGCGGTCAATCTGGTCGGGCAGCTGGGCAAGAACCTCTTGGGGATCCTGGGGGTGAGCGCCGCGACCCCGGCAGTGACCGCGGCGGTCGCTTCATTGCTCAAAACGGTTCCGGGGGCGGGAACGATTGCGGGGGGAGTGCTGCAGGGGATTGTCCAGGCGTTGATCACACGCTGGATTGGCGCCGTGTTTATTGCTTACTTCAAGTCGGAAATGCAGCAGCCTGAGGGAGGTCTTGCCAGCCTGGCTCGTCGCGAATGGCAGAAGCTCACCACGGCGGCCGAGCTGCGCAAGTTGCTTCAGTCGGCCCAGCAGCACTTTCGCGGCGGCGTCTCTCACGACGACTGAGGGACAGGTGATCGCTCGCCCACGATGTGCAGGCGGCGGCTTTTCTTTGTGGACCCGGCTAATGGCTAACGACGTGGATCCTGCTGTGAACGAACCAAGCGTCTTGAATGACGAGCACTATCGGCATGCTGTGAATTCCGTGCAGAGGACTCTCGAGAAGCTGCGAAGCTGTTCTCCCGAGGAGAAACGCAAGTTGCAGGGAGAACTCCATCAGCTGCAGGAGATGCTCACGAAGCTGACAACGGGACGCGTCGAGATTGCCGTCTTCGGTGAGATCAGTACGGGTAAGTCGGCCATCATTAATGCCATGGTGGGAGAGGCGGTTACCGAAGTCGATGTGCAGGGCGGATGGACCAAGGAGGTCTGGCATGTAGCCTGGTCTGGTTCCGGTTACTGTGTTCCCGGACTGGCCGAGTCGCAGGTCGTGCTGGTCGACACTCCCGGGCTGAATGAAGTGGGCGGACAGGACCGCACGGCCATGGCGAACCAGGCGGCGCAGCGAGCCGATTTAATTCTGTTTGTCACCGATTCGGACCTGAATGAAACCGAGCACTCCGCGCTGGTCGCACTGGCAGCCGTGCACAAGCCGATCATCCTGGTCCTGAACAAGATCGATCTCTATTCCCGACAACAGCGCGACCGACTACTGCAGGTGCTGCGGAGCGAACGGGCGGTTGGTCTGGTTTCGCCCGAGAACATTGTCCTGACGGCAGCCGATCCGCGTGAGATCGAGTATGTGATCGAGACGGCCGATGGCAGCCAGCGCCATGAGTGGCGCAAACCCGAGCCACAAGTGCAGGAGCTGAAGGCGCGGATCCTGGAAGTCCTGGCAGCGGAAGGAAAAGAACTCTTGACGCTCAACGCAGCCATGTATGCCGCCGATAAGTCGGATCGCGTGGTGGCCGTGCGCGTGCAGATGCGCGATCGCCGAGCTCGGCAGGTGATTGCCAGCTACGCCGGACTCAAGGCGATCGCCGTGGCACTCAACCCCGTGGCCATCGCTGACGTGCTGGGAGGGAGTGCCGTCGACATGACCATGGTCGTGACGCTCGCCCATATCTATGGTCTGGAGCTCTCGACAATGCATGCGCGGGGACTGATCACATCCATTGTCAAGGCTGCGGGCTGGGTCATGCTGGGCGAAGCGAGCACGCATGTCCTCGCCTCCGCCTTCAAAGGTCTGACACTCGGCTACGGCACCGTCCTGACCGCCGTACCGCAAGGCGCTGCAGCCGGCTACGGTTCCTTTGTGGTGGGACAGGCCGCAAAATATTACTTCGAACACGGCAGCTCCTGGGGAGGGGAAGCGCCCAAGACGGTGGTCCGACGCATTCTGCAGGAAACCGACAAGACGTCCGTGCTCGCTCAACTCAGGAACGAGATCAGGACGAAAATCCACCTGAATCCGCATGCCCGCAACAGCGACTGATGCCGCGTGCTGGAAAGGCCCGCGTGCCGGGTACATCCCTGCACCCGGAAAACGGCTCGCGTCGGTGGCCTGAGAAGCTGAAGGCGCGAACGGCCGAAGATCCCGTTCACGGCGGCACGGGCAGCGAACGCCCGGACCGAGTACTCGCGGACCGAGTACTCGCGAAACAGTGACGCCGCTTGACGGGGAGACTGCGACCTCCCCCGCGTTTCGGCGGCCTGCTCGAGAGAGATGCTTCGCTGCCGCCATCCGCAGCCTTACTGACCATCCGAGGGCGCATCCTCCTCACTCGTGCCGCTGCGGCGCGATTGCCGCTGACTCTTGAGTTTGGCGATCTCGGCCCGCTGTTCGTCGGTCAGCACCTGCTCGACCTCCGAGTCCCGCTGGGTGGTCAGCTCGTCGAGCTGTTCCTTGAGCTTGGCGATCTGCTCGTTGTACCTGGCCTGGATCTCGTAGATCTCTTCCCGCTGTTTGTCGTTGACCACCTTGCCGAAATAGGCTGGTAGCCGGCCCCGCGTCTTCTTGCGCTCCTGGGGCGCCGTGACCACCGGCTTCTCCGCTGGCTCAACGCCAGGCGGAGGCGCCGGCTCCTGAGCCGCTGCAGCGGCCGTCAACAGGCCGCTCAACAAGATGGTCGCCATCGAACTGACCACGAACCTGCGTACTGACTCTGACTTCATTTCTGGTCTCCTTTCTGTTAGTGGAAAAGAAACAGAGTCAACTCATGCCGTTCATTGTGTCGGCGTGATGCCCGATGTGCCCAGCCAGAGCAGGCGATGCGAGGGGGAGAAACCCCAAAGAAGCTGTGGATGGCCGGGTGAATGGTGACATCCCTATGTCACTCAGATGGCTGAGCGCGCGCGGCGCGAGTCTGGCCTGTGTGGCGGACGCTGCGCTGGGCGCCGGCCGCCGAAAGCCGGCGCGACCTGCGTCATGCAGAGGTCGGCGCATAAAAAAAGGTCATGATACGTCGCTCCGTCGCCATACCATGACCTCTATCCTGAAACGGGACGACCTGTCGGCTATCCCGCCCTCCCGGTCTCTTGTACCTACTGTATCGGCCGATTCCGCTGCGTCGCTGGAGTCGATTCCTCCGGATTTGCGTCTCCGCCAGGTCCGAGGGGTGGGAGTGTTCATGACGTAAGTATCCCTCGGATCTGAGGATGAGCTCGCTGGGGGCAGCTGCGGAAGCTTCTCGGCCCAAACGCGAAAACGGGCGAGTTCTTGGCAGAACTCGCCCGTCCATAGACTCGCCGACGGTATGCGGGCCATACTCCCCAGTCAGCTCGCTCCGGCGGTAAGTGTTGGATTGAGGAGGCGGAGTGGGATCAGCCACTCCGGGGGACCTCCCCCGTTTGTTCGTCCCCCCGGCAGGAACCGCACCGCTGGCAAGTGAGGGTCGTCAGGATGGCGTGCCAGGTGGGGGTTCCGCGTGGGGACGGTCAGGTTCTCTTGCGTGGCTAACGGTTGGTCCGCGCACCAGCGGCCCGGTTGAGCCAGCCGCGGCGAGCGGACGTGACTTCTCCAGCCGGCGGTTCAGGAGGTGTTTCGGGAACCGCAGGAGTGGCCGCAGGTTGCTCGGCTTCGGTCGGCTCCGGAGGAGGTCCGATCTCCAGCGGCGTGCCGCCGGGAGCGGCTACCGCTGCTGACTCGCACTGGCAACTGGCCGCAGCTTCTCCGCAGCAGTCACACGACCGGCGGATCCGCAACGGGCGCAGATGGAGACTGGGAAGTCGAGACCGCAGGGCCGTAGCACAAGGCGTGCAGAGTGCCGTGAGGCCGCCGTGGCAGGCCCCTTGGCAGCCTGACAGGCAGCCGCACCGCTGCTTGTCCCCACAATACGTTTCCCAGAGCGGGCCGAATCCGCCAAGACAATCACAGCAGCACGAGTCGGTTGGCATGGCCTGCCGCAGCGCTCGATAATATCCGTGAAAACGCGTTCTCGCGTGGGGGCCGCAGGTGGTGCAGGGAGTCTCGATGGCCGGAGTGTGACAGCCACAGTCGGCGGTGACCGGAGATTGCTCCAAGGTGACCGGAACCGGAGCACTCACAGCTGGTGGGGCGGTCCCCATTCCATCGGTCGGTGGCGGAGGATCTTGAGCTGGCAGAATTGCGGCGCTCAGCAGCACACCGAGCGCAGCCAGAACAGTCGTTCGAAGCATGGTCGACTCCTTGTCGCTTGGGGGGAGTTCCGTCGGGAGGCAAGTTGCCGGAGGGAGGCTTGGCGGGGGATGGACGCCGAGGTTGAAACCCTGGTTTGGTGGAAACCTGATCCACTTCTTCCCACGCGCTACGATGTTTCGTGGTGGGTACCTGACATCCATCTCGGTCTCCACAAACATGCACCACAGAATGATCGCGGGCAAATCGTGCTGTTGATTTTTTTCCACAACGACCTGCCGGCGGTGTCCAGTCGGAGTTGGATATCTCGTGCGTGAGACACGGGTTAGATCGCTCTGGCCGCACCGGGTGGGCAGACCTGCGGACATCGCTTTGCACCGATTGCGCCGCCTGGGGCGTGGCGTTTTCGCCACATCACCTCTCCAGCGCGGGCGTCACCGGTCGCGGCGGACCGGCGACCTCGGGTGGTTCCTCATACTCCCCGCTCGATCGTGGGCAAGTCGGTCCTGTGCCTGGTAAGAAGTCGCTCTTCGCACGATCATCCATTCCGGGCGGAGCGACCGACGAGCCGTTTTCACCGCCGGTTCTTGCCTCGTCGGCGATTGCCATCCGTCTTGCCTGCTCGGTACACTGTAACGGGCTGGCTGAGCTGTCTTCGGCGGGAGCCGCGAGTCGAGAAGGGCAGAATTCCTCGGTGCGGGGGGATCGCGATTCTGTGCCCGATGCCCTGTGCACCCCAGACAACCGTCGGTGCTCGGAAGGCTGGGGCTGGTCGCTGAACCGCTCTCGACCTGTTGCTGCTGGTCGCGTCAGGTCGGATCATCGTATCGTCCTTTCCATCCACCTACACGTTGGTACATCCGCGGAGAGTCAAGAGTGATGAGTCGATCGTTGAGCTGCGAACGTCTTCTGAAGGAGGTTTTCTATACCGCATTCATCGTGATCGTATCGGTGGCGATGGCGTGCGAGGCAGAGGCTCAGAAAGAGAGCGTCAAGCCGGGCATCAATGACCAGTTCAAGAACCCTCAAGTCGACTCGTTCGTGGAACGGTTTGAGAAAGAGGGACGCGAGATCTATGACAAGCGAGAGGAGGTGGTTGCTGCCTGCGGAATCAAGGAAGGAATGAACATTGCTGATGTAGGGGCTGGCACCGGGCTGTACACCCGATTGTTCGCCGAGAAGACCGGTCCCAAAGGGCGAGTATATGCCGTCGATATCTCCGACAAGTTCGTGGATCATGTGGTCGCGAGCAGCCGCGAGCAAGGGCTGGCGAACGTGGTGGGAGTTGTCTGCAAAAGTGATTCTGCGGAGCTGCCGCCGGCGAGCGTTGACGTGGTCTTCATCTGCGATACCTACCATCATTTCGAGTTTCCACAGTCGACCATGGAGTCGATTGCCAGGGCGATTCGCCCTGGTGGAAACCTCTGTCTGATTGACTTCGTACGGATTGAAGGTGTCAGTTCGGACTGGGTGCTGGGGCATGTGCGTGCCGGCAAGGAGGTGTTTCGCAAAGAAGTCGAGGAGGCCGGTTTCGAGTTCGTAGAAGAAGTGAAGCTGTTGGATCAGAACTACTTCTTGAAGTTCCGCAAGAAGTAGAACGTCGAGTGGTCCACACCTCCGCGGAATTGGGGCCATGCGATCAACGGCAGCGGGGAGTGAGATGAGATGTTGGGTTGGACCGTTCGACCAAGGATGATGGCCGCTGGACTGTTGATGTGGTTCGCTTTCGCCGGATGTCGCTCCGAGCCGTCGCAGGAGTCAGCGCAGGAGCCTGCGG
>JBGSHS010000058.1:0-72214 GCA_041752115.1 Pirellulaceae bacterium | reverse complement strand
CGCATTGTCGCATTGTCGCATTGTCGCATTGTCGCATTGTCGCATTGTCGCATTGTGGCATTGTCGCATTGTGGCATTGTCGCATTGTGGCATTGTCGCATTCCCTATTGCCCAACCACCTCCTTGCGGCCGGTCCTGCCCTCGGCAGCGCGCAAGAAGCCAACCGCTACCTGTAGCTCGTCCGCTCACACTGCGCATTGTCGCATTGTGGCATTCCCTATTGCCCAACCACCTCCTTGCGGCCGGTCTTGCTCGGCTTCGCGTGAGAAGCCGACCGCTACCGACAGCTCGTCCGCTCACACTGCGCATTGTCGCATTGTGGCATTGTGGCATTCCCTATTGCCCAACCACCTCCTTGCGGCCGGTCCTGCCCTCGGCAGCGCGCAAGAAGCCGACCGCTACCTGTAGCTCGTCCGCTCACACTGCGCATTGTCGCATTGTCGCATTGTCGCATTCCCTATTGCCCAACCACCTCCTTGCGGCCGGTCTTGCTCGGCTTCGCGTGAGAAGCCGACCGCTACGGACAGCTCGTCCGCTCACACTGCGCATTGTCGCATTGTGGCATTGTCGCATTCCCTATTGCCCAACCACCTCCTTGCGGCCGGTCCTGCTCGGCTTCGCGAGAGGCCCCGACTACTGCCGCGAGGCCGTATGTCGCTTCCCGCCAAGACAGGCGCCTGGGAAGTGGTTTGGGAATAGGGAATGCCACAATGCCACAATGCAGCAATGCCACAATGCAGCGGCGATCGGTGGGGCTGCGCGGGACGACGTGGCGGAGCGAATGGCGATGCTAAAGGGACAGGCCGCTGGGAAGTGGTTTGGGAACAGGGAATGCCACAATGCAGCAATGCCACAATGCCACAATGCAGCGGCGATCGGCGGGGTTGCGCGGGACGAAGTGGCTGAGCGGATGGCGGTGCCAAACGAACCGGCGCCTGGGAAGTGGTTTGGGAATAGGGAATGCCACAATGCCACAATGCAGCAATGCCACAATGAAGGGGCGATCGGTGGGGCTGCGCGGGACGAAGTGGCTGAGCGGATGGCGATGCTCAAGGGACCAGCGCCTGGGAAGTGGTTTGGGAATAGGGAATGCCACAATGCCACAATGCCACAATGCAGCGGCGATCGGTGGGGCTGCGCGGGACGAAGTGGCGGAGCGGATGGCGATGCTCAAGGGACCAGCGCCTGGGAAGTGGTTTGGGAATAGGGAATGCCACAATGCCACAATGCAGCAATGCCACAATGAAGGGGCGATCAGTGGGGCTGCGCGGGACGAACTGGCGGAGCGAATGGCGGTGCCAAACGAACAGGCGTCTGGGAAGTGGTTTGGGAATAGGGAATGCCACAATGCCACAATGCAGCAATGCCACAATGAAGGGGCGATCGGCGGGGTTGCGCGGGACGAAGTGGCGGAGCGGATGGCGATGCCAAACGAACCAGCGTCTGGGAAGTGGTTTGGGAACAGGGAATGCCACAATGCAGCAATGCCACAATGAAGGGGCGATCGGTGGGGCTGTGCGGGACGAAGTGGCGGAGCGAATGGCGATGCCGAACGGATCGGCGCAGCTCCGAACCATCCCGTGGCCAAACGCATCCGCGATGAACGACGACCTCATTGTCTTATTGCGTGCTCATCGCACGATGCCCTACTCCTCTCAACAGACCCTGTTAATTTACAGCGCCTGCGTTGCCTTTTCCGATGAACTCCACTTTTTCCGTAGATACCTGATATGTCAATTATTCCTCATGAATCGACGATACGGCTAAGGGGGATTATCGCGAATATAGCGCCATTCGGGTCTCAGTGGGTAGCACCTATGAATTGCCAGGTCCGTGCGTTGCCCGACAGCCGCCAAGGCGTAGCAAGGCCTTGGGCCGTTGTGCTTTGCAGCACGGCCATCATCATCGTGACCGCCTTGGCCGGCAGCGGCTGCAAGGTCGGTCCGAACTACTGCGGCCCCCCTGCTCCGCCGATCGCCCCGCGGTATCCGACCGCCACTGCCGTGGAGGCCGAAGACCTGCCCTCCCCCCAGAACGTCGGTATCGAGCCGGGCACAGAAGCGAATCCTGGTGGCACGCAGTCGCCACCTCCCTCACCCGTTCTTACCGCAGGACCTGATCTGACATCGTGGTGGACCACCCTGAACGATCCGACTTTGAATCTGTTGATTGTCCGCGCGGTGGAGAACAATCGCGACCTGCGCATAGCGGCTGAACGGATCTTTGAAGCAAGAGCGCGTCGCGGCACAGTTGCATCAAGTCTGTTTCCGCAAGTCGAGGCGAACGCGCTGTTCACACACGAACGACGTCCTTCCGGTGGCCTGTTCGGCGGGACCATTCGAGACTGGTGGGCTGGGGGAGGAGATCTCAGTTGGGAAATCGACGTGTTTGGACGACTCCGGCGACTGCTGGAGGCGGCCGATGCGGATGTGGGTGAACGTCAGGAACTCTACCGCGACACGCTCGTTCTGCTGATTGCCGAAACGGCCTCCACCTACGTCGAAGCCCGCTCGAATCAGGAACAGATGGCGATCGTCGAGGGGAACATCAAGGTCCAGTCGGAGACGGTACGACTGGTTCGTTCCCGGTTTGAAAATGAAAAGACAGACATGCTCGACGTCAGTCAGTCGGAAGGAAGTCTGAAGGGAGTGGAAGCGGGCTATCCCGCGTTTCGCATCCTCTATCGCCAGTCGATCAACCGCTTGAGTGTTCTGCTGGGCTGCCCGCCCGGCGAGGTGGACGCCCTTCTGTCACAACCGCAGCCGATTCCAGGGGCGCCGGAGCATGTGGCGGTGGGCATCCCCGCCGAATTGCTCCGTCGCCGGCCCGATATCCGCGCGGTGGAACGACGAATCGCCGCTCAAACCGCGAGGATTGGCGGGGCGGTCGGCGAACTGTATCCGCAGTTCTCGATTATCGGATCGTTTGGACTGGAGGCGAGTGACTTCTCCAAGCTCTGGCAAACCGATGCGATTGCTGCCGGCGTCACGCCGGGCATGCGATGGAACATCCTTAACTTCGGTCGCTATCGCTCGAACGTGTGGGTACAGGAATCCTTGCAGCGGCAGTTTATCTGGGAGTACGACAACGCTGTATTGCAGGCTGCTGAGGAAGTCGACAACGCGTTGGTCGCGTTTCATGAGGGACGAGTGCGGGGAGAGCTGCTGCAGCAATCGATCGACCAATACCGTGAAGCGGTCCGCCTGGCTCAGATCAAGTACCGCGCGGGGAACGTCGATCTGCAGCGTGTGCTCGATTCCCAGCGGTCCCTCCTGGCATCACAAAACCTGCTGGTCATCAATCGCATGGAAGTGGTGCGAGCGTTCATTTCCCTCTACCGTGCGCTGGGTGGCGGCTGGCAGATCCCCGTCGGACAGATCGCCAGCGTAACCAACGTGTCGGCCGCAAATCCACCGGAGTTGATTGAGCCGCCGCCCCTGCCGAATGACGCTGCGAATGACGAATGACGAAATACCCAATGACGAATGAAGAGCGAGTACAACCTACGCGGGCCGAATGGAGACTTACTGGCAGATTGGTATAGCTTTCGTCATTGGGTCATTCGTCATTCCCTTCGTCATTGGGTCATTCGTCATTCCCTTCGTCATTGGGTCTTTCGTCATTCGTCATTAGCCCGCGTCAATCCGTGAAGCCGTCGCCACACCGCGGAAGGGCCGTTGTCGGCACGCAGCTCAGCGACTGCCGACTTTCCATCCGAACAGCGCGAGGCCGTCCAACACGAGGCTGAACAGCAGCGGGATCACTACCAGCGTGAAGATGGTGGCAAACGTCAATCCCCCCACGACGACTGATCCGAGTCCGCGATAGAGTTCACTCCCGGACCCCGGGGCGATCACCAAGGGCAGCATGCCGAACACGCTGGTAAAGGTCGTCATGAAGATCGGACGAATGCGCGTTCTGACCGACTCATAGATCGCCTGGCGAGCGTCCATCGGGGCGAGTATTTCATCACCCTCCCCTTCCTGTTGGTGGCCGCGCATGAAGTTGAGGGCCTGATGCACGATGAGAATCGCGTTGTTGACCACCACGCCGATAAGGATGACGAACCCGAGCATGGTCAGCACGTCGAGTTGCTGAGTCGGATCTTGACGGTGCACGAGCCAGAGTCCGACAAAGCCCCCCACGGTGGCCAAGGGAACGGTGAACATGATGACCAGCGGATGCAGGAAGTTCTCAAACAGAGCCGCCATCAGCAGGTAAGTAATCAGCAGGGCCAGAAAGAAGCGGCTCATCGCCACGCTCCCCACCGAGGACCAGTTCCATCCAGTCCACTTCCCCAACAACGAGGCTCGAACCTGCGACAGCCGGTCGGCATTGCCGGAGAGGGAGACGAAGATGTCGCTTCCCATTTCACCTTCCGCTCGCGCCTGATCGACAACGTCGAGGATTGTCGTCTGCGCTTCTTCGAGCGCAACGTCTTTGGGGGGTGTCACCGTGATGGCAATCGCTCGTTGCTGTTCTACTCGGCGGATCTCCTGTGACGCTTCACTTGGCACGAAGTCAGCAATCTGGCGCAGCGGCACTACGGTGACCGCCCCATCCTTCTCGCGCACAGCAATCGGGAGATTGGGCACGTCGTCGGGCAACACATCCAAGGCCGGATCGCGAATCAACACCAGGTCGATATTGTCTCCTTCGAAATCGAAATCGCCGACGAACGAACCGTCGATCATGGCACGGGCTGAGACCGCCAGGTCGTTCACATTGATGTTCAGCCGTTTCGCCACCTCCTGCTTGATCGCCACCTGCATTTCGGGCCCCGCTTCGTTGAAATTATCGGGGGACGTTCGCACCGAGAACTGGGAAAAGGCCTCCTGGAGACGACGTTCGAGATAGGAACAGGCGGATTTCAGTCGCACCAGATCGTTGCCGCTCACTTCGATCATCACCGCGTTCGAACTGCCGGCACCCCGGCCGAAGATCGAAGCCTGGGACGTCACTCCCTTGCTGGCGGGAGTCACATCGAAGGCCTTGCCAAACACGGCAGCTACCGGCTCGACGTTCGCCGGATCATCACTGATACCGATCATGAACACGCTGCCACGCGCCACCACGAAGAAAAACTCCTTGAGTGCCGGGATCTTCGTGAACACCTGTCCGGTGCGTTTGTCAACGATCGGCCCGTACTGCGACGCTTCGGTCGTGTCCTTGGCTCGCCAGAACGGTTCCAACTCCTTTTCGATTCGCTGTCCTACATAGAAATTCTGCATTAAGGAGTAACCGGCCGGAGTGGACATGCGGCAGAACGTGAAATTTTTGTTGCCGTTGGGCAGATAACTGGCCGGCGGCATGAGGGTAACGCTGAGCCATATCGAAGCGGCAATAACACTGCCGATAATCAGGATCCGGAGCCAGGCACTTGAGAGACTGCGGAATGTCAGCAGATGGATGGCCGAGGCCCACACGTTGTTCATCCAGGCGAACAGGGGCGCCAAGCCGAAAAGACGGCCAAAGGCCCGAGCAATGGGGCCCCGCTGTTCATGCTCCTGCAAGAAGATCGCTGCGGCTGCAGGGATGACCGTGATGGAGACAATCAGTGACAGAGACACGGCCGCACAGATGGCCAGCACAATGTCATAAAACAGCTGCCCCGCCTCATCCCGAATGGTCAAGACCGGCGCAAACACGGCAATCGTGGTCAGCGTCGAAGCGAGAATGGCGCCCCACACCTCTCGCGTTCCACGATAGGCAGCCTCACTGGGACTGAACCCCATCTTCAGGTGACGATCGATGTTCTCCAAAACGACAATCGCATTGTCCACCACCATGCCCACTGCGAAACTCAGTCCCGCCAGCGAGATGACGTTGAGATTTCGATTGGCAAACCACATCACGACAAAAGTACCGATGACCGAAATGGGAATCGCCACGGCAATGATCAACGTGCAGCGCAGGCTACGCAGGAAGAGCAGCAGGATCAGAACGGCCAGCCCTCCACCCAACAACAGGTTGTCGCGAACCAGACCGACAGCGCTGTAGATGTAGTGCGAGTCGTCGAAGGCCATGCGCAGACTCAACCCGTAGCGGTCGTTCTTGAAGCTCTCGAGCACCCCTCGCTCGGCGTTCATCTCGTCCACCACGTGCCGAATCTGGTCGATGATGTCCAGCACATTACTCCCCGTCTTGCGTTTGACGAGGATCGTCATCGAAGTGCGGCCTTTGCACTGGTCGAAATGCACCGTCTTTTCCAGGGCCAACTCGACGCGAGCCACGTCCGACACTCGGACCGGACTGCCCTGGGCATCGTACTTGATGATGGTGTCGCGCAGCGGCTGCAATGAATCGTACTGCCCCAGCACCCGGAACCGTACATCCTGGCGACTGCTGACCATGTCGCCGGCGGAGGCGTTCACGTTGTCGAGCCGCAGGGCCGTATTCAGTTCAGAAAGAGTGATACTGCGCTGTGCCAAGGCTTTCGGATCGAAACGCACTTGAACCTGGTGCTCCCGGCCACCCCGAATATCGATCTCCGCAACACCTTCGATTCGCTCCAGACTCGGCTTGAGATAGCGATCCGCATAGTCAAAGAACGTGGCGACTTCAAACTCAGGGTCTTCGGCCTGCAACAGCAGATAGGCAATCGCAT
Organism: Pirellulaceae bacterium; assembly: GCA_041752115.1. Lineage (GTDB taxonomy): Bacteria > Planctomycetota > Planctomycetia > Pirellulales > Pirellulaceae > JAJRVM01. Next base: position 65,607 of record JBGSHS010000058.1, on the reverse strand, counting down.
CGTCCCCGGCCGTATCGGCCAGGTCGATGATCGGGCGATCGACATCCTCCGGATACTCAGGGACCTCATCGATCTTGTTCGACACTTCCTGCAGAATACGTGCCGGCGGAGAACCGACGTTGAACTCCAACGTGATGTTGGCCCTGCCCAACTGGGCCGACGACGTCATCTTCCACAACCCCTGGACCGACTTCAGCTTCTCTTCCTGCTCCAGCAGGATCGACTTCTCAATCTCTTCGGGGCTGCGGCCCGTCCAACTCGTGCTGACGGTAATGACGGGGCGATCGACATCGGGAGTGAGCTGTACGGGGATGCGTGTCAAGGCAATCACCCCGAACAACAGGGTCAGCATCACACCGACCGTCGTCTTGACCGGGTTCTCAATGGCGAAGCGAATAGGATCCATAGATCACTGTCTATTGAGGACGTTCCACAATCTGTTGTCCGGTGCGGTACATTCCCGGAACCGGCGCCAAGGGAGAATCGTCCGGATCGACGCGAACGGCTGCACCAGGTACCAACCGCTCGAGTCCTTCCGTGACGACCTTCACGCCAGGTACAACCAGCTCCGTATCGCTCTCTCGTTCCGCGACAATGGCGTACGCGTCGCGTGTATGAGACAACACGCGTACAGGCACCGGCAGAGTGACCTGAGTGGCCAGATCGCCTGGCTCACCGCCCTGACCTTCTTCGGGCGTTTTGACAATCCAGATCGTGGAACCGTCAGGCTTCACTAATACGGCGTCGCGCGGCACCACCAACTCGGTCGACTCGCGCATCACCGGCACAAAAGCGCTCACCCCCATCCCCGGTAGAAGCTTCCCGTTCTGATCGTCGAGTTCCACGCGCACCGGGAACGTGCGGCTGCCGACCGATCCCTGAGCGTTGATCGAAAAGACCTTACCCTGCATTTCCAGCCCCAACGCATCCACCACAAGCTCCAACTCCGTTCCCACTTCCAGCAGCGGCAGAGACTCCTCGGGTACCATGATGCGGGCGTCGATGCGGCCAGTGGAAACGATGTCGACAATCGAACTGCCGACGGAAACGTACTCGCCGACCTCCGCATACTTGGCCACCACCGTGCCATCAAAAGGGGCCACGATCTCGAGCCGGGCTTTGCGCTCGCAAACCTCCTTGAGCATTACATTCAGCTGCGCAAGGGACGCCTGCAGTTCCTTGATCAGAGTGCGTTCCTTCTCCGTCTCACTCACGGGCACAGCGTCATCCTTGAGCATGTTCTCGAATCGAGTGAGTTCATCCTGTTCAAAAGCCAGCGTCGCTTCCTTCTCCTCGATCTGCGTGGCGATCTTGGCCTCTTCCAGGCTCGTCCAAGTGTCATCGATCCGAGCAAGGACCGTCGTGCCGCCCGCCACCTTCGTCCCCTCATCCACTGGCAGCTCCACAACTTTACCCGCCACTTCCGTCGGAATCGTGGCCGTCCGAACCGCGATCAGATCCCCCATCAATGTCCGGACAGGAAGAATCGACTTCGACTCGATCGTCCCCACGCGCACCAACAACACGCGAGGACCGGAAGCCTTCCCTTTGGCAGCCCCCCCCTCTTTCTTGCCACCTGTTCCGTTCCCAGTCGCGGGGTCGAGCATCACCGCGTCGCCTGCGCGAAGTGCCCAGTAGCCAGCCACTGCGCCGAGCACGAAGGTGGTGACGGCCAAAGCCAGAACGAACAGCAAAGCCTGTTGACTCAGAAGGGAGCGAAGTTGCTGGTTGGCCATGTGGAAATGCACTTTCTTCGCCTGCGACGGAGCGCATATCGGGAGGTAGGTCGGCCAGGTGGGACGGCACCGCACAATGAACGCGGGAGGAACAAGCGTTCCCTCTATAATACCAAGCTCGCAAGTGCCTCTGCTAGAGGAACGAAGTCGCGATCCGTCCTGCATCAAGCCGTGGCAAGGGACGCCCCGAGATGACGCCGCCGCCCCCACGGCAAGCTTCACTGACCTGTCACGTCCCCACTTTCAGCGGCCTGGCCCGCTCGTCATCGATGGCCATCGCAGGCGTCCCGAAGATGACGAACTCCAGTTCCTGCCCTGAACTGGCTTCCAAAGAATGAGCAACTCCAGCAGGAATGACCACTACACTTCCCGGCTCCAGCGAATACGTCTGCCCCTTAAGTGAAATGGTGCCTGTGCCCGCCAAGATGTAATACACCTCATCGTAGGCCGCATGGACATGCGGCGTTCCCCTGGTGACCTGCACCACATGGACATTGCACACACCGCCTTCACCGCCAGTCACAATCCGTTGCACGTGTCCGAATGGGCAGGCAATGGGCGCGGCCTGAGCTCGATGACGAATCAAAGGTTGCTTCATCTCCACAGAGTCTCCTGCTTCAGGTACGCAGCTGGTTCGCGCCCGAATCACCGAGAGCGATTCGGCCGCACGCCACTGCCGATGACGAATCGAGCTCGGCCACTTCGAAATGCGTCTATGGTGATTGCCATGTCACACGTCTACCAACGATATCGCGGATAAACTCGAATAGATCCGTGAACACTCCAGCCGTCGCGATAAGAACGGGGGTCATAGTAGGGAGTCACCCAGTGCCTGTCGTAGTACCGGCCGTCGTCATACCGATGATGTCGGTGATGGTACCTCGAGTGATACCGGTGGTCATCCCAGTGCCTGGGTACATAATCGTAATAGCGGTCGCCTCGATATCCTCGCAAGACCTGTCCAGCGCGATCGAGGAGCAATTTCGCCCTCCGTGTGGAGATTCTTGCAAAGAACATGCCGGTAGGACCATCCTCGGCTCTTGTGGAGTGAAAGGCGAGGCTGCCGCGTTACTCTTGCGGAGCGATAGGTGACGGTGCTGGCCGCTCCACAGCCAACGCCACCGACGCGATGCCAATTCCGGAGTCCGCGAAGCGGATTTCCAGCGATCCGTCACGCAACAATCCGGCAGGTATCGGCCAGCAGCGAGTGACCCACCATTCGGGTTTCACGTCGCGCGACGGGCCAGTCCGTTCAAACACGGCAACCTGCTGGCCATTGATGGAGATGGTCTTGCGTCCACCGGCCGGCCCTTCACAAAGACGTACGACCAGCCAGCCATACCCTTCATTGCGAAAATCGTCTCGGCGAATCACGCCAGGTTCATCGAAACTGGCCCGCCAGCTTTCACCTTGATAGTGGTCCGCATTGCTCCATCCCCGCAACGACCAGTCTCGTTCGCTGATCGGATTGCCCAGATTGAGACAGAGGTATGGCTTTCCGGTTGCGTGCAGTTCCACTTCCAGTGGCGTGGGCGAGTGAACGATGGCCAGGTCGTAATGGAACAACTTGAACAGTTCCTGCGTGGCTCCCTCCGCACGCGGATCGCCTGGATGCGGAATGTGATCGTAGATCCCGTAGACCCGGTCCCAATAGTCGTCGCGCAGCTGCCGGATGTCCAGCGACTTGATTTCGGACGTCAGTTCGGCCAGGCGTGCCTTCTGGGGGAAATCGCTGGAATCGGCCAGCAACTGATCAAGTTCCCCCACGGATAGCAGCCCTTGATGATCCGCGGCGACTTTGCCCGAGTCACGGGCCAGCTGACTGCCCTCCTCCAAGTCGGCGGATATCATGCTGCATTTGCGGAACAGTTCTGCGAAGAACACCAGATTATCACGATACTCACTCAGGCTCGTCGACAACGGCAGTCGCGACTCGGCACCCGAATCCACTTTGTTCAGGAGCGCCAGGAGCTTGGCCATGCTTTCTTGGAGACGCCTGGGGGTGTAGGGAAACGGCGGGTAGTATCCCCAGCCGGGCATGACCTCAAACTCCTCGAGCAACGGTCCCATCGGAGCCAACGGATCGCCGAACACCAAACGTCCGTAATCGGACAGGATCTGCTGCGGCTCCAACTGTGGATTCCAATACGCTTCCGCACAACAGTAGATGCTCAGGGCGTTGAGTTGGGGAGTCATCGTGTAGCAGATGCCACCGGAGTAGCAGCCGAGTGCCAGTTCTTCGCGACGCCGCTGCAGGATGCGGCGCACGCGGCAATGCGGCATCACAGTCCCCTCACCTTCGGTCGCGCTGTAGTCCCATGTCAGGACGGTGTGCGTCTTCGCGGCCCGCTGCGCATAGGGTCGGGCATCGCCGCCGGCCAACGGGAAGCGCTGCCCCGGATCGGCGGTGGGGATCGCGTCCGGATTGAACCCTTGATTGATGCTGACGATCGTGCCGGGAGGGAACTGGGACAGCTTGTCCAGGAAATAGTTCATTGACTTCTCAGCACGCTCCGGTGTTCCCGTCCAGAGCGGAACTCCCCAGCCGGCAAAGGGACTGCCCCACGTGCCGACTTCGATCGTGGCATCCGGATTATTCCTGCGGATCACTTGCGAGAGTTCCAGGCTCAGATCCACGAACGTTTCGGCAGTGCAGCCGTTCTTGAGACACCCGCCCGGATCGCCCGGGAACAGCCCCATATAGTCGTACCCTTCGAGTGTGCGGGACCAGTGGTCCCACAGCGCGATGAGTTCATCGCGTTCCCCAGGCGTGTGAGGGCAATGATAATGCCACTCGGACCCCACGCAGTTCACCGCATGAATCGGATAGACTGACACTCCACGCCGCTTGGCATACGCGATCACCTGATTCATGGTCTCCGCAAATTCGGCCTGGATCTTCCCACCCCGCAGTGCCTCCGGAGAAAAAAGACTGGGAACCAGCCAGAACTCGAAGGCGTTGTATCGAAACGCCGAAACCATATCGATCCATCGTTCCCAGTCCGATTGCTGCCAGCGATTGATCGGGACGTCGAACAGCACATTCGGGTTGTAGGCGTTCTCAAGATGCTGAGCGAAATTGAGGTAGCAGATCCGCAGCGGAAACTGCGGTCGGTCGACCACTCGCTTGAGCGAAGTGTGCACCGTCCGATTCTTAACGCTCAGCGATCGGAGCAATTCGATCAGTCCGTAACGACACCCCAACGGCGCCGGCGACCAGCAGACAAGCAACTCACCAGCTTCCATGTCGGTCACGCGCTGAATGACAAACCCCTGGTCACCAACCAGCGGTTCGAGCTGAAGTTTCCCTTCGGCTACCAGTCGCTTGATGAGCGGATGACTCTCGCCCACAGCGCCAACTACATGGTTTGCCTTTTGCTGCAGACGCTCGGCACCCCCAAGAGCCAGCGCCGTCCCCGTTTCCCGCTCGACGTAGGCCTGCATCCATTGAGCGGCATTGGTCACCAGCTCGTCATCGGCAAGCAGGGTCAGATCGGCGGCCGCCTGACCGTTGTCCGTGAGCAGAAACTCCGTGGCATTGCGTTCCCGTATTCTACTGAGTCCTGTCGGCCAGATTTCTGCACCAGTCGCCAGGTTGGCTATGGCAACCAGAACAACGAAAAGCATCCACCTTGGTGCAACGGCTCTCTGCATCGCTACGTCCTCACAGCCCGCCTGATCCCATTGTTCTCGGAGAACAAAACCACGAACCTGGCACAATTGTAATCGATGGCCGGTCGGCTGACTGCCAGGGATACGAGTTGGGTGCCACTGGCTGGGTGCCACTGGCTCTGCCAGTGCCACGCCAATTCTCACGTGCACTGGCAGAGCCAGTGCCACCCGAATTCTTGGCTCTCACAGAGCACTAGAAGTGCTCGACGGGGTTCCCATCAAAGATGCCAATCAGCCGTTCATAGACCGTATCCGGATCGAAGTTATCCGACCGCTGATAGAGATTCCCGCCCGAATCGTGTTCGACCGATTCGCCGATGAATCGGACGCTTCCATCACACATGGCAAAGTTCGCTCCATGTGCATGCTGGCTGGAAAATCCGCGTCGAGCCCAGTTATTGCCACCTCGTTCATCAATCCCGTTACAGTTCAACCGAGGTCGTCCGCAGGCAGCCACATCGGCACGCGTACCCGGATAATCACGACAGGAGGTACCATAAACGACCGCCGCTCCCACAATGTTCAGCTGACCATTGATCCGAGTCACATTCCACCGGCGTTCTCCCAGAAGCAGGCTCACCGACGTGCCGTCTGTAATGTCTGTCAGTCGCCTGCCACGATCCTCAATGAACACCCCTTGCCGGACACCGTCCGGGTAAGGATTGATGTCGAAGGATGAATTGGAGGCGACGAAGTTCGATGTGGCCAGCGAATTCGCAGCGACTCCAAACGGATAGTAGGCGCGCAGTGCATTGGTGTCGGGCGCGACATCCGAAGGGCAGCGAAATCCCGTGAGAGGCTGCTGCATCAGACAGAGCGTTGCGCTACCGGTCACCGCTGCCTGATGCAAATGCACGTCGCCAACCGACAACTGAGTGAACAGAGGCTCCTGCTCCACGAACGGAAGCAACAGCGCCGCCCAACCCCAGAGACTGTACTGGCTGCTCGCGTTCAGGGACCCGTAGCCTGGCTTAGTCAACCAGGCTGGTGGTAGCGTCGAGTGGACATCGTGATACAGATGACAGGCCAATGCCAGCTGGCGCAGCCTGTTGGTGCACTGCATGCGTCGAGCAGCTTCGCGCGCCGATTGCACAGCGGGCAGAAGCAGCGCCACCAAGATGCCGATGATCGCCACGACTACCAGGACTTCAATGATTGTCAAACCAGGACGCCGCACCAGTCGAACCATCCGGACTCCTCCAACCTTGTTACGCTATTGGAAAGACCTCATCACAGCAAGTCAAGCGGAAAGTCGACTAACGTCCAACCGGATCGATCCACGACATGCAGACCGGGGTGGAAGACTGAGAAGCAGACGGTGTGGCAAAATCTCAGGACCAGAGTCAGAAAGGTCGCCAGCATCTGGCTGACGGCTTCTCGCCTCCCATCCAGGGGGGCCAACTGTCTCCACTCCTCGCCGACTCACCGGTCAACGGCTTGGCAGCATGCCGTGTGAACGTATCCGTCAAGTAGGAGGGCGCTCTATATTGTGGCTGTGTGCACCACGATATTTGGAATCTCAACGATTTTCTGTGAAAGCTGCGGGATGTTTTCGCAGAGTACTGGTGGAGGCGAATGTCCATGCAGGAAGACCCGGTGTCCTGGCTGGATGAACTTCGAGAGGGTGACGAGTCGGTACTTGTACGGTTGTTCGAGCATTACCGTCCACGTCTGGAACGGATGGTCTGGTCGCGTATGGGTGAGGAGGTCACCAGCCGGTTTGATGCTGCCGACGTGTTACAGGAGGCGTACTGCGATGCGCGCGGCCAGCTTCCGAGTTATCTGCGTGAGCCGCGTGTGAGCGTCTACGTCTGGCTACGTTCGCTGGCATGGCAGCGATTGATCAAGTTTCGTGAACAGCACGTCAAGGCGCAGCGCAGGTCGGTGCATCGGGAGGTGACGTTACCGGATGTGTCGTCGTTTGTGGCGGTGGCTCAACTCTTGGCCAGTGGAACGAGTCCATCGCAGGCCGCTGTGCGTGAAGAGGTGCGTGTGCGCGTGGAAGCCGCCTTGGCGCGTCTCCCGGAGTCAGACCGTGAGGTGCTGGTCTTGCGGCATCTGGAGGATCTCACCAACCATGAAGTGGCCCAGGTGCTGAACATCAGTGACTCAGCGGCCACGATGAGGTATGGCCGGGCCTTGTTTCGGCTCAAGGACATATTCGCCCAAGACAGCAGTGCTGACGGAAACCACCCATGAACGGTGCGGCCAACACGCCTGGAGACGCCTGTGGAAGGAGAGCCGATGATCCTGGCGAGCAGGAGTTCCTGCTGTTGGGCCAGATCGCGGATGAGATCAACCGCGAGTGGCGAGAGGGCAGGAATCCGGATCTCGAGAGACTGGTGGCTGGCCATCACCTCATGGAGACTCATCTCCGAGGGTTGCTGCCGGCTTTGCAGGTATTGCACGTTGCTGGCGACTACCTGAGCCAACCGCCGGAAGCTGAGTCGGCGGGAGAGTTGCCGCCACAGATCCGCAGACTGGGAGACTATCAACTGTTGCGGCAGATTGGCCGCGGCGGCATGGGGATCGTGTTCGAGGCGGAGCAGATTTCGCTCAGGCGACGCGTGGCGGTGAAGATGCTGCCGATGGCTGCGGCCTGGGATGAGCACCGACTTCACCGGTTTCAGAAGGAAGCGCATGCCGCCGCTCGGCTCCATCACCAGAACATTGTCCCAGTGTACACCGTGGGCTGCGAACAAGGGGTACATTTCTTTGCGATGCAGTGTGTCGAGGGACAATCGTTGGCGCAGATCATTGCTCAGCTGCGTCAGGGCGTCCCGCTGGCCGCCGGCCAAACGGTCTTGCCCGATCACGGCGTCATCGGCGCCACCACAATCCAATTTCATCGTCCCATTTCTGCCCAACGAAGCCCCAGCGAGAAAAGTGACGAGAGATCATCTTCGGCCGCGGCGGACTCGGCCGAAGCTCTTCCTTCTTCGGGAAGCAGTCGGCAGTTGACGCAGTTCTATCGTTTCGTTGCCACCTTGGGAGTCCAGGCAGCGGAGGCACTCGAGCATGCGCACCAGCATCAAGTCGTGCACCGCGACATCAAGCCGAGCAATCTGCTGGTGGAACCATCCGGGCACCTCTGGATCACCGACTTCGGACTGGCACAGTTCCCAGGTGATGAGAGTCTGACCGACACGGGCGATGTGTTGGGGACGGCACGTTATATGAGTCCCGAGCAGGCTCGAGCCCAACACGCTGACATCGATCACCGCTCCGACATCTATTCGCTCGGTGCCACGCTCTATGAACTGCTCACCCTGCATCCTGCTGTGGAAGGCACCACCTTCGAGGAGATCCTGCAGAACCTCGCTCGACGCGAACCGAGGCGACTGCGGCGGTTCAGCCGCAGCATTCCGCTCGACCTGGAGACCATCGTGCTCAAGGCCATCTCGGACGAGCCTGCTGCACGGTATGCCACCGCACAACTGATGGCGGACGATCTCCAACGGTTCCTGAACGACGAGCCGATCCAGGCGAAACGACCTTCGCTGGCGCGCATCGTCATGGCATTCACACGCAGGCATGCGCGGACGATCATGGCAGCCGGAATTTCGGCTGTGATCGTCACATCTCTCATTACCTTAGCCAGCTATCTTGCACCCCATGCGGAGTCGCCGGCAACGATAGCACATCGCGAGGCGAATCTGGGCTTGAGAATGAAAGCCCAAGGTCAGTATCAAGACGCGATTGTGCGCCTCACACGAGCATTGGATTTGGATCCTCGCAATGACCGCTACCTAGCAGAACGCGCAAGTTGCTATCAAGAGACTGGCCAGCTGGAACTGGCAGATCGCGACCTCTCCCGGGCCCTCGCATTGCATCGCGACCTACCCCTGCTGCACGACCGAGCGCGCATCTCGCAGAAGCGACAGGCGTGGGACATGGTCGGCGTTGACTATGGCGAGATGTTACGACACTCGCTGTTGACCGATCCCACGATGCTGGACCTCTTTGACTTGCAGCAAGAGTACATCCAGGAACAACTGCGAGCATGTCCGGATGCCACCTGGCTCTGGGTGGCGCAGTCGGTCGCCAAGCTGAAGAGGTACGACAGCCGAGGAGCACTGGAAGACCTGGCCCGAGCCAGCGAACTGGAACCAGATACCCACTGGGTGCTGGGACATCTGGGCAGTACTCATTTGGTTCGCGGCGAAATCGACGAAGCGATCGCCTCCCTGTCGCGAGCGATTCGTCGGCAACAAGACTGCGCTGTCTATTGGGCCAACCGCGCCTCTGCTCGGGGCTTTCTCGGGCAATTCCCCGAGGCGTTGAGCGATATCGCACAGGCCGTACAGCTGGCACCGCACGAAGCGGAGCCGCTGCAGGTGCGCGGACGACTCCGCAGCAAGGCGGGTCAGACAGAAGCGGCGATTGCGGACTTCGAGACCAGTGTGCGGCTGAATCCGGCCGGCGAGAGCCAGATGTGGTCGTCCTTTGCCAACGCCATTCGTCGTCGAGGTGCGACAGAACATGACCGCCGCTTCGCGGAAGAACTGTTTCAACGACACGCGGACCTCGCCCTGGTACAGGCTCACTGGGGAAACGTCTGTCTTTATGCCGGCGAGCGTGAGGAAGCGATCAACAGCCTGCTGGCGGCGAGCCAGAAGCAGCCGCACGATCCGCTGATCAAACGCAAACTCTATGAAGCCCTCCTGGCGCTGGAGGATCTCGACCGCGCTCGGGCCATCATGACGGACCTGGCACAGCTCGGAAAAGGGCCGGCCAACTGGTGGTACGTGGCGGAATTGCAGCGCATGTCGGGAAACATCGACGCCTTCTGCGAGATCTCAAACAAGTTGCTGAGGTCCAGGCTGGTTCCCCTGCTCGCCGGCTCGGTAGCGCTCTCCTGCGCCGAAACGCCCGATTTGAAGACATACCCCACTCATATGATCGACCTCGTCGATTCTGCCCTCGCGCAACACCCCCACGTACAGATGTACCTGGCGAGCGGCGCGGTCCGTTACCGTCTGGGACAGGCAGATGCGGCCCTCCCGTATCTGCAGCACGCTGTCCAGACAACTGACAACTGGCACAGCTCATTCGACCAGTTCTTCGGTACGGAGGCGGCCTTCTTCCTGGCGATGGCACAACAAGCGTCAGGCCGAACGATCGAAGCGCAAGCCAGCCTGCTCCGCGCCCAGACTCGCTTACAGCAACTCCAAGATGCGGCTGATAAGCCCTACCCCGACATGGCATGGAAACTGGAACGCCTTCGGCAGGAGTCCGAGGCCCTTTTGAATCATGCGAGTACCTCATCAGTCCCGCGAGAACCGGAAGACTAGCAGCTGGCAGTGCCTGGGCAGTGCACGGCCGGCGACCAGTGTGAACAGAGGCGACCGGCAGCAGATGTCTTCTTCCATTCGTTATTCGTACCCTGACCCCGGAGATCCGCCGTGAGTAATCGACTTCAACCGATGTGTGGGCACCCCGGTAGCAATACCCATCGCAAACTACATGGCCAAGCTCGGCGCAGGAACCGAGGGCGAAGCACTGCTCGCCGCCAGTTCTTTGAACAGCTGGAAGATCGCCGATTGATGACGTCGTCGATACCGCTGACTGCATCGATACCACTGACGGCTGTTGAGCCGACAGGAATGCTGATCTACAGCGGCCAAGTCAGCGAGACGCTCATTGAGGCGAACGAGACGGATAAATACACCATCTCTATCGCACCAGGGCAGACCATATCCCTGCTGGTCGAAAGCGCTGATTCACTTCAACCCTATGTCGATCTGCTACGCGTGGATTCCGACGGCGACACAAGCACGGTCACTTCTGTGGGACATGCTAGCGCGGCGAATCCGGGCGAAGCTACTCTGCTGCAGACCGTCTCCACTCCCGGCCGCATCGTCAATGCCACACTGCAGGACCCGACCTATCAGATTGTGATTGGAGGTGTGTCCGGATCCGCCGGTAACTATTCTCTGCAGATCGTCCTCAATGCAGCAATCGAGTCGGAACTGCCTGTTGGCTCTCCGAATGATACCTTGGTGTCCGCCCAGGATCTTACCGACTCCTTCATCTCTCTCCACACTGCCAACAATAACGGGAACGCTCCGCAGCCGCGACGAGCGGCGGTCCTGGGACAGCTTACGGTCGATGCCCCGGTCGTACCCAATGCCAACCTCGACCTGGTTCCGAACTTTTCCGGCAATGCCTTTCCTTTGATCCTGGATCCATTCGGCATACCGAGCATGAGGTATCAGCAAATCTACGCTGCGGATCAGTTTGCCAATGGCGGCGTCATTGACGAACTGCGATTCCGTCGAGCACTCGGGACAGATACCATCTCCAATCTCGAACTGGATGTCGAGATACGTTTGAGCTACGCCGCCACCAGCGTGCTGACCTCCTCTGCCAACTTTGCAGAAAACGTTGGGAGCGACGTGACAACGGTCTACAATGGGCCGCTGACTATTTCCAGTTCGGCCACGGTAGTACCATTTGACTTTGATGCCGTGATCGATGTGGATGACACCTTCGTCTACGATCCAAGTCGAGGTGATCTGCTCGTCGACTTCCTGGTTCGCGACTCTAATTACTCGTTTCCAGCCTACTTTGAAGCCACCTCGTATCCAGCCGCCGATGATGCGACAACTCGCATCTTTGCCGAATCGGTCGACGCCGAGTGGGGCACTGTTGGATACCGCAATTACGAGCATTCTCCTTACGGACTGGTAACACAGATCGCCTTTGATACTCCACCCGATCCCGCCGATTGGTATCGCTTCAAGATGGCAACAGGCCAGTCGGCCACCTTCGTGCTAAATGTTCTTGAAGGCAGGGACGCACAGATCGCTCTGATGAGTCCAGCCGGCGCCCCGCTCGCCGTCAGCAGTCAAGATGATGCGGAGCAGAACGCTCAGGTGATCCGCAATTTTGTGGCCACCACCAGCGGCACGTATTACCTCAAGGTCACGTCGGAGGCCGGAGTCACGTACAGCCTGGTCGTCGCACAGGACATGGTGGTTGAAGCCGAACGTAACGACAGTCTCGAGACAGCTCAGGAAGTCACATCCCCGGAAGTCGCTGGCCGCCGCTGGGTGTCCGGTTCCTTGGAGAACCATGCCGCGACCGTCAATGTATTCGACGCCGGCTGGTATCTGGGAGGATATCACAATCCCGGCGACAATAACTACACGACGGGCTACTTGCCGCAATATGGCGAGTTCCGCGACTTCTTTGCGTTTGACCTGAGCCAACTCCCTGAAGACGCTCAGGTAACCAATGCCGTGTTCAGCGTGAATGTCAGAAACCTGGTCACGAATGACGGAGTCGAGACACTCCAGTTAGTCGACGTGACCACACCGGTTGACCAGGTAGTTGCCGGTGGCTCCAACAGAAACGACATCTTCGAAGACCTGGGGACGGGTCAAGATTACGCGGCGCGGGACGTGTATACCGCGGAGGCCCTTACAGACATCAACATCGATTTGAACGCCTACGCGGTAGCCGACATCAATGCAGCCTTGGGTGGGACCTTTGCACTGGGAGGGGTCGTCACCTCGATCGATTATGAGCAGTGGTGGCAGCAACAGAACATCTTCGGCATGTCAAATTGGTGGGCCACCACTCCCTCACTCGAACTGACCATGACCGATTCCGATTTCTACGAGGTGCTGGTGGATGGAAATCGAATGCTCGAAATTCAATCCTACACTCCAGCCGGTGGCGCGGGAGAACCAGCCAACAGGCTCGACCCCCTGCTGCGCCTGTATGACAGTGCCGGGAATCTGCTGGCCAGTAACGACGATGGCGCCGACGACGGACGAAACGCTCTCCTCCGCTACAAGGTTCCCAAGAACGCAGGAGGACGGTTCTACATTCAGGTAGCTTCAGCAGCAGACGCCGTTGACGCCGCGGTAGGGGAGTATTTCCTGTCGATTAAGGGCGCGACGACGGTGGTTGAGCCCTTTGCGGTGACCGATACGATGCCAAGCGAAGGGAGCCGCGTGTACAAAGCTCCCCAGGAGTTGCAGGTCAGTTTCAATGACACGGTCCTGCTCCCCACCTTGCAGCCCAACGACCTGCTTCTCAATGGTGTTCCTGCACTGGCAGTTACACCCGTGGACGGCAACACCGTCCAGTTCCGCAATGGCCTGGCATTCCAGTGGACCCCCGACCTGGGCGGCAACAACCATTACTACGTCTTGACGTCCAGTGCTCTGCCGTGGCTGGAATCCCAGGCCGAGGCGGTGTCGCTGGGAGGAAATCTCGTTACGGTGAATGGTCAGGCGGAACAGAATTTCCTGAAACGCGTCTTCTTCTCTGGTACCGAATACCGCTCATTCTGGATCGGCTTGAACGACTTCGCCCAAGAGGGGCAATTCGAGTGGGTCAGCGGAGAACCGGTGGACTATATCAACTGGTCTCCCGGTCAGCCCGATAATGTCCCGCCCGGCGAGGACGCGGTCCAGATCAACTTTGATCCAGGGACGAACAACGGTGCCTGGAATGACCTGTGGGATTCTGTCCACACCTGGTATGAATCTGATGTTTTCGGCATCATCGAATTGACGTCGCTGCCCCAAGGTTATGCGCTGGCCCAGGAGGGACTCAACACGTTCTCCCTCGCCAGTAACTCGATCCGCGATATCCAGAGCACGAATTTGCAGGCGTATACGGGAAGTTTCTGGCTGGACACCACACCACCTGTGATCGTCACCACCAGTCCGTCACAGGACGCGGTTGTGACCGCAGGCCAAGTCAGCGTGGACGTGACGTTCTCGGAAGCCATGGACACGACCACCATCTACGATTGGAACGTCGCGGCCGTCGGCCAACTGTCGGGCTACCATTATCCATCCAGCTTGGCATGGAACTCGGATGCAACGGTGTTGACGGTGGTCTACGATGACCTGCCTGAAGACACGTTCACCATCGAGTTCACCGGTGACAGTTATCTCTATCACGATCTTGGAGGGCTTCATCTGGATGGTGACGGTGATTTGGTGGAAGGTGGGACATACTACCTGCAATTCACCACCGATGCAGGCATTCGTGCGGTTCCGGTTCCACTGCAGCCCGTGGCTCCCCGCGGCAGCTTGATCTACGAGACCCCGTTCGCTGCAACTGGCACCTTGATGCCTGCTGGAGACGTGGACGAATGGACGATCTCCCTCGATGCCAACCAGACGGTCACTCTGCAACTCAGTGCCGCCGACAGCGTAACAGGTTCTGTCGAACTCCTGGCCCCCGACGGGAGTTCGATTGCAACAGCCAGCGGCAGCGATCCTGGTCGTATCGTGCTCTTGCAGACGGCCCCTATCAGCCAAGCCGGTGTCTATACGATCGCCGTAAGCAGCATCAACGGCACCGGGGGCCAGTACAGCTTGGAACTGTTATTGAATGCGGCCCTGGAGGAAGAAACCGTCGGTGGTCACACCAACAATGACCCTGCGTCAGCGCAGTCCATCGAAGGGAGCTTTGTTTCTTTGGCGAATGGTGCGAGTCGTGGGGCCGTGCGTGGCGATTCTGGCAATGAAGATTTCTATGCCTTCGAACTTGGCACAGGACAAGAGTTGACGGTGGCCGTCCAGCTCGACACGGCGACATCATCCTCGTTTGTACGCAATGACTATTACAGCTACGCTCCTGCGGCGGTGGCTTTAGGAGACGTCAATCACGACGGATTCCAGGATATTGTGGCGGCCAGCGCTTACGGAAACTGCGAATTGCTTCTTGGAACCGCTGACGGCACCTTTGGCGAACCGAGCACTTTTGGCTACGGGGCCACCCCACAAGACGTTCAGTTGGCAGATGTCAACGGAGATGGCAATCTGGATGCGGTCATCGCCAATTACTATGGAGCATACGATACAGGAAGCGTGTCTGTCATGCTGGGCCGAGGGGACGGTACCTTTGAACCAGCCGTCGGGTACTCTGCTGGCTCGGACAACGTCAGCGTTGCCGTAGGAGATGTGACGGGTGACGGAGCTCCGGACATCGTCACCGCCGGCTATGACATGGTCAATTACGTCTACGCCATCTTTATTCTGCCCAATAGGAATCTGGGAGATGGGACGTTCGCTGCACCGATGGTCTATGCTGTCGGCGACGCTCCTAACGATGTAACCCTCGCAGACCTCGACGGCGAGAACGGCCTGGACGTGATAACTGCGAATCTCTATGGCGGGTACGCAGGAGAATCACTGACTCTGTTGTACAACCTGGGAGACAGTACATTCATTCGATCGCCGCTGTTTGCCGGATATTACAACAGCGCGGTCGCGGTGGCAGATCTCAACGGAGACGATCTGCCCGATATTGCCACGGCCAACATGTACGACAATCAGGTCACGATATGGAACAACAATGACGCAGGAGGTTTCGATCCATCGGGAACCTATTCCACCGCCGGATATGATGCTCTCTCTCTAGCCCTCGGAGACGCCGACGGTGACGGCGACAGAGACATCATCACCGGATCGTACTACAATGAGTCCTACAGCGGAGGAGTTGTCTCGATCCTGCTGAACGATGCGGGCGGCGTGTTCGGCGACAGACGGACTGCCGACGTCGGATATGGTCCGTACGGTCTTACCGTGGGAAACCTGAACGAGGATGATACGCTCGACATCGTGGCCGCCGCCTTTGACAGCTCGACCGTTTCCGTGTTGTTGAACTTCCCTGCCGAACAGCGGTTGACCCTCTACGCACCCGACGGAACTCCCTTAGTAACCTCGTCGACAGGCACACCGGAATTCCAACTCCTGCTTGCCAACTTTGTTGCTCCCGTACCAGGTCAGTACCAACTGAGTGTCTCGTCGACGCCCAGCGCGTACAGCTTGATTGTGACCCGGGGAGCAGGCATCAGCCTGGAAGAGAATGACAACTTTGCGTTGGCTCAATCGTTGAATCACACGCAGGACGCGAACGGTCAGGTCATACTGGGCGCGCTCGTACCACGCCTACTGACCGTCGATGCGTTCGATTCCGGTACGTACGATCCCTTGGGCAACCATGATCCCTTCAACACGGACTACTTCACCGGCTATCTCCCGCCCGAATGGGGCTACCTGGGCGAATATCGCGGGTTTTTTGCGTTCGACCTGAGCGGACTGTCGAGCAACGAGACGATCGTGGGCGCACGGTTTCAGGTGTACACGGCCGAAACCTACATGTCGCAAGGCGTGGAGACTCTGCAGCTCTCGGCGGTCACAACGCCGATCGACGAACTCACCGCTGGGATCCCGGAGCGAGTCGACATTTTCGAGGATCTGGGAGACGGAAGCGTCTTTGGCGCCCGGGATGTGTGGTCATCCGAGTATTACTCAGATATCACGATCGACCTCAACAGCGATGCGATTGCTGCACTCAACCTGGCCAAGGGACAGTACTTCGCCCTGGGCGCGTCGGTATCGTCCATCGACATCAACGGTGGATATCAGGCCATGTTCGGCTACTCCGCGGATGTGAACAACACCCGCTCGCTCTTATTGAGCGTCGCCGATTCGGATTACTATCAGCTGGAGGCCTTGGAAGGCCACACGATCGTGATGGAAACGTCCACGCCCTCCGCGGGACCAGGTGAGTTTGTAAACGACCTCGCTCCAGTCGTGCGTCTGTACAACCAGGATGGTATCCTTGTTGCCACGAATGCCGACAGCGGTAACGCGTTCCTGGAGTATGTCGTGCCAGCAGGCGCTGCCGGAACGTATTACGTGGAAATCGCAGGGGGGAGTACCGTCGGTGAATACGTCCTCTCTATTCGCCAGATCACCCCGCTGGTGCCCGCTGCCGATGCCGATGGAGAAGCGGTTGCCGCATCCACGATCACCACTGACGCTCCCGCGGCATCTCCGTGGTCGAACCGTGCGCGACGACAGGATGTCAGTAACGATGGCCAGGTCACACCGATCGACGCGCTGTTGCTGATCAGCCGCCTCAATACCAACGGCACTCATCGCTTGCCACCAGAACGTGCAGGTGATTCGCCCGATCCATTTTTTGACGTGAACGGAGACGGATTCCTGTCACCGGCCGACGTCCTCCTGGTAATTCACCTCCTCAACAACGGCCGCGACGACGCGTCCGCTGCTGAACAGGTCTCTGCGGTTGATCCGACAACAGTCACACCACCAACCAGGACACCATCGATCGGATCGATCTCGAACGCTTCGCAGACCGGCAGATTGCCCGGAAGCGTGACTACCCCGCACTACGCGATTTCGCAACTGCCTGGAGTGGCCCCGCTGCCGAACCGGCTCGACCAGGCCGTCCGAGCCCAAGTGAACTCCTCCGACGACGTGACCGTCTGGGACGATGCAGACGTGGATTGGCTCACCGATCGATTGACTCCGGAGATATCGCAACTGGCCACTCATCTCCCTGCACACCGCAGAACGCGGATTACTCCGGATTTCCGGTTCTAAGGCGGTGTGCACACCGATTTCCGTGTGACGCCATCTCGATGGCAACAGAGCACTTGTGGACCCTCGCGTTCACAAGTGCTCCGTCATTGACAGTCCGCACACTGGCAACTCGCGGCGCGTGCGCGAACCGCTTCACACGCTCGTAATTCCTTGCCTGCTGGAGCCGGACAAGCCAGCTGGATGTGAGGTGGTTGTGGTATTCCAGCGGCGACGCCGAACTGCTGCCAGGGGCCACCAACCGGCCACATTGTGGCCTACCGAAAACGACTTGAGCAACGCTGTGAGCGACGCGGTCGACCGACTATATTGAGTTGACCACTCGCGCCGAGGGAGGCAGAGTGAGTAGAAAGTGTGCATCGGCAATCAGAACCAGGAAACTGGCCTTGCACTCTTCTTGGCACGCTTCGACCTGCCGGTATGAGGTTTTGACCATGCGATCAGTTCATTTTCACACCTTGATGCTGTGCCTGGCTGTCGTTGTGATCGCCGGGCCGGCACTGCCTGACGAGGGTCCGCCGGCAGATCCAGCGACGGAAACTCACAGCATCTTCCAGGTGGGCGTGGCCAGCCTCGATATTACGCCACGCGATGAAGTCACTCTGGCCGGATCTCCCTCGCCTCAAAAGACCTCTTCCCTCGACACACATCTGTTTGTCAAAGCGATCGTCATCTCGGCGGGATCAGAAACCGCCGCCATCGTCACGTTGGACACGCTCAAGTACCCGGCGGACTTGGCGAATCAGGCCAGACAAACCATCGAGCAGACAAGCCATATCCCGGCCAGTCATATCATCATTTGTGCCTCCCATACGCACTCCGGTCCACTCTGGAGCTACTACGATGACCGGCTGGTGACCACGATTGGCAAAACGGTGGCGTTGGCCGTCAGCGACCTGACGCCATGTGCCATCGGCATATCGAAGGGAACCGTCGATGGAGTGTCGCGCAACCGCCGGATACTCATTGACGGACAATGCTGGAATCGATGGCAGCTCGAAGACTCCGAAAACCACACTTATCCTGCGGCGGGCCCGGCCGATCTGGAACTGGCGGTCTTGGCCGTGGTCGATCCGAGCGGCCGACACAAAGCGATTCTCTACAACTATGCCTGTCACCCTGCCAACGCGCGAACGGCCGTCATATCGGCCGATTATCCCGGCCACGTTCAGCAGATTGTCAACCAGCACCTGGGATACGACGTCCCAGCTCTGTTTCTCCTCGGCTCAAGTGGTGACGTAAACCCGGCCTACAACCAGCCACAACCAATGATGGGCGAGAAGATCGGGGTGGGGATTGTCGAGAGCTTGAAGAGGTTGGACTTCATTACTCGCCCGATCCTGCACATCGCAGGACGAGAAGAACAAGTGCCCGGCAGAGATCACCCCCAGTTCAACACCGAGGAAGTATCGCTGAAGTGGAAGAGCCAGCTCGAACACTACCGAAGAGCATTTGAGGAAATGCAGAAGCAGGCGAAGCCGACCTACCCGATTAGTTTCACCGGAATCCGAATCGGGGACGACTTTGCCATCGTGACGAATCCGTCCGAACTGTTCTGCGAAATCGGCATGCGGATCAAAGAAGCCTCTCCATTCAGGACCACTATGGTCGCCACGCTCACCAATGGCGCATGCGGCTATGTACCCACTCGCCACGCCTTCCAAGTAGGCGGCTACGAAACCTGGTTTGGCGAGCACTCTTTTCTGTCGATTCGAGCCGGGGAGATGTTCCGAGACGAATCCTTGAATATCCTGAAGGAGCTGAAGAACAACGAATGACACCTGTCGGCTTCTCACGCAGCCGACGCGTCGTTCCGTCAGCCGTTACCGTATTCTCCTTCGTAGTCCTCCATGGCGGCACGAACGACGGTCTCCGCGTGGGAGCGGCCGTAGGCCTCGCCGATCGATACCTGGCTTGGTTCGCCGGGGAGCAGCTTATAGGTGAGAAAGTAGTGACGCAGCCGCTGAATCAGTGCTGACGGAAGGTCGGACAAGTCCTCGGCCTGTGACCAGAGCGGATCGTCCTTGAGTACCGCAATAATCTTGTCGTCGGCCTCGGAATGATCCAGCATGGGCAGACCTCCAAGGACACGGGCGCGCAGGATCACTTCAGCTCGGGCAATGGGCCGCTCGCTGACCACACAGATATCAAGTGGATCGCCGTCGCCGCGTCGAGCTCCTTCCATCAGTTGGCCCACGCGCTGGCCACAGAACGTCCGGGGAACGAATCCGTAGAGCGTGGGTGGATGGGAGGAGGTGAGTTGGGGCCGGTCCACTCGCAGGTAGCCGGTTTCCTTGTCAACCTCGTACTTGACCAGGTCGAACGGGCAGATCTCGATGTAGGCGTGGACGACGCTCGGCGCGTCGGGACCGACGTCGAGCCCGTGCCAGGGGTGTGGTCGCCACCGATAGAAGGCAGCCGGAAAATTCACGTTCGTCGCTCTCCTGCAAAAAAACGGTCAGGCGCAAGTGGGGCGACTTCCCCTCCTTGCGTTCCCTTGCTTCGCACCAGGTTGAATTGCCAGCCAGTATAGCAGGGCGTCTGCCAGAGCGAAGGCCACCACGCGGGGATCCGCGCGCGGCTGCCACCGGAGAGTGTGTTCGCCAGATGGAAGCCTCCAGGTCGCTGAGGGACGTTCTACGTCGTCGCTCGGCCGCTCTCACGATCAAAGACGCATGTTCCCGCAGGGCTGACAAAGCAGCCTACTTCTCCGATGGATCACCGGTTAGACTGGGAGAGGATACATCGCGACTTCAGGCTTGTCGGTGGAGGATCTTGATTCATGCGTACAGACAACCACCCCATCAGCTTGTGGGCCTGCCGACTGGCACTCACACTCTCAATCGTCTGTTGCGGTCCAGTGTCAGCATCGGATGATAGCTCTCATGAGAGTGATTCCAGCCGCTCGGAGCCCGAACGAAAAGAAGAAGTTGTCAAGGCTATGCGCGAAGCATTCGGCAAAGATCGGCAGCAGATCGCTCATGCGCTGCACGTCCTGGACTGTGCGGAACGCGTACTCCAGATCTCCGATCTGCAGGCCGATCCGTTGACCGTCGCAGTGGCCGCCATCCTGCACGACATCGGTCGCTGCCAGCCGGCAACAATAGACCACGAACGCGACGGAGTGCCGATCGCCCGAGCCATACTGACGAAGCTGGCTTTCGACGAGCCGACGGTCGACCACGTGGCGCGCATCGTCGGTTCCCATCACAGCGCCAAGGGCATCGAGACTCCGGAGTTCCGCATTGTCTGGATCGCTGATCGGCTCGTGAATCAGAAGCGGGACCACCGGGATGAGGAATCGCTGAAACGAGAATACGCAAAGGAATCGACGTTGCTTGCTCAGACGATCGCCGCGGAGAAGGCAGCTCCCCAGAGCGCACCAACTCCTTTACCTCCCATCGAATGTCCTTTGCGCAAAGCAGGCATTGACCCGCAACACCTCAAGCCGTTTGACGAGGTTGAGAAGTATATTGCCTTCCTCGAACGGGAGGATCGGATCGAATGGCAGAAGCCGAACGATGTCGTTAGAGCACTCGGACTGAAAGGGACCGAAATCGTGGCCGATGTGGGAGCCGGATCCGGATACTTCACATTTCGCCTGGCCAAGGCACTTCCCCTGGGTCGTGTCGTCGCGATCGACAGCCAGGCGGAAATGGCTCGACATATCCACCGCAAGGTATTGAACGATGGAATCAAGAACATTCAGGCTCAGGTCGCCAAGTCAGAAGTCGATCCTGACTTGCCCTTGGGTGCCAACGTCGTTTTCGTGTGCGATGTGCTGATGCACGTCAAGAAGCGCGCCGAGTGGCTCAGGACGATCCACGCGCAGATGCAAACGGGAGCTCGTCTGGTGCTGATTGACTTCCGGGAAGGAGACCTCCCCCAAGGGCCACCTGAAGAGATCAAAGTCTCCAAAGCCGAGATACTCCGACTGTGCCAGGAAGCGGGCTTGACGCTCACTGAAGACCGCTCAGACCTGCTGCCGTATCAAGAGTTCCTCGTGTTTGAACGGAAGTAGCACAACAAGACGTGCGCCGCGTCTTGCCTCCCACCGCAGTTACTCTTCTCGTGGCGCCTTTGCGCCTTGGCGTGAGCACATTCCCGAGTTCGGGCCAAGCCGTGAAGGCGGGGAGTTATTCTTCGGGCGCTACCAAGAGTCCGAAATCAGCCAACCTGCTCAGATGCTCGCGCACCAGCTTTTCCCAGTCTGATTCGGATGCGGCCGTATCGGAACTCAGTCGCCCTTGGAGCAGTTTCACCAGCTCGGGCACGGTACGGGTGCCATCGAGCAACTGCAGTAGGTTTCGTGCAAATACGTCGTTCGTCAGGCTCACAGGACGATGTGCAGCGCTGGTCGCGAATCCGGTAGCCGACTCGTACCGGGCCAGCCTCGTCGCGTACGGGCGTGCAGTGACTACTCGCGTGCTCTGGAACGGATGCGCCGTCAGCTCGATCGCGCCGCTCTGGAGAAGGCTCTCCAGCGACGCGTCGGCATCTCGGCCCCGCATGTCACACCCAAGTTGGTCACGGAACCTCCTCATGGACATCGAAGCGGGACGCGAATCGACAAGGCTCTCTAAGACCGCCTGCAACCCGGGATGCTCCACCGAAAACGTGCGGCCCGAATCGGTTTGAAAACGCACTACGCCGTCCTCGGATTCACGGCGGTTGGAGGTAGCAGAGACGAAGAGCTGCAGAACCGAGTCGACGGTGACTTCATGGCGGGGTTGTAGATGATCGTGGCACAGCAGACTACGACGGAAAGCGACATTGCCAAAAAGATCCACGTATTGCTGTTGCTCACTGTAATCACTGGTCGTCTCACTGACCCACTGGCCAACTGCCGGCGGCAGGCGACGGAGCGAAACGCTCGCCGGCAAAGCATCGTCGACATAACGCAGCCCGTAGACCTCCGCCAACCGGCAGAACTCGCGGAAATGGAACGCGGTGTTCTCGTCAATCAGGTACTCGTGCACCAGATACGACACCGGATCATTCATGCCCTGCATATCGCTCAGCAGTTGCTGAACCTGCGTGACCAGAGGAACCTTCAACCCGTGGCCCGACGCTGACACCTGAGACAGCAGCGCAAACGCCGCTTGCGCTTTCGCCCGCGGGTCCGACTCCTGCCGAGTGTGAAACCGAAGCAGGTCGAGCACCACCTGTTTCGCGTACCAGCCCGGATACGTGTTGTAGCTGACGTAGGCCAAACCGTTCTCGGACAGATGATCACGACAGATCGAGAGAATCCTCTCACGCACACTGGGCGATACCCAGGAGAAGACCCCATGCGCTATAATGAAATCGTACCGCTCCAACTGCTCGGACTTCAGCTCGAGGATGTCAGCCGTGCGCAATTCGAGGTTTTCGACTGACAAATCGGTCACCGCCCGCCGACCGTTTTCGATTTGCACCGGCGACAAGTCAATTCCAAGGAACCGGCTGTGGGGGAACCGCACTGCCATAGGCAGAAGATTCCCTCCATCGGCACATCCCAGTTCCAGGACGCGGCAACAGACAGGATCAGCTGGACTCAGACCACGAAGGGCTCCAATAGCGGCCAGACGCGCGATGTGCGTACAAGGCATCGGGAGGTTTCGATACTTCACCTCGTCATACGACTTGCGCAAGTCTTCCGCTGAGGGGGCGATATCGACTGAAAGTCCCACGGCTACCATGCACTCCGAAGATGTGGCGGCAGAACAGCCCGTGATGCCCTCTTATTTTCGCAGGTCGTAACAACACATTCAAGCCGCGTGACTCCAGGTGATCTGAATCGGTGACACATCCCGCGTCGACTCCCCAAAACCCCGCCAAGCACAGCAGCAATCCCGACGGCCTGCCGCGCCGCAGCAGAATGTACCCTCGAGCAAGGTTCTGGTGGCTGGTCGTCACCCACTGCGCGATCGGAGTCGCGGCCACCGCCATAACCCGCTTGACTGATCGCTCGTTTGCCTGGCCGGAAGCAGTTTGCGTGGGGATGGTGTTCGGCCAGGCATGTTTGCTGGGAATTTGCGGCAGCCTGCGAGAAGTTTCGCGACGAAGACGGCTGGCAGTTGCGCTCGGTGGAACCGATGCGAGGATGAGCAGGGGCACCGCTGCGACTACGAGCACGACTACGAGCACGAGCACGAGTACGAGAAGAGAAAAAAAGAGAAAAGAAGAGAGAGCTCTCTTCGCTCACGCCATGCCCAGATCTCGGAACAGCCGACTGCGAAACGTGATCTCGTCGACAGGGACGCCGAGGACGTTGGCCAGAATTTCGGTCAACTTCTGCCACACCACGCCCGGCCGTTCGTCCAGCAGATAGCGATACTCGCTCGATACCTGGAAGTCATGGCACACGTCGGCATAGTTGGCTGCCAAAATCGAACGACAGAGATCTTTCACCGTCTTCATGCGCCGGGGAAAGCGACTGCGGAGTGGTGCGCAGATTCGTACGAGTTTGAAGTACGTTTCGCAGACCAACCACAGCCCCAGCAGTCCCAGAACCGGCCACAGCCATGCCACGCCAATCATCCGCCCTAACTGTGCTTGCTCGGTTGCCACCATGGCAATCGCCAAACCCCATCCGAGGCCTTGCATGACCGGCGGATAATCGAGTTCAGAGACATGGTATGGGCACCCGCTGCGCAAGGCACCCCAGGCCGCTCGACGCGTCGGTCCTGGAAACAGCTCATCCAGCCGTGTTCTGAGTTGAATCTGCCCCAGCGGCAATTGCGTCGCCGCCTGCAGGTCCCGCCGAATGGCCTCCCACAGACAGTAATTCAACCGCACACTACTTCGGCCGACATCGACCAGCATCAGTTTGTTGAGCAGACAGTCGAACAGGTCTCCAACCGTCACATCGCCGTCACGCATCAGGTCCAGCAGGTCCTGCTGCGATAGCGCAACATGAAATTCCTTCTCGATACGATATTTGACGTCCAGGGCGTCTAATCCCATTGCACTTCACTCAGTGGCCACGAGTTATCATGATTTCGACCGCCAGCGAATGATCACAACCAGCAGAAACAGGGCGACAGCTGCCATCAGGCAGGCAATGAATGTCCAACTCGGCTTGGACGCGTCATAGTAGGTCGTGACATCAGCAAGACGTTCTGGCTGCATGGATCACTCCCCCATTCCGCACGCCATCATACCTGAGTATCGCGGTCTCGTCCCCTCGCCAAGCGCAGCCTGGCGGCGATCCATGGCGACAGAAACAGCACCAACATTCCCCAGGGCAACAGTCCACCGTGGAGCACATCATAGTCTGATGCCAGACGCTGCCACGACGCTCCGACGACCAATCGTCCAAAGAGCATCTCGAACGACAGGGTCAGGACAAGCCAGAGCAGCCCGATCATCATCAGGTGTGAATTGCGATGTACACCAATCCAACGGAGAAAGGCATAAGCGATCGCCAGAATAATGACCGAACCCGAGAAGACCCCCAGTTGATTGGATCGGAACTCGCCCAGGTAAGGAACCAGCACAAGGCTGCGCACGATCCCATGCAGAATCTCCGCGGCAATGAGAACCAACCAGACCAGCAGTGATCGAAGGAGAATACCCATGAGTATGTCGCGCCACTATGCCTGCATGTGAAGTGCCCGGTCGAAAAACTACGCCAGCAGCCAGCGTGCCGTCGAAAAGTAGATCACGAGCGTGATCATGTCGGTTGACGCCAGGGCAATCGGACCAGCGGCTACCTGCGGTTCCCGGTTGAAGAACCGGACCAGATTGGGTACCGACACCCCAATCACCGCGGCACATGTTACGCCGCCAGTGATCCCGGCCAGCAGACACGCCGCTACACGTGGTTGACCGAGCCACACCAGAGCCACCGTCGCCACCGCCAGACTGCTCGCGATCCCCAGCAAGACGCCTGTCACCGCCTCCGTTCGCAGTTTACTCATGATGGCCTGCATCGTGGGCCGGCGACCACGCAGGACCTGCAGAGCCAGACTGACCGATTGGATGCTGACGCTTTCGGCAAGCGCCAATACCACGGGAATGAACAGAGCGAGCGCTACGGCTTTCTGCAGTTCAGCTTCAAAGAGCCCCGCCAAGAAGGCGGCGACAATCCCCCCGGCGATGTTCGCTAGCAACCAGGGGAATCGGCTGCGAAAGGAAGCCAGAGGAGATCCTTGCCTGGAATCGGTCAAATGGACACCAACCAACTGAAACAGCTCGTCGCTGGCTTCTCGCCGGTCAAGATCGTTCAGCTCGTCCGTATACAACTCGACATCGACAATCCCCAGCAGGCGGCGCTGAGCGTCAACGACGGGAAATGCCAGCAGGCGATGAAAGACAAAGAACTCGCAAGCGTCCAGAACCGTCGCGCTGTGCGGAATCGTGATCACTTGCCGCACCATGATTTCATCCACGGACTTTTCAGGATCGTTCAACAGCAGTTGGCGTGTCGGTACGACGCCGACCAGACGATTCTCATCGTCCACTACATAGAAATAGATGATTCGGCCCGCCGGCGGTGCCTGCCGTACAGCTTCGAGCGCCCCGTGAATCGACTGCTTTCCCGACAGTCGAGCGAAGTCGGTTCGTAGATGCTCGGTCACGGGATCGTTCAGGATATCTGCCATGCCAGCTCCATCGTCATCCACACTCGGTTCACATACGATGCAGTTCCTCGCTGGTATCCCAGTCTAGTGGATAAAACGGACATTGGACACCGCATACGCGGTCGCATCGCGGCGCCGAGAACGACTGTATTGGCACTCACCGTTATGTTACAATGCGACGGGCGGTCTCAACTGGATAGCGTTGCCACAATCCACGGACTCAAGACACAGGAATCACTTATGCAGCCGTCGTTTGGTGAAGTGCATCAACCCGACCCGCACGATTTTTCCGCGCTGACTCGGCCCAAGTCCAACACTGCGCTCAAGGTACTCGTGGTGCTTTGCAGCCTGGCACTGGTCGGCATCCTGGTCCTTTGTGGAGGCGGAATCTGGTTGATGAATTTCGGAGGGGATATTCTGAGCGCCGAGATTGAAACGCAGCTGCGCGATCATCCCCAGATCCGCGAACACGTGGGGGAGATTCAGTCCCTGGATATCAACTGGACGCGCAGCCTCGCTAACGAGGAGGAAGAAGTCTTCGTGTTTGACGTCGAAGGAACCGAAGCGAAAGGTGAGATCACCATTGAGTCCGTCACCAACGACGAGGGAAACGAAGAAGTCGTCTGGGCCCGACTGCGACTCTCCAGCGGCGAGACCATCGAACTCGATCTGGAACAACCACTCGAACAGCCAATTGAACAACCACCATCGAACTGAGAATCCCCTGGTCGACTGCCCGACATGGGCACCGGCAGCCGCGTTGGGCATCATATCAGATACTTCTTCATGTCGTATTTTCTGGCCAGCTCCTGCCGCTCGTCCTGCGGCAGTGAGTTCATGTATTTCTTCCAGCCAGGACACCAACCGGCGTGCCAACGCCAGAGTCGTCCCAGAAGCGATTTCGGATTGTTGTCGTATTTGGCTCGAAAGCCGCAACTGCCGCAATTCGGTTCGGCCATGACAAAACCTTTCAACTAAGGTTCGCATTATTCGGTGCGTTGGGATTCCCGTAATTCAACCCACGATCTCGCCGGTTCGCCACGACATGACTACCGGGATGCCACTTTCTCCGCCGCATGGATCTCACGCCAGCTTGAACTATCCCAGGAGAAACAGGACAGCGTCAATACCGTTCGGCGCGAGATGCGAGATTTGCTAGCCGGCATTCTCTTCAGACTGGGCTAGCTACCACGCTCCGCTCGACCCTTCCTCCCCGACCCCCACGAGCTCCGCTCGTGCGGTCAAGCAGATGGTGAGCTACCACGCTCCGCTCGACCCTTCCTCCCCGACCCCCACGAGCTCCGCTCGTGCGGTCAAGCAGATGGTGAGCTACCGCGCCTCCCCTCAGATTCTCTGCTGTTTTTCTGTAACGAATTCTGATGTCGCGCGATTAATATCGATGCGGCCATCGCCGGTCCCTCGTCCCTGACATCAAGCGTTCGGAGCATTCCCGCCATGGCCGGTTTCACCACACACCTTGACCAGTGCGGTGACGACCAATTGTCCCGCGTCAAGGCATCGACAGCGCTGTACCAACCGGCGGTAGCCGTCGCGGGGCTACTCGTTTGTTCGGCACTCGTTGCTGGAACTGATCGAGCAGACGAAGCCGTACTGGGAGCGAAACAGCTTGCGAGTATTGGGGTGGCAGGCCAGTTCGCTCAACAGTCGGCTTGCAGAGATTCTGTCATCGGACACCCTGAACAGCACAGGAACTAACAAACGCTCGCACGGCGGCCCGGATTAGCCACTGCCGATCCACCCGCCAGTGGACACTGAACTCGATATGGGCGAACGCCACGCGATTGCACGAGGGTATCCATTCTTTTTGCCTGCCACCGAGCATCACACGTTCG
Source organism: Pirellulaceae bacterium (assembly GCA_041752115.1). Lineage (GTDB taxonomy): Bacteria > Planctomycetota > Planctomycetia > Pirellulales > Pirellulaceae > JAJRVM01. The sequence continues at coordinate 37,396 of JBGSHS010000058.1, read as the reverse complement.
TGCCGGCGTTGCTCCTGGTCGCGCCAGCCTCGCCGCTTTCCACCGAGCAGACCATCGCCATGGAAACGAATCTGAAACGACGTGTTATGATTTCGCGAATCCCCATGGTGCGCAGTTGACGACGGAGCCTGGCGCGGTAGATTGTCGGCTGTCATAATTCATGGTATTCCCATTGGTGTGACGCATCAGTTGCCGGGCCTTTCGCATCCTTCAGATATCGATCTTCTCAACGACGGTACCGAGACAGAGGCAGTAGCCGTTCCTGGGCAGGAGCGGCCGACATGGCAAGAATCAAGGCGATTCAGGATCGTTTCCGTTCCTTTCTTTCCGTCCTCAGAGGTACCTATCATGTTACGACGCATTGTTGTGTTGCTGCTTGGCGCTTTCGTTGCAGGAAACGTCATGATCTGTTGGGCCAGTCCTGAGCAGGCGATTGGCAAGTGGTCACGAAAGACAGCGGATGGAGCTTATTACCTGATCAAGGATATCAAAGAGAAGCAGGAAACACTCTCGGCATACGACCTGAACGGGGAACTGATGTATCAGCACACCGTGGACTATGAAATCAAGCCGCTGGAAGACGCTTGGGTCTTCGAATTCTGGAATCGTACGATCGTCCTGGACAAGTTTACCAAGAAGGAAGAAGGGGCCGCCGCCGAAGAGACTCCAGCCGAACCGGCGGTCGAACGCGTAAGGTACTTGTTCAAGATCCAGAACGACAGCTGGTTCGAAGTGTTCAATCTGTGGAAAGAGACCGAGAACGAGCCGGAGCTGACGGTCTACAAACGACTGGCGGACGATGCCAAGATGCCGTGGGAGACCGACAAGCAGTCTGCGTTTCACGGAGTCAACCCGAAGGCTGTCATGAACTACTTCTCGGGCGATTGGCAGCTGACCGGAAACGTCGGCGAGATGAAATACACGGGTCGCGTGAGTGGCGAGTGGACGCTGGACCACAACGCCGTGGTCCACCGCTTCGAATTCTTCGCGACGGACGGTGGTGGGGCCCTGATGGCCGTCCGCATGTGGGACGACGCGTCCAAGCAGATTGTCGACAAGCACTTCACTTCCTGGGGTGTCTACCGAGACGCCGCGTATCGGATCGTACCCGCAGGAGAGTATTTCAAGCTGGTTGGAGTCAGCACACAGACCGAGGGAACCAAGAAGGAATCTGTGGATATCGAAATCGCGGTGATCGATAGTAATCACTTCACCTGGCGAGCCATTCCCCACGACAAGAGCAAGCCGGAAATGCTGGAGGAGCACGCGCGCGTCGTTGCCGCTCCAAAGTAGACTTCTCTCACACATCACGACAAGGAGTCGGGTCTGATTAGCACGATCGCCCCCCGGGAGACGCACCAGCGTTTCCCGGGGGCGGCAGCGAAGGCTTGCGAAGGTGTCGATCGATGCGACTTGGAATTCGACCGCCCTCACCCCCGTGTGGCAGTCCAAGGCGGCTTACGCCGCTCTTTCGCTGGGAAAACCGGACGTTCCCTCTTGACTGAGCTTCGGCAGGAACGTCTCGGAACTGGCACCGCCTTGTGCCAGCATCTCTCGGATCGGCCTCGGCATGCAGGTACGTCTGGATCGAGATCTGCCATAGCAAGGCCGTCATGTTCCCTTCGCCAGCTCGAGCTTGTGACGCCGGTGCAGCGCGTCATCCAGATCTTTTTGCACGTCGGCTGCACGGAGAACCGGGCGTGCAGCCAGAAGCATCCTCGCTAGACCTGTTGTTCGGTGTCTTTTCGGCGAGCGTGAAGAGCCGTCGGCTGGCCGGTTCTTATCCGGTGAGGGACGGTGAGGAGGCCGGCTCCGGGCGTTCGACCTTGCCTTCGGCAGGCGGGGTGGACACAATGAACATTCTGCTGGCCCGAGCCTGATCCGCTGATGGTTTCCGCCCCTGGTTTACTCCTTTCCGGGCAGCGCAACGTGACCGCACGGTGGCGACGCGTCTCCCGGTCACCTGCGACAGGCTCCACAGCACTGGTCGAGTTTCTCCCATGGCCGAATCAGAAAACTTCGACAATCCGTTCGATCAGGCAGACTTGGTCCAAACCGAGCTGCGTGAATTAATGGAGCAAGCGGTCGGTTCGACGCTGCCGGGTGGGGGCCTGACGCCGTCCCTGCTGGTCCACCAGGTTGTTCGGGACCTCGTTGAACGAAGAATAGTGAATCCCGCAGATCGTGCCGGAGTCTTGGCAGAGGGTGCCGCAACTGCCCGCAAGCTGATGGTTGAGCGTGCCCGTTGCCACGGGGGTGCACAGCCCGATGAGGCGTCTGACAGTTGCGAACGGTCACGTCGACTCCTGGACCTTAAGAGCGTACCTGTGGACATCCTCGACTTGGACGATGCACTGGAAAAACTCGGTGAGGAGCGACCCGACGCCCTGAAAGTGGTGGAGATGAGGTTTTTTGGAGGGCTCACTTTCGACGAGATTGCCGCACAACTAAACGCCAGCCCTCACACGGTCGATTTGGATTGGCGATTTGGTCGGGCGTGGCTGTACCGCTTTCTTTCGCTCCGAAGCGATAACGCCCACAAGCACAACTGAGCAGGATGAGCGTCTCCGACAGAGTAATCAAGACAATGTTTCAAGACGGCCAGCTATTCAAACTGTTTGCAGAAGGAATCCAGTCTGATCCTGTTGTCTGGGAGAGTCTAGCCGCGGGATTGCCGGAAGAACTCCGTGGAATACTGCGAGAGCTGCTCGAAGCCGACCAGGAACTCAGCTGCAAACAGAGCCAGTTTCTGGAACCCGCCGCTTTGGAACCGGCTCTGGCCGAGACCGCAGCGGGACCGCAATCTCTGGACTCCACGGTAGCACGCGGCCAAGGCAGTCAACAGGTTCCCGTGCCGCAGCTGTTGGGCGACTACCAAATTCTGAACGTGATTGCCGTGCATGGCCAGGGTATTGTGTATCGTGCTGACCACACGCGATTGAATCGGCAGGTTGTCATCAAAGTCAGCAAGAATCCACTCGACGATCAGGCCCAGCGGGTCCTGATAGAAGAGGGGAGATCGCTGGCCACTCTATCTCATCCGAACATTGCTCAGGTTTACGATCTTCGCCTGGACAATGGCCGCCCCTGCCTGGTGATGGAGTACATCGAAGGGCGCAATCTGGCTGATTGGCAGGGTGATCGTCCAGCGCCGCCCAGCGAGGCGGCCCGCCTGGTACGCACGCTGGCGTTGGCGATGCAACACGCGCACAGCAAAGGCATCATCCACCGGGATCTCAAGCCCGCCAACGTGGTCTTGAGAGCTTCAGACGGTGAGCCGAAGATCATCGACTTCGGCCTGGCTCGAATTCGCACCGCGTTTCATGATCAGCCCGAACAGTCGAGCTATGGAGGAACGATTGCCTACATGCCCCCTGAGCAAGCCCAATGGCTGCTGGCTCGTATGCGGGGTGAGCCAATGGATGACCCCACAACAGCTCACACCGACATCTTCGCACTGGGTGCGATTCTCTACGGCTTGCTGACGGGCCACAGACTGTACGCATTCACCAACAACAGCGAAGGGCTCGAGTTGGCGGCGGCGGGCAACTTTGATACGGGCGCGTTAAATGACGAGGCGATTCCGAAATGGCTGAAGGACATCTGTTGTAAGGCGCTCGCTCGCAACGCGCGCGAGCGGTTCGCATCAGCGGCCGAGCTGGCGAACTCGCTGGAACGGAAACGCTCGACGCAAGGTGACTCCGTGCGGAGAAGACCTGCGTATCTCGTGTCGGCCCGTTGGGGACGATTCGGCTGCGTTGTGACCCTGGCCGCTTTGCTTTTGTGGGCAGTAGTTCCCATCGGTTACCAGCATTACCAGAGCCGTGTGCGCGAGATCGCGAGTACTTCACCACCGGATTCGGCGGACGACAGCCAGATGCACTCGGCTGGCCCGGCCCCTCCAGAAAGTCCCCCCCTCAGCCAGCCTCTTGCTCGGCAAGCCGCGAGAGTTTCTTACGAACACTTCGGCATCACAGCGGCGGGGGACACCACTTCATCCACACTGTTCGACAACGGGGACGTACATGAGCAAGATGCGATCCGCATCACCGCCAACTTCCCGGTGCCATCGTACTGTTTCCTGATCGCCTTGAATCCACCCGGGTCGGAACAGCCGGTGCAACTCTGTTTCCCCGCAGATGACGATACCGTTCAGCCGCTGCCCATGGACAGGCTTGTTTACCCGGAGCAATCCGGCCAAGGCTTTTATTTCTCCGATGGCGCCGGTCAGCAGATCTTCCTGCTGGTTCGTTCGAAGGCCCCCCTGCCTGCCTTTCGTGATTGGCTCATTGGCGTAGGGAATGAACTCGCAACGGTCACACACCAGACAAGCGGCATCTGGTACTGGGAAGATGGTGAACTGGTTTCCCGTCATCGTCGTCACCAGCGGGGTAGTGTCCGAGACCTGGAGGGAACATTAGCTTTCTCTCAGCTCTGTCGACAGATCGAATCGTCGTCGGCCCACTGTCTGGTCGACGCAGTTACATTCCCCGTGCTGCCAAGGCCGACGCCTCAGTTCCCTTGAACACTCAAGACCGCGCAAGACGAGACTGGTACACCATGCCACGATTTCTTCGATCTCTGTTCCTGTCCTTCATTCTGTCCTGGCTACAGTTCGCGTCGGCGTTGGCGACAGAAACCGCATCGAAACTGCCGTTTGCTGTTCCACCAGAATTGACTACGGTGTTTCGCGACGATTTCGAGCGCGACACGCGTTCCGAATACGTCGTCCAAGGGGATGTGGTGTGGACATCAGGAAAGCTGTCCTTGAGTTCACACGCTTCACTCGAACGCTCGCTTCACAGTGGTCCTTGGGCCAGGTTGAGCTTCCAGATCGACTCACTGACGGTAACCCCTGATCAGTCGCTGCAGGAACTCCGAGTGTGGCTGCTCCTTGATGATGCAACCGATTGTTGTGTCAGCGTTCAGAGGCACTCTGGTGCGGATGGACGCGCCGGCAGACTGGTGGTCTTTGATACCGTGGAACAGGACGGCGAAGTGAGCGAGATAGCGGTGCGCGAAATGCCGCTCAGTGCCGAGCACGTCGGCCAGTGCCAATGGACGATTGAGTACCGGTATGGTCTGGTGCGAATTGCCGCAGGCAACCAGGACCTGCTGATGGCACATATCGACAACCACCAGGCGCGGGTGCGAGCGATCAGGATCCTCGCGCTCGACCAGCCAATCGCACTCCACCTCCTGGAAGGAGCCAGGACGGTTGACACCGGCATCTTGGCCAGCAATTTGACCGACGAACAGCAAGAAGAGCTCTCTGCCCTATCCGATCAACAGCTCAGTCGTGTCGATCAAGGCGAATATTCCGCGGCCGTCGAAATCGCCCGGAGAGAACTCGAGCTGTGTGAAGCCTGGTTGGGGAAACACCACCCCGCTTGCGCCGTTCGGTTGACGAACCTCGGTTGCCTGTATCGCGAACAGAGCGAGTTTGATCGTGCCGTGGAGTCCTATCGGCGAGCCATCGATCTGATCACGTCGACACTTGGTCCGTACCATCCCAGTCACGTGGAAAACCTGAACATGCTCATGTTGGCATATCTGAGTAAGGGCGACTGTACGCAGGCTGAGGCGATCTGCGAACAGATCGCCTTATATGAGAAATCGCTGCAAGGCGAACATCACCCGCAGTACGCTCTTACGCTGAGTATTTGGGCGAACATGGCCGAGGAACGGGGTGATGGAGACGCGGCCGAATCGCTTTACCGGGAATCATACGCGTGTTTGAAAATCGCCTGTGGTGAGAAACATCCGGAATGTGCCACGGTATTGAGTAATCTGGCAGTACTGTATCGGAACAAAGGGGACTTCACCCGGGCGGAGCCACTGTTGGTGGAGGCGATGGAGATCGTGCGCGCGACTCTCGGTGAACAGCATCCGGATTTCGCCTACAAGCTGAACAACCTGGGCGACCTCTACACGGCAATGGGAAAGTACACTCACGCCGTTTCACTCTACGAACAGGCATTGCCAATCGTACGAGCTTCGGACGGTGAAGAGAGCGCGGAATATGCAACCCTACTGACCAATCTGGCAATCGTCCGAAGTTATCTCGATGATAACACACAAGCCGAATTACTCTATCGGCGTGCCGTTGACATCCGCAACTCGGTGCTCGGCAAACGCCATCCCGATTATGCCTCCAGTCTCAGTAACCTCGCGTGCCACTACTATGAGCAAGGAAACCTTGTTCAGGCCCAACCGTTATTTGAAGAGGCCATGAAGATCAGGCAGGAGGTGTTGGGCGAACGCCACCCGGACTATGTGGATAGTTTGTTTGCCTTGGGGCAACTGCACAACGCAAAAGGAGAATACCCTCAGGCCAGGATTCTCTATGAACGTGTGCTCGAAATGAGGAAGTCCCTTTTGGGACCAAGACATCCAAGTGTTCTTGCCGCCATGCACACCCTGGCTGTCTTGTACCGAGAAATCGGAGACCATAGTCAGGCCGCCGCGCTCTTCCGGCAGACCCTGGAACTGAAGAAGGTTGTTCTGGGGGAGCAACATCCCGAATACGCTGCGAGCTTGAGTCAAATAGCGATTTTGTATGAACAGATGGAGGATTTCGCACAGGCAGAGCAGTTCTACCTGCAGGCGGTCGAGATCAACAAGACCATCTTCGGAGAGCAACATCCGGCGTATGCCAAATCGATCAATAATCTGGCGAAGCTCCTGGCCAATCTCGGACGTTTTGCTCGCGCGGAACGGCTCCATCAACAGGCCATTTCCATTCTCGAGGCCGCACCCGACAGCAGCCAATCTGACTATCCCACCTTCCTCAACAATCTCGCCTATTTGTACTACATGACCGGTGACTGCGCCGCAGCCGAGTCCCTTTACTCACGATCGTTGGAAATCACCAAGACAGCGCTCGGAGATCGCCACCCGGGCTACGCACTTCAGCTGAACAATCTCGCCAGCCTATACGCTCGAATGGGGGACTATCGGCGGGCCGAGCAACTCAGCCGGCAGGCCGTGGCCATCATCGAGGCTGCACTCGGCAAGCAACATCCATCTTATGCTACCGCGATCAATAACCGGGCGCTCCATCTCAAAGAAATGGGCGATTATGCTCGTGCGGAGCCCTTGCTCCGGCAAGCGATGGAGATCAGGCGCTCGGCGTTGGGAGAAACCCACTCGGACTATGCCGCGAGCATCAGCAATCTGGCCGGACTGTACCATGTCAAAGGCGATCACGCTCAAGCTGCTACGCTTCATCGACAGGCATTGGAGATCTACCGCAATTCGGTCGGGGAAAAGCACCTCAAGTATGCTATGGGACTGAGCAATCTGGCTCTGCTGCATTGTGAAATGGGCGATTACGCCCGTGCTGAACCGTGGTACCGGGAAGCGATGGAGATTCGAGGCAAGATCCTGGGAAACAACCATCCAGACTATGCATCGAGCCTCGAGAACCTGGGCACCCTGTATCAACAACTCCGCGACTTCACTCGTGCAGTGCAATGCTGCGAACGTGCCGTTGAGATCCGAAAAGCCGCTCAAGGCGAAGATCATATCGACTATGCACGAAGCGTGAACAATCTGGCCGCGGTCTACGACGAGATGGGCCAGAACGACCGTGCTCAGCTGCTATATGCAACGTCGCTCGCCATCTATGAACGCGTGCTGGGGAGTGATCATCCTTCCACCGCCACCTGCCTGGGCAACTTAGGCCGACTGTATGCGGAGATGGGTAACGACTCGCAAGCACGCTCGCTCCTCCAAACGAGCCTGGAGATCCGGCAACGCGTCCTTGGCCAACATCATCCCAGCTACGCGATCAGCGTCAACAATCTGGCCGAGTGGTATCGACTCATCGGTGACAACCGTCAGGCAGAACGGCTGGCACGTGACGCTGCCACGATTGTGCGGCAGCACCTCAATCTGACATCGATCGTACAGTCAGAGCGTCAGCAGAAAGCGATGCAGGACGCGAACCGCTACGTCCTCGACAACTACCTTTCGGATGCGGTTGCCCTTCCCGCGGACGGGCAGACAGTCGCGGAAATCGTCTGGCAATGGAAAGGAGTCAGCTCACTTCGGCAGCACGCATTTCGCCAACTGGCTGCCAGAGCCGAACTCGCGCCGCTTTTTGCCGATCTGCAGTCGGTCAGCTATCAGTTATCTGCTCTGTTGGAACGAGCTCCCACGCCACCGCAACGTTCCGATTCGGCCTCTCTCCAGGCGTCTTTCGAGACGAAGAGAAGACTGTGGGAAGAGCGGTTCGCTGAACTCGTGCACGAACGCGAGGGTTTGGAGCAGCAGATTGCTTCGCAAAGCGAGCTTTTCCGACAAGTGCAACAGCCGCTGACGGTAGCCACAGTTCAGCAACTGCTCACTCAAGATACTGCCCTTGTCGATTTTCTCGAATACAATCGAGCCATCGCAGATTCCACGAAGACGACGAGGTCCTGGAGCCAGCGGGAGTACCTCGCCCTGGTGATTACTAAACATCGCGCGCCGATCATCATTGCGTTAGGGAATGCGCGCACGATGGATGGCTGGGTGAATGACTTTCGACGACCGCTCTCGGGAGACGCCACACCAGACGTCTTGCCGCAGGCAGCAACGGCGGCAGTGCGACTGAGAACGCAGCTTTGGGACCCGATTGAGCAACATCTGGACGGGATCAAGAGAATCGTAATCTTGCCCGATACGGCCTTGAGCACACTTCCTTTTTCGGCTTTGCCGGGTGCCAGGAAAGACAGCTACCTCCTGGAAGACTATGCCATTGCTACGCTCCCCATGGTCAACCTGCTGCAACACCTCTATCCGCGCGATTCCGATGCCTCCCCTCAGCGCGGACTGCTGGTCCTCGGAGACATCGACTATAACACGCCGTCCGACTCGTCTCCGACTGACACAACGGAAACACAGCCTCTGGCCTTGAATGAGGAGCCCGACCAGCCGTTTCGCCATGGCCCCGACGTGACGCAGCAGTGGAGTTCGTTGCCCGGCTTCCGCCCCGAACTCATCGCCGTGACTTCGCTGTATCAACAGCGATCTGGCGATTCCATGAAGTTGACTTCGCTCACCGGCAAGGACGCAACGGAAACGGCGTTCCTGCAAGCCGCCCCCCAGTTCGGCACACTGCATGTTGTCACCCACGGCTATTTCGAACCTGCCCGCAAATCACTCGAAGGCCATGCCCCGCAGGCTTCGACTGATCCTGCCGATTCGGCTGGTCCTGAGCCGATGGTCGATAGCTGGATGCCCGGACTTCTATCCGGTCTGGTAATGTCGGGCGCTAACCACGCTGTGGTGGGCACTTCGTCGCACGACGGCATCCTGCGGGCAGCCGAAATCGAAGCAACGTCGCTCCCAGGGGTCGACTTGGTGGTCCTCTCTGCGTGCGAAACAGGCCTGGGCGCCACGGCCGGCGGCGAAGGCCTGACGGGTCTGCAACGGGCCTTTCACATCGCCGGAGCACGTACCGTCGTCGCGAGTCTCTGGAAAGTGGACGACCGTGCGACACTGGAGTTGATTACGCGGTTCTACACGAACCTGTGGCAGAGAAACCTGTCAAGACTCGATGCTTTGCGGGAAGCTCAGCTCTGGATGCTTCAACACCCGCAGGAACTTGAGAGTCTGGGAATCCGCCATCCGCGCGCACGTGGACGAGTGGCCGAGTTGCCCAAGAACTCCAAAATAGCTCCCATACGAACGGCAACCGACCGGACCGATCCCTATTATTGGGCCGGCTTTCAGCTGAGCGGCGACTGGATGTCCGGATCAGTCGAGTAGTCGTGTGGCAGCACGGACGGACAACGGTGTGGGCAGCGGGGAAACAATTGCGGTACCACGCCTCGAACTGTGTACCTGCCGCGTCGACGTCGTTCCCATTACGGACCGCTCAACGTGGTGTCAGATAACATGCCGCACCGACCATCGGCGGCTCGAACCACTCCCGGCCCGACTGCGTCAAACAGTACTGCGCGGCGCGGCCCAGTTTCGAAATCGTCGATCAGGAATTGGCGGCCATCCGGCTGCAGAAACGCCAGTTCGTCATCGCAGCCGCCGCGGAATACCACTCATTCAGTCATGTGGATGGTCTGGTTTGCGTCCTTGCCCACCGCGTAGGGCCAGTCGCTGACACTTCACCGATGCGACGCTAAACCATGCCCTCAAACAGGTTGCGGCACGTGATGGAAAGCGACCCGAAATTGTGCGAGGGGTGCGGCGCGTCGTTGCCGAGCTATACGGTGGACTCCCAAGTAGTGGAAGTGCAAGCGGCGAGCGCATCGCAGCCGTGCCGAAGAGGCCCCCGACAGCTCAAGGTGAAAGACGCTGCTGCTGTGCGCGACGATCCCCAACACCTTTGATCATTGGAATCGCTGATTGGTTTACCGAACCGCACCAGACGATCGGAGAGATTCGTATGAGACGCCAACGACCGTTTCCCAAACGCCGCCCCTGTTTCGAAGGTCTTGAGCCCCGACTGCCGCTGGCGGCCGTGGCGGACGCGTTTGAGGAGGACGACTCCTGGGCAACGGCCAAATCGGTTTCCATCGACGGGACAGTACAGACTCGCAGCATCGACGCGGCGGGGGAGATGGACTGGGCCAAGTTCCAGCTCTCCGGTTCCGCTCGCGTCACCATCGAGACGAACGGCTCGGGCGGCGATACACGAATCTGGCTCTACGGTCCCAATGATGCCACGCGAGAAATCGACTACGACGACGACGATGGAAACGGAAACTTCTCGCGCATTGACCGCAGTCTGGAAGCAGGTACCTACTACGTGCTGATCGACGAATATGGGCGTAATGGGACGATCGACCACTACACGCTCACAGTGCAAGCCGCTCTCCTGCTGCCTGACGCCCTGGAAACGGACAACACCGCCAGCCAAGCCCGTTCCATCGTTCCCGACGGCGCCTCCCAAACGCACAGCCTCCACGTACCGGACGATGTCGACTGGGTGAAGTTCACTCTCACTACACAGAGGCAGATCGACCTGCAGACAGCGGGCACGGCTGGGGACACCATGTTGTGGTTGTATGGACCCAATGACAGCTCACGGGAATTAGCCCGTAACGACGACGGTGGAATCGGCTCATTCTCGCGCATTACCATGACGCTGGAACCGGGAACGTACTATGCGAAGGTCGCGGAGTACGGACAGAACGACGTGATTCACGCCTACACCATTTCACTCGACACGTATGCGATTCCCGATCTTCAGGTGATGGTGGCAAGTGCTGAACCATCCGAGTCGCTCGCAGTCGGCAGCGCGATCACCGTCCATTGGACGGTTGAAAACCGCGGTCCTGGAGTTGCTGATCCCCAACACGATGGTAGCCCGCAGTGGACCGATCGGATCTACCTGTCGGCAGACGACCGTCTGGGAAATGATGTCGAACTGTCGTCGTGGACGTACTACGGGACGTCACTCGCTGCAGGAGCCCGCTACGACGGCTTGCGGGAAGTCAGATTTCCCTCCGATATCCGTTGGGCGGGATCCTCCGCTTATGTTCTGGTTCAGACTGACTACTACGATGAGGTCGTAGAAACCAGCGCCGCAAACAATGTGCGTGCCATCCCTATCCGCTTCGCCCCGCATATCGAGTTGCAATCACCGGTCTTCGATCAGTTCGTGGATGGACGCACGCCCATTGAGGTTCGCTGGCTGGCCGTCGACAGCATAGCAGGGAGCGTGGTGGACATCGCGTTGGATGACGATGCAAACCCAGAGAACGGCGTCAGACAATGGATTGTCTCAGGGCGTGGCGTTGATCAATCGGGCCTGGCCGAAAGTGTTTCCACAGTGCTGGCAGGCTTGACGGCTCGATCAGATCCTTACTATGTGTGGGCCCGGTTGCGACGACCTGGAACGGCCAGTGCCACATACAGCCGACCGATACCAGTGAACGCTGCTGACCTGGCGGCATTCTCGGCAGATGCCCTCGACGATACGGATGGAGGCAGTTCATATGAGGTCTTTGGAGTGGAAGCGGCGCAGCGGGGACAGAGCATCCTGTTCCGAGTGCGCACTAACTTTGATGCCGACTCCACCAGTGCCGGCGACCTGTTTCTCAGAGTGGGCGATCGGCAGTATGGCCTGGCCCTGCACACTCACACTGTCGACAACGGTGCGCGCGTAGTGGCAGGCAACCTGTACGTCGGCGCCGAGTTCCTGGGAGGTACACGCCACCCTGAAGTCCCGGCCTTCATTCGCAGCTACTCGGACGTGATCTCCGGCCGCAGTTCGATTGGAGTGGTCGAAACGAGCGGCAATCCGTGGAGCCATGAGATTGTAGGAAGCTTCGACGTTTCGGCGATCACGGGACTGGAGCCGGGTGATTCTATCGAGATCGGCTGGTCCATGTACTGCGGGAACGACACCGACGAGGTTGAGATCCAACCAGACTACCAGGTACGAGTAGTGCAGCTAATCGCTGCCCAGGATTTGGCAATGTCCGACGTTCCGAACGTCATCTGGGCAGAGACCGAACCTGGAGTCTATCGCTCCGTGGCCGACACCCTCGGTACGTCCGTTGTGGCTGGAGCGGCAAGTTTCCATCTGCGGCCGACTCTCGAGTTTGGGGAGACGGGCAGAGGGACTGCGGTGCAGACGTGGTATGAATGGGCAATACGAGGTACCGGACTGACCGGAACCGGCGTGATGTCGGGAACCACCGGCGATATTGCCGTCACTGGCCCCAGTACTACGGGGACATTTACACTCGACGTGACGTTTACCTTCACCGACGCGGCTGGTCAGTCCGTTGCTGCATCGCAGAGCATGACACATGAACTGTTCGTACTCTACTCCACCCCGCTCACAGGTATGCCCAAGACAGAGCAGTGGATTGAGCGAGCGGCGCAATGGGGTGCCGTGGAACTCGCCAGCCCCACGGCGCACGGCGTCCTGAGAAGTCTGATGGAAAACATCTACAATAGGTCAGGCTGGAGCTATATGGCTCAGCCCGATCATGATCCCGCAATTCAAGGCAGGTTGCTGGTCGAAGGGAATGCCACGTCGGGCAATTGCTACAGCTTTGCCGAAGCCTGGAAAGCTCTGGCACAAACCCACGGCATCACGGTCGACCTGGCCACCATCGGATTCCCCGGGAGCGATACCGAGAAGTTCCTGAGCACGCGAGGGCTGAACATGATCACCAGCCACAAACCGGGCAATGCGCGTCCTGAAACAAGCCAGTTGGATGATCGCTGGGTCTTCAGTTCTCATCGCGTCGGCTCGTACCAGGGATGGTACTTTGATCCGATGTTCAATGCCGCCTGGCAGGGCGATATCAACCGCTTCGTGGCAACTACCGTATCACGGAGCGGGTGGACCATCTGGCTTTACCCCATCTACGAATCGGCCGATGACAACTGTCGGATTGAACGGGAGTCCTCCGGCGATGGAGTGAATCTCCCCGAATACAAGTACACGCTCAAGCTCAACGAACCAAGAGACACCAATGGTGATGGTCGGGTTTCACCTCTCGACGCCCTGCTGGTAATCACCTGGCTCAACGGCGAATCACCCGCAGGGATCGTCAGCGATGACTTGGACGTCAACCAGGATGGGCACGTCAGCCCGCTCGATGTGCTGCTGGTCATTGACTATCTCAATGGTTCGCGGGCCGAAGGGGAAGCACCGCCGCTGACTCAGGCCGCGACCGTCGACCCGATCGATCGGTACTTCGCGTGGTACGCCCTGGAACAGGACGATGAGGACGAGCAACCTTGGAGCTATGCCCTGCTGCCGCTACGTGCCAGATCGATCTGGAGCCGCTCGGCCGCCGTTGCTCTGTAGTATCCGCTGAGGCTGGCAGGTCGTTGCCGGTGGCGAACCGGCAACGGCTCCTCGGGCGGAGCATCGACAGCCGCCCTTCAGCGAGTCGTCCAACAGCGGGACCAAGATCAGGTCGGATCCGGGCCGTAGTAGTTCGGCCCGTACGATCCGCGGAGACACCCCACTTCAATGAAGACCCACAGCGGCCCGATCATGGGAACAACCTGGATGAAGCACCACCAGCCACTCTTGTCGCGATCATGCCATCGTTTGACCTGTGCCGCCAGCGATACCCAACACAGCAAGAAGATCACCGGCAGAGCCGCAATGGCGACGACGTCCTCGTCGCTCACCACCGTCGCAATGCCGATCAGCACCGCATAGTAGGCTAACGTTGCCAACAGATTGACAGACCAGAAGTGACGCCGCGCAATGCGTCCACGAAAGGAAAACAACAGCCAGATGAGGCCCTGACCCGAACTGGGCGATGCCGCATATTCCTTCACAGGCGACCATGCGGGCGATTGATAAGGATTATCGGCATGCGCGACCCTTCCGACGTCGCCGAACGGGTCGCCGCCAAGCACCACAGGTGGAATGGACAGATCGCTGTGCGGAGCGACTTCGTTCCGATCTCGAAACGGCTGGCGGCAACTCGGACAAAATCCGTCCGTTGTCGGCACGACGTCCCTCCCACAATTGGCACACGTCAGGAGATTCATGCGTCACCTAGTGTAAGCGTGTTGTGAAATACCTCAGGTAATCTCGCTCAATCGCGTGCAGAATGCAATAACCCGCGTAATACCAACTACCGCATGAGCCTGCCGACGAATGCGGCGCGAGAAAGTGGCGTACTGGGTTTCGACGCAATGCGGCCCCTGTGGACCACGCATCGTACCTAAGTCCAGGAATCGCCTGTCGAGCCATTCGTCTACTTATGGGACAAAACGTCAACGTTTTGAGTCAAGTTCTAGCGACCAACGGGAGCGGGTTGATTGAACCGAGCGGTAGCTCGCATTTGGTTCGAGGTCCTACCTCGTTAGTCTCCCACTGGGAGATCGAACTGAGCCCAAGAGGCGGCGCGGTGTGAGGAGCGATACAGCTCCCAACCAACGCCAGCCGCTTCGAGCAGCACGATTTGACCGCCTCGCAACAGGTACGCCAGTCTTTGGGGCAGGCGTGCTTCCCGACGAAAGAAGCTGGGACGACAGAAAACGCCCAGGGAAGCCCGCAGTTCCGGCTCCGGATCGACATTCGATACCAGGATCATCAGCGCGTCCTTGCCCCACAATCGCGTAACCCAGCCACGTTTCGAAGCATCATACTGCGTGTAGTGCAGCGAGTTGCGTTTTCGCACCTGCTCCGGCAGTGACATCAACAGATCGCGAGCGCTTTCGAATCCCGCAGGCAGCGGTACCTGCGCATAGGTGAAATTCGCCACCAGGTAGACGCTGTGCTGTCGTGCAATCTGGTCCAGGAGCTGAAGAGGCGCGTCCGGTGTGTCCTCGGCACTGTGCAGAAACTCCACCCCATCACTGAGGTAACCACGCTCGATCCGGAGCCTGGTTCGGGGAGATGCAACGGTTCGACTCGACTGCCTCGGTGCAGCACCTGGTGATGTTTCAATGCGGACGAGGTACCGTGTGTTGCCAGCCAGAATGATATCACCGTCGCTCAGCACTTGATGCTGCACAGGTTGTCCGTTGAGGTAGGTCGCCTTCTCAGGACCCATGTGCTTCAGCCAAGCCGAGTTCTGGTCCGCGGTGACACGGAAATGCACAGGAGCCATTCCTTGGTCCGCGGCCACGGACACATCAGCCCATTCCGAATTGCCCACACTGACGGTCTGAAGCGGCTGCAGAGCGACCCGCTGCGCGGCATATTTGTCATGAGGGGTGAGGATTACGAGCAAGGCAGTGCTCCCTACGATAGCTGGTCAAGAGTGGTGGTCGGCCAATCAGGGACGTGTGGGATCGGGAACGACCGCGCCCGTGGTGCCGGACCGGTCCAATGGGCGGCGAACTACAGAGGTCGCCGCGCACGTACTGAGCCGACCTGCGACCCGAATGCGAGCACCTCTAGAATTCACTCGTAATGACCGACAGGAGCCCCTCGCATTTTCTGCGATTTTTGAACGAGACCATCTGACTCGCCTTGACCACTCAGCCTAGGCTGATAAAACGGCTCAAGTCCCGCAAACAAGAGTCGTTGCGCTCGCTCTGGCAGTACCGCCCGTCGCGATGGAAGGATTCCTTCCCCCTTCTCCCGCGGGGTTTCCCGGGGGAGAAGGGCCGGGGATGAGGGGGCTGCCCCGCCGAAGACCCGTTCTCGGCCGCTCAGTGCCCGCACCGGTACGCGGGGCAACGCACACAGGTTCGGGCCGGATCGCCAACGCGGCGCGGATTACCCGCTCGCCGATCAGCGGGCACTTGCCTCGTCCTTGAACCGCTCGTCGATGATGGGAGTGTCCGGCGGCAGGGGTACCGTAGACAAGGCGAGTATGAAGGGGCTATCGCTGATTTCTCAGAGACGATTCGCCTTCAGCCCGATCGTGCCGCAGCGTACCAGAATCGTGGTTCCACCTACCTGAAGAAGGGCGATCACGAGCGTGCCCAAGTCGACTTCCGGAAAGCCAGGCAGTTGGGAGCCGGATCACGCGTCGGATAATCTTTCGTGCATAGTCGATCGCCTTGAACCATTCACTCCTCATGAGCAGGAGTGGCCAGAGGATTTTCTCCCCTGATGAAGTACCTGTTGTGGCTGCTTGGAATCCTGTTGACGGTCGTCGGAGTCTCGGGCAATCCCATGCTCCTGATCTTCCCGATGTGGATCTTCACCCACCTGCTCCGAGAGCCGTTGAGGAGAATGGTCCGAGTCGTGCCGTTCAGCGTGTCGTTCGTTGGCTTTGGCGTGTTCTTTGGACTGCTGACCGAGATCTTCGCCATCATCAACAATCGTTCTTTGCCGCCCGAGCAGCGGATACTGCTCAGCCCCGACCCGGTACTCGATCTGATCTACGGCCTGTTCTACTACTCGCTGCTCATCCTGACATGGTACGTGCTCATTCGAGTATTCACCTACTCGAAGGGGGAAGTCTTCATCATTACGGGCATTTACGGCATCTTCACGGAGGAGGTGGGGCAGGTCTTCATCCGGATCTTCACGGTCCCGGTGGTCGGGCTGCTCTATGCTCTCATCGTCTCGTTCGTGTACGGGATCTTTCCCATGCTTGCTTACATGGTGAGCGAAGAGAAACTTCGCGTGAAGAGGGCGAATGTGGTGGTCCGGTTTCTGGTGGCTGCACCCGTACTATTCGTGGAATGGGCCGTCTATGGCCTGTTCATCCTCCCCGCACTCAAGCGGATCTTCCAGTAGCTTCTTAAGTTCACGAATTGGGAGTACAGACAATAATGGTCACTCCTGCCTTCGACGTTCCCGACACCTTTCACCTGCCGAAGGAGCGCCCATCGCGAAGAATCCGACTGTTCTTCTGGGTGATCTTGGGCGCCTTCTCCGTGTTCTTTGCCGAGGTCACGGTGGGCTCGTCGATGTTCCCATTCTTCGACCCGTTCAGCATCCTTGTGACCTGCCCCCTCTACGCGCTCCACAGGCTGGGCCCTTCTGTTCGTGTCGGTGTGGCAAACATTTCGCCCAGCACGCCAGCACAGGATTCGAAACGATCGAACCTTCTGAGTCCCCGCAAGCGTGGCTGTATTGCGCTCGACTAACACGAAGCTCAACGGCACAACCATTAGAGGGACCGCTTGTGACGCCGATCGATGCGTGCTGGACTCCGAGACAACTGATGGTGATAATGCTTGCGCAATGCCTGTTACGATCGGGCATTCCTCTCTATCGCGACGGCAGGTTCGCCAGATCGGGCTCGTGTGGCCTACTCGCACCGAGGAGACTTCTCCATGCGGTCTACGGATTTTCCGAAGATTTCGCTTGTGGTTCTGGCACTTGTGATCGTTCTCGCAGAATTTGGCACGGCGCAAGACGACTTGCGTGAGCCCCCGAAACTGCGCAGCGGCGTGCCTCACATTGCTGTCGGTCCGGCGGCGGACAGCGTGACCAAGGAAGAGCGTGAACGTATTGCGAACCTCATCGATCAGTTGGCGGAAATAAAGAACCCAGACTATGGGTTCGCTCCATGGATGTCGGGCGTCCAGTTTGCTCCGATCAAGGATTCGGGCGCATTCGGCATGGGCGTCATCATGATCGATCATGGCTTGAAGACGAACGAAACTCTGGAGCGACTGGTCGCTCTGGGGCCGAAAGCGATCCCACAACTGCTCGATCACTTGACCGACAAGACCTCGACACAACTCGTGTTGGAGCACAAAGATTGGTTTGGCTCGCAGTGGTATGGCCATGAGGTCGCCCTGAACCTGGCCCACCCCATTGAAAAGGAGGTCCTGGCAAGGTACGCCACCTTCTTCAAGAAAAGCGACGTGTTCGGCGCCCCAGACAGCCACATACGGAGGCACGAAGTGACGATTGGCGATGTCTGCTTCGTGATCATCGGCCAGATTGTCAACCGCGAATACCAATCGGCGCGTTACCAGCCGACTGCCTGTCGAGTGATCAACAGCCCCACGCACGATACGGAGATCGCAGCAATCGTGCAAACCATCTGGACAAGCGAACATACCGCGCAACACCTGCTCGACTCGCTATTGCTCGACTATTCCACAGCCGACGACCGCCTGCAATGTGGCGCGGCGATGCGCCTGTTGTACTATTTCCCCGACGAAACCGCGGAACTAATCGCCAGGCGGATCACAGAATATCACTTGGGGAAGTCCGATGACGATGGGCGCCGTATCTTCAAGAAGGATGGATTGCGGATCGAGGGGTTTCTAGCGGCCGTCCGGACGTCATCGCACCCGGCGATCACTGACGCGCTGCTTGGCGTCATCAGACATGTCTCCAATCCCGAAACCTTCAATGCAGCGATCTCGGAAGGGGTTGCGAAGCGTGCGCCGGACGAGGTTTTCGAGAGGATGAAGCAGATCATCATTGCGGCAGCCTCGTCGGAAGACAAACTGGGCGACGGATGCGGCACTCTACAGCACGCCGCAAGTTTGTTTCCTGACAGGTCCCAGGAGTTGTTTGAGATCTATCGTCGCCGCAACACTCCCGGTGCATTACGGTCGACCATTCAGGCGTTAAGGAGTCCCGCCGCGCCCCGGGACTGGATGGTTCAATTCCTGGCAGCCGCGCTGGACGACAAGCGGGAGGCCGGCTGGCGATACGGGCCGACATTCGACAGCCATCCGACCCGCATCTGCGATGAAGCGGCCGAGGTTCTTGCCGACCATTATCTTCCGGACGCCCAGTTTAAGTTTGAAAAGGGCCCTGCCTACTTGGACGGCCGAATCGAGAAGCTCAAACGCGTTCTCGCGGGTGACAAGGACGTCTCCTTCGACGACCCGGAGCAGCCGGTACTTCCGTCGGAACTTCCTCTGCGGGAGGCGTTACGGGTCGTCGAAGTTGACGAACGCATCAACCAGCTTTGCGCGATCTCAACCGACGAGATTGTCTGGGCACGACATGGATCGTGCAGCGTCAAAGGCTGCGCCTTGGAGACGTGGAAGATCGACCTGACGACCGGCACGATCACCGACCGCATCCCGCTCGATTTGTGGAAAGGTGGAGTGAGCTTTCTGGACAACGGACCGGCCGATCGTTTATTCGCCTATCATGGTAACGAAGGAGGC
Source organism: Pirellulaceae bacterium (assembly GCA_041752115.1). Lineage (GTDB taxonomy): Bacteria > Planctomycetota > Planctomycetia > Pirellulales > Pirellulaceae > JAJRVM01. The sequence continues at coordinate 17,917 of JBGSHS010000058.1, read as the reverse complement.
GACGTGCTGATCCGGGACGTGCGGACGGGGCACCTTCTGAAGAAGGTCTCGACACCGTTTCACGATGGCATCGGGGCCAACGATCCACTGCAGGTTCGATGCCTTTCGGACATAACGATGTGTGGTGTCAACGGCCAGTGGATTGTCGCTATTACGCCGGATGGGGCTCTTCACAGCATCGACACAGAGACCGGTCAACATCAGATCGAGTGGCAACTGAAATCAGATCATCCCGAGATACATGGAGTGCGGGGAACCTCTAAAGTGCTCCTGGAGGGTGTGGGGGGACGAGGATTGCTCGATGTGCCGATTAAGATTTGGGATCAGTCGACGCGGAAGTTGGAGACAATCGAAAAGGTCCCTTACGGTGGTTGGTGCGATGCATGGGGGAGTCTATCCTGGAACAATCTCAACGGTCACGCGACGCTCTGGAACCTGGCCAAGCGACGAGAAATCAAGTTACCCGTCAGCGACACCCCTGTTGTGAAACTCGACTGCAACCAAGATCAGTCCCGCGTCTTCGCTCTGCGCGGCGACGGCACCGTGGAGGTGTTTTCCGTCACAGACGGAATCCGTCTAGTGCCGCTCGTTCGTCTCCGTTCGCCCGTTGAAGAAACGATGAACGTATCGATGGTCGTAGGACACAATGTCGCGGGAAATGAGGGGAACTGGCTCTTCTGGCTGGGGCAACCGCCCGACCAGACCGACAACAAGGGCCGGCCGATCGAAGTTCCCTCTCGCACGGTCATAGCTGTCTTCCGCTATGCAGACGTCCCAGATTAGGTGGTGACTTAGCGCTCAAACCGGCTATCCGTTGGCGCGTAGCCGGCGGGTCGCGTCTCGCATCGGATGCCCACGTAGCACGCACTTCAGTGCGTGACCTGCCCTGTCCTCACACGCCCTGACGGCCATGTGCTTTGCCAATGTTTCCCGCGCACCTGAAGCCCATGCCAGACGGCCGAGCGAGCAGGTCACCAGCACATCGGCGGCAGATCGAGGCCGTATCGCGCCGCACGCCGCTGCAGGAATCCCCAAATGCGGACGTTCGGAGTGTACAGGACTTTGACAGCCGTCCGTCTGGATTGGACAATAGGATGATTCATCAAGCGGCCCTCTGAGAGCAATGGAACGAATTCGCCTGCGCAGCTCCGGTAATAGACACCACGAGCCAACGGAAAGGTATGCCATGCCCACGATTGTCGATCTGTCACATCCGTTGCAGCACGGACAATTGAATTTCGTCGGCGATCCGCCCATCAGCGTGGTCAGGTTCCATACGGTTGCCAGTCGCGGCTATAACCTGGCCGAGCTCAGTCTTGCCACACACCACGCCACGCACTTGGATGCACCCTACCACTTCTTTGAGGACGGTAAGACACTCGACCAGATTCCACTCGAGCGGTTCTATGGTCCCGCCCATCTGATCGATCTCTGTCCTCGCCATCAGCTCGAACCGCGTACGTTGTTGACGGTCGGCCGGTTTCGCGCACATGAGCGTGTGTTTCAGCCAGGTGCCAGAGTGCTCTACCGCACGGGCTGGGACCGCATGTTCGGCACGCCGGAGTTCTTTACGGATTTCCCCTCCCTGAGCCTGGAGGCCGCCCAGTGGATCGCGGACAAAGGCATCTCAATGCTCGGCATGGACACGCCGACCCCCAGCCGGGAAATGGTGGAGTGCCATCACATCCTGCTTCGCCAGGGCGTCGAGATCATTCTTGTCGAAGGCCTGACACGGCTCGAACTGCTGCCGCCCCAGTTCCTGTTCGCCGGCTTTCCCCTGAACATCACGAACGGTGATGGCTCGCCCATTCGTGCCGTCGGAATCTGCGACGAAAAGTCGCGGTAGTCACCCGTTACGACCGTAGCACGCACTTCAGTGCGTGACCGCCCTACCCTCAAACATAGCCACCGCCCAGCCTTTTCGCCGGGTTCGTCGCGAGCTGAAGCTCACGCTACGCCGTAGCTCGCACTTCAGTGCGTGACCTGTCCTATCCTCCAACGTTCCCGCAGCTACGCATGGGGGCGCGTTCCGTCGCGCACCGCCAGTTCGCACGGCGGCTGCGCGACGCTCACACGCATCAACCGTTGTGCCTGGTCCACACCGACGCTTGGTCATCGGCGAGCAGATTGACGGTATCTTCCAGGTCATCGCATGTCCACTCCCACTCCACATCCAGCCGGCTCCATATGCCACCCGGTTCTCCAGCCGTTCTGGAGAGAGCAGGTGCGTTTGCAGCGCCCATGGGCCAGGTGGGAAAAACCACATCGCGGGCTTCTGCCGCTGTCCCAGCCACGTGAGCCGGAGAAACGACGGTGTATCCGTCGACCGATGGCGAGGCAATCCCCACTGCGGACACGGGGAACAATGGAGCCTCACCTTCTGCAGCCAGGCCATCGTTCAGATGGCTGATGACCGTCTGCGCATCGGCGGGCGAAATCATCCCATCCTGGTTGACGTCATAGTACACCTGCGCGAGCTGATCGGAACCCAAGGCTGATACTCTCCGCGATCCACCAGTATTCAAGCTGTTGATGATCAGTAGCACGTCGATTGCTGAGACGCGTCCATCAGCGCTCACGTCGAACCTGGAGTTTTTCGCGGCCGGCGACTGCGCCACACCATCAGCGTTGAGTGAAGAAGCGTCGACTAGCACGGCCTCCCCACCGGCTCCGTCTTCCAGTGATGTGGAAGGTGTTTGCCTGACGGATAGTACGTATTCACCGATCGATTCATCGGCGCCCGTCACGTCAATGAAGTAGGTGCCTGCTGACAGACCCTCGAGCGTGATCCAGGCGTTGCGCATGTCGGCGGCCCCGTTGTCGTTCTCGACCACGAGATTTCCTCCCGCGTCGTACACACGTACCACTGGATCGAGCTCGTTTACAAACTCGCCCGGTCCACCTGCTGGCGTCGTGGTCTCGATGATGACAGTCTGAGCGGAGGCGACTTCAAACTGGAACACGTCCCGGCTCGAAGTGACTAACGGAAAGAAATCACCACCCCGTGGGTAGGGCACGCCGACCGGACCCACCCGCTCCGACATTCCTGAAATGGGGTCTACACGGTAGAGATTCGCACTGTAATCATAGTTTGTCGCATACATCACACCGTCTAACGGATCAACCATCAGGCCAAAGGGCCCATACGAGTAGATGTCAAACGAGACGTAGGTGTGGAAGATCCCGACACCCGACGTCGGGTCGATCGTCCACAGATCACCCGAATACCCAATGGCCCATAGCACTCCGTTGTTGTCGAAGGCCAAATCACCAATGTTGAAAACTCCACCGGAAAAGCCAATGAGGGTGGCTTGTCCGTTGACGGTATCCAATGCATAGAGTGCGCCGAATCCGAAGCCATAGAGGTTGCCGGCACTATCTGCCTCAAGTGCCTCAATTCCAAACCCGGCCTGAAGCGGATCACCGACGGGGGTGACTTCGCCTGAATCCAGATCAACGATGGCAAGCTGGGTATTGTCCACTACCGTCCACAGGGTGCCGTCGGGAGTCATCGCGGCTGACGGTGCGTAAACACCCAGCGACCCCACCACAGCACCCGCACCCCTTGCAGGATCAATGCTGATCAGGTCGTACCCGTCATTGCCGATCGCGTAAAGCGGTATGGGAAGAGCCTCGACGTAGCCGAGCACGACGCTGGACCCGCTCGCCAGATCAAGTGTCTGCGCGGTTCCCAAAGAATCGTTGTCCTCGACTTCGAGAACCGTATCGCGCGTGACGACCAGACTGTAGTCTCTCGCCACCGCAGGCGCGCTGACCCGCAGCGTGTACGTTCCGGTTTCGGAGGCAACAAACCCCGCGAGCAACACGTCGAAATCCTCCGTGCCGCTGGTCGAACTGGTCACCTCCAGGCCGTTGGGATCGTAGAGGGTCAGAGCGGTTGGTGAAGACAGGTTGAGGAGCACCGACACCGCAAAGCCGTAGTAGCCCGACGCGGCAATATCAAGGTGGCCATCTTCATTCATGTCTCCCAAAGCAACACTGGTGGTGGCATAGGCCGAGTCCACCAACTGAAGACCTCCGAAGCCTCCGCTGCCGTCGTTCAGCAGCACAGACACGGCGCCGAGACCAGTGGTCGGGTTTTGCTCGGCGCCGGTGACGATATCGGCGGCACCGTCTTCGTTCACATCACCCAGCGCGACGGAACGAACGTAGTAGCTGCCCACACTCATAAACGCCGGCGATCCGAACGCGCCGCTGCCATCGTTGTTGTTCAACAGGACGCTGGCCTGGAGGTCGTAGTAATTCGTCGTCACGATGTCGGGAGCTCCGTCACCGTTCACGTCACCCAGCGCGACAGAGCTGTTGTAGTAGCCCGCATAGTAGCTCGTACCCGATCCAAACGTTCCGCTGCCACCGTTCAGGAGCACGGTCACGGAGGCACCGTAGCCGTAGAAGTTGGCGGTAACGATATCGAGTCCGTTGACGCCGTCCACATCGGCGAGAGCCACATCCCACGGATTGGAGCCTACCGTGTAGAAAGCCGCTGTGCCAAATGTGCCATCACCGTTGCTGGGCAGCACCCATAGATTGTCAGAGGAGTTGTCAGTGGTCGTGATAATATCCGGTGAACCGTCGCCCGTGACGTCACCCACAGCCACGCCGAAGTTATTGTAGCCGGCGAAGTAGCCGACTGAGCTCTGGAATGTGCCGTCACCATTACCCAACTGCACGGTCACGCTGCGCCCGTAATAGCCACCCTGATTGTTGGCCGCGACGAGGTCCAGGTTGCCGTCGCTGTTGAGATCCGCCAAGGTGATCTCCAGCGGGTATTCTCCGTAAGCGTCACCAAAGGAACTGAAGGCATCGAACGATCCGTCACCTGCGCCGAGTCGCACGGAGAATTGGGAATCATAGAAGTTAAAGCCCGACGACGTGACGATGTCCAAGTGGCCGTCGTTGTTGACATCACCGAGTGCCTCGGACCATGGCGCCGACATGGAGTAGTCGGTACGCGGACCGAAGAAACTGGTCATTGGCGCGTCAAAGTCCAACACGACCGCAAGTGACTGACCGGCCTCCAGACTGAAGGAGTACACGTCGTCATCCCCGGAGATCCCTCGCACGGCGCCGCGGTCAGCACCGGCAATCAGTGGGATGAAGCTGCTCGCAATCGACTGTGCCGACAGCGCATCATTGTTGGCCGGTCCACCGAAAGGTTCCTCTTCCAGAGCCGCATTCAACATGAGACCGATCGAATAGACTCCGACGGTCCCCGCGTCACCGGTAACTCGAACCGTGTAGGTCCCTGCCGCCACAACAGGCACGGTCTGCAGCAGCACTGCATTGTCGGGATAAACACCGGTGGCAGTGGCCAGCAGCGTGTTGGAGGGGTCGTAGACCTCGATCGTGGCCTGCAGACCCCATCCGTATTGAGGCTGGATCAAGAGCGAGAGCGTCTGATCGGCATCGATTTCGATAGTGAAATCGTCGGCATCCCCCGCGAACTGGATGACGCCCTGGGCGTCGGAGGGAGTCTGATACATCAGACTGCCTGACGGGTTGACTGACACAAGCGGTGTGGGCAGCGGCTGAGCGACACCGTCCGTGGCGAAATTGACGTAGAAGTCCCCGTACTCGTAACCATCACCTGACTGGTTGGGAGGAATCGGCCAAGCCAGTGGCTCGCCATCTAGTGCAAATCCGACCATGTCCTGGAATGCCCAGTTGTTGAGTACCAACATGTACGCGTCCTCGGGCAAGCCGGCGTAGGTGATCGTCGCCGTTGTCCCGGCGGCATCGAACTCGATGCTGACGGGCTGGAAGTAACTTCCCAGGAACTGACCGTAAATCGACGCCGCGTAAGGAACGACGTAGGGGAACATAGGCTCCGAGAAGTTCACCGTGTACACAAGGTCACCCGCAGCGATAACGTCGCCCTCCTGGATCGACGAGCCGATCACGCGGGGCGGCGTAAAGTCGCTGTAATACGAGGCCGTGAATGCGGCGATGTCTGTGCCCTGAATGTCCTGCACACTGCCCTCAGCAATCGAGATAGTCACCCAGCCTTCCGCCAGTGAATCGGGCACTGAGAAGATCGCCGTGTCGCCGTCGACGATCGTAACGGCGGTGGCCGCCAGTCCGTTGAAGCTGACATCTTCCGCGTCGAGCGATGTGAGCAGTACGAGATCGCTGAAGTGGATAATGTAGTCCGTCAACCGACCGCGAATGCTGGCCCCGTCGGCAGGATCGGTCGCCGCTACCACGAATGGTGCCTCGACCGGGGTCGCTCCCGACACCGACAGGATGTACTCGCCTCCCGCATCACCGGCAGACGTGACGAGCACGGCGTAGGTTCCGGCAGCGAGCGGGCCAGCGGTTAGCCCCGCGCCGACGCCCTCGGATGAATCCAGCATAGTGCCGCTGGCATCGTAGAGTTCGATCCGCGGCACAAGATCATTCACGAATTCACCCGGCCCTGCGGCCGGTACACCAATCGCCAGCTGGAGCGATCCACCCTCCGCCACCGCGACGCTGTACCAATCGCCATCGGGGGTCACACTGACCTGAAACGCGGCGATCTTCGTGCGCCAGATGTTGGAACTGCTGTCGCTGCCGATATATTCATTGGCGGACCAGAAGGTCATTCCATCCACCGGATCGAGCACGGTTGAGCTGTAGTCGCCTGCTCGGTCGCTCGCGTAGAAGAATCCTTCACCTGCCGCAGCGACCGTTGCCCCGAAGCCGCCGGAAGCAGTTACGGTGCCAACGTACATCGAAACGTATTCAGTGGCGGAAGCCTGCATCCAGGTGAAGCCGAGATTGCCGTGGATATCCTGCGCAACCGTCGGCATCTGAACGGCCACGCCAGGCCCGGGGTCAATCCGGCCTTCCCGGACGAGTATCGGTGTTCCGCCGTCGACGTCGATCTGGTAGTAGGCACCCTTGGGATAGCCGGCGCTGTCGGCAAAGGCCGTGGACATGGCGGTCACCAGCACGCCGTCGCGGTAGTCAACCTGCGTGGTCGTCGTGTTCGGGAACGTGGTCCAGTAGCCGCCCGGCTGCTCAGCAACGCTGGCGCTGTAATACGGCGTCACAGGCAGGTAGGTGTAGGTGAACGTCGGAGTGTTGCTCAGGTAGTTCTCCATCTTGGTGACGCGCATCGCGTCGCCGAAGATCTCTGATCCATTGGTCGATACGAACCACTGCACGCCGCCGGTCAGATCGCCGTGCATCTGCGCGGGAGGCATAGCCCGGAACTGGAACTGCGGCACCGAGACGTAGTAAGTCAGCGAACCGTTGAGCAATGCCGCCTTGTCGATGGAGACAATCGTGGCCTGTGCACTGCCGCCACCGAAGTCGTTGTAGCTGATGAAGACCGCATCCTTGTTAAACCCCAACTTTTGGTAGTCGGGGAAGCCGCCGACGTTGGTGAGCGTGTGCACGGAGAAACCGTCGAGAGGATTTCCGCTGTTCGACGCGGCCAGGAACAATCCGCTGTTGTCGCTGTTGAATGCCGAGACGTACCAGCGGTCGGCAATGTCGTCGTACACCACATACGGATCGCCCCCGGAGAACGCCCCGAAGAAGGACCCCAGCGGCTCATCGAGCAGAACGCTCCCCGTGGTCTTGTCGAAGATGCGGATCTGGATGTTGACGGTTTCCACCACGAAATTGTTGCCCACCGCCGCGTTCGTGTCGGGCGGACGGTACCCGCCGGACCCGAGCGCATCAAGACCCTCGAACGTGTTGAGGAGGGAGACACCCGATGGATCGGACAGAACTCCAATTGCTCCCTGGTTGACGCCGACTGGCTGGGCGCTGTCCAGCGAATTATTGGGTTCCGTGTCAAAGGTCGCGTTGCGCGTGACAACCAGGCTATATTCGCCGATGGTCTGGCTGTTGATGACGGCGTAGTAAGTTCCCGCAACGGGGGCCATGAAGTCGACGATGGCGATGTCAAAGGACGATGTGCCGCCGCCGCTGATGGCTAACAGGTTGTCCGCTTCATCTCGCAACTGCAGCTCGAGTCCGCTGATGTCCGTGAGTGCCGCCACGCCGATCGTTGCACTTTGACCGGCATCCAAGTGAAACGCATACAAGTCGGGAGACGCCGGCACGTTGGCGATCTGCGTGCTCCGCCCCGTACCCACAAACTGATTTGGCGCATCGTAGGTGGGCAAGATCAATTCGCTGTAAGAGCCATTGGGATAGCCGCTAATGCCCACCGTCGAGTACTGCCCTTCATTTGCGCCGGAAACGTCCGTCTGGAGGTCCAGGTAATTGAACTGGATGGACCCGTCCGCTTCGCTCAAAACGACCTGGAACGTTATCGGATCAATGAAAGAATAGCCGTAAAATCCGACATCATTCCACTGAATCACCAGCTGCTGCTCGACCCCCTCGCCGAGTACCTGCCAGTACACGGCGGCGGTTGGCGAGCCGAAGATCACCAAGTCCCGGCCCAGAGCGTAGATGGACCCACTGTTGCCCGCCGGCAGATACAGCGAGCCGTTGGCATTGACGTACAGGTTGTCGCTGGTCGACCCGTACATGGTGAACTGGAACCCATTGAGGTCTGCTGGACTGAGCCAGTGCGAGCCGTCGTCGGAGCCCTGAAGAACCGCTTGGCCCGTCGCCCTGATGTCGATGAACTCGAACGATTCGGCAGAGGCCAGGTATCCTCCGGCGCCATCGGACTGGCCAAGCACAGCGCCGCGCGAGATGCCATTACCCAGGTCGAGAAACGATGCGTCGAGCGATTGTCCCGGCAGGCTGTCGTTGTGTGCACCACCGTGCGATTCTTCCTCGAGGGCGGCGTTGACGATCAATTCCACCGCATACGAACCCAATCCGCTGACGGAGCCGACACTCACCCGGTACGTACCTGCGTTGAGTATCGGAGTAGCCTGATAAATGGCTTCCTCGCCAGGAGCAGAAGCGACAATGGCGTTTCCGATCTGTTGATTCGCCGCGTCGAACAGGGTGACCGTGGGCTGCAAGCCGGCGCTGGCTCCGATCACCAGCGACACCGTTTGATTGGCATCCAAATTGATCGTGAAATCGTCCGTATCACCCGCGAAAGCGATCGTGCCACTCGCGGGCCACGGGCTCTGATGAATCAGGCTGCCGAGCGGTGCGACGGGAACGAGCGGCACGGGCAGGGCCTGGCTGGGAGCGTCGATGACGAACTGCACCATGAAGTCGCCTCCTTCCACGTTGTTACCCGTGATGCCGGGCCCGATCGGCCAACGCGGCACGCCCGCCACGCTCGTTTCACCGTCGAGCAGCAACCCGACTTGATCCTGAAACGAATCGGGTCCGCTCAACAGGAGCAACGAATAGCGATCGTCGGGCAGGTCGGCGTACTGGATCGTGAGGATTGTCCCACTGGCGTCAAAGTCAAAGCGGATCGGGATAGAGACACTGTTTCGCAGTTCGCCCACCAAAATGAAGTCACTCGCATCGATAAGCGCCGTCTGGATCGGTTCCGAGAAGGTGACCGTGTAGGACAGGTTTCCGGGGGACAGCACCTGGTCCTGCTGGATGGACGAATTGACCACCCTCGGCGGTGTCTGATCGATCAGGAACGTGCTGCCGTAAGCTGTGATCGACGTGCCTTGGACGTCCTTGATTGCACCGGCGGCGATGGCAAGCGTATTGATTCCTTCCTTCACCGGATAGGTGCCGGAGGGTCGCGACGTCAGTTCGATAATGCCGTAGATCGGTCCGACGAGCGGGTCTGCAGGATAACTGTCGAGATTCGTGTCGTTCCACGTGCCGGGGGCTGAAGGATAACCGTAGGCATAGTGCCAGTTGAGGACAGCGTAGTCCTCGTCGGAGAGAAAATCGTTGGGCTCGCCAGGTTCCCAGTTGGTGTAGGTCACAGGTTCACCGCTCGACCAGACGAAGGTCCCCTCGGAATTCACGTCATTGAGGCCGATCCAGAAGCTGTCGTGTCGCGCCGGGCCGGAAAAATACACACGCTGCAGGAAGTCGTTTTCGGCCTGACTGTTGATCGTCACCAGGTGCCCCCCAAGCGCTGCGGCCTGGGCCTCGGCCTCCTCCCAGTTCACCTGGCCGGAGGTCAGCACATAATAATGGCCGTTGCCCCCAGCAGCCTTTGTCCATTGGATCACCGGCTTGAGATCGAAGACGGCACTGTCGCCGTCGACGGGATTGACCCCCGCTCCCTTGATGCCATTGACTTTGAGGTCGTTGCCTTGCAGCGTGCTCAGCAAGATGTTGTCACTGACATTGACCGTCACCTCTTGGGGAGGACTGTAGACTGGCGCACCGTTCTCAGGAACGGTACTCGTGACATGAAACGGGGGCAGAGTGCCGTTAGTTCCCTTCACGGAGAGAATGTACTCGCCGCTCGTGGGATCCAATGTGGCGGACGAGGGCACGACGCGAATGAAGTAAGCGCCTCCCTTTCCCACCGGCACTTTGTATGAGATCTTGGCGTTGCGGCCGTCCACGTCCCCGTTGTCGTTCCGGGCGACCAGGTTGCCCGCAGCATCATAGAGCTCAAGGGCCGGATCCAGCCTGTTGCGGAATTCGCCTGACTGAAACGCAGGCGTTGTCGTCTCGATTTGCAGCGTCGCTCGAGCTGAAGCGGTCACACGGTAGAAGTCCGAATCGACTGCGCTCTGGTACTTCCAGCTCGCGATGCTGTGCAAGGCGCTGTACGAGCCGGTGCCAGCCGTAAAACCCACAAAGGCCAGGTCGCTGTCGATTACTGACGGTATGTCGATGGTGTAGAGTTGAGTGGCGGAAGCCTGCGTGATCGTATCGGTAATCGTCACCTCTAACGTCGTTCCGTCATAGTGCATATCGACTTGGAACGGATGCTGATTCCTCAGGTCGATCCCCGAGGGCAACAGGTCGATCGATACGAGCTGAGGATCGGCCCCATCGGTGACGAGGCCGGTTTGGCTCACCGGCGACCATGGGACCGGGTCAAAGATGTCGAACTTAACAGCCAGGCTCGGGCTGATTCCGTAATAACCCATTCCGTTGCCACCGACCCCCAGCGCGTCGCTCCCGACACCCTGGATGGTAAACGTGATGCCGTCCGCCATCGGATCGGTACCTGGTACGATCTGGAAGGTGAACGTGGTGTCAAAGCCGTTGACCGGTACCGCTTCTCGCGAGAATACGCTGCCAGCAACGCCGAAACTGGCGTCAGTAAGCTGAGCCGCGTTATTGGCGAAGATCGCGCTGCCGTTAGCGGCCAGGTCGGTCGGTGTGGAGAATCCACCCGAGTAATCGATCACCGCGGACTCGAGGTAACCCAAGGTCCAACGCCGGGACGATACCTCCTTGCTGATCAGGTCTTGGGCGGTCGCCGGTGAATCATTGTCTTCGCGATCAAAGTCCGCATTGCGTGTGACAACCAGACTGTACTGGACGTTGGCTTCGCTGCTCACCTGCAAATAGTAGGTACCCGTGGAGGTGGCAAAGAAGTTACTAATATGACTGCTGACGTTGTCCGCCGCGTCAGTGGCTCCCAGAGCGAGTGTCTTGCCGGCACGATCCAGTAAGGCCACCTGCACGGGCTCGCCATTGAGGCTGGTCACCGCAATCGTGGCGTTCTGGCCCGACGAAAGCTCGAAGGAGTAATTGTCAACCGCGTCGGGGACAAATCCAAACTGCGTGACCAGACCATACCCGGCATTCACATATCCGTCCGGACTGGCGTCCGACTCGCTCCAGATGCGGGTGGTCGGTGAAAAGTCATAAGGACTCGTCGAGCTGAAGTAGGTTTCAAGAGTCGCTGAGGAATTGTGTACGGCAAAGTCGATGATCAGATCACCCCGGCTCGGATCGTAGGCAAACAGATTATCGACATCAATGATGATGTCGAACAGGTTGGGGGAACCTGAGCCCAGACTCTCGACCGTCAATGGACCATCGTAGACGGTGATGACTCCTGTACCGAGATTGTCCGCGTAATGGGCCGAGGCATCCGTGAAACCCCTGGCGGAGTAGCCAACCTGAATCGTAACATCAGCCTCAAAACCGACGAACGATGGCAGCCACTCTCCCCGACGGAGACGAATCTGGTCGAGCAAGCCGCCGCCCTGTATTTCGGAGGAAGGATAGATTTGCTGATACCGCATGCTCGTCAGGCCGAACGGCTGAAGCACCAACGGAAAAGCATTTCCCCAGCCGGTGCCGACGTCCGCAAGGGCACGCGGCACCGTCTCATCGGGCGCACCGTTCACCTGCCCGAGCACGGCAATGCGTTGTGGTTGCGGCGAATTACCGAAAACACTCAGTCCATTAAGCGCCACAAAAGAACTCGTCAGCTCCTGCGCCGCCGACAGGATGTTATTGTCGGCACCTCCGTGAGTTTCCTCTTCCAGCGCGGCGTTCAAGAATATCTGAACGGAATACTGGCCTGTCGTGTGGTTCACGCCCTTGACTTCCACCGTGTGCGTTCGTGGACCGAGCTCATCGCCGGCGAGCGTGCCAGGCACTCGTATAGTCTGTAGCAGGACATCCTCTCCGGCAGCCGTGGCCGTCCGGGAGGAGAGCACGACACCGAACGGGCCAATCATCTTGACCCCGGCCTGAAGCGTACTGTCCGATCGCACGAGCACGGTGATCGTTTGGCCGCGATCAACGTCGATCGTGAAGCGGTCCGCGTCGCCGTCCGGGTCGATGATGCCGTGTTGTACGGCTTCATAGATCAGCGAACCCAACGGGGCAATAGGAGTCAAAGGAACGGGATACGGAGCCGTGCCGTAGTCGACGAAGTAGCTCGCCGAGAACTCCGCGCTAGAGTTGCCGTACACGTCCGTGATCGCCCCGGCTGGGATGCTGACAGCGAGCGTTCCCTCGTCGTGAATGCCGGAGATCGTAAACGTGGCCGCGTTTCCGTCAGCAGCCACGTTGACACTGCTCACCGTGGCGTCGTCCAGCCCGGACAGGACCAGATCGGACGCCTGCAACGAACTGGGATCGATCGGTTCGTTGAAGTGCACCATATAGGTGAACGGCCCGGGGAGCGTGAACTTACCGCCAGACAGTGGTGGATTGGTCGACTCGACCGCGAGCAGCACACTGTCGTAGCGGAACGTCGCCTCGAACCCGCGGAACGGAAACTGCGGTGAACTCGAGTTGGGATCGACTTCGACAGCACCCTGGGCGATGGCCATGGTCTGCAGGCCATCCACCACCACCGGATTATCGACGGCGGAGAAGCCAAACGTGACCGTGTGGGAGTCGCTGATGAAAAAACTCTGCGCAGGCATTCCGTTGACCGTGAAATCATCGGCCGAGATCGACACCGGATCGAATGGCAACGAGAAGTGGACCGTGTACTGCGCGGGTGGACTGGAAACGACGGAGTCCGCGGCGGGGTCGGTGGTGGTTACGAGAATCCCGAGCTGCTCCAGCGTGTTGTGCGCGTTGAGCCGACCACCGGTCACAGTGATCCCGTTGAGCGATGGCAGCGGGTCCACTCCTCCCAGAATTGCGTCCTTGATCTCCTGGTACGTGGCGTCCGGAGCGATGCTCCAAGCCAGGGCGGCCACACCCGTTACGTGTGGCGTGGCCATCGACGTGCCCGAGTAGTAAGCGTAACCGTTTGTACTGACGAAGTTGGGCACCGTGCTCAACACGGCGCTACCCGGTGCGCCCAGATCGACCGTGGTTGCACCGTAGTTGGAGTAATAGGCCAGATTGTCCTGATTGTCGGTCGCCGCGACCGAGATGATATTGGGGGAGGCGTAGGTCGCCGGATACGACGCGTAGTAGCTCGCATCGTTGTCGGTAGCCTCGTTCCCCGCCGCGGCCACGAACAGAACGCCCGCCTGTTCGTTGGCCGCAATGGCATCGGCAACAGGCTGATACTCGAATCCTGTCCAGCCCCAACTGTTGTTCGTGACCTTCAAGTTCACACCGTTCTGCCGCATCATCGTCGCGTAGTTGATCGCGCGCACGGCATCCGAAAGCCAGCCGTAGTTGCCAGGACCGAGGAAACGCAACGGCATGATCGATACGTCCCAGTTCACGCCAGCGACTCCAACCGCGTCGTTCCCGGCGCCACCGATCGTACCGGAAACGTGCGTGCCATGCCCATTCTCGTCGGCGGGGTTGTTGTCGTCGTCTGCGGTCGTGTAACTGTCGCCGGTACCCCAGAAGTCCCAGCCGTGCACGTCATCGACAAACCCGTTCGCATCGTCGTCGATGCCGTTGCCCGCAATCTCATTCGGGTTGGTCCAGATGTTGTCGATCAGGTCCGGATGCGTGAAGTCGATGCCGCTGTCAATCACGCCGACCACGACACTCGAATCACCGGTGGTCAGGTCCCAGGCCTCGGGTGCATCGATGTCCGCGTCCGGTACGCCATACGTGCCGTCGCTCAAGTTGTACTGACCGGTGTTATCCAGCCCGTACAGTTGCGGAAACAGCGGATCGTTCGGATACACGGCACTGCCCCACACCTTGTAGTCGGGCGCGACATACACAAAGCCTGGCAGATGAGCCAGATGGGCCGACAGCTGCTCGTACGGCATATCCGCCGCCGTCTCAATGGTCACCATCCCCGGAAGTCCCAACGCCTCGGACACCTCAATACCCGCTAGACCGAAGCTGGCAATCCAATCCTCCACAACTGCGACCTGCTCATCCGCTGAACCGTGGATCCCGTCAAACCGCGTGATCCAGTGGCCCGGGACCACCTCGAGTGGTTTATTTCCTGACGTACTCAGAGGCCCATTGCTGCCGAAGTTACCACCCGCAGGATAGGCGGTTGCCACCCCGGCGAACAACGAAGAGTCCGCGGCCGAGTTCGAGTCGAGTTGGCTGAGGGCCACAATCGAGACTGGTCGTATCGGCCCCCACGGCAGCGGCGAGTTGATCAGGGCCGTCGGCGGGCCATCAGGTAATGCCGGCAGGAACTGAGAGAGTCCACTCTGAGCTGTCAACACCACACGATCTTCCAGACGCTCAAGCAACATGTTGCGTCGGGAGATCTGCTTTCTTGCCGCAACGGACCTGACGCGAGAGGCGCGCATCCGAGACATATGACAACTCCAAATGGAATGTGGAAATGAGAGGCGACCGACATCCAGAAACGATGACTCGTTCGGCCGCGCCGATGCTCCACCCGATAGATCTGCCAAGGGGGCAGGGATTCTGCCCTGGTTCTCCTTGAGAACCATTGGTCAACGTGCCGTCGCCAAGTGCTTCAGACGGCGAGCTCTTTGCACCGCTCGACACGCATGTCGCACCCGTGCCAGCACCTGACCCCAGACTCCCTTGCCATCGAACGACTTCCGCACCGAACTGCCTTGGCGTCGTGGTCGACGCGTCGAACGTGGCCAACTCCGACAGAATTCAGCACCAACGAGGGGGATTATCCGGCGAAAAAGTACTGTGTCAAGGGGCGCTCAGCGGGAATGTCAAAGAAAAAAGTCGCCGCAGCCCCCGCAGACTCACGTCCGCTGCCCCCCACTGTTGCCGTTTCCGGCTGTGAGTCGGCGAGCCTCCGAGATTGTCGGCGATGTTGATCGCGGTCAGGCCTGATGCGCCAGGCGATGCTCTCCAGGTCGCAACGAGCGGCCGGCTGCTCGCACGTCGCGCGAGCCGAGCCGCGTACTTCGTCACGAACAGGCCGCGCGCTTTGAGCAGACGGCAGGCGTCCAACGCGATGCGGAAGAAATCGGCGGCATGGGTCCGCCGATAACGAACGAGGCTCTTTCCGGAGCTTGAGTCTGGAGAAGGCCGCAGTCCTTCAGGAGACGATCTTTTCCTCCCAGGCGTCGGAAACGCATGCGAGTGAGTTTCCATCGGGTCGCCCCGAGGACAGGTGAGGCGTACGCTCTTGGTAGCTGACCAGATTACATAGCCGCTTCGTCCGCTCTCGTTCTCGCGCCTCGCGATTACTACGAATCAACAACCTGAATCTGCAACCGTTTGCCGACGACCTCGGCGTAGCGTAAGAGGGTGTCGATCGTCGGGTTTTCGTTAGTGACGTTTTCCAGCTTGGACAACGCGGACCGATCCATGCCCGTTCGCTCATAAATGTCGGCCAGACTTAACCCTTTGGCTTCGCGGGCGGCTTTCAACTCTTGCATAACCGCGGCCAGCTGCTGGCGGCGGGACTCACAACGGGCCTGCTGCGCCTTGGCGATGATTTCCGGTTTTTCCAGTTCGACTTCTTCCCGGATCTTGCGGTACTTCGCCGCTTCTTCCGGTGTCAGCTTGCGATGACGCGTGATGTGCTTGGCCATGATCTGCTGCTCCTAAATGGGTTCGGGAACCTCGAACGCGGTGACGGGGTACACCGTGTCGTCGTCGATCTGTTCGTAAATGACGGTGATATAGCGGCCGTCCAAGGTGTATCCAAAAATCATGGGCCGCTGCGATGAATCGCTGGTGTCGCTACCCACGGGATGATCGAATACGTTTGCTACGTCGGCCTTTTCAATACCGTGCTCCGCCATGTGCTGGACGTTGCCCGCCTCGTCCTCATCCAGATCCCAGGTGATTGCCACGTTCATGGAACGCCTTCAGTATGTAGTAATATATTACCACACCACCAGCGAGGTGGCAACGCTGAGCTGCAAGCCATGCCCTATCGCCGGTTTGTCTTGGCGAATCTCGATCACTTTGATACGGAAGGCCGAGGCCGAGTGGCGTCGGGCGTTTCGCGTTCTAGGGCCTGTCATGGTAACGGGTTGCGACGAGGGGTTGCAGGGCGCGCTCGCGGTCCGGCATTCGCGCGCGACGCATACCATCCCAATCACCGCCGCCACTCGACCCCATTTTCGCCCCAAACTCTCGCCATTCTCACAGTCTCGCGCCGCTCGGTTTATCGAGGAGTACCCATGACATTGCCGGTCAACGTGATTTCGTCTCGGGCAGATAGCACTCCGGGAATTTCTACAGCGAGAGGCCGTAATCATAATGATCTGCGTCTGACTTGGGTCGACGACCCTGCTCCGTCGAAGCCAATCGTCGCAAGGACGAGCCACATGGCGGCGGCGATACGGAATCAATGTCGAGTGCCTGATGGTAGTTGCCAATGCGGAAGCGCGGAGGCCAAGACGGCTTGCCCGCGCACGAATACTCTCGCAGAGCAATTCTCGCATCCGACAAGTTGGAATTGCGAAACACGCGCTGGATCCCAGTCATCGATAGGGACGTTGCGAGGTCGCGCGATCAACGCCAAATGGCAAGCCGGGCAACACCACGGCTGTTGAGGGACTGCTACCGACATGAGCCAGTCGCATGATGACCAACAAATCACTCGCTCAGTAGCCGACCTGAAGAAGGCGGCCAGTACCATGACTGGAAGTGATGTTGCGAATGCGGCCTACGAGCTTGGCCTCAGGAACGGTCGAGAGGCTGCCGCACGAACTCGGACAGACTATTCATAACCGGAGGTAACTGTCATGCGATTGTTGCTGAGTGTTGTCATCGCGATCGGCGTCTCGCTCACGGTGGGCGGGC
This sequence comes from Pirellulaceae bacterium, assembly GCA_041752115.1. GTDB lineage: Bacteria > Planctomycetota > Planctomycetia > Pirellulales > Pirellulaceae > JAJRVM01. The sequence goes on along the minus strand of JBGSHS010000058.1, from coordinate 490 downwards.
TTTGCAGCTTCATCTTCGGACTCGCGACGAAGGACGCCATCGCAGTGCAGACCAGTCTTCCGGGTCTAGGCTGGTTCAACGGCAGTTGGTGGCCCGGTCAATACTGTTTCCTCGGCGCGTTGCTCGCTTCGATCGGTTCTGGATGTATCGCCATCGGCGCGCTGAATCGGAGCAGCCGGAATAACCGCTGAAGTCTGGCCGTGGGGTGCCGGCGGCTTCCGGCCGGTAACCTCGTTCCTGGGGAAGCAAGGCAATGCGGTGCGTACTGATATCTCTTGCGACACTCGGGACCGGGCTGGCCGGAGGAATTCTCGGCTGGTGGGCCGGCGTGGCGATGGACCGGTTTCGCTGGCTAGCCTGGATTCCCATGGACCTGAAATCCCCTAAGGCATCGGCAGTCGAGGTCCGATTCTGCCCGGCGTTTCCGAAATAGTGATATAGGACAATGCATTATCCAAAGGGTATACTGCCACCACGGGACCCGGAGAAC
>JBGSHS010000057.1:0-27751 GCA_041752115.1 Pirellulaceae bacterium | reverse complement strand
CTGCGGCGGCGTCGTGATGGACTGCTGGTCGGCGGTACGCAGGCCCAGCGACACGCCGACCTCCGTCGCGCCAAGGTTGGCGATCTGCACGGCAATCTCGTCCAGCGAGACGTCGCCCTGCCACGATGCTCCGATCGGTAGGGGAAAATCGGTCGAACGCTTCAGCCGCGCTTCGACCACCACCGCGCGGCCGCCAGGAATGTCGTTCGCCGCCGCCGTGTGGCGAACGATCGTCTGTCGCACGTACGGAATGTCGGCCAGCGGGTTGGCCCAAGGGCTCGGCAACTCGACCAGCCTCACGACGGACGACGCGGGCGGCTCGACGGTAACCGCGCATACCAACAGCAGTTCCAAGACGGCGAGAAGCGAATAGTGTGTCACAGTGTTTCCCTTGCGAGTTTTTCAGTTGTGCGTCCAGCGCGTCCAAGCGGCCTGACGGAAGATGGGCGAGTTCCCGTGGTGCATCCTGTCGGCTTCCAGCGGCGCCAGGCTCTCGTTGAACTCCGCCTGTGCTTCGCGTCCCAGCCGGCATTCGGCAAACGCTCCGGACTCGACCAGGACCTCCGCCGCCATGCCGGACCAAGGCTGGAGCAGCAAAGCGGAAGGAACGAGCGTGAGGGCGATGCGCCGGTGCAACTTCATCGTATGTCCTGTCACGTTCATGGCGGATCCACGGCCACGGCGGAACTTGATTGTTCTCGGGATTGGGGAGCCGTCGCCACGCAGCGCCGGCGTATCGGACTACGGACTGTCGCCCGGCGCCGTGGGCAGTGGCGGCGTGAAAACGGGTATCGGGGCGCACAGGTCGAGGAATTCGCGGAAGTAACCGTTGGCTTCCGGCACCCACTGGTAATCGGTGCTGCCAAACCCCTGCAGAATATACCGCCGCTGCGTTTCGCCGAACAGCTGCTGCCGGACCTTCTCCGCCTCCTCAGCCGGAAGGCTGCCATGTTGGAGCCGGTGAATTCCGGGCATGAGTGACAACATATCGGCAGTGTATTCCAGCTGGCACGATGGTTCGCCGGCCTTCGCCTCATCAAACAGCTGTGCGGCGCGATCGATGTTGACCACCTGATCCTGGCCTTCCCAATAGGCATCGAGCGCTCGAATGGCCTCCGCCACCTTGGCGCGGTTCTCGGGCCGCGTGGTCAGATAGCCGGCCATTTCGTCGATCAGTTGAGCGGGTGTGAGGTCCGGATTCCAGGCCAGCCGCATGAAGACGAAGTCGTTGAGCACGCGCCCGTGAGGCGCAAGACGGTATCCGTCAATTCCCGCGAGCCCCTTGTCGCGGACGTAACGCAACATGTCGCTCATGAGCCGGATACGCGGCTGTGGGAAGGCGAACATTCGCAGCTCCGGATTCATCGCGTAGGCGAACGCGATGACATCGGCGAAACCCTGCTCCTTGGCCTGTGCGAGTGTGTCCTGCTGATGGCTGCCAAAAACGGCCGGCACGGCCGTGATGTCCTCGAACACTACGTCCCTCGCAAGACGCTCAAATACGTCTTGCTGGATCCGGCTCACCCGCGGATGCCGCTGCGCATATTCGGGAATGTTGGCCGTCATGTCCCGGTACCACCAATCGAGCGCCCAGTTCCAGAAGATGACGCGGGCCGGCGAACCGACCTCACGCAGCGTCCCTTGCGTGTCCGCGACCATCCGCAGGAACACGGCGGCCTGATCGCGCGAGCAATCATCGCAGTAACAGGCCCCACCCCCGTCGCTGAACATGAGCATGAAGTAGTCCGCGTTCTTGAAACGCTCGAACGTGTGATGCTGCGTCCGCCGGATGATGTCGCGACCCTTGCTGTAACAGAGCGAACAGCCGAACCAGCCGTGTTCGTGGGCCGGACGCAGTTCGGGATGACGCCACCAGGTCTCCTGGTGCACGTGGTTGGCCGTCTGCACCCAGGTGAACTTCAGGCCCAGGCGGTGGGCATAGTCCAGCACCTGTTCCCAGATCTCGTAGCGAGCCTTGTTCGGCCACGTCTCGGGAATCGCCGGGTCGTACAGCCGCATCGGGTACAGGCCCACGACGTTGATGTTGAACAGCCGCAGGTAGTCCAAGTACTGCTGCCAGTGCTTGAACGCCCACTGGTCCGGGCTGAACACGCTGAAGCCGTGCGCGCCGCCGAAGTTGTACGGCGCGACCATCATGCTCCGCCAACGCAATTGCGGTGCCTCGCGGAGGTTCCACGCGCGATCCCACGGTGAGTTCAGGTCCTCGATCATGAGCGTGCGCAGCAGCGTGTAGATGCCGTTGGCAAGCCCCTGCTCCGTGTTGGCCTCCGTGACGATGTCATCGCCGGAGGAATGGATCCAATAGCCCTCGTCACCCAGCATCGGATCGACCACGCTGAGGCGGTTCGTGGTGATCCGGCCTTTCGCAGGGCACGCCTGGAGGTGCTCGGAAAGCCGGACGCAGGCCACCTTGAGCGGTGTTCCGCTCTCCGTGGCACAGGCAACGGAGACCCCTTCGTCTCCGGCCGAGATCAAACCGCTCAGAATTGTCAGTATCCACGAGCCAGCGTACATGGCCAACCTCCGGGAGCCCTTCTTACCGAGTTCGGTTCATTGTCTTATGAACGAACAGGATAAGGGAAAAATGGCATCGGCGCGCGTCCTCTCCCCAAAAAAAAGTCATTGTCGCAGCAATGCCACGATGGACCCGCTGTCCGCTCCCGGATTCTGGCCCACGTGGGGGCCAATGCGCACTTCGATCCGAGCACCGGCCTTGCGCATGGCCTCGGCCAGCAGCACGCCGTGCCAGATCGAATGGGGATCGTTGGTGACCGCGGGCACGGGCGGATCGCGCAGCTTCCTCAGCAACGCCGACGTGGCGGTGAGGTCGTTGTTCTTCCAGCCGGTCTGGGCATGGTAGGTCGCTCGCGTCCAGTCGTAGCTGATGAGATGGAACCAACAAATTTCCGGACTATGGGCGAGGACGCGAAAATCCGGCTCGAACCACTCGTGCCACGCAGCTTCCGCCTGGGCGGGATCTGCCAGATCGTGGCGACAGGGCGCGCTCCCGGCGACAATGACCGGTTTCCCAGCAGCCGGGGATCTGTCCGGGGGGATGGAATCTGCGGTCATATCATCAGCGACCGCCAGCCCGGTGCAGGGCACCAGCAGGAAGGCGATGAGCCACGCCAAGCGTCGGATGTCGGCGGGGATTCGTGTGTCGCGTACAACTGTACTCATCGTAATTCCTCTCGGCTGGGCTAAGAACCGGCTGCCGCATCTCTTCCATCCCGATTCAACAGCTTCCGGGAGATACTTAACTTCTCGACCGCTGCGCGAGACAGCGGCGCGGGGCGCAAACCGCCGCGGACCCACTCGGCCCACGAGGCAAATCGACACGGGCTGTCGGGACGCTCCGAATTGCCGAACGGCAGCAAGGACAGCGACGCGTCCGGATCACCCAGGTCCACAACCTGCGTGTAGGACTGGCTCGGCTGGGCCAGGGTTCCCGCCACAACCGGCAAGAGCGGCGCAACAACATCCCACTGCGGCGCCACGGAAGGAAACCCGTTGTTGTTCACCATGTAGCCGAGCCGCGGACTCGTCCGTGCCAGGCCGGCTTTCGCACGCCACTCTGCCGAATCCTCGCCGTACTTGCCGCGGGCCGTAGTCCAGGCGTCCGCCAACACCTTCGCCACGAACGCCTGCTCTTCGGGTGTCAGTATGGCGTGCGGATCCTGTTGCAGGCGAGTCGTGAGCGTCTTGGCGAAAAGTCCGGTACCTGGGTGCCCGCCGCCGTAAATCCGGGCCACGGGATGATTGACCTCGCGAAAGAACAGGCGGATCTCCGTGGCCAGTTCCATGCCGGGACTGTTCCAATCGAATTGCGCGCCACGGCGATACCAATCTTCCAGATATGCCAGTGACAGGAGTGCCTCGGCGGGAAGCTCGACCTGCCGATCATCCCGCAAGTGATAGCCCAAACGGAGCACCAGTTTGATCATGGGATTGACGGAGTCGTTCTGCACCCGCAGGTTGTCTTCGAAGCGGAACTTCTTGCCCTGGTCGAGGTGTTCGCGAATGCGTTGCTTGATCCGCAGCCCGCGCAAGGTCTCCCCCCCCGCCCCAAGGCCCAGCCGCAATGGATAGAATGACTGGATCGGACGGTCGTTGGCCGTGACGACAAATCCCTCGCCGGGATTGACGACTTGCGGGATCAGTTCGTGGGGAATAGTCCCCCGCCAATTGCTTGCGCTGCGGGTGCCATCGAGCGGCAGGTCGCCCTGATTGGCCGGTCCTGGCGGCAGCAGCGGAAAGGCGCCCAGGATCGTGTAGCCGACGTTTCCGGCGGAATCGGCAAACACGCAATTCACGTTCAGATAGCGCCAGTCTTGCGCCGCACGGAGGAACTCTTCGACGCTGCGCGCTCGCATCATGCCGAAATGGGCCTGGACAGTGTCACGTTTCAGGTCATCCAGCGGGACTCTTCTTTCCGCGACGCCTTCCCCCGGCTTCAGCTCGTCTATGTATTCCGAAACGACCGGGCCGAAGACAGTCTCCCTGACCTTGAGCGAAACCGGATTGGCACCCCGCACGTGAATCGTTTCCTCCCGCACGTCCATGTTTCGCCATTGGCCGTCGAGCAGGTACTGGTCCGGATTATCGGGATGGATCTCGAGGACGAACAGGTCCGACTGATCGGCCGCCAGGGCCGTTACGGTCCAAGCCACGCCGGGAGTGAAGCCGACCATGATTCCGGGCGCACCGGGAAAACCGATGCCCCGCGCGTGAAGCGTCTTGCCCGAGACATGGAACTCGTACCAGAAGGAAGGATTCCGGATCGGAAGCTGCGGGTCGCCGACCAACAGCGACGAGCCCGATTCCGTGATCGTCCCTCCCAGTGCCCACCCGTGGCTGAACTTGGGTCCTTCCCACACGGCCGAACCGGACATCTGATACGGCTCCAGGCCCTGCTCTTCCACAAACCGATTGAGAGCCTCGACCCACCGGTCGCTGACGTCCTGGCGTTTGACCACGGCGGCATCTTCATCCAGATAGACGGTTGTTTCGCTCCCGTCGGCCCCTCGTCGACGAGGGACTTCCCGATCCAGAGTCCCTCCGACACCCCAGAAACCTCCCAGCAGATGCCACCACGCCACAATGCTGTCGGCCGGCACCCACGGCTCGGGCACAAAATGATACGTCTCGAAGAGCGGATGCAGACTCGTTTGGTTGACGAGAGCGTACTGATTCACGCCGTCGCTGAAGGCTTGCAGCAAGCGCCGGGTCGATTCGTCGAGATTCCCCACGATGGTCTGTGCCGCCCGGTAGGCTCCCCACGTCCGCATTTGCATGTCGTTTCGCACAGCGGCTCCTTCGCCGCCGAGATCGCCAAACACCTCAGCGACCCGGCCCTGCATGACCAGCCGGTTGAAGCACATCTGGAAGAAGCGGTCCTCGGCCGAGGCGTAGCCCAAACCGAACATCGCCCCCTCGTCCGTGTCGGCGAACACGTGCGGGGTTCCCCAGGGGTCTCGGAGGATCTCCACGCCTCCGTCCGCCGCACCGACCGAGGGAAGAGTCCACAACGCGAACAGGATCAACAGGACCAGCCAAGACAGTCCTTGCTTCATGGAATACCCCCTTTCAGTTTGCTTGATGCCAGGGATTACCTCTTTGGACGCCGGCCGGCGCGCGCTGGTAACCGGCGCGGAAACAAGGGGATCACAGCCGCCGGCCACGACCTGTCGACGGTCAGGTGTGACGCGCGATACCCATCGCATCCCATTCGATGCCGTGCGCGAAGGCGGTGGGTTCCTCAGGGAGCGTTCCGCTCCGTGGATGGTCGGGACAGGGTTGGCCGCGCGGTCGATTCATCCTCGGCGGCCGCGGAAGCCGCGACGTTGGCCAGTCGCCGGCGCAAGAACTCGAACCGCTCGGCGCTGACGATCGCGCGCAGCTCGACCTGCATCCGGTGATGATTCGCCAACAGCAAACGCTGCAACTCGACGATCTCCGCCTGCAGCTTGTCCGCCCGTGGTTCGTCCAATTCGTATGCCGTGTAGACCTCGGTTAACTCCCGCTGCCGCTGCTCAAGTCGCGCCTGCAGCAGCGTCGCTTCCGTCTGGACGGATTGCACGAGCTTCCGCACGCGAACGATCTGCTCGGGGCTCAGGGGCGGCGGCGGCGCGGGTTCGTCCGCCGCGACGCACAGCGAACTGCCAGTAAGCGTTATCACGAGAATTGCAGCACGCATCACAGATCTCCTTCACAAGCTTCCGCCAACACGACCAACCACGTCGATTGCGGCCGGTCGAGAACCGGTACAGGGGGCTGAGCCATCAGGATTGCCAGGTCTTCCCATTCGCGCGCGGGGTCGCCCGAGGTGACCACGACGCTTCGCGTTTCGGGAGCAGCCGCGGTGTGCCCGTTGCCCGTCCACCACATGACTCCCGCGCCCAACAACATCGTCGCGGCGGCAGCCAACGTTGCCGCCGCTCCGCTCCACCAGACGCCTTTCCTCCGCGCCAGGAGTGTACCCAAACGGCGCTCGACACAGCGTGGGACGAGCGGCAACGAGTCGCCGCCAAGCAAACCGGCCAGTTGTCGATCCCACTGGCGAGCCTGCCGGCACGACGGGCAAGCGACCAAATGCGTTTCGAGTCGCTGCGCGGTTTCCGGCGGCAGCTGCCGCTCGCTCAGTTCGGTCAACGCCCAGACACACTCCGGGGACAGATCTTTCCACTGGTCGTCAGACATCGTCCGTTCCTCCCAGCAGCGGCCGGAGCTTCTGGCGAGCGCGTGCCAACCGCATCTTCAAATTGGCCTTGGGAACCCCCATAATCGACTCGATCTCACCCAGGGTTCGCTCCTCAAAGTAATACAAGTGCACCAACACGCGGTCGGTTTCGGGCAACTGCCGCAAGGCGGCCTGTACCCTCAGCTCACGCTCCTGTGATTGCTCGCGACGGCTCGCCTCCTCGTCCGGACCCGGGCGACCGTCATGCCCCGCGGCTGGGATCGACCGGGACCGCCGGCGCCACCAGCGAGTTTGACTGCGCTGCGTGTCCAGGGCGGTGCGCACGGCGATCTGGTAGATCCACGTTCCCGCCGCCGACTGGCCTCGCCACAGACCGCAACGGCTCCAGATCTTGACGAGCGTCTGGGCCGTCGCTTCCTCGGCCAACGCCGCATCCCCCAGCACCCTCCAAGCCAGTTGGAAAACTCGCCGCTGATAGCGGCGGACGAGCAAATCCAGAGCCGTTTCGTCCCGTTGCTGGCAGCGTCTCAACAGTCCGTCATCGCCGTCATCCACAAACCAACCTGTTGCCTTCTCTTCGCGCTTCGTCCCCACAACACCCCTTTAGACGCCCGCCCGTCCGCATGGGTAACCATTATGCGCTTAAATCGCGGAGAATGACCAGACGCGCCGGAACTGCCCATGGTCCCCGCGTGCCCCGCCGGTCGCTGACGGCGGCAGCACGCCATCGTTGGCGGACGAACCGGTGGGAAATGGCGCGTGGCACTTGTTGCTCCAGTCAGTTCCTGGCCCCGTCCGAAACGTTGCGAGCAGAAGTACCGGTGCATACCAGCCCGGGCCAGTTTCTCGGCGATCTTCAGCTTGCCGAGCGTCGGGCAGGAGAGCTTGATCTGTTCCAGCGGCGTACCGCACGACATCTGCAAACCGATTGACCGGGGTTACCCGCCCCCCAGACAAATGTTCGACCCTTCTCAGATTCCGTGGCCAGAACACTGCCGCCGGCCGAAAGGCTGATGTCGACAAATAGGTACCGCGGGAACTGAAAATTGCGCGACGGGGTGCTCTGCGACGGCGCAGGTCCTCGGGCGTGAGCAACCTGTCGGCAAATCCCGCGCGGTGTTGAAATTCCGTGACGCGGACAACTTAACCGACGACGTTGCGGAACGGATTGAAGGCGCTGACCAATTGCCGGCCCGCGTCGTCGCATGGCAGCGGGCGAAGTAGCTTCATGCCGGCCCGACAAATACGACGCAGAGGGGACAGCGCAACTGAGGAGATATCGTGGCTCCACCCTGTTCGAGGGCCGAGATTCGATACCCGTTTCGAGTCCTGGTGGCGCCGTGCCTGCAACGTTGGCCTGACAGGCACATACTTCGGCCCCGTCTCGATTGGCGAAAGTGGTTTGTGCGCCAAAGAGGGTTCGTGACAATCTGGACGAGGGACATCGGCGATCCATATCCGTGGACCGTGGTTAATGGTTCCGGGTATGTTCTTTCAGAAAGACTAACGCCGCCTCCATCGCCGCGGTAACCTGGGGATCTTCATTCTTCTTCCATTCGTTGTCTTGCAGTGCGAATTCGAAACCATGGCCCTGGCCACTCAGGATCCGCAGCTCGTGTACCACTCCGTGACGCGTCAACTCCTTGGCCATCAGGACCGATTGTGCGTGCGGCACGTCGGTGTCCTGATCACCATGCAGCAGCATGGTCGGCGGGTACTCTTTCGTCACGTTGCGAACCGGGCAGAAGGGTACCAGCGCCTTCAGGTCCTTGATCGGATCCAGTCCTGCCACTTCATGGCACCACCGGCCGGTCTGCCGGCAGTACAGGTAGAACCGACTCCGTTTGACGTTCTCTTCCGACGAGCATGAGCATCCCGACAGCGGGGCTTGGCCGACGCTCGCATACGCTTCTTCCTGCGGAACTGCCGGCTCCTTCAAGTAAAATGCGTCCGGCTTTGCATACCAATCGCCCACGATGTCGCCATACCCGTAGCACGACACAAGGCACTGCGGACGCGGCTCGACGCAGCAGCCTGCCATGAGCGTCAGATACCCGCCCGCCGAACCGCCCGTCACGGCCACGCGCCGCGGATCGATCTGGAACGCCTCCGGGCCCGTCTCGCGAACCCATCGAAAAGCATCCTGGAGGTCCTCAATGATCTGGGGCAACTTGGTCTCCGGAGCCAGGCGGTAGTCGATCGAGATCACCACGAATCCCGCCTCCAGGAAGCGACGCAGGTAGTCCTTGAAGACAGTCAATTCAATCAGTCCTCGGTCGCCCATAATCAGCGCCCCACCGTGTATCCATACCAGGGCAGGTCGCCGCTCATCACCCGGAAGTCGATACACGTCAGCCTTGATAGGGCAATCGCCGACCCGTTTGTAGACGTATGTGCTCTTTGACATCTTGCAAGTCCCGACCTTCACTGTTGTCGATTCCTCCTGCGCCAGGAGCACGACTCTCGTGCTCGGAACGAGCGAAACAAGGAGCGTTAGTAGCATTACGGGGGCAGAGCGGCGCATAGGCGGTCTCCTGAACAGCTGATCGAAGGTACGGTATCCTACTTCTTCTTCAATACCATGTTCCACACCTCCTGCCTGCTTCCGTCGTCCAGCAGACGCACGCCCTGATATCGCAGCGTGCCGTCGTCCTGCAGTGAATACCGTGATTCCCACAGACCGGTCGTGCCGTCAATTCTGTGTCGCGCAAACAGGCAGGTGAGCTTCTGGTCGCCGTGTTCCGTTACCTCGCCCGCATGCGTTTCCGCAGACAGCCCGGTGAACAAGATACTCCGGATTCGCTCCTCGCGCGGGGACCAGTAGTGCCGGCAATCGGTCTGTCGCTCGATGCCGTTGGCGGTGTAGTTCATGCGCTGGACGACGACCGTATCATTCAGGTCCCAGCCAAACGAAATGGCGACGCGCCAATCAACCGGCGAGTCCGCCGTCCCGCCGGTTTCCCAATCACCGATGATCCAGCTGAAGGCGTCGGTCAGCTCTTGGCGGACTCGCGCACTGTCGCTTTCCGGTAACTTGCTGAACGTCGTGGTGATGTCGGGCTGTTGTTCGGCGCCAAGCACATACTCGTGCGCTCTCCAGACGAACTCGTTCTCGCCATTGCGCACGATACTCACCTTCTCGGTGAATTCCTTGCCGTCGACCACCCCCTTCGCCTCTCCTTCCCAAGTGGTTGGAGAGGTCTTGTGATACCGGGCGTCATAGACAGCCCCGTCACTCCAGAACACCAGTTCCCGGGTGACCTTACTCGCTCCGTCCCATCCGATCACCCCCGTTGCGAACGACTTCGTAGGTTCGCCCTTGCCATCCTGGTCCAGCTGAACTCCGCTCATGTGAACGATGAGACACTTCCCCTCGGCCGACCATTTCGCCTTCCACTTCCCTTCGGTGACCTGATCGCCAAATTGGACTTGTGTCGTCCAGTCACCAACGCTGTAGGCGAAGTCTTTCAGTACCTCCTCCGGAATGCCGCCCTGTTGACCGTAGGCGGTCGCGGGAGCGAAACCTACGACGATTGACAATGCCGCAACAAGGAAATACTTCATCGCGTCACCCTCCTGCAGATGTGAGTGGGCGTGCCGCACTCGCGACGAGTGACGCCACGCGGGATCACCGACAGGCGCGATTGTGTGAGGTTGGCGCGGCGAAAGCAATGGTACCGGATCGCCGATTCGCCTTTTTGTCGATGCCTGAGGGGCACGCGCCCCCCCGCCAGCAATCGCAAGGTGTGGGCGGCACCGGTGGGTCGATACACGCGCGCGTTTGCCCGTGGGTTTGCCGTGGGTGCTCACTCCTTCACTCAGGGTTGTTCGCTGTTCCGGCCCTTCTCTCTCGTCTGCAATCGAAAAACATGCGGTCGATGGGGTCCGTGTTCACATCTATTCGCCGGCAAAGACGGCTGCCGACGGTTTCGAGTATCGCAACAAGATCCGGCCGGAAGTGGCGATCAACCATGCACGGATCCTTGACCACTGGGGACCTGCTTGATCGACTATGCTGCGACGAATAGACTGTCCGCAGCGTTTCGCAAGAGCCTAACGCTGGTGCGTGTTTCACTTCCGTTCGTGATCTATTCTGTTTTACGGGAGACATCGCCATGAAAACTTGTGGAGCATTGTTCGTGTGGGCAGGCGTTCTTGCTGCGACGTGCGTCGCCCAGGATGCAACGAGATGGGTCAATCCGAGGTATGAGAAGCTGAAAGTCCTGGAACCCATCATTGGAACTTGGACATTCGTACGGACCTACACAGGAATTCCGGCCAAGTCCGAGGTGCAGACCACGTACACCTGGTCGCCTTCCAAAGGCATGATTACGTCCACAAGTCGGACCCGGCATGCAGAAAACGGAGACCTCAGCCAAACGCAGGAATGGATCGAGGGAGGGCCGTTCATTTTCTTCGTGTGGAACGAGAAGACCAATCGCATTGAAAGCCACGGCCTGTACACACTGGCCGGATTTGCGGACGTCTACGCAGTGACTTGCCGGGAAGACGGCTCATTTGAGTCGTCGCCGACGCACGAGGACTTTGACGCCGTGCTGTCGAAGGACGTGATGACGATCAAGGGCAATGAGATGCGCATTAAGTCCACGAATCAACGGAGTCCTTCGGGCGAGACGTTGGAGGACAGGGAGGAAGTGTATACGCGCATCGCGCCGCCGGAGAAGAAGTGATATGGCGAACTCGGCTGTGGCCGGTTCAATCGCACGCGGGTACCGTCAGGACACCTGTCCTCTTGCAGAGGCGATTCGCAAATCGGCGCGCATGCGCAACCCCCAACTCGCTTCCCTGCCAACGCCGGCCGTCAAAGTCATCGTGTAGATCGTGGCGTCGTCCAACTTCTCAACCTTGACAGCCGCCGGATCGGCCCCGCGCTGGTCGGCCACGACTCCCGCCCAACCCGGCTTGATGAGCGATACCGCGATGTCGCGATGTCGCGAAAGTAGACCACCTCACCGACACACAGTTGTCCAGGCATGTGTTCTGCGGGCTCGCCGGCCATGCCCCGAAGGCGGCCGTTGACTCAGCCCTACCACCTGCCTTAGACTCAGCCCCGTGGAGAGTCAAGTTCTCCGGCACTCACGTATCACTTGACGGATTTCCCAGAGGCGACACTCTCCATCCCCTAACCCGTCAGGAGCCACCGATCATGTCCTTCGCCAAACCGCAGTTCAAGACCCGGTACCAGAACTTCATCGGCGGCAAATGGGTCGATCCCATCGACGGCCGGTGCTTCCTGAACATCTCGCCGGTCGACGGCCAAGCGTGCTGCGAGATCCCGCGGAGCAACAAGAAGGATGTTGATCGAGCCGTCGACGTCGCCTGGCAGGCCGCCAAGACTTGGACCCGCAGCGGGGCCGCCGAACGCTCGGCCCTCTTGAACAAGGCCGCCGATTGTCTCGAGGCCCATCTCGAGCGGCTGGCGGTGGCCGAGTCGTGGGACAACGGCAAGCCGGTCCGCGAAACGCTCAACGCCGACATCCCGCTGGCGATCGATCACTTCCGCTACTTCGCCAGCGTGATCCGCGGCGAGGCGGGCGACGTCTGCGAACTGGACGCCGACACGGTTTCGATGGAAGTGCATGAGCCGCTGGGCGTCGTCGGCCAGATCATCCCCTGGAACTTCCCCATCCTGATGGCCGCCTGGAAGCTGGCCCCCGCGCTGGCCGCCGGTAACTGCGTCGTGATTAAGGCGGCGAGCCAGACGCCCGTCGGCATCCTCATGATGATGGAGGCGATCGGCGACGTCCTGCCGCCGGGCACGGTAAACGTCGTCAGCGGATTCGGCTCCGAGGTGGGGCAGCCGCTGGCCACGCATCCCGGGGTCATGAAAGTCGGTTTCACGGGTGAGACGACCACGGGCCGACTGATCATGCAATACGCCTCGGAGAACATCATCCCGGTCACGCTCGAACTCGGCGGGAAGTCGCCCAATATTTTCTGTGAGAGCGTGATGGCCGCGGACGACGAATTCCTTGACAAGGCCATCGAAGGGCTCGTGATGTTCGCCTTCAATCAGGGCGAGGTATGCACCTGCCCGTCTCGGGCCTTGGTGCACGAACGGATCTACGACCGGTTCATCGAACGGTGCATCCGGCGGGTCGAGGCCATCAAGATGGGCGATCCGCTCGACGCGGCCACGATGATGGGCGCGCAGGCCTCGAAGGATCAGTACGACAAGATCCTCGACTACATCGAGATCGGCAAGCAGGAGGGCGCCGAGGTGCTCACCGGCGGCAGCCCGTTCCATAACCCCATTTACCCCGACGGCTTCTACATCCGGCCGACGCTCCTGAAGGGGCACAATAAGATGCGTGTCTTCCAGGAGGAAATCTTCGGGCCCGTGCTGGCTGTGACGACCTTCAAAGACGACGCCGAGGCCCTGGAGATCGCCAACGACACGATATACGGCCTGGGCTCGGGCGTCTGGACCCGCGATGTGCACCAGATGCGTTACTTCCAGCGCGGCATCGAGGCGGGCCGCGTCTGGTGCAACTGCTATCACCTCTACCCGGCGCACGCGTCGTTCGGCGGCTACAAGAAGTCGGGCATCGGCCGCGAGACCCACAAAATGATGCTGAACCACTACCGACACACGAAAAATATTCTGGTGTCGTACAGCAAGAAACCGCTGGGGTTCTTCTAGTTGGCAACCGCCTGATCCGGCTGGTCATGCCATCAGAAACGCACCCAACGGACAGCCTTGCACGTGACCGAAACAGATCGACGACGGGTTTGCTGAGGTGCCTGGACGCGTCACTCATGAGCTTCCAAGCGACCCGCCGCAGCGCTATCTGCCAACCGCGCGGGTGGCAGTTTGTCCTCCTCGTCTCTGCGCAAGCCGAGCCGTGTGTGTCGTCTTGTTGACTGCGTCATGCGGTGAGTTCGTCGCGGTTCGGAAATCGGTTGAGGGGCACTCCACAACTGCCGCCGGTCGGTCAGACCTGAGCGCGCAACAGCATGAGAGGATGCGGCTGGGACAACCGCCGCTTACGTGCGGAACTGTTCGGGCAATATGCGGGTGCGAGCAGGACCGGATGCGCGGCTGAACAGGCAGCGACACAACCTTCGCGCCCTACCCTCCGTGTCTCTGTGCCTCCGTGAGAGAAGAACTCGCGTCAATCGAAGCTCACGCCAAGGCGCGAAGGACGGATGCGATGGGCGCGCGTCCCATTCATTTCTTTTGCGCCTTAGCGGCTTGGCGTGAGACTCAGAAAAGCATCCATCAACGATACGGCATCCCCTCGACTGATTGAGCTGTAGGCCACGAGCGGACGGCCACGAGCGGACGGCCACTGTCGCACTTGAGCGAGTTGCAATTCGAATACATCTCACGGAGACACGGAGCTCACAAAGAAGATTCAGCGTGGCCGGAGGTTTTTCTGCCAGTCTCTCCCAATCTTTCGCGCGCTACCCTCTGTGTCTCCGTGTCTCCGTGAGAGACCAAGTTGCCCTGTCCATCATAGCGCGGCGGCGGACCAACTGGAGCCACACCGAATTGGCGCGCCCCATAGGCCGGCCCAACTGCGGCAGGCCCCAGACGTTGCCCTCAAAGATCTTCGTGTCGAAGGAGCGTTCCACCCCGGCCATCACTTTGCCGCCCTGATCGAAGCGCGTCGTCCGCGTGGTCAGCTTGGGTTTCCAGGTGGCCTTGTCATCGAATCGTCCGGAGCAGGCCGGACCGCCGTCGCGCCAGGCCTTGAAGGCGTCGTACAAGGCGGCTTTCGAGTAGTAGGTCACGTCCTGAACGAGGATGGCCCGGCCATCGGCGTCGACCGGGAATTGCAATTTGGGGATCTTGGAATAACGGGTACCTTTCGAGTCCTGGCTGTCGAAGCGGGGCACGGTGTTGATCTCCATGGCCCCGCCGCCCATGTCGCCGGGGCGTGCGTCGAGTCCGCGCCCGTAGATGAACGGGTAATGGAACAGCTTGCCGATCTTGCTCCAGGTCTCCGGGATAGAATAGGCCATCGGCCCCTTGTAGTTCGCGGCGCTCAGGAAACAGGTCCAACTCTGATCGCCGGTAGGGGGATCGCCCGTCGTGGGGTCGGTGAAAGGCAACGCCATCCAGGTGTAGCCGAGGAACTCGCCGTTAGGATTACCCTGGAACGGCAGCGCATCGGGAGGAATCAGCAGCCGGTTGCTCAACTGAGCGATGCCCAGGCGATTGTCGGGGAGCGCCTCGTTGTCGTAGAAGAAGGACCATCCGGGCGAGCCGACCTCGTAGTCGTAGCATTGCGGCGTGGCGTTCAGGCTGAACTTCGGCGGGCCGTAGCGGAAGTGGTTCCGGGCCCAATAGCCCAAACCGCCTTCGAGCGTTTGAAAAACGCTGTCCCAAGTGGGCCCACGCTCCTTCCAGGTGCGCGCGAGCGTTCCCTCGGGGGCCAGCGGTTTGTCTTTGTTGTCGGAGTTAGTCCGTTCGCCGTAAACAAATGAGACACTCACCACAGGCGGAGGTTCACCCAAATGGAGGGGCGGCTGATTCGTGGGCCGGATGGCCGCACGCGTGGCTCGGCTGCTGGGCGAAGATCCGGTGCCATGGGAACGGGAGGCAATCAAGATCCGCGACGCGATGAACCACGTCCTGTGGATGCCGCGCTGCGGTTGGTACGCCGAGTATCGCGACTTGCTCGGTCTGCAACAGCTCCATCCCAGTGCGGAACTGCCGAGTGTTTACCATCCCATCGACTCGGATGTGCCCGATCCGTTTCAAGCCTGGCAGATGTTGCGTTACGTCGACACGTCCTTGGAACGATTGCCGATCGAAGGTGGCGGCGTGATGCTGTTCGCCTCGAATTGGGTGCCCTACATCTGGAGCATCCGCGACGCGTGCAGCGTCGAAGTCGCACACGCGGCACTGGCCAACTGGCAAGCGGGCCGACGCGACCAGGCCTACGAATTGTGGCGCGGCGCGATTGCCGATTCCATGTTCGGCTGCCGCGCCCCGGGGGCCTGTCTCGGCACTTCGGAACAGCGTCCCCGCATGGCCGGACTGTGTACCGACTTCGCGGATACGGTGGGCATGTTCGGTCGCACCGTCGTCGAAGGACTATTCGGTGTCCTCCCCGATGCGCTGGCTGGCGAGCTGCTGATCCGCCCGGGCTGGCCGCCCGCCTGGGAGTCGGCATCGATGGACACCCCCGACGTCGGTTACTCGTACCTGCGACAGGGTTGCCGCGAGACCCAACAAAGTCTCCAATCACTCACCGTGCGCTGCCTCGCCAACGAAGTCGTTGTTGGCCTGATGTCGGTAACCCTTCAGCGGCCGTGACCGCGGCGGATTTCTCGTCTGCAGCGCGATTCAAGCCGGAAACGTCGCGTGCGTCGAGATCGCATCGCGGTTGGGAGAGGAGTGCCGGAGTCGGTGTCGTCGGTCAGGAAATCTGCGGCGCCGGCGGGCCGTTCTGGTATGCCCTGTGGCCAGATGAAGTCCATCCGTTCCCCTGCTCCACACCGACGCGCCCCCGGGCGTTTCAGGGAGCATAATGTCCTGTCAGCAGACCGCGCAACTCCGGGGGCAATCCAGCACCGGTTATCGCCTCTTTCGCCTCGGCCGGCAACTCCGCAAGGTCCTCCAACTGCGTGTAGAACCAATTGCCATGCTCATTGCAGGAGGCCTTGCGATTCTGGACGAGGTTGTTGTAGTTCATCGGGACGTTGACGCGGTAAACGACGTTTCCCGTGACTTCGATGAACCCGCTGCCCTCATCGAGATAAATACCGGCAACCGGCCCTCGATCCGCCTTGACGTTGCCGGTGCAGTCGTGGATGTGGTTTCCGCGGATCACGCTCCCGGGCATGTTGCCCAGCGTGTAGACGCCCGCGCCGTCAAGCAACTTCTGCATGACGTCGTGAATGTGGTTGGACTCGATGCGGTTGTCGCGTGCCGGCGTGGGAGTCTCGTACTGAAACGGCTGGTAATAGGCCGGGCTGCCGCCGCCCGCGTCTTCCTCGCCCCAACCGTAGCCGACGGAAATCCCGCTGTACGGCAGTCTTGTGATCTCGTTGTGGGCGATGACCGTGCCATCTGTATAGCCGGCGAAAATGCCGACACTGCCCCAATAGTCGCGCCCGCAATCGTGGACGAAGCAATTCACCACCGAATTGTTCTTGACAATCATCCGCGGGTCGTCGGGATGATGATCGTCCTTGAGCACGTCGCCGATCTGAATCGCCGTCCCCGCGATGTCATAGAAGCGGCATCCGGAAATGACGTTGTCCTGGGCGCCGAATTCCAAATCGATGCCGGCGCCGCCGAGTCGGGCAAACACACATCGCTCGAACCGGACCGATTGCGCCGCGTGGCAGACGACGTTGGCTGGGCTCTTCAAGTGTTGGTTATGTACGGCCGTCAAGCTGCCCTCGCGCTGCATCAGGTGCGCCTCGTCAAGCACGAAGTTCGCCTGCACATCGACGAAGCCGACCTGACTCGGTCGCAACCAGTTCCCGTGCTCAAAGCTGATGCCGTCAAACCGAAGGTTGCGGACCGGTCGATCGAGCGTGCCGCGAAGCTCCACGAGTCGCTCGAGCGCCGGGGCAACCACTGGAACTTCGGTCAGGTCTTCACCCGGCTTCGGCAGGTAATAGACCGTCCGGTTCGTCCGATCGAGATACCATTCGCCCGGTTCATCCAACAACTCCAGCGCGTTTTCAATGTAGGCCTGATCGACATGGCTCGCGATGTTCACACCCTCTTTGGTCTTGGCACAAGTGAATTGCGGCTGACGCATCGTAATGACCGCATTGTCGCCCTCGCGCCGAATGTCCTGCACTTTGCAGCGTGTGTGGGCCCATGCGCAGACATAGCAGAACTCCAGGTCGCCGGGATGTTTCCATTCGGCCATGTGTGCCGCCGGGGTCGTGTAACCGTCCTCGCCCGCCAGCGTGAGTCCGGGCGGTGCATCGCCCCGGGCACGCGTGGCCCGCACGCCGTTGACATACAATTGGCGGAAATCGTCGGCCGGCGCGGGGGCCTTCCACCGCCCCTGCTCGTCCTGCTGCCAGCCTGTGATCGGCTGGCCGCCACTGAGGATCGGCGTTTCACCGGCCGGAGCGCGATAGATCACGTCATGTCCGCCGGTCCCGGAGTCCTGGGGCTCGAAGAAAAGCGTGTGGTCCAGACGGTAGGTGCCGCCGCGCAGCACCACGACAATGTCCTCTTGCATGGCGCGGTTGATGTGCCGAACGGCGTCCCGCGCCCGCTGTAAAGTTGCGAACGGCTTCGCTTCGGTACCGGGATTCGCGTCGTCGCCGTTGGACGCGACGTGGAATTCGGCGGCGTGCAGCGCAGCCAGTGGCCCGGCCAGCACTGCGGTAAGGAGCAGAAGAACAGCCTTCATGTGCGGCACCTCAAGGCGATTGGACGATCTGGTTGGCGGTATGGGCCAGTGAGCCCACGGTCGCTTCATTGACTTCTGTGCCCGTCTCCGATGGGCGGTGCGACCAACTGCCCACGCGAATCTGCACGCCCTTATCATACACTACGCTGCCTCGTAGATACGCCATGATGGCAACGAGCGTGTTTTCGTAGAGCGCGTTGGGGGTGGCGTCGTGATCGGCGCGTCTCTGCAGCGTTTGGCCGTCGTAATACAGCTCCTCCTGCTCGCCCAGGCTGGCTTCCACCACATTGATGCCCATTTGCACACCTCGGGCGGCCAGGGCAGGCTTGTGCCGTCGCAGGACTTCGGTGATGTGGGGAACGCTGTCGGTCCAATCCACGTCCATGAACACGGTGCGGGGTTCGAAGCCGGCGGCGATGAGTTGTCGCTCGACGTAAATAGCCAGCGGTTGGCATCCTCCTGACCCCAGATCACAATTGGTGTTTTCGTGATGCTCCAGTCAATGCCGTTCGTTGATGTCGCGCCCATTACGCAGTTAATCAGGTGCCGCTTCCTGCCGCCATCGGCATCCACCACCGTCTCGACCCCCACGGACGAGTGAGCCGTGAAATAGGTATCATCCTTTCTGACCACCGAAGGATCGCCCGCAGCCCAGCAGTTCCACTTCTCTTGACCTCGCGATAGCATCGGGACGAATTTCGTTGGGTCGCCGGTAGCAGCCCAGCGGTCATTGTCGGCATACACGTCCCAATGAAGCATATCCTAGGAGCGGGCGTGATAGAAGGCATCGCCACCCACCGTGCTGATGTTGCTCTCTTCTGCGGCCCATCCTGACAACCACATCTTATGGGGATGAAGTTGCCCGGGATCATGCACCACACACGGATTGTAAAGGTTGTAAAACGGTCTCAGAATCGGCTGGTGGTTGACCTCCCATTTGCTGGTGAGATCGGTCATCCGATCCGCTGACCCACGCGGCACAAGCCAGGCGAGAAAGATGACGCCGGACAGCATCAGATATGGCATCGATATGACTCAGGTGCGTTTCAGGGTGAGCGTTCCTTCACGGTCGGTCTGTGCCGGAGGATGCAGCCAGGATCACCTCGACGTCACTTCGCCGCGATTCGGGCGTGACGGTTAGTGACTCGACTTTGCCGCTGCGATAGACGCACTCGACGGTGGTCTGCCGGAGCGCGTGCAACTTGAAGCTCACGTCCCAATCCTTGGGCCAGGACTGCGGAGGGCGGCGTGGGATGCACGAACGGCTCACAAGTGCCATTGCATGGTCACTGATCATGCGTCGCGAGTGAAGACACCCGGCTCTCCAGCCGCGTCCATCGTGCGCGACCTGCCGCAGCCAATGTCCCAGTCTCCGTTCCGCTCCCCGCGGGTGAATTGCTGGGTTGCAGACAGTGTCCATCCTGTTAGCCGCGGTTTACAATGACTTGGCAGAAGCAAAACCATGATCAGTTCCCCTGTCACACGACCACACGGCGAACCAGCATGACAACGGCTTGTGAATCTTCTCGGCGACGATTTCTCCAACAGATCGGTTGGTGGGGGTGTGGTCTGTGCCTGTCGGGAGGCTTGTCCGAATCACGTGGCTCAACCTCGGGCCAGGGCCAGTTGGGGGAGAGTCTCGAGTGGATCAAGGCGATTACCGATCCCGAGATTCGGCGCGGCGTCGAGACGGCGATCTCCCGCAACCTGCTGCCGGCCGCGAGTGAACGCCAATACCCGGGCCATTTCTCCATCACCGCCGACGGTGCCGCGTTTGGTGCCGATAACACTTGGCCCGGTCTCGATTCCTGGCAGATGGCCGGCGCGTATCTGCACCTGGGTCGGCAACAACTCGTGCTGGACTATTTTGACTTCGTGCGTGCATCGCAGCGCCGGGACGGCCACATTCCGTTCGCCATATTTCCGGGTTCGACCCAGTCGGATGGCAAATGGCTCCGCGGTCTTCGGAACCCTGAGGACGTCTTCACGTATCAGCCGCCGCAGCGCGAAGGCGCAGCAGAGTCCAGCCAGCAGACAAAACAATGGGTGGGGCTGTTCGAGCACTGGCAGCCGAAGGCGAATCCGCTCAGCATTCTCGGACCGGTCTGCTATCTGTTGACGGCAGCGGAGATCTTTGAACAAACACGGTCCGCCCCGTGGTTGCAGGCTCGGCTCGCATCGTTGGCGGCGGCGGCGCAGTACATTGCCGATCGCGCCAGTGACAACGGACTGATCTCAGGCTCGGGGTTCTATATGGAAATGCCGCCTCGCTACGGCTGGGACGGCATAGCGCAGTGTTATGTGGTCCACGCCTGGCGTGCCTTGAGTCGCCTGTGCGGTGCGGCCGGAGACGAGAACGGCCAACGGATGTGGGAGCAACAGGCGGATCGGTTGCAGGGCCGGTTCGCGGACACGTTCTGGCGCAATGATCACTTCGCCGAGTACGTACATCCGGAACGGGGCGTGGTCGACGCGCACGGGCTCTCGGATGTCAATTGGGCCGCCGTGGCGCTTGGCCTCGCCGATCACGACCAGATTGCCTGCTTGTGGCCACGACTGATGAATGAAGACCAGTTCTGGATCGGTAAGATGCCGACCCAGATCGTCACTCGCCCGTTCAGCTACGAGACGTGGGAACTGCACGAGCCTCTGCCGTTTCCCACCATGTCGCCACTAAACGACATCGCGGCCATGGGGCGGGTGTGGTACTTGGAAGCGCTGGCCTGCCAGCGACAACTCGAGCAGGAACGCCTGTTGACCTCGCTGCGGTACGTCTGTCGCGCCGCCTCGGCAGATGGCTACTGGCGCGAACGCTATCACCCGCAACCGGACGGTTCGGTTGTTCCGGCCGGTGCGGACAAATACTGTGAGTATCCGGCCGTTCTGGTACGCATCGCATATGCGTGTCGAACATGGCTTGGTGACGACACCTGAGTCACAACGGGTCGGCTTTCGATGCTTCACCCTCGAGCATGGCGCACGCGAGAAGGAAGAGAAAGGAAAAGGGGAATGGTACATTTCCTACGGCAAGTTGGGCGCTGTGAAATGATTTGCTCGTCTTCCCTGCACTGAAATTTGTTCGGCGCATTCGTGCTTCCCCTATCCTGCCTGCCAGGGAAAACGCACTGCTCTCCTTTTCCCATCCTCCTGCTGACAGGGCGGCTTGTCTCGCACGGAGATACGGAGGAAGAAGTCGGGAGGAACTGGGCGAGACCTGCCAATTGATCTCTGGCCGCTCTTGCTCTTCTCCGTGAGATCCGTGTCTCCGTGAGATCCATTCGAAGTGCAACCCGCTGGGACGCTGCGGTGGCCGTCCACTCGTGACAGTCAGTTCAACCAGCCAAGGGAACGCCAAGTGTTCGACCGGATACGCCTTGTCCTTGTGGACGATGGTGCCACGTTGACGCGGATCAAGTCTTTTTTTCGTACCGTAGTTGCCACCCCGGGAGCGTCACGGACTCTTGAGGTTCGACGAGTTTCTGATAGAGATCGGGCCGACGCGCTCTCAGGTAGCGGCGGCCGGACGCTTGTTCAAGTTTCTCCGGGGTCAGCATGCCGACGACGACATCCTCATCCAACGCTCGGCATTCGGCGATCACTTCACCCAGCGGATCAAGAACCATGGAGAGGCCCGGTTTGATCGTATCGTGATCGGCTCCGATGGGGTTGGTGAACACTCCGTAGACGCCGTTTTCATAAGCCCGCGCGGGGAGCCAGCGCATGAGCCAACCGCGCCCCTTGGGGCCGTCGAATTCCAACCGCAGCGGAACCGGATCTCGGTGCCGATTCTCCCAGAGGCGCTTGTCCACGGTGCCGCGACCAGGCATCGGTGAGGGCAGGCAGCCGGTCACGTGCGGCATGAAGATGATCTCGGCGCCAAGCATGGTGGTGATCCGCGCGTTCTCCGGCAGATTGCAGTCGTAGCAGATCAGGAACCCGATCTTGCAGCCGAGCAGATCGATGACCTGATAATCGCTGCCGGGTGTCAGGTGCGGGCTGACAAAGGTATGCAGCTTGCGATACTTCGCCACATATCCTTCCGGGCTGACGGTGACATAGCAGTTGTAAATGCGATCGTCCGCATCGCGTTCGAAGAGCCCCGCCATGATCACCGTACGGTACTCGGACGAGATTCGCATCAACTCACCAGTGGAAGGGCCGTCCGGGACCGGTTCGGCAATATCCAGCAAGGCGGCCTTCGAAAGCGTCTGGACCCAGGTGTATCCCGAAATGCAGCATTCGTGAAAGCTCACGATCTCCGCACCCGATTCCACGGCTCGGCGTGTGAGTGCGCGAATCCTCGCGAGGTTGTGGACTTTGTCGTTGTCGCGATGTTCGAATTGAGCCGCGCCGACCCGGATCTCCCGCATGGTGTGTCTCCATTGCTCCGTCTTCCAGAGGGTTGCATTCTAACCGATCGTGCCGCTGACGAATATTGCTATTCTGACGATGTGCATTGCCATTATAGCTACCGGGCGTTAGGCTTGATGTGCGCCCCGCAGTCGGCAATCCAATACGGCTTCTGAGGACTACGATGAACGATAGCTTTGGGCTCTCACGCGGTTCCGCGAATTTACCACAGCGATTCCCGATGCAAGTGCCGGCGGTGGCGATCTCGCGGCGGTGTTTTCTGGGCGTGGCTGCATTGGGATGTACTGGTTGGGTTCGTTCTGCGGCTGCGGGGGACGAAGCGAAGAACGTAATCGTGAGCGGATGTGCGTGGAATCATGCGCTCGATCAACCGAATTACGACATCACTCCAATACTTGACACGGTCTTCGCCGATATGGAGTACGCGGGCGTGGCGGGGGTGGAGGTGATGCAGACAACTTTGCGGCCAGACAACGCCGTGGATCGTCTGGCGGCACTGGCTGAAAAGCACCGGATGCCCGTCATCGGCGCGTCATTCGTAGGCGCCATGTGGGATCGGAGCCAGCACAAGGCCATCATGGACGAAGCGGAATCGGTCGTCACTCGACTGGGTCAACTGGGTGGGCGACGCCTGGGAATCACCGTCGGGGCGCCGCAGGGAGCCAAGGTGCGTAAGACGGCTCAACAATTCGACGACCAGGCAGACATTCTCCGCCAGCTCATGGAGCTCTGTGCCAGTCACGACGTGGTCGCGAACCTGCACAATCACACCTACGAGGTGGCAGACGATCAGTATGATCTCCGAAATACGCTTGAGCGCATTCCCGACATGAAACTTGGTCCCGACCTGGGTTGGCTGCAAGAAGCGGGGATTGATCCCGTGACGTTCATTCGGCAGCACGCGCAGCGGTTGGTGTTCCTGCACCTCCGGGACCACAGCGCTGACGGCTCATTTGCCGAGGTGATGGGAGAAGGCGTTATGGACTACACGGCGATCGGCAAAGCCCTCCATGATGTCAACTTCACAGGCTACGCCGTCATTGAGCTGTCAACACCCAGCAAGCAACAGACGCGTCCCCTGCGTGATAGCCTCAGGATGAGCCGCCAATACGTGCGGAATACCTTGGGCTACTGATAAGGCGATTCGGAATGTATCGCGACATCTCGCTCGCTTGTCTCGCGCTCTTGCTGGTTATTCGCACAGCAGGAATTGCCGCTGGCGGCGATACTTCGACACCGCTCCACCTCACCGAACCTGCACCGGATTCGGTGGGTTTGTACGGCAAATACGAACTGACCTTCCAACTCGATCGGGTGATCGAAAACCCGTTCGACTCGGATGAGATCGACGTACGGTGTGTCTTCGTCGCCCCCTCCGGCCGCGAATCCCGTGTAACCGCTTTTGTCTATGACAGGAAGGCCGGCATCTGGAAGCTGCGGCATGCGCCGCGCGAACTCGGCCGGTATCAAGGCACGATCATAGCTCGTGGAAAGGACTGGCAGGAGGAGTTGTCTCTTCTTCCGTTCGACGTGACCGAATCCACATCCAAGGGATTCGTCGTTTGTACGGCCGAGAAACCCGGCAGGCTTCAGTTCGAGACAGGGGAGATGTTCCTTCCGGTCAGCATGGTCCTCTGGGGGAATTTCCTGAGCGCCAACGCCGCGGAGTTGTCACAACTACAATCTGGTCGCATTAACCACATCCGTCTCATCTCCAATGAAAGCTGCTTCGGCGGGGCATACCATATCGAGCGCACGGGATTTCCCCTCGGTGAATATGACCTCGACCGGGCCAAGAACCTCGACAGACTGTTTGAGCGTCTGGATGCTCTGGACATGTATGTGACGTTCAATTTTCTACTCAACACCGACTTCCGCGTGACCGATCCTTGGCCTGGATTCGGTGCGAACCCGTATAACGCCACGCACGGTGGTCCCTGTGAAGTTCCCTCAGATATCTTCACAAACCTTGACGCCAGGAGGCTCTTCAAGCAACGGCTTCGCTACACGCTGGCGCGGTGGGGATACTCGACGCGTCTGTGCCTGTGGGAGTTGTGGGCCGAAGCCGACGTCAGCGAGGGCTTCGATCGTCACGTTGAGTCAGCACGCGACTGGCACCAGGAGATGGCGGATTATCTCCGAGCCACAGACCCGTACCAGCATCCCGTGACATCCAGTTTGTCACTCCGGAGTATGTCCACTGCTTTTGCAGGCTCCGGGATCTTCGAAGTCGCAAGCATGGATGTCGTTGCGACCGAGCTCTACAACGATCGGGACATGGGCAAAGCCGTACATAACGACGCTCTTCACGTCATCAACAAATATCGCAAGCCTCAGTTGTGTATTGAATTGGGGCTCGCGCATGGGATGTTCTCCGACGACCGCGACGTGAACGGCATCCACGTGCACGCAGCGCTGTGGTCGTCCGTCATGTCGGGTTCCAGCATGACGCCCTGTTTCTGGCACTGGTCGAAAATCCTGGAGTTGCAGTTGCTGCCCCATTTTGCGGCGATCGCCCAATATCTGGCAGGTGAGAACTTCATTGGACTGCATCCGATGGAAGTGGAGACGTTGCGCTACAGTACACTCCCGCGAGAGCCCGTGTTTGGCGACTTCGAACTGCCCACTCCCGATGAGGAAGTGGCTTGGGGACCACCCCTTGCGGGCGCAGTCCAAGAGGCAGATGGTGCCCATGTCATTCGCATTCCCAACAACGGTCAGCCTCTGGAAGCCAGGATCCCACGGATCTTGCCACCGAACAGGCCAGTCGCGTTCGAAGTGGAGTATGCGGCCGACGGCGAATTCGTTTTTGCCGGCTGGTGGTTACCCGATACAGGGATCGCGAAGGTCCGCGCCCGGTTGGACGACAAGGAGGTACTGCATGAAGACCTGCCCGGTGTTGGCTGGGAAGGGCGGCTGAGTAGTCCCTACCAAACGCACCTCGGCGTGCCATACTCCCTTCCGGTGCCCAAGGGTCAGCATCGGATTCTGCTGGAGAACACGGGCGACGCCTGGGTCACGATGAGCGTTGACCTCTGCAACTACCAGAGACCCGATCGTCCCAATGTACGGGTCTACGGACTCGGTAACCCCACACATGCCTACCTCTGGATCACCAACCGTGACAATACCTGGTGGCGAAACCGAATGGGCAAGATGCCACGTAACGCGTGCAACGTCAGGGCGGCGATTAGCGGCTTCCAGCCGGGCAATTACGATGTCGAATGGTGGGACACTTACGCAGGTGTCGTATCGGGACGCGAAAGTGTGGTTGCGGACACAAGTGGAACACTCGAGTTGAATATTCCGGAGATCACGCTCGACGTTGCCTGCAAGATTCGCCCTGCCGCTCAATAGTCGAAGCGTCCATGGCCTGGTTGCTTATCTCGAGGCCCCGGTCAGGACTGCGTTGAAAGCAGGGTAAAGAGGAGCTTCATGATGCAGGTTCGTGGCGGATCTTCCATCGTCGCCTGAGCCACCACAGCACGAAAACGGAGTCTGCCTCAATCCTGTTCGGCTCGAGATTTGCCAGCCGGCGTTTTTTTCCGACTGGGCTAGCTAGCGATCGGCAGATGCGTCATTTTGTGTGCCTGTCGAACAAGCGGGTCAAGCAACGGAAGATCGAAGCGTCGGAGATCACCGGGCTCGCGGAGCAGATCGTCGCGACAGTGTCTGAGCACGCTGGCCCGACGCGCTCAGCGCTGCCTCCCACCCCCGCGAGCTCCGCTCGTGCGGTGAAGCAGATGGCGAGCTACCACGCCGCACTCTCACTCCTCCCCGGCCCCCACGAGCTCCGCTCGTGCGGTGAAGCAGATGGTCAGCTACCACGCGGCACTCTCACTCCTACCCGACCCCCACGAGCTCCGCTCGTGCGGTGAAGCAGATGGTCAGCTACCACGCTGTCTCCTCACCACTCCCCGACCCCCGCGAGCTCCGCTCGTGCGGTGAAGCAGATGGTCAGCTACCACGCTGCACTCTCACTCCCCCCCGACCCCCACGAGCTCCGCTCGTGCGGTGAAGCAGATGGTCAGCTACCACGCGGCACTCTCACTCCTCCCCGCCCCCCACGAGCTCGGCTCGTGCGGTGCAGCAGATGGTCAGCTACCACGCCGCCTCCTCACCACTCCCCGACCCCCGCGAGCTCCGCTCGTGCGGTGAAGCAGATGGTCAGCTACCACGCTGCACTCTCACTCCTCCCCGGCCCCCACGAGCTACGCTCGTGCGGTGAAGCAGATGGCGAGCTACCGCGTGGCTCGGCTGTCGGTCATGCTAAGCCATATCCACGCGGGGTTGGGTACCGAGGCGGACACGGCACCGCCGGAGATCGCGTCTTGCTATCAGAACAACCTCGCGCATCTGCTGCGAATGGGACGCGTCTGGAGCACGGGGCTCTACGTCGGTACGTTCGGCGAGTACTCGATGCAGGCGGTGAGGAATCGTTTGCCGGCGCCGTAGCTCGCCATCTGATGCACCGCACGAGCAGAGCTCGCGGGGGGCAGGGAAGGGTGAAGAGGCGGCGCGGTAGCTGACCATCTGGTGCACCGCACGAGCAGAGCTCGTGGGGGGCAGAGAGAGAGGGGGCGAGCGGAGCCGTAGCTCACCATCTGATGCACCGCACGAGCAGAGCTCGCGGGGGGCAGAGAGAGAGAGGGCGAGCGGAGCAGTAGCTCGCCATCTGATGCACCGCACGAGCAGAGCTCGCGGGGGGCAGAGAGAGAGGAGGCGGCGAGGTAGCTCGCCATCTGATGCACCGCACGAGCAGAGCTCGCGGGGGGCAGAGAGAGAGGGGGCGAGCGGAGCAGTAGCTCACCATCTGATGCACCGCACGAGCAGAGCTCGTGGGGGTCAGGGAGGGAGGGGGTAAGCGGCGCCGTAGCTCACCATCTGATGCACCGCACGAGCAGAGCTCGCGGGGGTTCGGGGAAGTGTGAGAGGGCGGCGGAGCAGTAGCTCGCCATCTGATGCACCGCACGAGCAGAGCTCGCGGGGGTCAAGGAGGGAGGGGCGAGCGGAGCAGTAGCTCACCATCTGATGCACCGCACGAGCAGAGCTCGTGGGGGGCAGAGAGCGAGGAGGCGAGGAATACCAGAGTCTGCGATGGAAGCTCCAGGCCACGCTCGCATCAGCCCGCATCCCGGTTACTTGGACGCCGATTAGCGCAGCGTGCAGCGTCCACTGGTTGGCTTGGCGACGGAGCCATCCCATCGGCGGGCACGCGCGTGCCACAACCCCCGTTCTTTCCCAGGAGAGGCTCCCTCCACATTGCCCATGGCCGAGCGCGTATCATGCTTGGTAAGATATG
>JBGSHS010000056.1:0-19253 GCA_041752115.1 Pirellulaceae bacterium | reverse complement strand
AAAACTGTCGGGGAGCCAATCCTTGACGTTGTTCTCCATCCGCTCGAGCGACATCCGCGCGCCGCGCAAGGCGAAGGGGACCAGGAAGAAGATCACGCACAGTATCAGCAGCGCGCGACGGGCAAAAAAGTCTGATTTCATAGGTCAGGTTTACCGTGCGCCAGGAAGGCAGACTGGGAAACGTCATTAGCGTATCGGCGTCTTCCTATCGAGTCTACGGCAAACGAGTGGTGCTGTTGAGCGTCAGGCAGATTTGTATCCTGCTGCCGGGTGCCAAGCTGAAGCGTCTTGCCGTAAGACTCACCGGAAAGTCCCCAGCTTGCCAGTATCTGCTTGGCTCTTTGTGACCCAGTGGGGTGGTGATCGGCCGCAGGCAGAGCGGCGTCACCATCAACACTGGCCGCTGGGCCAGGTGTCTGGTACGATGCGGAATTCGGTTGTTTCCGACCGCCGGGGAGTTATCTGGTTGAACTGATTGGATTTGTCTGCGGGTGAGGAACACGACTCGCCTGCGACGTTGGCAGGCAAATGAACTTCGGGTGAAGCATGTGCCACTCGGGCGTGAGTGGCTCGGGCCGGAGCCCTTAGTTGAGAGCGGACTTGCAGCGGCGGCTGGCAGTCCGGGAGAGCCCGAGGCGTCTCGCTGGCGGGAATTGCTTTGCCGCGGCATCCCTTGAGAATGCACAAGGAGATTTCGTGACCGGCGGCGTGTTGAGTAGCCTTTGTGGGGGTGCCGGTAAGGGTGCCGAGTGGTATTTGACGCATCTCCGAAGTTGGATCGGTTGGCTGGCTGGCTGTTCACTGAAGTGAGAAAGAGAAAGCAGACTCATGACCTTTGATGCCAAAGCATTGTGCCCGGGTGGGACAGGCAAGAAGATCAAGCATTGTTCCTGCCGGGACATCAGCGGTGATCTGGAGAAGATCATGCGGGCGATGGAGGGTGAGCAGCGTATTGCGGCATTAAGTCAGATCAATCGGTTACTTGCCACGAAGGCACACCGACCCTGTCTTCTTTCGCTGAAGATCCTGAACCTGCTGGACATGAAGGACCTGCAGGGTCTGGAGGAGACGACCACGACTTTTGTGAAAGTGGCTCCGGACAATCCGCTGGCTCACACCTATGCAGCGATCTTGGAGGCCAGAAAGCACAATTCCAAAGCAGCGGTCAACAGCATCCAGTCAGCGCTGGAGAATGCTGAGGAGTTTTTTCCCGGCGAGTTATACGATGCTTTGCAGTTAGTGGCCCAGTTGCTGGCTGCGGAGGGGAAATACCTGGCGGCTCGAGCTCACTTGCTGCACCGCGTCTTGATTACCGGCAACCAGGAAGAAGAGGCGGTCCGTGAACTGATTATGCTCGAGTCGGCGGAGGGGGTGCCATTGCTGATGAAACGAACCGCCGCGTTCCAGCTGGACGGTGGCGGCAAACCGTGGAGTCGTTTGCTGGAACAGCTGTCGCATCCTTT
Organism: Pirellulaceae bacterium; assembly: GCA_041752115.1. Classification (GTDB taxonomy): domain Bacteria; phylum Planctomycetota; class Planctomycetia; order Pirellulales; family Pirellulaceae; genus JAJRVM01. Next base: position 17,790 of record JBGSHS010000056.1, on the reverse strand, counting down.
AGCTCGGGGTGAGTGGCGCAAGGGTTTGCAGAAGCTGGAGCAACTGGACCAGCAATATCCTGGTGAGCCAGTGATATTGTGGAACATGGCGGTGGCACAGAGCAACTTAGGTATCGCCAAGGCGGCGGACACGTGGCATCGCTACGCGATGCTCGAATCGGTGGGTTTTGAAACGGCCGTCATTGCGGAGGCCGTTTCACAGTTGTTGGGCTACGCGACGACGCGTCGCACGGTGGGGCTGGTGAAGCTGACGGTGAGCGTGACGGACGCCGCGGCTCTGCAGGAACGCTTGTTGTCCTCCAAGGTAGTGGCTCCGAGCCAGGTCAATCCGGCTGAACTACGTGAGGAAGGAGCACCGCCGCCCAAAGCGGTATTCCAGCTGCTGGACCGGCCGCTTCCTGCTTCGGGGGCCGATTTGACATTGGAGCAGACGCCCTGTGTGATGGGACAACTGCTGCTCTACGGTCGCGAAACAGACCGTGAGGCTCGCCTGGAGCTGCTGGTCGCGAAAGGCCCTCGGTTCGACCAGGTGCGTGGTATGGTGGACGAGTTGGTGGGAGATTTGCGGGGTGATGGTGGCGAGCAGGAGCAGATCTTGGACACGCTTCCGCTGGAGTCGGTCGAGTTGTTTCCGACGTTGCGGTTTCCTCGCGATACGTCGCTAGCCGTGCGCCGGCAGCTGGCCAATGAGGCGGGGAAAGCCGCGTTCGCTCAGCGGTGGCTCGATTTGCCTCAGAAGACGTTGGGGGATCAAACGCCCAATCAAGTAGCGGGAGACCCGGCGTATCGTGTCGCGTTGGCTGCTTCGCTTCTGGTGCACGAGCAGATTGCGGAACTGGAGGGATGGCCGGCGGATGTGGATCAGATGCGCAGGCACCTGAGCTTGCCGGTGCCGGAGCCGATTGATCCGACGCGGACCGATCCCGACGAAGTGGAGGCTTCTGATTGGTATCGGATTGAGGTTGAGAAGCTCAGTGACGAGCAACTTGTCGCCCTCTACTCCCGGGCCGGCATGTTTCATGCGCGAAAGGTCCTCCGACGCACGGGAGAGGAGTTACTCAACCGCCCGCAACTGGGCGATCAAGTGGACATGGCGCTGGTCAGTGGAAGTCTGGCTCAGATCACGAATGATCCGGAGGAATCGTTGGCCTACTTGCGGCAGGCCCGTGAGCTGTCGGAGAAAGCAGGGAAGTCACCGGCGCGGTGGTATCTGGCTGAATTACCACTGCGACTGCTGCGGGGTGAAGTCGACGAGACTCGGCACCTCATGACAGTATTGCAGACGCGTCACATGAAGGAGCCCGGTATTGCCGAGGGGCTATACAACATACTGCTTCGATTCGGCTTGATTACGCCCGAGGGTCGGCCGGCTTCGGTACCCGAAGCGGCGGCACCGGAAGCTCCCGCCCAGAGCGCCCAGCGAATCTGGACTCCCGGCGCCCCGGCTGCCCCGGCTGCCCCCGCCGCGGCGGAAAATCGAGAGTCGAAAATCTGGGTGCCCGGCATGGACTGAGTGACCGTGCACAACGGGACAACACCTGTATTGAATGACGAATGACGAAATAGCCAATGACGAATGGAATGACGAATTTCGCAGGCCGAAGGAACCTGTAATGGAAGTCTCAATGAAACGCGTTTGCAGCTGGAGATTTCTTGTTCGGTCTTCTTTCGTTATTGGCGGCGGCGTGCTGCAGAATCGCGATCGTTAATTCAGGCCCATGCCATCCAACCTCAGAACCCATGGTGGACAGGGGGCCAGGTGCAACTGGCCGGTGGCGGCCGACCGTTGTGCGTGGACGGAATGCATCGGCATGGTAAGTGTCGCGTTATCCCCGATAGGCCGACCTGCAAATCGCTCGAGGTATTGGTCCCTGGCAGGTGTTGGCCCATGACCCATGACGCACGGCATATGGCTCGCGCGCTCGAACTGGCCACCCATGGGGAAGGGCTTGTAGAGCCGAACCCGATGGTGGGATGTGTGATTATGCGCGATGGAGTCTGCCTTGGTGAAGGATGGCATCGGCGGTACGGCGGACCCCATGCGGAAGTTGAAGCGTTGCAGACGTTGCGTGGACCTGCCGCCGGCGCGACCATGTACGTGACTCTCGAACCATGCTGCCACACGGGAAAGACGCCTCCCTGCACCGAAGCGATTCTGAGGTCGGGCATTGCTCGCGTCGTGATCGCGCAGGTTGATCCGTTTCCTGCGGTGGCGGGCAAGGGAGTGCAGCAGTTGCAGGCAGCTGGCGTGGTGGTTGAGGTGGGCCTGTTGCAGGAACAGGCCTGGCGGCTGAATGCACCCTACCGAAAGCTGATTCTGCAGCAGACGCCGTGGATCATCGCCAAATGGGCCATGACGCTCGACGGCAAGCTGGCCAGCCATTCAGGACACAGCCAGTGGATCAGCAGTGCGGCATCGCGTCAGCGAGTGCACGCGTTACGCGGACGGGTGGACGCGGTGATGATCGGACGCGGCACAGCGGAGGCCGATGATCCATTGCTGAACGCTCGGCCGCCGGGTCCGCGAACTGCGACTCGGATCGTGGTTGATTCCACGGCCCGTTTGTCGCCTGATAGCCAGCTCGTGCGCACCTGCCGGGAGCAACCGGTGCTGGTGGCGGTGTCGCCGGCAGCAGCGTCTCAGCGATGCCTCCATCTGGAGCAAGCCGGCTGTGAAGTGCTGTGTTGTCCTGGTCGCGATCGCGATGAGCGACTTCAGACGCTGCTGAGTGAATTGGGCAGACGCCGCATGACCAACCTGCTGGTCGAGGGTGGTGGGGAGTTGCTGGGTAGTCTGTGGGATCTGGACCTGCTGGATGAAGTCCACGTCTTTGTAGCTCCGAAGCTGGTGGGAGGTCGAGCGGCGATCGCGCCTCTGCTCGGCTGTGGACGGGAGAGAATCCCGGAACTCGCGTCGTTGCAGGACCCTCGGATTGAGCTGTTCGAGCAGGATGTCTGCGTTTCAGGACGCGTTGCGCGTGGCCACGTCGATGGCGGCTGTTGAGTCGTGGTGCTGAGCAGCATTGCCGCTCAGCGGTGCCCGGGCACGGCAGGGGTGTGGCGGCTGTCGTTTCCGCACGGCCGAGTCTCCGGCTGATGCTCAGCTCGCGTGCAAACCCAGTGTATTTGTGCCAGAATGGACGTTCTGCCCAATTCCGTGAGGACCGACAAGGAGCTGGCTGATGAACTGTCTGTTAAGCATCATGATTGTGGGGAGCGCGCTGGGATTCGAAGCGGTCGTGCCCGAAGTCGATCAGGTTCTGATTGAGGCCGAGGGGTTTTCGGATCCTGGCGGCTGGGCGCTGGACACGCAGTTCATTGCCCAGATGGGGTCGCCCTACCTGTTGGCACACGGTCTGGGACGTCCGGTCCAGGACGCGACGACGCGTGTCGCACTCCCGGGTGCGGGAACCTATCGCGTTTTCGTGCGGACCAAGGACTGGGTGGCGCGTTGGGAGGCACCGGGTGCACCGGGCCGTTTTCAGCTGCTCGTTGACGGTCAACCGCTGAAGACGACCTTTGGTACGCAAGGGGCTGTGTGGCATTGGCAGGATGGCGGCACGATCGACGTATCGGCGTCCGAGATCACGCTCGCCCTCCATGATCTCACCGGTTTTGACGGCCGCTGCGATGCGATTCTGTTGAGTCGGGACCTGAGCCTGGTGCCACCCAACGAGGCGGCCGTCATGCCTCGCTGGCGCCGCCAACTGCTCGGGCAGAGCGAGAGTCCGACTCAACGCGGCGGTTTCGATCTGGTGGTCGTGGGGGGAGGTTACGCGGGAATCGCCACCGCTCTCTCCGCCTCCCGCATGGGATGTCGTGTGGCGCTGCTGCAGGATCGGCCCGTGCTGGGAGGGAATGGATCAAGTGAAGTGCGCGTCTGGGCAAACGGACTGATTCGACGTGGTGAGTTTCCTCGCGTCGGCGAGATTGTGGAGGAATTCTCCGATCAGGCCACGAAGTCGCCCGGCTCGGCGGCGGAGTTCGGCGACGCGCTGAAAGAGTCGATTGTGCTTGCTGAGCAGAACATCGAGCTGTACCTGAATCAGCATGCGTATCAGGTCGAAATGGATGGGTCCCGAGTAGCTGCTGTCTCTGCCCTCAATACGCGCACCGGAGAAAGAACACGGTTCAGCGGCCGACTGATCGCCGATTGCACCGGCCACGGCACCATTGGAGACCTGGCCGGAGCGCAATGGGAGATGACTCCCACGCAGCGCATGGGGATGAGCAACATGTGGGTGTGGGAAGAGCTGGACCAACCGGTGGAGTTTCCGGAGACTCCCTGGGCACTCGATCTGGAAATGGACGATTTCCCGTATCCGCGTGACCATCATGGCGAATGGTTCTGGGAGAGCGGATTTGACAAGGATCCGATTACGGACGCGGAGGCGATTCGCGACTGGAACCTGCGTGCTGTCTACGGAGCGTTCAACGCGATGAAGAATCGTGCTGGGCGCGAGGATCACCGCACGGCACAACTGGCCTGGATCGCGTACATCGGGGGCCCGCGCGAGTCGCGGCGTCTGCTGGGCGATGTGCTTCTATCCAAGGACGATATTGTCGAGAAGCGGACTTTTCCCGATGGGATCGTTCCCAGCACGTGGTCGATCGATCTGCACTATGCCAAGAAGCAGTACGCTCAGAAGTACCCGGACAATCCGTTTATATCTATTGCGGAGTTTGATGCGCGCGTCGATCGCACGTACGGCTATCCAGTTCCGTATCGCTGTTTCTACTCACGCAATATTGATAACCTGTTCATGGCCGGCAGGTGTATCAGTGTCACTCATGAAGCACTTGGCACGGTCCGTGTGATGAAGACCTGCGGCATGATGGGGGAGGTCGTCGGTAAGGCGGCATCCATCTGCACGCTGCATGAATGCTGGCCGCGCGATGTCTACACGCATTATCTGGAGGATCTGAAGGAACTCTGTCACCTTCCTGGAAAGGCTCGACGGCGCACGGTCCATGATCCTTTGGAGATCCCGGCCGACGTGCCTTTTGCGCGGCGGGAAGGGCCCCCCACTGGTATCGACCCCAACAGATTGCCGGGGCTGGTCGTGGATGATGTGCAGGCCACCAGAACCGGAGCGTGGGGAGGCGGAGCGGGGCTCAAAGGCTATATCGGAGACGGATACGTTTATTCCGACCAGAGCGACGCTCGGCTGGAATTCGTGATCCGTTCGATCAAGGCGGGGCGGTATGACGTACGTATCGCCTATCGGCCGCACGAAAACCGTGGCACGACGGTTCCCGTGACCGTGCGGATCGGCACGCTGGAGACCACGGTGCAGGTCAACATGCAGGCCCCACCACCGCTCGCCAACGGCTTCCTGTCGCTGGGCGTGTTTGAGGTTGAGGAAGGAGCATCGTGCAGCGTGACCATTTCCCCTGCCGGAGCCGGCGGACTGGCCTGTGCCGATGCGTTGCAGCTGGTTGCGGCTGAATGATCGGCGCGTCCGCCATCGTCCCATGGTTGTGAAACGGGTTGGCGATGTGAGTCAAACGACCAACGATGCAGTGAACGACGAGGCTGAGAGAATCGCCACGGCCAGATTCACCGCATGCCGTCGACCCGCTCGACCGGTGCGGGCCCTCTGCGTGCATCTGCTGCGTGTGGGACTGCTGCTGACCATGGTCGTGCTGATGCGGCAGCGGCATTTTGAGTGGCGATCGCAGCAGGCCCTGCTCCGCACCGGCAGCCTACCGATCAGTCGCGTGCGCCAGTTCCTGCCGACGGCGCACGCGCTGCGCGGCGGAGAGGCTGAGCATCGTGCGCAGATCGTGCTGGACGCGGCCGGGGAGACGCTCGGATACGTTGTGCAGACCTCTCCCGATGCCGATCACATTGTCGGCTACGCCGGTCCCACCAACGTGATGCTCGTCTTTGATCGCGATCAGCACGTAGCCGGCCTGTCGGTGCTAGAGAGTCATGATACGGTCGAGCATGTGGCCGATGTGACGCGCAATCGACGTTTCATGCACTCGTACAACGGCCTCGATTGGCAGGAAGCCGGCCTGCGACGCGACGTGGACGCAGTGAGTGGAGCGACCTTGACCAGCCTGGCGATCGTCGAAGCGATCGGCGTGCGATTGGGCCAGCCCGGACCTTCTCTGCGGTTCCCGCAGCCGCTGACGGTTGATGAACTGAATGAGATGCTGCCCACCGCCACTCGGCTTCAACCGCGCGGCCGGCAGCCTATGGTGTTCGACGTGTTCGACCAGCACGATCAGCTGATCGGCAGTGTCGTCCGCACCTCGCCTCTGTGCGACGGCATCGTGGGCTACCAGGGGCCGACCGACAGCTGCATCGTGCTCAACGCTCAGCAGCAGGTCGCAGGCGTGATGATTCGTTCGAGCTACGACAACCAGCCGTATGTGAGGTACGTGCGCGAAGACAAGTATTTCGGTGCGCTGTTCAACGGTTATGAATTGACGCAGCTCGCCGCCCTCGATCTGGAAGCGGCGGAAGTCGAAGGGGTGTCAGGAGCGACGATGACGAGCATGGCGGTCGCTCGCACGCTGACCCAGGTGGCCGGTGCAGCCATCGTGTTGGCGCCGGACGAGCCGCGCTGGAACGTTTCTGCACACGATGTGGGAACCATCGTGATTCTGACACTCGGACTGACGTTCTGTTTCACCCACTGGCGCGGCCGACCTCGCCTGCAGGTGATGTTCCGCCTGGTGCTGGTCGGTTACTTTGGCCTGATGAATGGCGATATGTTATCTCAGGCTTTGCTGGTTGGCTGGTCGCAGAACGGCCCCTCGTGGCGATTGGCGCCGGGCTTGGTGTTGCTGGCGGCAGCGGCCCTGCTGGTGCCGATGCTGACGCGGCGTCAAGTGTATTGTCAACATGTGTGTCCTTTCGGTGCCGCTCAACAGCTGATGGCAGGCCGCATCCATCGGCGGTGGCCTCTGCCGCGGCGGGTCCGGCAGGGGCTCACGCTGGTGCCGGCGGCGTTGCTGCTGGTGGTGGTCCTGACGGCGATGCTCCATCTGCCGATCGATCTGGCGAGTCTTGAGCCTTTTGACGCGTTTATCTTCTGGATCGCCGGCACCGCCGCGCTAGTGATCGCCGCGGTCGGTCTGGCGGCATCGACCGTCGTGCCGCTGGCCTATTGCCGATTCGGGTGCCCCACAGGAGCGGTGTTGGAGTACGTCCGGTTCCGCGGGTCGAGCGACCGGCTTACCCGACGCGATCTGGTGGCTGTCGGGCTGTTGGTATTGGCCTGGGCCCTATGACGGGTGCAGTGGAGGGTGAACAAGATCCGCCGATTCCACTAGAATATCTGGTTTGCCTGCGACAGTGCGGCCGCTCGTCGGCCATCTGCTGAGCTGATTCTCTTCCGGAACGGATGTTGAGCGGATATGCCCATCTCGGATGTAGTAATTCGTGGTGCGCGGGAACATAATCTGCGCGATGTGGACGTCGTGCTGCCGCGCAATCAGTTGATTTGTTTGACCGGTGTTAGCGGATCGGGCAAGAGTTCGCTGGCCTTTGACACGGTGTATGCGGAGGGGCAGCGACGCTATGTCGAGAGCCTGTCGAGTTATGCTCGGCAGTTTCTGGGTCAGATGCCGAAGCCGGAGGTGGACAATATCTCGGGGTTGAGTCCCTCGATTTCGATTTCACAGAAATCGAGCGGTTCGAATCCTCGCTCCACAGTCGGCACGATCACCGAGATCTACGATTTCCTGCGGGTCTTGTATGCCCGGATCGGTCAAGGATTCTGTCCGGATTGCGGCCAACCGATCACGGCCCAGTCGCGCGAAAAGATTCTGGCCAGCATTCTGGCGCTGCCGGCCAACACACCCTTCGCCGTCCTGGCACCCTTGATTCGTCAGCAGAAAGGGGAGTACCGCGATCTGTTTGAAGATCTCAGCCGGCAAGGTTATGCGCGGGCACGTGTCGACGGACGCATGATCCGACTGAGCGATTCGTTACGGCTGGACAGGCAGATGCGTCACGACATCGAGGTCGTCATTGACCGGCTGGTGATCAAGCCGGGGTTGCGCGCTCGCCTGTCCGAAGCGGTTGAGCAGGCCCTGAAACTTGGGCAGGGCACGATGCTCATCACGCTCGAAGAGGCGGCGGCACCGAGTGATGGTGGCGCGGGCAACGGAACTCCTGGTTCACCTCCTGCCGAACCACCCGTTCTGCCATCCGTCGACCGAATCTACTCGACACGCTATGCGTGCGCGGAATGTGGCGTGAGCTTCGAACCGCCCAGTCCGCAGCTGTTCAGCTTCAACAGTCCACAGGGGATGTGTCCTGGCTGCGACGGACTCGGGCACCGGTTCTCCTTCGATCCTGAACTGCTGGTCCCCGACAATCGTCTTTCGTTCAAGCAAGGCTGCATCGAGATTCTCGGGCCTTGGAAGGAACTGGGGCGTTGGCGGCGGCACATCTTCCAGGGAGTGGCCGACACCATCGAACGATGGCAGGAATTGCCCGCCGGCACGATGCTTGAGCGCCCCTGGCGGGAACTCGACGAGGATTTGCGACGACTGTGGTTATGGGGGACGGGAAGTCGACACGTCACGTATACGTGGCGCGGCGGTGCGTCACCCATGAAGTACGGCGGCACTTACGACGGAGTCATCCCGGAGCTGTTAGGTAAGTATCGCACGAGCAAGAGTCGGCCGCAGCTGCGGAAGCTGGAGAAGTACATGCGCACACTCCCCTGCCACGATTGCCAGGGGGCTCGGCTGGTCCGGCAGGCGCGCTCGGTGAAGATCACCTCGTCGCATCCGGCATTCGCGTCGTGCGGCCCGTTGTCACTGCCGGAGGTATGCCAGCTTTCGGTGCGTGAAACGGCGCAGTTCTTCGAATCACTCTCGCTTGATCCGACGGGCCAGATCATCGCGAGCGAAGTGCTCAAGGAAATCAGCAGTCGCCTCGGATTTCTGCTCAACGTCGGCTTGGACTATCTGACGCTCCATCGCACGGCCCCGACACTCTCCGGCGGCGAATCGCAGCGGATTCGTCTGGCCAGCCAGATCGGTTCCGGCCTGGTAGGCGTGTTGTATATCCTCGACGAACCGTCGATCGGCCTGCATCCTCGAGACAACGGCCGCTTGCTGGATACGCTGCATCACCTGCGTGACATGGGCAACACGGTGGTGGTCGTGGAGCACGACGAAGAGACGATGCGCGCCGCCGATCACATCATCGACTTCGGACCTGGGCCGGGAGTGCGCGGAGGCGAGGTCGTGGCGGCCGGTTCGCTGGAACAGATCATGTGCACTCCGACGAGTGTCACGGGCCAATACCTGCGGGGTGAGCAGAGGATTGCTGTACCTGGCCGGCGTCGGACCGCGAGCGACAAGGCACTTCGGATCATTGGCGCGTCGCACAATAACCTGAAACAGATCGACGTGACGATTCCGGCCGGGCTCTTCGTCTGTGTTACCGGTGTGTCGGGATCTGGCAAGAGTTCGCTGGTCAACGACATCCTGGTCGAAGCACTGCGCCGCGATCTCAATGGCGGGCTCGGTGAACCTGGGGCTCACGAACGGATTGAAGGACTCGAGTATCTCGACAAACTCATTGCTATTGATCAGTCGCCGATCGGTCGGACACCGCGGAGCAATCCGGCCACCTACATCAAAGTATTTGACGATATTCGAGATCTCTTTACTCAGTTGCCCGAGTCGAAGCTGCGGGGATACAAGCCAGGCCGGTTCAGTTTCAACGTGGCTCGCGGCCGCTGCGAGGCCTGTGAAGGCAACGGTTCGAACCGACTGGAAATGGACTTTCTGGCCGACGTGTGGGTCACGTGTCCGGTGTGCGAAGGACACCGTTACAATCACGAGACCCTGCAGGTGAAGTTCAAGGACAAGTCGATTGCCGAAGTGCTGGAAATGGACGTCCAGCAGGCGCTCGAGCTGTTCGAGAACATTCCGAACATCCGCCACAAACTGCAGACGCTCCACGATGTAGGACTCGACTATGTCAAGCTCGGGCAACCCTCTCCCACGCTGTCGGGCGGAGAAGCTCAGCGGATCAAGCTGGCTCGGGAGTTGGTTAAGCGGAGTACCGGCAAGACGCTCTACCTGCTGGATGAACCGACGACCGGTCTGCACTTCGCCGACATCCAGTTGCTGTTGAAGGTGTTGCACGATTTCGTGGACGCCGGCAACACCGTGCTGGTTGTGGAGCACAATTTGGATGTCGTGAAGACAGCCGACTGGATCATTGATCTGGGGCCAGAAGGAGGTGCTGGTGGCGGACGCATTGTGGCGGCCGGCACGCCCGAAGAAGTGGCCCAGTGCCGCGAGTCCTTCACGGGCCAGGCGCTGTCCGATGTGCTGGCCAATCGCTCGGCCAGCAGTCGCCGCGGCGGAAAAAGAACCCGTCGCAAGCAGGCCGCGCGTACCGATGGCGATGCATCCGGCCACCTGACCATACAGGGAGCTCAGCAGCATAATCTCAAATCGGTCAGTGCCAGGCTGAAACGCGAGAGCATGACGGTTTTCTGCGGACCGAGCGGATCGGGAAAGACCTCGCTGGCCATGGATACGATCTATGCGGAAGGTCAGCGCCGGTATGTCGAGAGCCTCAGTGCGTATGCGCGGCAGTTCGTCAGCCAGATGCAGAAGCCCCGCGTGGATCACATCGAGGGCCTGTCTCCCGCCATTGCCATTGAGCAGAAGAATCTGGGCCACACTCCGCGCAGCACGGTCGGGACCGTCACGGAGATCTACGACTATTTGCGCATTCTGTTGGCCCGGCTGGGCACGCCCTACTGTCCCGACTGCGATATCGCTGTCGGAACACAGACGGTCGACGGGATCGTCGCGAAAGTGATGGACACACCGGAAGGAACACGGCTGTACCTGCTGGCACCGGTCGAAGTGGCTGTTGGACACGATTACGAGTCGCTCTGGAAGGAAGTGAAGGCCAGCGGTTATCTGCGAGTGCGCATCGACGGGCAGATCTACCTGTGGGAGAACGTGCCGACAATCGATCGCCGCCGCAAACACCGTGTGGAAGTCGTGGTCGACCGAGTGATCGTGAGACAATCGGCCCGCTCACGCATTGCCGAGTCCATCGAATCGGCCGTGGCGTTGGGGAAGGGAGTGGTGTGGGTTCTGCAGGAGCAGCCGGACGTGCCCGAAACACGCTGGGAAGCGGTGCGGCACAGCCAGCACCTGGCTTGCGATCGCTGCGGGCGAAGTTTCGAGCAGCTGACGCCCCACAGCTTCTCGTTCAACAGCCCGTTGGGCTGGTGTCCAGCCTGTGAGGGGCTCGGGACGCAGACCGGCGCCAATCCGGCCGCTCTGTTGAACGATCCCAAGCGGACGCTGGCGGAGGGAGCGGTGGCATTGTGGCCGGATGTCGCACAACCGCTGTCGCGCTGGATGCTCACCACCTTGGCACGTCAGACCGGACTGCCGTTGGATGTTCCTTTCGAGCAGCTAGGGGGACGACATCGGCGACTGATCATGCACGGGCTACCCGATCAGTGGCTCTCGGTGTATCAGGACGATCAGCCCAATGATGGTCAGCCTCTATTCCGTTTTCAGTATAAGGGACTCTATCCCGCGCTCGAGGAAGCCGCTCGGCTTTCACAATCGCTCCGCCTGCGTCTGGACCACCTGATTGATGAAGTGACCTGCTCAGTGTGTGGCGGGAGCCGCTTGCGTGACGATGCATCCGCCGTGCGATTTCAAGGAGCCACGATCGATGAGCTCTGTCGCCGTCCGTTGGGCGATCTGCTGCGGGATATATCGAACTGGAAACTATCGGCTCGCGACAAACGCATTGCGGGCGAGTTGCTGCGAGAAGTGAAGGGACGCGTGCAGTTCCTCAACGATGTCGGACTGCACTATCTGTCGCTGGGGCGAGGTGCCGCCACGCTGTCCAATGGGGAAGCACAGCGGATCCGCCTGGCCAGTCAGTTGGGCAGTGGTTTGTGCGGTGTGCTGTATGTGCTGGACGAGCCGACGATCGGACTGCATCCTCGTGACAATACGAAACTGTTGGCTGCGTTGCATAAGCTGCGCGATCTGGGAAATACGTTGATTGTGGTCGAACACGACCGTGAGGTGATCGAGGGGAGCGATTACGTCTGCGACTTCGGGCCTGGGGCCGGCAAACATGGTGGAGAGATTGTCGCTCAGGGAACGCCGACGCAGCTCAGGCGGCGGCGAGGGTCGTTGACCGGTCCGTTCCTGAGTGGCAAGCGAGCGATTCCTATTCCGCGCAACCGCCGCATGACGCTCGTGGAAGCGTCTCCTCAACCGGCGGCCGCTCCGCGCCGAGGGCGACGAGTTGCCGTGCCGGCCGAGGCGGCGCAGACGTGGCAGCCGCCAGGTAATCAGTGGATGGAAGTGTTCGGAGCTCGTCATAATAACTTGCGTGACGTCCATGTCCGCATTCCGCTGGGAACACTGACCGCGATCACGGGCCCGAGCGGAAGTGGCAAGAGTTCGCTGGTGGACGACGTCCTCTACCAGGCGCTGGCTCGCCGCTTGCATCGCGCCGGCGTGATTCCCGGTGCGCACGATAAGATCGAGGGGATCGAGTTCATCAACAAAGTGATCCGTGTCGATCAGCAGCCCCTGGGCAACTCGCCCACTTCGAACCCCGCCACTTACACGGGGGTCTTCGAGCTGATTCGGATGCTCTTCGCCCAGTTGCCGGAATCGAAGGTGCGTGGTTACTCGCCTCGTCGTTTCAGTTTCAATGTACCTGGAGGACGTTGCGATCGTTGTGAGGGGAATGGTCAGCTGTGCATCGAAATGCACTTTCTGCCGGACGTGTGGGTCGAATGTGATACGTGTGGAGGTCGGCGTTACAACCCGGAAACGCTGGCGGTGACCTATCACGGGCATTCGATCAGTGACGTGCTCGATATGACCTGTGGTGAGGCGGTACAGCTGTTCAAGAACATTCCCAAGATCCGCCGCATCCTCGAAACGCTCTGCGATGTCGGGCTCGACTACCTGACGCTCGGGCAAGCCGCTCCGACGCTCTCGGGCGGTGAAGCGCAACGCGTGAAGCTGGCTGCCGAGTTGGCGCGGCCGGACACTGGCCGCACGCTGTACCTGCTCGACGAACCCACAACGGGCCTGCACTTTCAGGATCTCGCCAAGCTGTTGGAAGTGCTGCACCGGTTGGTCGACTTGGGTAACACGGTGGTGCTGATCGAGCACAATCTGGATGTCATCAAGTCGGCGGACTGGGTTATCGACATGGGCCCGGAAGCGGGTGAAGCGGGGGGGCATGTGGTTTGGGCGGGAACGCCGGAATCGCTGGTCGCCTACGCTCACTCGGCCGTTGTGGCGCCCCGCCGCGGCCAGGTTGCTCCGATGCGCTCCTACACCGGCGAAGCGTTGCGCAGCGTGCTCGAGTCCGGTCCCTACGAGCAGCGCGAAGTGTTTGATCTGGCTTCGCAGTTGGAGGAGGCTCCCGAGGACCTCGACATCGCCGAAGTGGGCAAAGAGGCTCGCATGCCGTGGGAGGTGGACGGTCGCCGCTGGCATACTCAGGATCGAGTCGGACGCAAGGGTGAGCCGTGCAAGTGGGACGGTCAGATTCTCGAACGCGTGGTGGATCGAATTCACGAGGCGGGGAGCTTCAGTGAAACCGACTGGAACAACCGCAGCGTGGTGGAGATCGCTGCCGAGAAAAAATCGATCGGTTGGTTCTTTCATGCCATTACCGGCGAAACGTGGCTGCTCAAGATGAAGTTTCGTGTGGCCCGCAACACGTTTCGCCATCAGGACCTGCTGGAACGGCTCCAGCTCAAAACGCTCAATCAGATGGACGAGCTGCCGATCTACGGCAATGAACCTCGGGTCAAGTGCCGGTCGCTGCGCGGTCCCTGGCAGGAAGTGCAGATCAATGTCCACTCCCTGGAGGAGATTGACATGCCCGAGTTCTGGTCGTTTCTGCAGGAATCAGTGGAAGGGTTTCAGAAGTTCACGCAGCTGACCGAACTCAAGCCGGAAGACCACATGCCATGGAAGAAGCTCGGACAGCGCTGGCACTTCATGCGGAAGGGCTTTCCAGCCGGCAAGCCGATCATGTGGGAGCTGGCGGTGTGGGAGGAGCTCTACGAACTGCTGCAGGAGCTGTCGCCCGACGGACAGTTCCTGTGGAATAATCAGGTGCTCGTGCATTTGTATCTGCCAGGACAACGCGATCCGTGGGTGACCATCAATACCAAACGGCCGCAGTCGCTCGATGTCACTCTGACCGGACCGAAGGGACTTGTCACCCTGGGACGACTCACAGGTTTGGCACGAGATCGTGAGCTGGATGCGACTCGAGATGATCGGGACCTCGTGCGGTTGAAGTTCCAGAGTGTCGAGGACCTGCACCGAGGCGACCTGCGTGTATTCTTCCAGGAACATCGCGATGCGATCCTGGTGCAAAGCCGCTGAATTGTCGACAGGACCATCGTGGAAAAAGGGCAACGCTCAGGTGCCGAAGTTAATCCGGTGAGTAGAAACCGATGTCAGATCAGCTTGTTTCGCCGCTGTTCCTGTTCCGCTTCGCCTTCCCTTGCCTCTATCGGCGCCGCGTCTGGAGTGACCAGGGAGCCGGACTGGAGGCCAAGTACCGATTGCCAATCTTCAGCCAGCTCGGAGGCGACAAACCGATCGCCGATCTGCGGGCAGCCTGGAACGGAACGGGAATCTCCTTCTGGCTGCGAGTGACCGGCAAAACGCAGGCCCCATGGTGCCGGGCCACGCGGCTGGAGGACAGCGATGGTCTACAGGTGTGGATCGACACACGCGATACGCAGACGATCCATCGCGCCAGCCGATATTGCCACCGCTTCGTGTTCCTCCCCTCGGGTGACGGAGCCGGCTTGCGCTCGCCGGTGGCCAGGTGGCTGTCGATCAATCGAGCCAGGGAGGAGCCCAAGCCGGTGGCGGCGGGCGATCTGCAGGTGCGTAGCCAACGGCTCAAGGACGGTTACCAGCTCGAGGCGTTGGTCCCCGCCACGGCGCTGACCGGATTCGACGCGGACGAACACCCGCGACTCGGCTTCTCGTATGTCGTGATCGATCGCGAACTCGGCTGGCAGACGTTCAGTATCGGTCCCGAGTTCCCGATCATGGAAGATCCCAGCCTGTGGGGTAGCATGGAGCTGCTGCGGGATGTCCGGGAGAGCGAGTAGGTAGCGGGCGTGATGGCGATACTTGCCGCTGGCGCAATCACGCCTCTATGCGGCTCCTGCTGAAAACCTCACCGACTTGTGAAACGCCGTCCCTGTTGGGGCAGCGGCGCGGTCTGCAGTTGCCAGGAATTGCGGTTATGCTGGACCAGAATCCCTACGCTTCGCCACCAACGAATCGTGACCTGGAAGTGCGTTTGCCAGCGCGTCTGACTCCTACACGACCACTGTACTTGCTTCATCAGCTGTCGCATCGTGCGCTACCGTGTGGGCTCTGAGCCAGTTGCCGAGTCATTTCTTCGGCCAGTGCATCGGGTAAGGCGGCAGGTTTGCCTGTGGGAGTCAGGCAGGCGACGGTTACCAGGGCCGATGCCAGTTTCGCTCGATCGTGGCACCGAAGGACGTCTTGGCGCAGAGTGAATCGGACTCTGCGCAGTTTCTCCGGTACGACGGTGATTTCCACTTCATCACCCAAGACGGCCGAAACGTGATAGTCGATCTCGACTCGCACGACGGCAAACAAGACTCCCTGCGCCACGTAGTCCGCGACGGAGATACCCGTTTGCTCCAGCCAATCGGACCGAGCCATTTCAAGCCAACGCAAGTAGTTGGCATAGTAGACGACACCACCAGCGTCCGTGTCGGCGTAGTAGACTTTGGTTCTCACCGGAGTGGTTCCTGGGGTTTTTGACTCAGAGACTAACACGAGTCGGCTCGTTCGACAAGTCACTGCACTGTGCTGTCAACCGGCTGGGCAGCGGAGTACGATATTGGAGCGTTGGTGGGTTGTCAGCTCTGGTGCGTCTGGATGACCGTGCGCGATTCGGCAACACCTACAGGAAATGTCAAATGACGAATTACCCAATGACGAAAGAAGGCTGAGTCAAGGATCCTCAAGTTCGCAGCAGTTTTCGGCCGGTCTTCGTGCCAAAGTGATTGGACTTTCGGAATTCGTTATTGCCTTCGTCATTGGGTATTTCGTCCTTCGTCATTTCGTTAGTGGCAGCAACACCTCACAGACTCGCCGTCGCTGATTCAAAGGAGCGTAGGTGCCATGAACCTGTCGGACAGCCAGAAGCGTCTGGTGGATGTCGACACGACCTACCTTGAGATGCTCGCACCGGAACAGTTGAGAGCATCACCGGAGACGCCCTTGGTCGTGTGTGAGGCGGAGATTCCGCTGCCGGAGCTGAACCGGTTCCTCTATCAAGCCGTGGGAGCTCCATGGGGCTGGGTCTATCGACTGTCCTGGACACGACAGCAGTGGCAGGAATATCTGGAGAGTGAATCGACTCGGACGTGGATTGCCTATCTGCGCGGTACGCCCGCCGGTTATTTTGAGATGCAGCGCGTGGACTGCGAGGTCGAAATTCGCTCGTTCGGGCTGCTGCCGCCGTTCATCGGCCGGGGAATGGGAGGCGATCTGCTGACGCGAGCGGTGCGGCTGGCCTGGACCTGGCCGGCAACTCGCGTGTGGCTGCATACCTGTACGCTCGACAGTCCGGCGGGACTGCAGAACTATCTGGCCCGTGGGTTCCAGGTCTATCGCACGCAGCGGACGCAGGAGTGTTTGCCTGCTGACCGCATATCGCCAGGTCATTTCTAGCTGCGCTCCGCTCCGGTGGCTGCGGTCGCGCAGACGGTGGCCGCGGTCGCGCAGACCGCGGGAGAAGCAGAGAACGTACCGAACGGCTCCCATGCTCTGCGCGAGCATGGCTACGCTCTGGGCGAGCATGACTACGCTCTGGGCGAGCATGGCTACGCGCGTCACCGGATTCCCATTCGACGCTGAATCTCTTCGAGCGGCACATTCTTCGTTTCCGGCATGACCGTGATGACCCAGATCAGCTGCAACACCATCATCGCGGCGTAGAACGCAAAGACGTGTCCGCCCGACTGCTCCGCAAACATCGGGAACGTCCAGGAAATGCCCGCCGCCATGATCCAGTGCGTGAAACTTCCCAAAGCTTGACCTCGCCCGCGCACTCGATTGGGGAAGATCTCGCTGATGAACACCCAGATCACGGCTCCCTGGCCAAACGCATGCGACGCGATGAACACGATCAGACTCAGCAGGACCACCAGGCCGCCCGTTCGATCAAAATGGTTCCCGTACGTATAAAAAGCCCAGGCCGTTGCGATCAGACTGACGATATAGCCGATCGACCCGACCAGCATCAGGCGGCGGCGTCCGAAGCGATCGATCACCAGCAGCGCCAACATGGTGAAGACCAGATTCGTCAGGCCGATCCCCACGGAATTCAGCAGCGCGGCGCTCGATCCGGCCCCGGCCATTTCAAAGATCCGCTTGGAGTAGTACAGCACGGCATTGATGCCTGACAGCTGATTGAACGCAGCGATTGCCACGGCGAGCAGAATCGGCTGCAGGTAAGCCCGCTGGAACAGCGAATCCCCCAAGCTGTGATGCGAAAGATCCAGGGACGCCTTGATGTCGGCCAGTTCCTTATCGACTTCACCTCCGTCGGTGCCCAATCGCACCAGGACGCCGCGTGCCTCGTCCATCTCCCCTTGTGAGACCAGCCAGCGGGGGCTGCGCGGCGTGAGAAACAGCAGCATGAAGAACAGGGCGGCCGGAAACGCCTCCACCCCAAACATCCAACGCCATTCGGTGCTCCCCAGCTCCATCGCCGCG